>JAHEBQ010000037.1 GCA_024642205.1 Planctomycetaceae bacterium | reverse complement strand
GTTCTGGCTCATGCCAAGAAAATCAATGACGCGAACGAAGCGAGAAGGAAACAGGCGGAGGAGGCCAAGCGAAAAACCGATGCAGGATAATCTTCGGTTGATTGGTTTGCGACAATCCGTGGCGGCAGATAACGATGGCCGAAATTCGGTCCTTGGGTATGCCGTCTTTTTTTTGCTCTGGCGATTGATTTTCCGGTCGTTCCGTGTGTTTTCCGGTTTGTTGTTGCACACGCACTCAACCATAATTTCTGAGAGTTTCGCTTCCCACCGATTGGCCGATAGCGGATGGGGCATCCCGGCGATTGCGAGAAAGGTGCAACGATTCAGACTTCCAGCAATGGTTTGGCCTGCGCGAAAAGTTCGGGCGTTGCTGTGATACAGAAATGGGGGCGCTCCAGCGTGAGAGGCGCTCCGGTAAAATCGGCCAGGGTCGCGCCGGCCTCTGTCGCGATCAGCCAGCCTGCCGCAACATCCCACTTGGAGAGGCTGGTGGCCCAATATCCGTCGACGCGTCCACAAGCCACAAAACAGAGGTTGAGCGCGGCGGATCCCAGCCTCCGGGTGCTGCCGGCCTGTTCGAGTACATTGAGAAAACGAGTCACGTCCGGATCGTCACGTTTTGTGCCGCGCGCAAAACTGACAACAAAGAGCGACTTGGCAATCTGGTTGCAGTTACTGGTCCGAATCGGCTGATTATTGAGGGTCGCCCCCTGCCCTCGGATCGCGGCGTAACACTCAGCGAGAACGGGGTCGAGGACGGTCCCGACAATCGCCGAGTCATGTTTGCACAGCGCAACCGAAACCGAGAACGAACGGAGTTCGTGGACGAAATTCGTCGTGCCATCCAAGGGGTCAACGATCCAGCAAAAATCCGAGGCAGGCCGAATGCCCTCCGCGGGTTGCGACTCCTCGCCGACGAAACGGTGCCGGGGAAACTCCTGTGTCAGGAAATCACGAATCACGGATTGGGATTCAAAATCGGCTTGGGTCACGAGGTCGCGAAACCCTTTTTCTCGAACCGTGATTTTACCCAGCCATTTGAGCAATACCTCGCCTCCCAATCGGGCTGCCTCGCGGCTGGCCGCAGAAAACTCGGCGAGTTCTTGATTCGTAGGTTCCATCGGAATTTGATTCAACCTTGTTCGTGAAAATCGCAGGGGGAAAAACCTCGATCAGGTCCGCGGAATTTTCTGGACAATACCTCGAAGACTGGTATCATCGACGATTATTTTTGGACCGATTCCATTCGGCCTCTTTTCTGTTCCGGCCCCGTCGTGTTGGTTTCAACCGACGGGGTTTTTTTATCGGTAAATCCGGATGGCGCGAAGTGGCTGGGTCGGTTGTATGCTGTCTGGGAATAATCGGAGTTTTGGAACGAAAAATCGTCGACGAGGCAGAGCTTTCAAAAGAATCGAAGTTTTAATTTCCGGTCACGTCCAGGGCGTCGGATTTCGTTATACGGCGCGGCAGTTGTCGCGTTCGATCGATGTCGTCGGCACCGTGCAAAATCTGCCGGACCGTCGGGTCAAGATGGTCCTGGAAGGCGAGTCGGAGGCGATTGAACGCTTTATTCGTGAGGTTTGCGAGTCGACCCACGGCTCGGTGACGCAAGTCGAGAAACGCGATCTGCCCGCGACAGGTGAGTTTTCCAGCTTCGAAATTATCCCTTGAATCAGCCTATTCGGAATCAGCGACCACCGGCCTGCCAGTGTCCGGGAAACTGTTCAGGCTGTCCCTTTGAAGAATCTGAACATTACGAGCATAATGGGCGTAACTACTAGGATATCAATCGGCTTTTGCCTAAGCCCGCGCCTGGTTCGACGATGGCCATTCCAGAATAAGACGATCTAAGTATGACTTCTGTCCCATTTTTGCTTGCTCAAAGTATCAAAGTTACCAACTGGCTGACTCCGGTTTGGATTATCTCGCTCGGTGTCGCCATCGGGTTTGCGCTTGTATTGTTGATGATGCTGAAAATCGTTGTCTGCCAGCGAATCACTGGAATCAACTCGGTTACCGAAAAACCGGGGCTCAGGATTGGCCTTGGTCTGCTGTCCGGGTTGGTCTACCTGGGTTTGCTGTTGGGTTTCTTTTATTGGCGCGTGGGGGCCAGAATCTTCGATTCAGCGTTTGCCATGCCAATGGGTTTCGCCGTGTTGTTCTGCATGTTGATTGGATTTGGTGTCTGGAACCTCGTTGCCCGCCGAATGATCGGCGAAACCTGGGGATTATTTCAAGAGGGATTCCTGGGTTGGGTCAACAAGGTCTGCATCGCAATGACCGTGTTTGCGATTCTGGGTTTGGTTCTCGCGCAATTCAACGGATTTGGACTGATCAAGTTCGTGGATGCTCCGATGGAGTTGGTGGATTCCCTGAAGCGACTTCCGTTCACGGGAGTGTTCGAACAGGAATTTCAGCTTCCCGGAGTCAATGAAAATGACTCGGGTACGCCGGTCGAAGTGAATTTTGATGGACAGGAGCTTCAGTTTGTGACCGTCCAGTCCAATCGTCGATTGGAAATGGCGGCAGCACCGATGGACAAGGATCTGCCCGCGGCTTACATCATGGATCTGCCGGCCAGAGACGAGCCCATAATGATTCGGCAACGACTCGATGGTCGAGGGCCGATCCCGTTGGAAGCGGTTGAAAGTCTGTACTTTCGAAATACCGGCAATTCGGAATCTGTCGCCAACGTCAAGCTTACGTGGGCGATTGCTCCGATCTATCAGGAAGTCAGTGCAATTCCGGGGATTGCGATCCTTGTGGTCGTAACCTACTTGTTATATCTCATCCTGGCGACGATGTGCCCGAAAGTTTATGCGATTGCCCACTCGACATTTAAAACAGAAGTTAACCAGCCACTTTTCTTGCTGGTGATGATTCTTGGCGGCCTCTTTATCGTCGGATCAATCTATGTTCCGTACAATACGTTTGGCGAGGACATCAAGATGTACAAGGATTCGGGACTGACCCTGATCCGGGTGCTGGCCATTTTCCTGGCAATTTGGGCGGCCAGCAAGTCGGTTGCCGAAGAGATTGAAGGGCGGACTGCGTTGACGGTATTGTCCAAGCCGGTTGGCCGTCGGCAGTTTATTCTAGGCAAGTTTACCGGTATTGCGATGGCGATCGCAGTAATGTTCATTGTGCTCGGCTTGTGGTTTTTCGTCTGGACTTCGTACAAACCAATTTACGATTATCAAGAGGCGTCCAAAGGACTCTGTGAATGGCCGCAGTGTTTCCAGGAAGCGTACTACGTGATTCCAGGTGTGTTCCTGTGTTTCCTTGAGGTATTGATCTTTGTTGCAATCTGTGTGGCCATCTCAACCCGGTTTGGCATCCTTGCGAATTTTTTGATCTGCTTTTCGGTATATGTTTTGGGACATCTGACGCCGCTCCTGGTGCAGTCGTCTTTTGCCGCATTCGAGCCCGTGGTTGTCTTCGGCCAGTTGATCGCGATCGTGTTCCCCGTATTGAATCACTTCGATGTTCAAGCCGCGATTAACACGAATTCGCCGGTCCCGATGTCCTACATCGGTTGGTCGATCATCTATACGGCGCTCTACGGTTCAATGGCAATGCTGTTGGCACTTGTATTGTTCGAAGATCGTGATCTGGCGTAGGTCCGACGGACCCGATTTGTTTCGCCCGCGATGGATTCGTTGATCGACGTGACCAAATCGTCGATGAGAGAATCCGCAGCGCGGACGATGCAAACACGGTGTGACAGAAAGTTGCGTCGATCCGAAAAAACGGTAGTAATATGGGACGATTCGAATTGCGTATCGGTAGAAGTGAGAATAATCCATATTCGGCTGAAAATCTGTCGGCCGATTTGCTCCCAAGGCCATGTATTTGATGGGCATGGCGAAGGCTGACTTGTTTGACCATGTTCTCAAAAAAGGATTTCTGTTGTTCTGCGCATCGAAGACTCGGGCAGGATGTTAACATCCGGACAGGCACAAAATCGACCAGAGAGATCATCCAGAACAAAATGCAATCCAAGACCTGTTTCCGGCTATGTTTTTTCTTATTTGCTGCGATCGCACAGATCAGCGCAGCCGATCAGCCGAATATTCTGTTGATCGTCAGTGATGACCAGGGGTATGGCGATGCAAGCAGTTACTGGGAAACTGACGTTCAGACACCGGTGATGGACGCCGTTGCCAGCGCGGGCGTGCGTTTTACCCGGTTCCGTGTCAATCCGTTGTGTGCACCGTCCCGTTCCAGTTTTATGACGGGTTTGTACAGCCTTGAAAACGGCATGTGGCGAGGGCCGGGCACCAAGTCGAAGCGCGACGATCCTCCGGCAGACGGCTGGGATCCCGCCGTCCGGCGCATCAAAGATGATGTCAAAATGCTGCCCCAGTTTTTGAAGGAGGCAGGTTACGCCACCGGCATGTTTGGCAAGTGGCATCTGGGATACGATCGCAAGAATCTGCCTCTTTCCCGTGGGTTTGACACGTTTACCGGATTTCTGGGTGGGGCACATCCCTACTGGATGTCAAGGCACACACGCGTATTGCACAACGGCACACCCTTCACCCATTACAAACACACGACCGATCTGTTTGCTGATCACGCGATCGCGTTTATTCAAGAGCATCATGACAAACCGTTTTTTTGCTACGTGCCGTTTAATGCGGTGCATGGCCCGCTTCACAACGCCACGACATCCAGAGACTCCGGCAAGCCTGAATGGCTGGAACGGTATGCGGCGAAGGGCATCGAGCAGCCCCGCCGAGATTACAATGCCGTGATGAGCCACGCCGATGCCCGTGTGGGAGATATCCTCAGGACACTGGAAAATCTGGGAATCGCAGAAAACACATTCGTGATCTACCTGTCCGACAACGGCGGTATTCTTGACAAATACCCTTCCAACAACGGTCCACTGCGCGGCGGCAAGGGGCAGACATACGAAGGCGGTATTCGTGTGCCTGCCGTGATGAAATGGCCGGGCGTGATCCCGTCAGGTATCGTCAGCAATGCCGATGCAATGCACTTTGATCTGTTTTCAACAATCCTTGAGGCAGCAACGATCAAAGTGCCTGCGAAGAATGCGCATTACGCGGTCAGTGGCATTTCACTGCTGGATCACTTGCGTTCGGGTGGCGGTAAACAACTGCCAGACCGCTACCTGTTCTGGGAACTCTATGGCAAGAGCGGCGCGCTGCATGGCGACTGGAAACTGGTGGCAGAAATGCCAAATCACAACGGCAAATTTGACAGCGCTGTCAGAGTCGCCAGATCTACTGATTTTGAACTGTACAATCTGGCAGAGGATATCGGCGAGAAGAATGATCTGGCAAAACAACACCCTGACGTTTATCAGGATTTAAAAACGCGATTCATCGATTGGATGCAGGCGGCAACGCAGTGACCTGCACCGCACCGTCAAATGCATCAGGCTGTATTAATCGCGGAGATACACAATTGGCGAGTGCCAAAATCGGATTCGCTCCCCACTCAACAAGAAGACGGTTGGCATCTGCCAACGATCCGCTTAAGGCTGGATTCATTGGTCACAGACTGGAAGACGCCATGCAAGGTGGCGATCCGTGAACTCAATGGGGTTTTCAAGGACGGGCGGATTCCGCGCACGTTGGTAACGACGGCCGGGACGGCAAAGTTGCCACGAACGATGTGAAAGTTGAAACGAGCATCGGTAAGGGAATTCTTCCGGGAAAAACCTCGACGAGTGTCCATGGAAGCGGAAACCTGATCAAAGCCAGGGTCGGGCTTCTAGCGGAGGTGACTGTTTCCGTCTCACGGCCCAAGATCGCCATCCGCGCTGCGAGTCCCGGTTTGCGAAGCGTGATGGTAACGCATGAGTTCGTTCACACCCTGAGGCATCAAGTGCACAACATTTACCCTGTGGCGCAGGCTTTCCAGATGGATGCCGACAGCACTCCTGGAGACGACAAACTCAAAGCGGAGGCGTCTCGATGCCGCCCATCAAACTGTCGAGTTCCAGCATTGGCACGCTGGAGGCGGCCTGGAACTGACGACTCTCGCTGCGATGTTCCTGTTAATGAAATTGTCGATCATTCTCCCGTTTGATCAAAGGCATTTTCCAGGTTCGACCCAGGACATGCGTACGCAAGAGATATGCAGACGAATGGATTAAACCCTAATCGTTTTAATCGTAACTTGTGGAGAAACGTCAAGTCAAACAGACAATAAATGCCGAACTGATTGATACACTCAATGCCGGAACGAGCACCACTTGAATGGGCCTCGATTCCTTTTGCGACTTGACAGAATCATACCGTAAAAAAGTGTCATAACTATGGCAATCAAACCATGAAGTAAACTCGGGCTTGAGGCTGGGATCGGCTTTCGGGCTCACGGCGTAAATCGGGAGGTGGCAGATGAAAAAGGTTTTCTCTCTTCTTGTTGCAGCATTCGTCCTCAATCAATCGGTCGCTCATGCTGACATCATACAATGGGCTGCCACGGTAACAAGTTTCAGTTCTGAATTTAGTTCGTCCGATTGGTCGGCGAATCAAACATTGGGTGCACCGGATACGTTCAGTTATGGAGATTTCGCAACTGCCTGGGCTCCTGCTTCGATAAACGGCAACCTGGAATTCATCACGGTCGAATTTGATACTCCCGTATTTGCAACCGGGTTTTCAATTTTCGAGACGTTGGGAAATGGCGCTGTCTACCAGGTCGATGTCGTCGATATGTCTGACGCCCTTCACACAGTCTGGACTGGTGTTGATCCCAGCGCGCCGGGGACAGTGGTCGAATTTTCAATTGACTTTGCTCAAACTGCTTTTTTGGTCAAAGGATTGAAAGTCTATACCGATACGGATCACGATTTGGGTAACTATGAAGAAATCGATGCAATCCAATTGAGATCCGTCCCCGAGCCGTTTACAGGATTTGCGATGGGGTTGGGAGGCTTGGCCCTGTTCTTGAGACGACAAAGACCCAGGTCGAAACAGGCTTGGATGCTCTCAAAAAGCCGGTAAGGGCAGCTTATCAGCGATGGACTCGATATCAAGCGACGTCAAACGGTGGTAATGGCCGACACAGCGCCGATGAACGACGTGATGGTCGATTTGACAACGCCAAGAATCCCGATCGCAATTACAACGACTGGCTCCAACAAATCGATTCCAGATCGTGCCGCCGAGATCCCCAAAAATCATGCCGTCCGTGTAAGAGCATGGCAAGAAACTCGCGTTGATGGCTTTTATCAATAAACCCGTCACTGGCAAGGAACTCTAACGATGTAAACTTGCCGCAAAACGCACTTCTCAGGCTGCTTTGCTTCGTTTTGATTTTTTGCCAGTCGGGAACGGCAATACTGAATTGGAGGACGCGGGCGCGGCTCCTGGAATAACGCCAAATGGCCCGGTGCTTTGGGCATCGGCGGCTGACCAACGGTGGGCGGTGATCGAGTCGATTACGGTTTGAGCGATCGCAACCGCCTGTCTTCCCTGTTCGACGGTCACTTTGGGTGACGCGTTGTTTTCAATGGCTTCGATCCAGTCCCTTTGTTCCGACAGAATTGCGTTGGTTTTTGGAATTTCGATTTCGGATTTTGGCAGAATCCTGGTAAACAGCTCATCCCGTATAAACGCCTGTTGTTCGGGGGTGGTGTCCAACAGGTCATATTTACGATTCTGAATCCAGGTTGGCACCTGGACGAAGGTTACCTTGCTTGCGCCCAGATCAACGCTTGCGAATCCCTTGGTTCCGAAAATCTGAAACGAACGCTCTGAAGTGAAACTGCAGCGCGATGAGGTCAGATTAGCGACTCCACCACAAGTGAATTGGATGCGAGCCTGCGCGATATCTTCGTGGTGGCCGAACATCGACATCCCGGTGGCTCGTGTTTCCAGTACGTCGCCGGGAAACATTGAATTGACCAGGTCAATATCGTGGATCATCAGATCGTGAACGACTCCGATATCGGTGGAGCGGAAAGTGTACCCGCTCATTCTCGAGGCTTGAATGAATTTTGGCTGGCCCACGACGTCCAGGGCTGCCTGGATCGCCGGGTTGAACTGTTCAACATGGCCGACTTGAATGACACAGCCATTGCGGTCCGCGAGGTGGACCAATTCCTGGGCATCCGAAACAGAATCGGTGAGTGGTTTCTCGATCAGGGTGTGGATTTTTTCGCTGAGCAATTCGTAGGCGATTTCGAAGTGCATTCGGGTTGGAGTCGCAACGATCGCGGCGTCAATATTCCCGATTAGTTTTCGATAGTCGCTGACCGCTTGGGTTTCGATCTGATCAAGGACCTGCCGTTGGGCTGCCGGACTTGGATCAGCAACGGCAACCAGGTCGACGTTGGACTGGGTTTTTAACAGACGAGCATGGATCTTGCCCAGATGCCCTGCACCAATGACGGCAACTCGTAGTTTTGTCACGCGGCTTTCCTCCTTAATTCACGACCTCGTCCATGGCGACCCGATTGTGAAATGGCAACCTTGTCCAGGAAGTGCCGAATCTCAGGAAGCAGGTGCCCTTTGGATTCAAGGATTTCTTCGCAGTTGGCCAATCCGACTCTGGCCCGATACATCAGCCGATAGGCTTCATTGATCGCATCGATCACGGTTTGGTCGAAATCGTTTCGCCGGAGCGCGACGATGTTGATGCATCGTGCCCGGGCCGGGCTTCCGTCGGCCAACATGTACGGAGCAATGTCCTGTAGTACGCGACTGGCCGCACCGACAAAGGCATAGCATCCAATTGCCGCATAGTGAGTGATGCCAATGGCTCCCGAAAGTGTTGCGTGGTGGTCAACATGAACATGGCCGCCCAGCATGGTTCCATGTCCGATGATGACTCGATCCCCAACCCGGCAATCGTGGGCGATATGGACGTTTCCCATCAGATAACAGTCGTTTCCAACTCTCGTAAAACCGTCTTCTTTCTCGGTTGCCCGGTTGACCGTCACACATTCGCGAATCACATTCCGGTCACCAATGACGACTTTGGTTTCAGTGCCACGATAGCTGAGGTCCTGGGGGGCCCCTCCCAGAACGGCGCCAGGGGAAACGACATTGTCTTCCCCGAGTGTGACATCTCCGAGGATGGTCACGTTATTGATCAGTTTTGTATTTCGACCAATCCTGGCTTTCGGACCAATCACACAGAAGGGACCGATTTCAACTCCGGGACTGAGTTCTGCCCCGGGATCGACGCAGGCGAGATTTGACACTTTGGCGGCAGCCGGTTCCGGTTGGTCCGATGACTGCGAGTCGCGGTTAAAGGGAAGTAGGTCCACGGGTATTCATTTCAGGCTGACATGCGGATAGGTTTGTTTAATACGATTTGTTGAAGCAAGGCAAAAACCATTTGAGAATTCAAACGATGTCCGCTTCGAGAAGCAGTGAATTTTCCAATCAAGTCAGTGCCTGCCAGGGAAAAATCACCGATCATGTCCAATAACTTGTGGCGGGCACATTCGTCGACGAATCGCAGTTCGTTTTCAATCGGGCCCGTTTCATCAAACACCAGTATCTCCCGGTAGCTGACTCGTTTTCCCAGTCCCAGTTGCTTCAATTGATTGGCTTCTTCGACCAGAACAAACGTTCGAGCTGGGGCAATTTCGCGGGCAAAAATCTCGGGATTGATGATCGAACTGTACGACTGAGCCCCGATGGCGGGGCATTCGTACTGCAGTTGGTAAACCAGTTCCAGCTGACCTGATTCCACCGGTTCGGCCTGAATCCACGAGTCTTCGGTACCGACTCGTATCGTCGATTCAACCCGGGTTACTTTTCGTTCGGATTCCAGAAATACGATTTGCGTTTGAGCGAGGGCCTCGATAAAGGCCTGGCTTGATCCATCGCAGCCGGGGATTTCGGCCCGGTTTACATGTATCTCGCAATTGTCGATACGAAGACCCGCCAGTGCGGCCAACACATGTTCCACCATGTCGACAGTGCAACCGTCAGCCACCAGCGACGTTCTCCGTGGCCCGTCAGCACGGTTTTGGATCACCGCCGGAATCCTCGGTCGACTTGCAACATCGGTTCTGACAAACACGATTCCCGAATCCTGCGTCGCAGGATTGAATGTCAGCTGAACGTCTCTCCCACTCCAGAACCCGAATCCGGATACTGAAACGCTGTCGGCAATCGTCGTTTGTTTTCGGGGGAGGTACAAGGGTTTACTTTCAGGTATCTCAGGGTGACGTGGAGGCCGCACGATCGCCAGGAATCACTAACGGGTGGACCCGACACCGGCGTTGGCCGTTCCATTGAGCTGACTGATTCTTGCGACAATTTGGGGTGTGATGTCGTTGTACGGGTCGTGATAGACGACACTGCCGTTGACTCGCTGCATCACTGAGTTCGGATTCCTTGGGTCCATTTCCTGGCTGTTGAATCGGAGGACCAATTGCACGCCCGTGCTTTCGCAGTAGGTCGCGATCAGCTTGTTGACGTCGGCGTACGTTTGAAAATGCAACTGGGCTTCCTGCTGCATCAATGAACGCATCTTGTCCCGCTGATCGACCTCCATTGCGGCTGATTCCTGGGCAAGTTTGGTCTCAAGATTCTTGAATTCCTGTGAGCCAGGTTGATACTGTTTGAGGGCTTCAGCTTTTTGCATCAACTGTTGCTGCTGTTGCAAGGAAACCGATTTGAACTGTTCGGCTTCCGTTTTGAGGGCCTCGAGTCGTTGCTCAAAGCTGGTGTGGCTTTTGAAGATCAAGCCGACATCGACAATGGCGACCTTAGTCTGAGCCATTGTGGAGGTCGTGTTTGCAAACGTTGTAATTGCCAAGCAGGCGAAAAACGCCGCGATCCATCGCTTAGTTTTCACTATCAGCACTCCTTGCTGTCGTGAGGCTCTTGAGTTGGTTTCAGCAATCCATTCGCTGAATCTTGCCGCCTCAAGTTGTCGGAATTTTCTGTGCTCGGCATTGTGCCGACGAACGTGTTTCACGTAAAGAGATGTTTCCCGGAAAAATTTGTGCCAGCATCCTTCTCCAGCGTGGCTTGTTACATCGTTGCCGTAAACGTCTCTCTCAGTTCGTCTGCAAGTTCGTTGTAGCGGACGTAAAACCCCCGAGAGATTAATCCGAGGTAGATGTTCAATCCCAGTGAACACAGCAGCATGAAGTAGACAAATCCTTCAGACCGCTTTTCCTTCTTTTGTTGGGTCAACCCGTTGTCGTTACCGATGTTTTGCTTCAGGTCCACTGCCCCGACGCCGTTTCCGGCGGGAATTGATGCTACGAATTTACCCACCCCACCAGCAGGCAGCGGCTTGACGCTGTTATCCACTTGACGCGATTGTGGTGTCTGTCCAGTTGGAAGCACGGCGTTACCAAAATTGTTGTCCGTGCTGTTAGATGCATATCTTGCTGGTTGTTCCAGGACCGGGCCAACCGGTTGGTAGTTGGTCGCCGGAACCGGCCCTGTTTGAGTCGGAAACCGGGTAATGCTGTCGTTGTTCGGGTTGACTCTAAGACTGTCGACAAACTTCTGGTACTCGATTTCCTTCTTCTGTTTTGCCAGTTCGGCTTCACGCAAGGCGAGATTCTGCTCGTAGGCTTTGATTTCCTGTTGTCTTTGGAGAAATGCCAGTCGGTCCGTGATCTGTTGTTCAGAGAGACTTGGCTGAACGAGGACGCTGGATCCGGGACCTGTTTGCCCTGCTTGATTCGGGTCAGGCCAACCACCGGTGCCAAATTGGCTCAATCGAGAATCATTGGCACGCTGCATCCGGGCCATCTCCTGCTGCTTCAAATCAGCTGCGATTTGCTCCTGTTTCAGCGTTTCCATCCTGATGCGGTTTTGGTATTCAGCCAGGGTTTCCTGTCGAGGACTGGTTTGAGGAATCGTCCAGCCCGTTGCTTGGTTGCTATCCGGTACCTGGTTGGTCGGAGTCACCGAACCAAAATTCCTGCCTCCCGACCAATTGGCATCGGCAAGCTGTTGATTGCTCGTTGGCATCACCGGACCCACAAATTCAACGTCCCCCGGAACTGCTTCGGGACCGGGAAGCGGAAGCAAGCCAAACGAATCCTGGGGCGGTTGTCCGAATGTCAAGGGATTCGAACCAGAGCCATCATTGGAAGATGGACCTCCGGTGGATGAACCGAATCCGGTTGCCTGGGCCGGGTTGGAGGCCGGGGCACGGTAGTAGAACGCGACTTGACTGAATCTACCGCGATCCGCCTCGGGAATCTCAAACATCAATTTGCTGGTCTGCAATTCCCGTAAGGCCAGATCATCGAGTTCAAACTCGATTTTCCCGGTTCCCGCATCCATTCCATACAAGTTTCGAGTAGGAAGTTGACGGTTGAGGTTGTTTTCATGAACCAGGGTAATTGAGCTGATAACCCGGAGAGGGAGTCGTTTTCCCGTCGTTGGGTCCCGGGGTTCGATATTCGACAGCAGTCCACCGCCGTCGCGAATGCCCTGGATTTGTTCATCGGTGACCGACAAATCAAACGGCTTGATGTCACTCGGGTTCGCTTGTTCGGCAAGATCACCTGAACCCTGGAAATTGGTTGAAGGGTCTTGCCGATAGGCTGTACTTCGAAACAAGTTCGAATCTGGTTGCTGACCGACGACAATCCCTGTCATCACTAACATCAGCAGAGGTGCCATTATTCCTTTCATGGACTGCTCCACCTTTCAACGTGGTTTCTGGGTAGCGGCTAATGTTACTGATTTTATAACATACGGGTAAAGAGCGAATTGGAATAGAGTTCGCTGACGATCGCCTCATATCGGTCGATGTGTCTTGGATCCAGGTCTGCCAACCGGAAGAGCATGCTTTGTCTTTACCATCAAATGACGCCCAAAAAACTGATAGCAAGCCAAAAAACGAGTCATTGGGGAGGACCAGATCTCTGTGGGAAAAACTGAATTGGATCATGTTTTTTCGGATTTTGGTGGCGGTTTTGGTGGTCTCGGCGATCATCTACACCGCGATCACGTCGACGGCCCAGCTCAGTGAAAGCGACTTTGATTTTGCCAATGTCAACTACATTTGGTGGCTGTTAGCGGTCGGCGGGTACGTTGCTGCCATGTTGTTGTCGTGTTTGTTTTGGTATCGAGTCTTGCTCGCACTGGGCCAACGACCAAAATTCGGCCCAGTTCTTCTCGCCTTTTTTGCCAGCCAGCTGGGAAAATATGTCCCTGGTAAGGCAATGGTGGTCGTGATCCGCACGGACATGATTCGCGGTGACGACGTCAAAACCGCTCCGGCGGCAGCGAGCGTGTTTATCGAAACGTTGACCTGGATCTTTGTCGGTTCGGCAATCGCAAGCTTGCTTTTGGTGTTTCAGTTTCGCGATCACGTTGCGTTGCAAATGACCGCAGTGGTCCTGACGCTGGGGGCAGGCGTACTGACCTGGCCAGCCGTATTTCGCCGCATTGCGATCAAGATGGGGGCGGCCAGGGGGCGAAATGCGACTCGCATGTTTGACGGTTTGAATTTATCCACGATGAGTTTTGGCTGGATGGTAATGACACTTGGCTGGTGTTTGAATGGGTTGAGCCTGTGGTTGGTTCTGAAGGGGATTCCGGGCACGGAAGTCCGCCTGGCTGATTTCGCGTTGACGCTTGCTTGCGTCTCCTTGGCGACGGTCGCAGGCTTCGTTTCACTGCTGCCCGGTGGAATTGGTGTGAGGGAACTGGTGATGATTCCGTTATTGGGGGCACGTTTTGGTCCGGTCACGGCGATTGTAGCGGCGATCGTGATTCGCATCGTTTGGTTGGCAGCTGAACTGCTTACGTCTGGTATAATCTACTTTTACCGCCGAGCAAACAAGTAGTTTTGGCTCCCCTCGACACGACCAATCCACTATGCCGAATCTCTCTGTCGTCATTCCGGTCTTTAACGAACACGGCTCCCTCACGGAACTGCATCGTCAGATCCAGGCGGTTGCTGAAGCTCACCAATATGAACTGGAACTGATTTTCGTCGACGACGGTTCGGGCGACGGAAGTTGGCAAGTTCTGAAGCAACTGGCCGAGGCCAACGAGTTGGTTCAGTGCTTACGTTTTCGGCGGAATTTCGGAAAAGCCGCCGCGCTTCGCGCCGGGGCAAATGCGGCGGCCGGCGAGCTGATCATCACGATGGATGGGGATTTGCAGGACGATCCCGCGGAGATTCCGCGGATGATCGAAAAACTGGGCGATGATTTTGATTTGGTCAGCGGTTGGAAAGCCGTCCGGAACGACCCGGTGGGAAAGACACTTCCATCCAAAATTTTCAACTGGCTCGTTGGATGGCTGACGGGGGTCAAGCTTCACGACCATAATTGCGGGTTCAAGATCTACCGGCGCGAGGTTTTTGATGAAGTCAAATTGTACGGTGAAATGCATCGCTTTATCCCGGTCTTGGCTGCGGCGCAGGGATTTCGGGTTGGCGAGATTCCTGTCAACCATCGAGCCCGCGAGCACGGCGTGTCCAAATACGGTTGGTCGCGATTGCCCAAAGGATTTCTTGATCTGTTGACGGTCAGTTTTTTGACCGGATACAACCAGCGTCCGCAGCATGTCCTGGGCGCATTTGGGCTGGCGTCGTTTGCCTTTGGTGCCTTTGGAATGTGCTACATGGCCGTCTATTGGCTGTTGAGAATGAGTTTTGAAGCATTTTCGGATTGGGATCCAGTACATCAACGACCATTGGTTCTTTATTCTCTTGGAGCACTACTGTTGGGGACACAGCTAATGTGCATGGGTTTCCTGGCGGAACTTATTGTCGCCCGGGGGCAGGAAGGGAAAGAACCCTATTCGATCAGCGAGCGCGTCGGCGCAGTAAAACAGTGGTCCGACGCCCAAACGCATTGTCGGAAGTCGGGCGGTCGATCGTCGATGGAAGATTGAATTCAAAGTCACTCAACAGAATGCCCGCAAAGATGAAGGTCGCAAACACGTAAATTCAACCAGAACAGCCTGCTCCTTTTTTCATGTCGCGAAATAGAATCGATGAACCAACCAGCTTCCATCGAAAACCAAAACGAAACTTGCCCAAGCGAGTTGCCGAATTTCTGCGCCCAGCGTCACTGGTCGATCTTCTGGATCCTGATCATTTGTTCACTCGCCATGGTCGCCGGTCGAGTGATGACGGTAGAGAACCATCAGGCTCGGGGCGATTCACCCTTCTTTAGCGCCAACGATCGAAGCCGGTGGTGCACCATTCGCGCGCTCGGTGACGAGGGAACCTATGAAATCGACGAGGTGATCCGCGACGGTCAGGCCATTGATTGGGACTCCATCGACAAAGTTCGCCATGTCGGAGTCGATGGCCAGTTTCATTTTTATTCCAGCAAGCCGACTTTGCTCCCGACAATATTGGCTGGCGTTTACTGGTCGGTCAAGTCCTTGACGGGCTGGGATCTGTCCAATCAACCGATCGAAGTGGTTCGTTTGATGTTGCTACTGGTCAGTGTTGTTCCTTGGGCGGTGTATTTGTACTTCATGGCCAAGACAATCAACTCGGTGCCAGTTCGGGATTGGGCCCGCTATTATGTGTTGGCCTGCGCTGGATTTGGCACTTATCTTTCGACTTTTGCGATTTCATTGAATAATCATTTGCCGGCAGCCGTCAGCGTGATAATCGCGGTTTATTGTTTGTCGGTGATCTGGCGCAAGCCGAATGCAGCCTGGGCCTATTACGCGTGCGGCGGATTGTTCGCTGCGTTTGCCGCGGCCAATGAGCTGCCGGCTCTTTCGTTTTTCGCCCTGGCCGGATTCTTGAGCCTGTTAAAGTCCCCGAGGAAAACGGCGTTGTCATTCGTTCCCGCATCGTTCCTGGTTGCGGTAGCTTTTTTCGGAACCAATTATCTGGCTCATGGAGAGTTTCGTCCTGCGTATGCTCATCGGGGCGATGGAGTTGTGATAGCGACCGTCGAAGGCGATTTTACGTCCAAGCTTGATGCCGGTCAGCTCCCTGCGGAGATTTTGGAACGGGCCAAACAGAGTTATCTTGAACTGAGAATTCCCAGCGTCGAAAAAGGGGCTTGGCCAGGCTCGCCGCAAGACGAGGTTCGTTGGGTTGTGCGCGACGAAGTATCCCCCTGCCAGTTCTCGATTGTCAAAACAGGTGATGAAAACAGTTTTGAGATTCGGGCATGGGACAACTGGTATGATTATCCCGGAAGTTACTGGCTGGATGGGAATGCGGAGAAAAAATCAACGGTCGACCGCGGTCAAGCGTCCGGGGATCTCTATGCGTTTCACGTTTTGTTCGGGCACCATGGGATTTTCTCGCTCACACCGATCTGGTTATTGAGCCTGGCCGGCATGTTCGCATTGCTGTTTGGCGCGAAAATGGCTGGGAGTTTTCAAATGCGGTGGCTCGGTTTGACAGGAGTTTCGGTTTCCTGCGTTGTTGTTGCGTTTTACCTGACGCGGCCGGAAATGGACCGAAACTACGGTGGAGTTACCAGTTCGCTGAGGTGGTTATTCTGGTTGGCACCGATTTGGCTTGTCTGCATGTTGCCCGTCGTGGATTGGCTGGGCGGCAGCAAATCAGGCAAGGCCATCTGTTATATCCTGTTGGGGTTCAGCGCCGTTTCGGCCTGTTATTCGCTTGCCAACCCCTGGGTACATCCGTGGCTCTACGAAATCTGGCATGTTACCGGGTTGCCCCAATAGCCCGTTGTCACGGAAATGGCTTCAACTTCTCCGGTTGCCCGGAATCGTGCATAGCGTGTAAATTTTAGCAGGTCAACTGCTTGCTTTCACCAATCATCGATCGCTGTCCATGAAAATTCGTTTCTATAATTCGCTGACCAACCAGGAAGAAGACTTCGTTCCGCTCGAGCCTGGCAAGGTTTCAATGTACAGTTGCGGTCCGACCGTTTACGATTTTGCCCACATCGGCAACTTTCGCTCGTTTCTGTTTGGTGACCTGCTTCGTCGTTTCCTTGAATTGGCAGGCAACGAAGTCCATCATGTAATGAATATCACAGATGTCGGGCACATGGTTGAGGGCGAAGCCGACAAGATGATGGAGGCTGCCAATCGGGTCAAAGCCAACAAGAAGTCGGGCCGAGTTCCCGAAGGTGCAATCCAGGATCCCAACGATCCCTATCAGATTGCCGAGTACTACACGCAGGCGTTCCTTCAGGACGCCAGGCGTTTGGGATACAAGGTTGCCTACGAATATCCGCAAAACGTTCCCCGGGCGACTGACCATGTCGAGGGCGTTGACGGGATGATTGGAATGATTCAAAAACTGCTTGATCGGGGACATGCCTACATCGCGGAAGACGGAGTCGTCTATTACAGTGTCGAGAGCTTCCCGGAATACGGTCAACTGAGCGGTAACTCGATCGAAAAAATCAAAAGCAACGCTGGTGGCCGCGTATCCGATGAAAACCAGTCACGCAAGAAGCATCCCGGCGATTTCATGCTTTGGAAGCCCGACCAGAATCACATCATGAAATGGGATTCTCCCTGGGGCGTCGGTTACCCTGGCTGGCACATTGAATGCAGCGTGATGGCGAGGAAGCTTCTCGGACGTGACGTGATCGACATTCATACCGGCGGCGAAGACCTGATTTTTCCACATCACGAATGTGAAATCGCCCAGTCCTGTGGAACAACGGGACAGGATCGGTTTGCCAGGTTTTGGATCCACGCCCGTTTCCTGTTTGTGGAAAACGAAAAAATGTCGAAATCACTTGGCAATTTTTATACAGCGCGCGATGTTTTTGAGGGAAAAGTCAAAGTCGCCGACGATAAAACTGGCAGCCCCGTCGAGATGGGAAAGAAGGTTCACCCTGCCGTCCTGCGTTTCGAATTGATTAAGTCACACTATCGAATGAACATGAATTTTACGGTCAAAGGCCTGATTGATTCGGCTCAGACGATCGACCGAATGGTTGAGTTTCGCAAGTCCCTTGAAGAAAAAACTGACGGCGAGTCCGCTGACGTGGACTTGTCTCACCCGGTTCTCGACGCGTTTGCTTTGGCACTGGCGGACGATTTGAATATTTCAGGCGCTCTGGGTGTGATGCTGCCCTGGATCAAAGGCGACCATCCCGATCCAAACCTGTCATTGGCGGTTTTCAAAAAAATGAACTCCGTGCTTTCCGTTGCTCCGATAAATGAGGGAATCTCGGGAGCCGCCGAAGAAGTCGAATCGGAGTCGGAAGCCGCCGAACTCGAGCAAGCTCAACAATGGGCCAATCAAATGGACGCCGCGCGAAAGGACAAGGACTGGCCCACATCCGATGCGTATCGAGACAAGATTCACGCAGCCGGTTTTGAAGTCCAGCAGACGCCGGAAGGATCAAAGATCAAACGAAGACTTGGCGTTTAGGTGTTGTCCATTCCTATTCCGGATCGGTTTCCCTGGGCCGCCGCGGCGCGAGTCTGATGCCCAGCGGGTCTGCATTGACCGGATGCCGTAACCATCTCTCACAACATTCCATCCAACGAATCAAAATATGAGCGAACGAAAAACCGTGTCCATGAGCCAGTCGTTTGCTGTACAGGAGAATATCGTTCTGCCAGGCGACACCAACGCACACGATACGATGTTCGGCGGATTGTTGATGAAGCATATCGATGAGACGGCCGCTATTTCAGCGCGGCGGCATTGTCGCGGTTCCGTCGTCACGGCTTCCAACGACGGTGTTCACTTTCACCAACCGATCCAGCGAGACGACATTGTCGTTTTGGAATCATACGTCTGTTCGGTCGGACGATCTTCAATGGAGATTTTTGTCAAGATCATGACCGAGAATTGCACGCGTGACGAAGACCGTAACGTGGCGGCGATCTCGTTCCTGACGTTTGTTGCGCTCGACCAAAACGGCAAACCTACAGAAGTCCCCCTGGTGATGCCCGATTCAGAAGAGGAAAGATTGGTCTTCGGTGATCGTGACATTCGCAAACACGCCCGTTTGAAAAAACGGGAAGAAACCAACATGCTGATTCACTCACTCCATGCCAATCGGCATCCCGCGTGAGAATGGGGCCGTTCTTTCCATGAACGAATGCACCCTTACAGATGGAATGGTCCACCAACGATCCTACATGACAGTGCAGGTTACCTTTTTCAGGTCCTCGTTGATGGCCAGTTGAATCGATCCCTCCGCTGTTCCTTCCATGCAATACGCTGCAACAAATTCGTCAATCGTCAATTTCTGGCTTGCAAACGGTGGGAAAAACGACTGTGACGCCGCGGCTTCGATTCCGTGAGGCATTCCGTCACTTCCGAAAATCAAGTCTTCTCCGGCGACGAAACCAAATTCATCGATTAACATGCGAAACGGGTTGTTCATCCGACAATATTCCGCGTCAAGCCGATCGGAATAATCCACCGAATCACTGCTAAAGTTGGGTTGCATACAGAGAATTACACCCAGGTCTTTTGCGCGACTGGCAAGTTCCAGAGTGATCATCTGAGCATGCTCGATTCTGATTTCCGGAACGCGGCCAAGGTCCGATCCGGATTTCTCAAGAGACTCAATCACCTGCTCAATTGCCCGATCACCGATCGAGTGAACTGCCAACGACTTGCCCGTTTGAATACAACGGGCCATCGTTCGGGCGAGCTCGTCATCCGAATATATCAGCATTCCGAGGTTTTTCTCACTGCCGCCAATAAACGGGCGTTTGATTGCTGCTGTTCTTGAACCGATCGCCCCATCGGTAAACAGTTTCAATCCGTGAACCCGATCTCGTGCCGACTTGCTGAGCGACTCAAAGGTGTCCGGTGCTGCCCAGAAATTCGTTCGATCGAGCATTCCAGACCGCTCAAACAGATTGATTTCATTCTCATCAACCAGCAACATTTCCTCGACATGATACACACCCTGACGGAGCATCTCGCCGTAAAACAACCTCAGGTTTTCTGCTGACGCGTAGAGGTTTGCGAACCAGTTCAGCACGACACGCAGGTTGTTCTCATACCAGGTTCGATCGTGCAGTTGGTTGACCACGTCACCGTAATGCCTGAGGAGAATCTGTTTGGCCGCGGAATTGATCAACAGCGAATGCAGCGAAACATTGAAGATTGCGACCGGAGGCATCGCTTCGATTTCTTTCGGCGACCATTGGAAAAAGTTGCTTCGCCAGCCATGAACAACGCTTAGCGCGGTGGGCGAATCAGATACCGCCCTCTGCAGAATCTCAGATGCCGTCTCTTTCGTTTTCACGCCCTGGAGCGAAACGGCTTGCCGAAACGCGGCATACAACAGCGGATGGGAATGATGATCCTTCAGCAGCGGGATCTGGATATTGGTCGACATTAGCAGGTTATCGGTCTATTTCGTCCCAGGTTCGCAGCATCGAGTCGTGCGCGTCAGCACCGATGCCAATACACTCGTTTACGTTGGCGGTTCACGATACCTGCTGTAGTACTTTCAAAGAAAGCGAAACTACCATGTCCTGGACCTTGTCTCTGTAGGCTTCCATATGCGGTGCTTTCAGATGAGCATGCAGGGCCTCGAGTGATACCCATTTTTCAATCACCGTCACCGTGTCAGGATCCTGATTCTGAATCTCCAAACCCGAATCCACATCGACCGCCGGGAAGTACTCGACGCATCCTGTTTCCTCCAGGACAGCGGGAATGTTGTCCATAAACACTTTCAGAAACTCATCGCGGGTCCCTGGTTTGACTCGGATGGAGGCCAGAACACTGATCATGGTACGCTACCTTGGGGAGTTGACGGATGCTGTCAATTTAAAGAAATTCGGATCGAAAAACAGATGTTTCCGGACTTTTCCGGCACTCAGGAACGACTTCCAAGGAAGCCTGTGGAACCGGAAAAATGTCATTGGGCCGGTCACGACAGAAAAATCTGGTGGCTCCTTGGCGACGGGAACCATGGCCTCTGACTAAAAAAAAAGCCAATTCTTGTCATTCCCCGGATAACTCGTACGCAGGCGTCTACCGGCAACGCTATTTCATCATCGCTCAGACCGTTCTTTTTGCCCGACCATCTCAGGGGTGAACTCGCATCACCGTGAGTGTGAGTTAATGGGACTTAGCTTGGGTCGGGCCGCGTGATTGGTTTCGGAGGTACGGCTGCTGTTTCCTCCAACCCTACGGCCCGAACCGGCTGACATCGGCTTCGCTACTCCCCCTTTGAACGAGTGTGATAACCCTTTCTAATAATTGCAATCACTCATAAGAAAGTGCCCCATGCAATTGACTTTAGAACATCAAGGCGCGAAATATGTTTGCTTGATGAATGAGGCCAGGTCGATCGCGATCAAGCTGGATTTCGAAGGACCCCAGCCAAACCATTTCGGAACCGACAGGGCCTCCCAAGCAGTTCTGAAACTTGGTGGTTTTACAGGAGATACGAAGCAGGGAGGCAGCTGCAATGTGGATGCCCTGAAAATGATCCCGCATTGCAATGGAACCCATACCGAGACGGTCAGCCATATCGTTAACGAAGATATCTGGATTGGCCATTCAGCGATGGAGGTGCTGACGTTGGCGATGCTGGTTTCCGTCACTCCCATTTCAGCCAAAGCAACCTCGGAAACATACCGGCCTGCCCTGGATGACGTGGACAATGTAGTCACTCGCGAATCACTGGTCAGGGCGATCGCCGGAGTCGGCGAATGGAAAACGATCCGGCCGGATGCGCTGATCGTACGGACGTTGCCCAACACCGTTGAAAAATGCTCTCTGGCATACAGTTCCGACAATGTACCGGCGTTTTTAACGGTCGAAGCCCTGAAAGCGATCAATGAGATTGGCGTTCGGCATTTACTGGTCGACTTACCCTCGGTCGATCGAATGTACGATGATGGGCTGCTGACGAATCATCACATTTTTTGGAACGTCGCGGAAAAAACGCATCAGCTTTCGGGAGAGACCCGTCAGGACAAAACGATTACGGAGATGGTGTTTGTCGACGACGAAATTGCTGACGGTGTTTATGGCTTGAATATCCAGGTTCCTGCGT
The DNA here is from genome assembly GCA_024642205.1 of Planctomycetaceae bacterium. GTDB lineage: Bacteria > Planctomycetota > Planctomycetia > Pirellulales > Pirellulaceae > Mariniblastus. The sequence continues at coordinate 39,913 of JAHEBQ010000037.1, read as the reverse complement.
TTTGCAGCGACGCAGCTCCTTCTCGTCCCGTGCTCATTCCTGCCAAACGAATTCCATAGACCCGGCGCCCGACATGACCGAATCAGCGATCAGCCGAACAGACGCGCAGCAACTGGATCAAGCCGATACGCTGCGCGCGTTCCGCAACCAGTTTCATATTCCGCATGTTGGCGGAACGCCGGATCTTTACCTGGTGGGAAATTCCCTGGGCCTGGTCCCCCGGCGTACGGCCAGTTACGTTCAGGAAGAGCTCGATCGTTGGGCGGAGCTTGGCGTGCGCGGTCATTTTTCGGGGGAACGAGCCTGGATGGCCTATCACGAATGCCTTGCCCAGCCAATGGCGGCGATCGTGGGTGGACAGGCAAATGAAGTCGTGACGATGAACACGTTGACCGTTAACCTCCATTTGATGATGGCGACGTTTTATCGTCCGACGGATCAGCGCAACAGGATCCTGATTGAGGAGCACGCGTTTCCTTCGGACAAAATCGCGGTTGAATCTCAAATCCGACTCCACGGCTATTCGCCACAGGAGTCCCTGGTTGAGATTGTTCCGAATTCCGATGGGCTGCTGTCGACCGAGTCCATCTGCCAGGCAATCAGGGAAAACCGGGATACTCTGGCGTTGATTTTGCTCCCGGGGGTCCAGTATTACACGGGTCAGGTCTTCGACGTGGCCGAGATTACGCGGTGTGCTCACGAGCACGAAATTTTCATTGGTTTTGATTTAGCCCACGCAGCGGGTAATGTTGAACTGAAATTGCATCAGTGGGATATCGATTTCGCCTGCTGGTGTACTTACAAGTACCTGAATTCAGGGCCGGGATCCCTCGCCGGATGCTTCATCCACGAGCGGCATGCCACCAATCGAAACCTCGATCGGTTGGCCGGTTGGTGGGGGCACGATAAGCAAACGCGGTTTGAAATGTCTGGTGATTTTTCGGCAATTGCGACGGCCGAAGGTTGGCAACTGAGTAACCCCCCCATCCTGTCGCTGGCGGCAATTCGGGCGTCGCTGGAAGTGTTTGGGGAAGCCGGTTCAATGGCGGTACTGAACCAGAAGTCGCGGCGACAAGGTAGCTTTTTTCGGGAATGTCTCAAGCAGAGCCTGGGCGATCGGGTGCGCGTGATCGCACCACCCGAGGTCTCTGGCTGCCAATTGTCGTTGGAAGTCAACCTGGAAGGAGTTGACGGAAAAACCGTCCACGAAGCCTTGGAAGCCAAGGGAGTCCGCACGGATTGGCGCGAACCAAATGTCATCCGGGCCGCCCCAACTCCACTTTACAATACGTTTGAAGAGATCTGGGAGTTTGTCGAATTGTTGGCCGATGAGTTAGGTGATGCGTGAGCAAAAGACGTTAACCTCGGGCTTGAATCACGAGCAATATCAAACCGATGTTTGGTCGACGGACGCTTTGGCTTGCGGCGATTGCTGTCCTGATACCAATTGTCGCCGGTAGAACATAAACCTTTGAACAAATAATCTTGGCACGGATTGCGAAGGCGAGGCCAGGCAATCGGTCGATTGGGAATTAATGTGAAACGCCCCAAAAACATTACGATCTCCGGTGCAGGCCTCGTCGGTTCTCTATTGTCGGTTCTGCTTGGCAAACGTGGTTACGAAGTCACGATCCTGGAAAGACGCCCCGATATGCGCGGGGTCGAGTCCGACAGTGGGCGATCCATCAACCTGGCTCTTTCATCGCGTGGCATTTACGCGCTCGCGATGGCGGGACTGATGGATGAAGTGGAAAAGCTGCTGATCCCGATGCGTGGCAGAATGCTGCATCTGGAAAACGGCGAGCAGGAATTCATGCCGTATGGGCAGCGACCGGATGAAGTTATCTACTCAGTCTCCCGCCGCGATTTGAACTGTTTGATGATGACGGCAGCGGAAGAAGCGGAGCCAGTTCAAATCATCTTCAGTCAAAAACTCGAGTCGATCGATTTCAGGAACAACCAACTGGTCTTGAGGGACGTTTTTACCGACCACGCCCGTCAGCAGTCATTCGAGTTGTTGATTGGGACAGATGGCGCCGGTTCAAGAACGAGACGAGCCCTGATTCCAGCGGTCGGCGGTCAAAGCGCATCCGAGTTTCTGGATCATGATTACAAGGAACTTGAGATTCCGGCCGGGGCAGTCGATGCGACGGGAAACGGGACCTATCAAATTGAGCGGGAGGCGCTTCACATTTGGCCGCGAGGGGACTACATGTTGATCGCGCTTCCCAACCAGGATGGCAGTTTTACCGTGACTTTGTTCCTGCCGAGAACGGGCAGGAACAGCTTTGAAGCATTAACCGATCGTGCAACACTGCACGACTTTTTTGAACGGAATTTTCCTGGTACCTTGAAACTGATCCCGGATCTGGAAGCAGATTTTTTTGCCAATACCCAGGGCCGTTTGGGAACCGTCCGCTGTGCTCCCTGGTATTACGAAGACAAAGCGCTGATACTTGGTGACGCGTCTCATGCGATCGTGCCGTTCCACGGACAAGGGATGAATTGCGGGTTTGAAGATTGTTCCGAATTGATCCGGCTGCTGGACGAGTTTGATGAAGATTGGGCTCGGGTCCTTCCAGAATTTGATCGAATCCGTCGCCCGAATGCCCATGCCATTGCAGAAATGGCACTCGAAAACTATGTGACGATGCGATCCAGTGTTGTCGATCCGAAATTTCAGTTAAAGAAAGAACTCGGGTTCGAGCTGGAAAAACGATTCCCCGACCGATTCGTGCCCCGTTACTCAATGGTCATGTTTCACCGATTGCCTTATGCGGAAGCGTTTAGACGTGGCGAAACGCAGCAGTTCATTTTGGGTGAACTGGTAGATGGCGTCGACGACATTGCCAGCGTGGATTTCGCGAAAGCGGAATCGATGATCAACGAACGGCTGGCGATCGTTGATTTTGATTCGCCTGGGTAGCGATCTGGCACTTTTCCTGGTTGATCCGGTTGCCAATCGGGTTGCAGATCGAGGGGGGGACGGCCATCATTCGACCAGGGGATGGTGACCCGGTTGAAGTTGCGATCCATTGATCCTCATCTGGTCTCAGCCGGAGTGCTTCGACACCGAGGATTTCCTTCGTTTCGCGGACCGCTATCGGAAGTCCACTACTTCCGTAGTTCGCGCGTCATCTGACTGAATGCGTCTTTCATTTTGTCGTTTTTGAAAGGACGCAGGTCGGGAACGGAGAGTCCATTGATGGCGTCAAATGCCCGTCGGCTGACGGCCATCAGCGCGGCAACGTCCTTGCTGAGCGCGACGGTTTTGTAGGTGTTGGCAGCCGTGAGAATGTTCTTTTTGCATTCCAGATTGGCCATCATCATCTGGTGTTTTTGATGAGCCAAGCCTTCCTTGTAGAACATTGCGGCGTCGTACGTCAACTGGTTACTGGCAATGTTGTTTTGCAGAACGGTTTCGTCACCGCCGAGTTCGATTGCCCGTTTGGCTTCGTTGATGTTTTTTCTCGCCTGTTGCGCGAACTGATCCAGCTTGGGATAGTAGTCGTTATCCACGTTTTCGACGAATTTTTCCTGTAAACGAGAGACGGTTTTCAGCAACATCAGGTAAACACCGTAGTACTTCTTGGCGGCTTCGAGATCTTCTCCTGACTCGTTGGTCAATCGTTCCAGTTCCGCGGCGAAACTCTTGGCATTATCGAAAATGATCGTGACACGTACGAACTCGTCGCCCGTAATCGACTCGAGCAGGTTATCGATGCTTTCCGGGTCAAGCTTCATGCCAATTCGGTTCAGGTCTCTCACCAATTGTTCCTTGGCCTGCCCAATTTCATTTTCAGCCTGGGCAATGTCATCCTTCGCCGATTGAATTTTTTTGTCATATCCTGATTTTGTGACCGTCAGTGGATTGTAGGTCGTGTCCGGCGCCGAGATTCGCTTGCGCTGATAGACGGTTATGTCGCGGCGAGTTTCAGCGATTTTTTCTCGGAGATCAATGATCATCTGGCGGCGGTCACTGATTTTGGATATCCCGAGTGCCTCACCGGCAACATCAAGGTAACCTTCGACCTTTCGCTCCTGCGATTCCTTGGTTCGGCTGAGGAAATCATAAAACGCCAAATCGTCCTCTCCGGGCCGATTCTGAGCGTCATCAAAGAGGTTCAGCGCATCGTCAAGTGCTGCATGGGCTTGCTCAAAAAATGCGCGGACCTCGGCTTCGTCCTGGCTACGCACCTCGTCTGTTTGAGCGATTACGACGTGGGGAGGGGAAATCGCGAGGACCAGCAAAACCATGCTGACGATCGAAAAGTACCCTGTTTTTGTTGGCTTTATCATGCGGTTGCCCGAATCGATTCTCGAACGTTTGGATGAGTGCATTCTAGCGGCCGGGAAATTGAGCGACAAGTTTTGTGGTTTCAGAAGTTCATTCGACGAAAAAACAGGATAATTGGCATAATAAAAAACGACCGCAGGTTTTTTAGGCCTGCGGTCGGTCCAATCGCCCTCACCTCTCAACGTGAACCTTTCGGTAACAGGCCTCGAGGGACAAAAAAGTGTGTTTTGAATGCCGGCGTTGTGGCCAATCGGACTTTGAATCCACCTGGCGTCTGGCTCATTCGGTTATCGCGAATCGGATTAAGGAATAAAGGCTGCTCCGGTCGTAATGATCGCCTGACGGGCCGTACCATTGAGGCTGAACGGAATCGGGTCTTTTAACCAAGGTGCACAATCGCCAGGTCGATAAAACCCAAGTGCGTACTGGCATTCGGTTGCTGGGTGGATGCCGCTCTGGTAAGGCACGGTGATGAAACTGACGAAGAAATGGGCGACCGAGCGAATGGGCTGAGCGATCGGACCGTGGGTGTGCCCGTACCGCTCCAACTGAATGTTTTCAAAAAACAAGGGCTTATGACAGAGCGATGAAGCTTTCCAGGTAAAGGTTTGTGGAATCCAGGACCTGGCCGCATCACCCTGATTACCGACACTGCAAAGTTCTGGAATTCGCCAGTATTCTGAAATTGTCGCCCAATCGGCGTCACTCAACTTGGCGTAAGCGATTCTTTGCTGACCTTCAGCACCGTCTATGATCACATACCCGCGTCGCAGGTCGATCATCTTGCCGGTCGCAACGACGTTTCCTGCGCGATCCGTCCAGTTTCGCGACAACGCGTCGTTTTGAGAACGGTTGCGGCTTGCCAGGGGACTCATGTCCATGGAAATATCCCGGATCGAAGCGTTCAGTAATTCGTTCCGAAATTCGTCGCAGGTTTTCAAAGTCGAAACAGTGCCAGGAATATCGCCTCCCATGTTTGGACTGAGTTGGTTTTCCGTGCTGTCGTCGAGAACCGAGCTTCTTTGTTCGTTGCGGTCTTGTTCAAGTTCCTTTTCGAGTTCTTTAACCATGTCATCGACTCGGGTGGTTTCGTCTCCTGGCTTGCTTTCAAGTTCCTGGAATCGGCGGTTCAGCTCTTCGTCATATTTCTTCAGGTCTTCCGCTGACGGGAGCCCGAACGGTTCTTGTGCCTGTGGAACATTGTTGGCGGACGGGGGTTGAAATTCCTGATTGGGAATTTGAGAGGCTTCGGACTCCAAAGGCGGGCCAAATTGATTGTCTTGCGATGGTCGCCCATCCTGACCTCGATTGGAAAGCACGGAGATTTGTCGCGACGGCGTATTTTCGTCAACCAGCGGTACGGCGAACGCTTGTCGATCCGGGCGAGACTGGTGATCAAAAGCCTCCGGGGCTTCCAATCGGAGATCGGAAGCAGGAGAGAAATCAACGGACAGGTCATTGAACGGGTCCTGTGCTGGTTCAACCATCATTACCTGCTGAACCGCACGCCGATTCTGGAATTCCCGATCCCTTCGCTGTTGCATTTCAAAAGCATATTGAACGTTTGCATCACGGCGAGGTTGAACCGCTGGAGTCGGAATCCTGTTCGACTGAATCGGGGTCGCACGTGAAGCCTGATTCGCTGGAGCCGAAAATTGCATATGAACCGGGTGCGAAACAGACCGCTGGGACTGGTTGGAACGACGTGGACTCGACTGGGCCTGATTCGGTGAGACACGTTGTTGAGTTGACGGTGTTGCCTCAGCCACCCTCCGTACCGCCGTTGGCGGCGCGGAAACGGAAGGCGCCAGTTGTGGTTGGTCCAAGTTGGTTTGCCGGTAACGAGGTTTGGAAAGCAGGTTTGAGATCCGATCCTGCAGACCCTCAAATCCATTTTCTTGAAGAATGTAACCTCGCGGTTGATACGCGGTTTGAGGTTGCGGTAAATTTGATGCCGGAGCCTGGCTGGCAGCCGTTTGGCGCAGAATCGAATGTTGAGGCGAGATGATTCTCTGCGTCGTTGCCAATTGCCGTCGTGGACGCTGAATCGCTGGCGGAGCCAGGTTTACCAAGGCTTGCTGCGATTGGTCTACGAATCGGGGTTGAACCGGACCGGGTGCCGGATCCTGAACTGCGAATTGTCGCTGGTCACGGATTTGCGAAGCCGACGATGGAACAGCTTTTGATTCGTCACTGAAGTTAATCGGTTCCGGTCTGTTTGAGGGCGCGATATGGACCGGAGGCACAAACGTGCTTTGCTGGTTCATGGACCGGGCGGCGACCACGGGACTTTGGGGTTGACTATCGACGAGCCGGGGGGGGGGATTTGACGGTGCCTGGTATTGAGCTGGTGCGATGCCTGTGCTGGAATCGGCCGCGACCCAATTCGGATCGGCTTGATGGGTTGAAAACTGATCGGGCTGCGCCTGTTGCAGCTGCTTTTGTTTCTCCAGGTACACCATGTATTCGTCAAACGCGCGTTCGGCTTGGTAGGCCTGCTGAGCTTCATAGGCTTTAATCGCAAATTCGCTCGGAGCCCCTTGTTCGAACTGAGCCCTGCGCATCTGGGCTTTGAGGGCTTCGGCGTGTTGAAGTCTGGCCTGCAATTCCAATGAGATCGATTCCGTCGGCTCGTTGGGCAATCTCGGTGTCTGAAACTGCTGGGCATTCGCCAGTGATGTGAACACCAGCGCAAGTCCCAGACTCGTCGCGAATCTACCGGTTTGGTGCTTGAATGAAATGGCAAATGAAGACGGTGACCACAACCCGTTTGCCGAGAAGGGAGCGACAAGACCCCGGGCAGAGGGTTCCTGGCTCCAGCCGCACCTAATGCTGATCGCCAGTGGGTGCTTCCGACGAATAGTTCGGAGCTTCTTGAGTAATCGCAATATCATGAGGGTGGCTTTCTCTAACACTCGCAGCTGATACTTGAATGAATCTCGCATCGGTACGTAACTGGGTAATGGTTTGCGTGCCGCAATAACCCATGCCAGCTCGCAATCCGCCTACCAACTGGTAAATGAAATCGCTAAGTGCCCCCTTGAACGGAACGCGACCTTCAACTCCTTCCGGAACAAGTTTCCCCGGTCCCGATTCGGATTGGCGGTATCGCTCACTCGACCCCTTGACCATGGCGCCAATCGAGCCCATACCGCGGTACACCTTGAAAGTGCGCCCGTGATACAGAATCGTTCGACCCGGGCTTTCGGCCAGCCCGGCAAACAATCCTCCAATCATGACACTGCTTGCGCCCGCGGCGATCGCTTTGGTTATGTCGCCGGAGTAACGAATTCCTCCGTCGGCAATGATTGGTATGTTATGTTTGTCCGCTACCCGGGCCGCTTCGTAGATCGCGGTGATTTGTGGAACTCCTATTCCACTGACAACGCGGGTCGTACAAATCGAACCGGGCCCAATTCCCACTTTCACTGCATCGGCGCCCGCCGCAATCAACGCTTCGCAGCCTTCGGCTGTGGCAACGTTACCGGCAATGACATCGATGTCCCACTTCTTCTTGATCGCCCGAACCGTTTCAATAACGTTTTTCGAGTGACCGTGGGCACTGTCAACGATCAGCACATCGACATCCTTGTCGATCAGTCGTTGTGCACGTTCCATGTCGTACACACCGATTGCAGCACCCGCTCGCAATCGCCCCAGCTTGTCTTTGCACGCGTTGGGGAACTGCCGCATCATGTCGATGTCGCGAATCGTTATAAGTCCCTTTAGTTTCTTTTCTTCGTCAATCAGCAAAAGCTTCTCCACTTTTTTTGCCGTTAAAACTTTCTCAGCTTCCTCAAGCGTTACGTTTCCCGTAGCCGTAACCAACGGTTCTCGTGTCATTACCTCGGAAACAGCGACATCTATGGTTTCCAGGAACCGCAAATCGCGACGTGTGAGAATTCCCGCTAGCGTGCCATCTGCATGCACGATCGGCACTCCTGAGACATTATTCTGAGCCATGATTTCCTGGGCATGGCCGACGGTCGCGTCCGGCGGCAGCGTGACCGGGTCAACAATGATCCCGTTGGCACTCCGTTTGACTTTGTAGACTTCTTCGGCCTGGGCCTCGGCCGACATGTTTTTGTGGATTACGCCCAGTCCGCCGACTTTGGCCAGTCCAATGGCCATGGCGCTTTCGGTCACGGTATCCATCGGAGAGCTGATCAACGGTATGTTGATCCTGATTCGTGTTGTCAATTGCGTGGCGACTTCGACTTCCGCGGGGACAACTTCGCTGTAGCGGGGCTCGATCAGAACATCATCAAAAGTGATGGCGGTATGGCGAATCTTGTCTTGCATGGAATGCCTCAACTTACCCATAGTTTGGATTGATGAAGCACTTGATTATGCGATTAATCCCGGAATTTGACAATCAGCCATCGAGTTCGGGTTTCCAGATTAAGCTCGACGTCGAATGCAGGATGACTGCGAATACCCGTGGCTTCGCCTCCGACGGAGATTATGCCACAATCATCCGCTGGATGATCTGAATTTGAAATCCGGGTTTTAAATTGTCAAACGCCAACGAACCTAAACCACAAAGCGTCTCTCAGTTAACTCAGGCGATCAAGTCCAGCCTCAGTTCGCACTTCCCTTCCGTGTGGGTGGCAGGCGAAATCTCCGGAATGACCCAAGCCAGTTCAGGGCATGTCTATTTGACGCTTAAAGATCAACATGCGCAAATCAATGGAATCATCTGGCGCAGCGACGTTGAAAATCTGAAATTCGAAATCAAAAACGGTATGGAAGTCGAATGTCGTGGCAATCTCGATGTCTATCCACAGCGAGGAACGTATCAGATCATCATTCGAAGGATCAGGCCCAAGGGAGTCGGTGCCCTTGAATTGGCGTTTCGACAACTCCATGCCAGGCTTTTGGCCGAAGGTCTGTTCGACCCCGCTCACAAAAAAAGCCTGCCCGCCATTCCCAGACACGTTGCGGTAGTGACCAGCCCGACCGGTGCTGCGATTCGCGACTTTCTCCAGGTGCTGACGAGACGATGGAGCAACATCCATGTGACCATTGTTCCGACCAAAGTCCAGGGTCCCGGTGCGGCGGCTGAAATTGCCGCTGCGATACGGGTTTGCAATCGCAAAGTGGACTTCTTCGATGTGATTGTGGTCACGCGCGGCGGAGGCAGTGTGGAAGATCTTTGGAGTTTTAATGAAGAACCAGTGGTGAGAGCAATTTATGAATCTGCGATTCCGGTGATTTCCGGTGTGGGTCACGAAATTGACGTCACGCTTACGGACTTGGTTGCCGATGTTCGGGCGTTGACGCCGAGCGAAGCAGCGGAACGGCTGGTTCCCAATTACCGCGACATCGTCGACATGCTGGATGCGACCAAGCATCGAATGGCCCGGACGATTCTGGCCCGAATTCAAAATGCCCACCAACAGCTCGCCACGCTGGCCACACGAACCGTGATGACGCAACCGCTGGAACGGATTCGTCAATCGGCGATAGAACTTGACTTTCTTGAAAACGCGATGAATCGCGCGGCTCGGCAAAAAATCGCCAAATCGGATCAGGAACTGGCGGCGATGACAGCTCGAATGAACGCAATCAGTCCACTGGCCGTACTGGCGCGTGGTTACAGCCTGACGACGGACGCTGAGGGAAAACTCCTGCTGAACGCAGAATCGGTCAAACCTGGTGACAGAATTACTACCCGGTTGGCAAATGGATTGGTCAGGAGCACGATCAACGAGGCTGCGACCGAGCGGCAATAGACCTGTATCCGTTTGGGACAAATGTCTATAACAACAGCCTGGCAATCAACATCTGGCTTTCGATCGCATGATCAGGGTTCCGGCGGGAGATCGTAATGCTCAAGAGTTTTCCTGGCTTCCGTAAGAAATCGGAACGCAATTCTGTCGCGGCGAGTGAGGCGATTGAGCCGCTTCGGTATCTGCCGGGTCAGACCAATGAGTATTTTCGGGACTTTGTTTCAACCCGGATCTTTCGAAACCCGAAAATCGAATTGTTCAAACGGGGCTCGCAGGTCTTGACGATGGGTTCCTGCTTCGCCAATGAAGTCCGCAATTATCTGGAAAGCCATCAGATCGGAGTCGTGCTTCCCAGGATCCCGGACACTTCGTTGGGTTTGTTTGACGATGCCTCCCGGGAAGAGAGTTCCTGGGGTGCGTGGAATGGAATCAGCAACCTTCAGTACTACAACTCGTTTTCAATTCGACAGGAGATCGAGAAAGCCGCTGGGATATGGGTTCAGGACGAAAGCGACTTCTGGCAGGTCGCCATTTCCGGCAAAACGCTGTTCCAATGTCCCTACCGAAGAAGAATCTTCGCCCGCTCGCCCGAAAACCTGCTTTCCCTGACGAACACAATCGATCAGGAAATCAAGCGCGGCCTTGAAGCCGCGGACTTGATGATTTTTACGCTCGGATTGACGGAAGTCTGGCAAAAGAAAGACAATGGGCTCGTGGCATGTTGCGAACCCGGATATTGCCATGGCGGTGGGCATACGGAAACCGAGTTTCTGGCATCGAGCTTTCAACAGAATTACGACAATTTGAAAGCAATCGTGGATGTGATCAAGGAACATTTTGGTCAAAAGAACATTTTGATTTCCGTGTCGCCGATCCCGCTGGGACGTACCTTTCGTTCGCTCGATGTCTATGTTGCCAACATGGAAAGCAAGTCCATCCTGCGTTCGGTGGCCGGCGCCATCACGGATTTGTATGACAATGTGAACTATTTTCCTTCTTACGAAATGTGCATGTCTGATCCGACGTCGTTCCGGGACGACGGACGACACGTGACTCAACAAAAGGTCGATCAGATCATGCATTTTTTCGAATCCTGCCACGTTGGTTAGTGTTTTCCCAACCTGCCTGCCAGAGCTTGTTTGACAAGGCAATATTTGCCCATCCAATGAAAGTAAGTGATGCATCCCCACAGCTTGAGACGGGCGTTCGAATCCGGTGAAAATATCAGTTCTATCTTGAAGCAAGAATCCGACTTGAACGTCAACACGCAGCAGATCATAGAAACGGCCTACGATCTCCAGGCCGGGACGTATGTTCGAATGCTGCTTGAGGACAAGAAGGTGTTTTTGCACAAGCGTGAATATGGCGCCAGAATTGCCCGGGAGATTCTGTCGTTGACCGATCCGACCAGCATTATCGAGGCTGGCGTCGGGGAAGGAACGACCCTTTCTTTTGTGCTTGATCAACTGGGCCGGCCGGACATTGATTCACACGGATTTGATATTTCCTGGTCTCGAATCGCCTGGGGCAAACGATGGCTGACGTCGCAATGGAGGGGTCAGTGTCATCTGGCCGTTGCGAGTCTGTTGCGGCTTCCGTATGCGGATTCCTGTTTTGATGTCGTCTACACGGCTCATACCATTGAACCCAACGGTGGCAGCGAAGAAGCGATCCTGAATGAACTTTATCGCATCACGTCCAGGTTTCTGGTCCTGATTGAACCCGGATACGAATTTGCGTCGGAAGAAGTCAAGCTCCGGATGGATCGTTTGGGCTACTGCCGGGGACTTGCTGAAAAAGCGACGTCGTTGGGAATGCGGGTCAAAAAGCACGAGTTGTTGGGGTGCGACGTCAATCCAATGAATCCGAGTGCGATCATCGTGATTGAAAAAAATGCCGAGTCGACCCCTCAGACGCCGCGGCTGGTTTGCCCCAATTTTGGTGACGAGTTGCTTGATCTCGGCGACTCGCTGTATTCAAAACGGAGCCTCAGGGCGTATCCGAAAATTCTGGGTGTACCCTGCTTGCGTTGCGAGGACGCCGTCATTGCCAGTGCCTACGAAAACGTTGCTGGTAATCGATGGGAAAACGAGGCTCAACGTCCGATCAACGACATCACGGGACCGCATATTTCGCCAAACGTTCGTTTTTGCACCGATGTCCAGTCTTCGTAAGCCGGGAATTTGCCTTGCGGACGCAACGGACGGACATTGACGGGAGGGCGAGTTTTCATTTTCAACGGTTGGCCGATCAGGTCTTCGAGAGGGCTGACCTGCCCTTTAACCAGGTCCTCGAATCGCAGCATCACGAATTCACGTCGGGTTTCCTGTGCCAAGGTTTGAAGATCGCTGAAGATTCTACGGTTCAGGTTGGACCAAAAGTGGCAGAATCGGGTGAACGGGTCGAGATCTGCTGGACCCGCGATCGAGCCACGGAACCCGATATACTCAGCGAGGTAGCTTTCGACATTTGGTTTTGACATGGCGCTCCGAACTGCTTCCGTCCCGTCACGGTGCAAGTACAGAAACTTTGCGTTTGGAAACGACCTGGCTATTTCACGGGTCAAGCTGAAGAGTCGATTGTTGGCTTCAAAAAAAACGTCATGCCGGGTGTATCGGAGTATCCGGACCAATTTGGAGACCGGCATCGGCTGCTCATAGTGCTGACGGCCAACTTCCATCAGGTCAGGTTTTTTTTCATGGAATGCTCTTCCAACTCCGTTCTCGTTCAGCAGCTTGACAATATACGTCGAGCCGCAAGCGCCACTGTTTTGGCAAAACACGCGCTCGAGGTTGATGGTTTCCTGGTCCCACCAACAGCGTTTGGTAATTCTCCGTCCGGTCCGGAGCCACCCCCGAATATTTCGAGTATGGTCGGCGTCCGCAGCCTGGCAGGTTTCGAATTCGTTGACGGCAAACATGGTTATGGGGGCAGGAGGATTCGGAATTCAGTCCAGATCAATGAAAGATACCTCTTTTTGCCGGTCTCCGTCCAGTTCAATACAACCCGCGGTTGGGTTGAAATATGCTCTGCCGGTACCCATGACGACCCGCCTGCGCTCGGCAAAAACGTGGCCTCAGGCTATTGTGTCTGTGACTCGAGCGGCAGGGATGTTAAGATCCGAACTGGTCGAACTGAAGCATGATGTTGAATCAAGAATTGCCAGACCCCGGGGAGTTAGGTTGGCCAAAAAAAAGACGAACTCGAAGACCGAAAAAGCGTTGACGTTTGAGGAGTCGCTTGAGCAACTTCGTGATGTCGTGGGGCAACTGGAAAACGGAAACCTGACGTTAAGTGATTCGCTGGAAAAATACGAGCAAGGCGTCGCCAGTCTCAAATCCTGTTACGAAGCGCTCAACCAGGCCCAGCGGCGAATCGAATTGCTGGTTGACCTGGATGAAGAAGGAAACCTCGTGACCCGGCCATTCGACGATACGGCATCCGACCAGGTGACCGAAGGCACGCGACGCTCTGCTCGTCGACGTCCGGTCAGGAAAGAAGGTATCGAGGATGCTGAATCAGAAGAGCAGGAACTCGAACCGGAATACAGGAAACGCGGCGACGAGAAGGACATGGACGATCCCAGTCGTTTGTTCTAAAATCAGTTAGGAAATCGTCCCCAATGCCGGTTAAGCCGTTACGAGTTACCCTGGGCCGACTCCTGAAACGCCCAATACTGATCTTTCTGGATTCTGTTGATGACAGCCTCGGACGCGGCCCTATTTCCACCGGAGATTGAATCCTTTCGCGAACAGATTGATGCACAGCTCGACGAGTATTCCCAACTGGATTCCGACTGTCCGGATCGCTTGCGTGAAGCAATCCGATACTGTCTGCTCGCACCGGGGAAACGCATTCGACCATTGTTGGTTTTGACGGCGGCGAGAATGTGTGGTGGTGAAATCCGCAACGCGATGCCGGCGGCTTGTGCAGTCGAGATGATTCACAATTATTCGCTGATCCACGATGACTTGCCGGCAATGGACGATGATGAGTTGCGTCGCGGACGGCCGACGTGTCATATCAGGTTTGATGAAGCGACAGCGATTCTCGCTGGTGATGCCTTGATTCCTCTGGCTTTCCAGATTCTGGCTCGCGACACGCAACCTGCCGGCGTGGCCAGTCAATGTGTCGTGGCGTTGGCACACGCTGCCGGACCCAGCCGATTGGTCGGAGGCCAGGCGGACGACTTGAACCTTCAGTTTGCCCCTTCGGACGTCGAATCGCTGGAGCGGATCCACCGTCGCAAGACGGGAGCTTTGTTGACCGTTTCCCTGGAATTGGGTGCGTTGACAGCTGGTGCGAGTGCCGAATATCGCAATTGTCTGATCAATTATGGAAAACACCTCGGATTAGCGTTCCAAATCGTAGATGATCTGTTGGACTTGAGGGGATCTCAAGCCAAAATGGGTAAACGCATTGGGAAAGATGCCGTGCTGGGTAAGCAGACTTACCCAGCCGTGATCGGAGAACAAGCAAGCGAAGCTCGAGCACAGGAAATGGCCCTGGCAGCCATCGACTCACTCGGGCCCTTCAAAGATGCCGCAACACCTTTGGAAGTACTTGCCAGATTCGTCGTAAACAGGACTCAGTAGCTATGACCAAATTGTTGCCAACCATCCAATCGCCTCTTCAACTTCACAATATGTCGTTGGCAGAGCTCAACCAGGTCGCGGTCGAGATTCGCGAAACGCTCTGTAATTTGCTCAGTCTCCGGGCTGCGCATTTTGCTTCCAACCTGGGCGTCGTCGAATTGACGCTTGCGCTGCATAGTACTTATGACTTTTTGAAGGACCATCTGATCTGGGACACGGGGCATCAGATCTATCCCCAAAAACTGATCACCGGACGGTACGACGAATTTCACACGATTCGAACCAAGGGCGGGCTGATGGGTTATCCCAACCCGGCCGAAAGTGATTACGACTTGTTCATGACGGGCCACGCGGGGTGCAGTGTTTCCACCACGGTCGGTCTTCGCAGTGGCTCGGATATTCTGGGCCAGGATAATTATTCGGTCGCGGTGATTGGTGATGGAGCGTTTCCGTCCGGAATCGTGATGGAAGCGATCAACAACGCCGGGGAACTCAACAGTAAGATGCTTGTTGTTCTGAACGACAATGAAATGTCGATCTGCCCGCGGGTCGGAGGAATCGCGACTTACCTGGATCGGTTGCGATCGAACAAATTTTATGCCGGCGTGAAGTCCGAAGTCGTCAACATGCTCAACCGAGTTCCGGTGCTTGGCGATCCGACCGAGAGACTGCTTTTCCAAATCAAGGAAGGCGTCAAGGCCGGGCTGCATGGCGGGATGATGTTTGAAGAATTTGGGTTCAAGTACTTTGGCCCCATTGATGGTCATGACATAGGCGTTGTCAAGAAGTACCTCAAAATGGTTCGGGAAATTGACGGTCCTGTTTTGTTGCATGTGATCACCAAGAAAGGTCACGGTTTTCAGCCCGCGGCTGAAGATCCCGTGTACTTTCACACCCCGGCCCCGTTCGAAACTGCCGAAGATGGTCAGGCGGTGCCCAAGCCCTCATCGAGCGGTAAGGCGTACACCAATCATGCAAGGGATGCGATCGCAGATCAAATGCGAAACAATGAACGCGTCACGGTGATTACGGCTGCCATGTGTCAGGGAAACAAGCTGGAGCCCATCCGGGAGGAATTCCCGGGTCGTTTCTTCGATGTCGGGATCTGCGAATCGCACGCGGTTGCGTTTGCGGCGGGACAAGCCAAAGTCGGATTGCGTCCCATCGTGGACATTTACAGTACGTTCTTGCAGCGAAGTTTCGACCAGATTTTTCAGGAAGTCTGCCTGCAGAAGCTCCCGGTGACGTTCATGCTGGATCGTGGTGGTTTGACGGCTGACGACGGCCCGACCCACCATGGAACATTTGATCTTGGCTACATGCGGTTGTTCCCGAATATGGTCGTAATGGCTCCCGGGGATGCCAATGACATCGGTGCGATGTTGGACTTCTCGCTTTCCCATGATGTGGCTTGTTCGATCCGTTATCCCAAAACGACAGCTGCCGAGATTCAGCGAGAACTCAAGCCGATCGAGTTGGGGAAATCGGAGTCGATCAGCGAAGGATCTGACGGAACGATTATCGCCTGCGGCACAACTCTGCAGGCCGCTCTGAAGGCCGCAGAGTCATTGCGAGCAGAAGGTCTCGATATTGGTGTCGTCAACGCAAGATTTGTGAAACCAATTGACACGGAGATGATTCGAAATGCGCTGTTGAACTCGGACTTCGTCGTCACGGTTGAAGAAGCCATGTTAATGGGTGGCTTCGGCAGTGCGTTGCTGGAAGCTGCAAACGAAATGCGACTGGACACAAGTCGGGTCCACCGCATCGGAATTCCTGACGAATTTGTCGAGCACCAGTCGCGCCCGGAGGTATTGGCCGCGTTGAAACTGGATGCCAATGGTATCGCGGAGACTTGTCGCGAAGCTGCAAAACAACTCAAATTGAACCCTGAGGTTACGAGTTAGTGGATGGCAACACCGTGATTCCCGCGAAAAGCTTGAAGGCTTGGGGATTAGCCTCGTGAGTCGTTGGCGTCCGCCTCGGGCCAGCGGATGTGAACTCCTGTGTCACGGTGACGATGGCCCAAAGGCAGACGCCGGCGTATGTTTACTTTGGATTGGCCAATGGTGATTGACGCCTGTCGGGAGTCACCAGGCGGGGGAGGAGTTCAATGTTTCAATGGACAGATTGGAAACCGTATCGGGATTTCGGTCACTTCCGGCAGAAGTGACTTTCTTGCAAACGGCAGGAATTGCCGCGATGAAAGTGCCGTTGGGCCAACGTCTGCGGCTTTTGCAAATCTTTGCCAACCAGCGCAAAACCGTCCAGGCGATTCTTGATGACTGAGCAGACCAAACCAAAATCCGTCAAAGCCATTCTGTTGGGATCTGGAGATCGGCGTCCGCAAATCCTGCCAGAAGTCGAGCGGCTGAGGTCGCGGATTGCCGAACTCGTCGAAATTGTCGCCGAGGATTTCGTATTTCAGGAAGATCTTTCCCAATGGGCTGCGGACCTCGCGATCGTGTTCGGCGGAGACGGTTCAATTCTACGCGCTGCCAAGCAAATGGGCACAAATCAGGTTCCAGTCTTGGGTGTCAATCTTGGTAAGCTCGGGTTTCTGGCTGACATTCATCCGGACGAATTACAAGCGTCTCTGCGGTGTATTGTCGATGGGAAATATGAGCTGATAGACCACTTGATGATGCGGTGCGAAGTTTTCAAAAGCGATATCAAAGTCGCAGACGAAATCGGACTAAATGAGGTTGCCATACTCGGAGGTCCACCTTTTGAGATGCAGCAAATTGATTTGTTCATCGATCAACAGCACGCGACCTCATACATGTGCGATGGTTTGATCATCAGTACGCCGGTTGGTTCCACGGCCCATAATCTTTCGGCTGGAGGCCCAATCCTGCGAAGGAACCTGCAGGCATTCGTGATTTCGCCTATCTGCCCGCACACGTTGACCGTCCGGCCCGTTGTGGATACCGCGGATCGCGTTTATGAAATCGTGGTCAGTCAACCGAATGATTCAACTTGTGTTGTTCTTGATGGCCAGGTGCTTGCGCCGCTTTCACCGGATGATCGGGTTCGAATCAGTCGAGCTGCCCCCGTGTTTCGAATGATCCAGGTCGTCGGGAACGATTACTACCGTACACTTCGCGAAAAGCTCGGCTGGAACGGCCAGTTTCACCGCAAATCCTGAACGTCACGAGTCTTCAACAGACCCTGTTTTCGAGTCGCTCCCAGGCCTGGCTTGCGACGTCCAGCTGTCCCGGGGACAACATCCTGCCGCTGATAATTGCTGGCGTCGCCGGCAATTAGCGTTGATTCGATGATCCGATTCGCGGTAACATCCGCGTCATGTCGATCGTATGTATGTAGGGAGAAGGAAGCGTGAATCGTAAAACCATTGGCTGCATGTTGGCTGGAATGATCTGTCTGGCGAGTTTCTTGATTTGCGGTTCGCCTGCATTTGGTCAAACACCGGATAATATCAAGGAAAGCGTGGCGGATCAAATCGAACGTGCGACCAACAAGGTCAATCAAAAACAAACGTATCAACTTGCCTACAAGCTGAAAAAAGGCGAAGAGATTCGCTGGGACTTTGAACAGGTTGTGTCAACAAAGTTCCAGATGGCTGGCGAAGTCGAAGAGTCATCGTCGCGCAGCGAGAATACGAAACTCTGGAAAGTTGTCAACGTTGATCAGCTTGGAAATATGACATTCGCTTACACCATTGAATCGGTCAAGATGTGGACAAAGGTAGGAGACGAGAATCCTGTTTCCTTCGATAGTGAAACGGACAAAGACGTGCCCGAAGTGTATTCCGGAACTGCGGAAAATGTTGGCAATACCTTGGCGATTTTCTCGATCTCACCCAATGGCACGATCCTTGACCGTAAATCGAGTCTCAAGGAAGACGTGTTTGGAATCGGCAAAGTCACGATCCCTCTTCCGGAGAAGGCCGTTCCCGTGGGTTTCAAGTGGGATGTGCCAATTGTGCTATCTGCCAACGACGAACAAGGCACCAAGAAACTCAAAGCCCGGATTCTCTATGAGCTAGCCAGCGTCAAAGATCAGAACGCTTACATCCGTTTTCGTACGGAAGTTTTGACACCGGTAACGAGTGAAAAGATCAGGTCGACGATCATGCAGAAGATGACCAAGGGAATTGTGGTCTTCGACATGGAGCGTGGCTGCCCCATACTCCAACGCATGGAATGGGATGAAAAAGCCCAGGGTTTCGAAGGACCAGACAGCTACCTGAAATATGTGGCCCGGATGTCCGAAAAAATTATTTCCGCGGATGATCCCAGAAATCAAAAAAACACATCTGCGCTTTCACCGGTCAAAGAGGACATCGCGACGAAACCGGTGGAAGTCAAGACCCTTGAGGGGAAACCGGTGATGAGGAAGTAATTCCTTGCATCCCAATTTCCGTCGCAGTGTTTCTGTCTGGCCTGCGTTACACGATGCAAATATCAGGGTCGACAAAAAGGGGACTCCAGTGGTGGAAGAGGTTCTCGCCCAGTCATCGTGACGCCAGCCGTGAATCCAGATAAACTCGGTCAATGTCTGGCTCGACAAGAAATCTCCGATCCCGGTACCTGTTCGCAATTTGGCTGTTGGTTTCAGTTGCGATCGGCGCGATCTGCTGTTTATTGGTGTCCGAAAATGATCGAATCATTGCGTTTCGGACGTTATTGCTCGGTCTTTCTGCTTGTCTGATTGCGCTTCCGCTCGGTGGCTTGATCGCCTGGGCCTGCCTTGGAAACGGGATCGTCTCGCGATTTTTGTTGGTCTGTACATTTGCCATGTTGTTGGTTCCCATGTTCATTCATGTCAGTGCATGGGACGCGGCTTTTGGCAAGCTTGGTTGGCTGACGTCGACGAAAGGCCAAATTCTGATTCCGCTGGTTTCCGGGTGGTTCGCTGCATCATGGATTCACGGGATTGCGGCAGCGCCGCAAGTGGCGTTGGTTCTGATGATCGGGCTCGGTTCCGGTCAACGCGTGTTCGAAGAACAGGCGCTGCTTGACGCCAGCCCCGCTGACGTTTTTTGGAATGTGACGTTTTGGAGGATCACGCCGTTGTTGGTCCTGTCAGCCATCTGGATTTTCATTTCCTGTGCCAGGGAGATTGCCGTCACTGATCTTTACCAGATTGGAACACTGGCGGAACAGATTTACCTGGGGTACTCCCTGGGCCTTGATTCGATTGCCGGAGGTTGGACCGCAGACCAGCTCGCCGAGTCTGGTTCGATCAGCAATCGGTTGGCCATTGCCCTGTTCGCCTGGCTGTCCATGTCGGCGTTCTTGCTGTTCTTCCGCTTGACGGATCTGGAATTCGAATCTCAATTCAATCGGCCTGCCAACAGGGGGAAGTCAGGCTGGAATCGAACGGCGGTCGCTGTTCTGCTGATCCTGCTGACGGTAGTTGTACCGATTGGCAATGTCGTGATTCGGGCCTGTTTTTATGTTCGGCCGGTCAACGGCATCCCAACGCAGGGCTACTCAGTAAGCCAGTTGTTTCATTCGCTGGGCCGATCGACGATCGACTACCGGGACGAATTTGTCTGGTCGGGGCTGATTGCCGTCACATCCTCGACATTGATCATGATTCTCGCGACGACGTTTGCTTTTGTTGGGCGTCGGTCACGGGTTGTGCCATTCTTATTTGCTGTGACGATGGCGATTTGTTGCGCTATCCCCGGGCCTTATATCGGAACATCGATAGCGACGATGATGTCAAATGTTGAAAATGACACCGTTCACTGGTTCTACAACTATACGATCGCTGCTCCAGTGGCTGCGAATCTGATTTTTTGCTGGCCGCTCGGTGCGTTGGTGGTCTGGTTTGTGTTCCGGAAAACACCGCAGGACGTACTCGATAGTTCCCGTGTCGAGGGAGCTGGCGGACTGACCCGGTTGATCCGGTTTGGGATCATGGGAAATGTCCTCGCATTGGTCGGTTGCTGGCTGATTTCCTTCGCGGTTTGTTTCGGGGAACTTTCGGCGTCGCAAGTGGTTCGCCCCGCCGGGATCGACACAGTGCCCAGGAAGATGCTGGGAGATCTGCACGCCGGTGTGAACGAGATGACTGCGGGAATCACGATTGTTACAGCCTTCATGATCGTGGCGGTTTCTTTGCTCGGATGGTGGTTTATCCGGTTGAATCGTGGCGTGTTTGGCCGACAATGAACGAGGGCTTTCTTTGAAACGGAATGTACATGCGAATTTGGCCAGCTATTCTCGCGTTATCGCTTTTGGGTGGGTTACTCGTTGGGACGTCGAAGGCAGATCATTTGACGCTGGTCATCAGTGGCAGGACGATTGAGCTGGACGGCGAGATTCTGATTGAGGCGAGGGACCAGAGCCTTTACTTTCGCGAAGTCGACGGCAAAATTTGGTTCGTCGAGCCAGGTCAGATTCAGGATAAAGTCGACGTCGAGGAAGCGGTGGAACCACTTTCCAAGGAAGAGGTCGGCCAGCGTCTGTTGAAGGAGCTGCCTGACGGTTTTCGGATTTACGAGACCCGGCATTACGTCATTGCTTACCAGAACGAAGTTGCCTTTGCTCGATGGGTCAGTGGGTTATACGAAAGTCGCCTGTACCGCGCCTTTGAGACATTTTGGGTCAAGAAGAAAAAATTCAAACTCACCGATCCGCAATATCCGTTGATCGCAATCATTTTCGGAACGCGCGCCCAATACCAGCAGTACGTCGATCGCGAGTTGGGGCCAGGGCAAACCATGATTGCCTACTACAATCTGCAAACCAACCGCGTTGCGATGTACGATCTCACGGCGGACCAATTGAATCCTGGTCAATCACCGAATGAGCGAAATATCGACCGGGTGCTTCAGAATCCGGCGGCGATCATGATGGTCGCGACAATCATACACGAAGCCACGCATCAACTGATGTTCAATCGAGGAATTCAGACGCGGTTTGCCGATACGCCTCTTTGGCTCAACGAAGGGCTGGCGATGTATTTCGAAGCTCCCGACCTTCAAAGCAAAACCGGTTGGCAAACTCCCGGCAGGATTTTTGACAGGCGGCTGATTCGTTTTCGACAATACCTTGCCAATCGCCCGGCTGATTCCTTGAAGTCGCTAATCATCTCCGACGCGCGGCTTCGGGATTCGGATACGTCGATCGACGCATACGCCGAGGCGTGGGCTTTGAATCATTTCCTGCTGAACAGGCATTCCAGACAATACATCCAGTACATCGATCACATGTCCGCCAAGCGGGTTCTACACGAAGATTCCCCCGAAACACGGCTGGCTGATTTTCAGAAATTTCTTGGCGAAGACCTGGGCGAGTTGGACAAAGAGTTTGTTGATTACGTCCGCCGGTTAAGGTAGACACGAGGACCAACGGGTATTGCATTAATCGTCGGTCGCGGCTTTCGAGACTTGCGTCATGTGTGCGGTCGCGGGTATCATCGATCTTTCAAAGTCAAACACAGCTTCAGCCAAAGCTGATTATTTTCCGAGCCATTGGAGCCGCAAGATGTCGCTGAAATCCCAACCTGATCGCCGCCAGTTCATCTCGACGTCTGCTAAAGTTGCGGCCGTCGGCACCGTTGGCGCTGGATTGATTCCCCGGCCCGCGTTTGCCTATCACAACAGCGATGACGACGCGCTGCGAATCGGATTGATTGGCTGCGGTGGGAGGGGAACTGGGGCCGTATTGAATGCGACCAATGCTGATTCAAACACAAAAGTTGTTGCGTTGGCCGACGCGTTCATGGATCGAGTTGACTCTTGCGCAAAATCGCTTTCGCAGCAATTGCCGGATCGTTTTCAAGTCGACAAAGACCACAAATTTGATGGGATCGACGCCTACAAAAAGCTGATCGCGGCCGACGTGGACGTCGTGATCCTTGCGACGCCGCCGTACTTCCGTCCAACCCAGCTCAAAGCAGCGGTTGACGCAGGCAAGCATGTTTTCTGTGAAAAGCCAGTTGGTGTCGACGTTCCAGGTGTTCGCTCGGTAATGGAGTCGTGCAATAAAGCGGCCGCGAATGGCCAAAGTGTTGTTTCGGGGCTGTGTTGGCGATACGACCTCGGTGTCAATGACATGATCGGTCGAATCAAGAATGGCGCTATTGGCGAGATCAGGGCGATCCAGGAAAACTATTTGACCGGTACACTCTGGCATCGCGGTGAAGGCACGACCGATCCGGTTACCGGTGAAGTGAGAAAATGGTCGCCACTGGAATACCAGTTGCGCAACTGGTTGTATTTTACCTGGCTTTCCGGCGATCATATCGCCGAACAGCATATTCACTCGATCGACAAAGCACTGTGGTTGATGGACGATACTCCGCCCGTCAGTTGTTATGCAACCGGAGGGCGTTTGGTCCGAACCAACGAAAAATGGGGCAATGTTTACGACCATTTCTCGACTGTTTTTGAATGGCAGGACAGCGATATCAAAACGTTCACACAATGCCGCCAAATGGCGGGTTGTTTCAACGAAACGGAAGACCATATCATCGGGACCAAGGGGACAGCGCAAATCCTGAAAGGCGAGATCAACAACGAAGAAGGCAAGGCTTCGTACAAGAAAAAGAACCCCAGCATGTACGACGTCGAGCACGAGTACCTGTTCCGCAGCATTCGCGAAGGCAAACCGATCAACAACGGAACCTACATGAGCTACAGCACATTGATGGCGATCATGGGTCGGGATGCGGCCTATACCGGCAAGAAAATCATGTGGGATGAGTTCATCAAATCCGATCGGAAACTGGGACCGGCGGATATCTATAATGCGGAAAACTACGAACCCGACCCAGTCGCCAAACCTGGCAGTGAATGGTAGTTCAAGCGATCGGGTTTATAGAGACCGGGTTCAACGGACCGGGTTTGGGGCCAGAGAGTTTTGCATTGCCGATAATGTACCCGGCAAGCCCGGTCAATCCTTCCGCGCCGTTTTCCAGACCGGATCGAGATGCGAATCAGAACTGGACGTGAACCATCGGGTCAGTGTCATTTTTTGCCTGGTGTAGAACTGGATACTTTCGGTTCCCTGGATATGCAAGTCACCAAAGAATGACTGATTCCATCCCGTAAATGGAAACCATGGCATTGGCGCGGGAACACCGACGTTGATTCCAATCATGCCTGCATTGAAATGCTGTTTGAAGTAACGTGCTGAGTAACCGTCACGCGTGAAGATGGACGCTCCGTTACCGAATGGACAGGCCTTTCCCAATTCGATCGCTCCAGGCAAGTCTTTGGTGCGGATCACGGATAACACTGGACCAAAGATCTCTTCCTGCGCGACTCGCATGGGCGACTGGACATTGTCGATGACACTGGGACCGATCAAAAATGCATCGCCGGCGAAATCCTGGCGCCCGTCAAGTGCGACGCTTGCACCTTCGCTCCTGGCCACGTCCATAAAGCCGCCGAC
Organism: Planctomycetaceae bacterium; assembly: GCA_024642205.1. Classification (GTDB taxonomy): domain Bacteria; phylum Planctomycetota; class Planctomycetia; order Pirellulales; family Pirellulaceae; genus Mariniblastus. Next base: position 15,915 of record JAHEBQ010000037.1, on the reverse strand, counting down.
GCGTTCAACGTGCTCTCGACGGATCAATGGTCCCATTTCGACGTCTTCGTTTCCGTCGGAGGGGCCGACCCGCATTTGGCTGGCGTGCTCAGCCAGTCCGTCCACCAACGGGTCTCCAATGTTCCCGATCGCGAGGGCGACGCTGCCGGCCATGCAGCGCTGGCCACCGCATCCAAACGCGGACGCGGCAAGAGCTTTGACCGAGATCTCAAGATCGGCATCTGGCATGATGACCAGATGGTTCTTCGCTCCGCCGGCTGCCTGAACGCGTTTGCCGTGCCTGGTTCCGGTTTCGTAAATGTATTTCGCAACGGGTGTCGATCCAACGAACGAAATGGCCGCGACATCCGGATGTCTCAGCAAGGTATCCACGCATTCCTTGTCGCCGTGCACGATGTTGAACACTCCATCGGGAAGTCCGGCATCGGCAAGCAAATGCCCGATCAGATTGGCCGAAAGCGGTGTTTTCTCCGAAGGCTTGAGCACAAACGTGTTCCCGCAAACCAGTGCTACCGGAATCATCCACATCGGGACCATCGAGGGGAAGTTGTACGGCGTGATCCCGACGCAAACGCCCAAGGGGTGGCGAACGGCTTCCGCATCAACTTCACTCGCAATGTTGGGTAACGTCTGGCCGACAATCATGCTGGGAATCCCGCAGGCGAATTCCACCATTTCGACGGCCCGTTGAACTTCGGCGCGGGATTCAGCCAGAGTCTTGCCATGTTCGCGTGTCACCAGTGCTGCGATCTCGTTGAATCGCTCTTCCATTAACTGCCGCATCCGAAACATCAAACGCGCACGTTCGACAACGGGTGTTTCGTTCCATGTATCAAATGCATTCACGGCTGACTGAATGACGGAATCGGTTTGGTCGACCGTACACAGCGGGACCTGGCCAATCGCCTGGCCGGTTGAGGGATTAAACACCAGTTCCGTTCGATTGGACGGGCATTCAATCCATTTTCCGGCGCTCAGGATCGGGACAATCTTCAGCGTTGTTTTGGTTTCCGATGCGGACATTTCGTAAATCCAGCTCTTGTGAATTGTCGATTGAGTATATTGTCGAAGCAATGTAGGACGCGTTGCATCGGTATGATACCATAATCCACGACATCAGCCGCCAGCATAAACACTGTTCAAATTCCGGGTCCATCCACCATGTCGAGAATTGTCCGAGGCGCATTGATTCAAGCAACGTTGTGTGAACCCGCGACGTCTTCGATTGGCAAGATCAGTCACGCGATGATTGACAAGCATGTTGGGATGATCGAACAGGCCGCACAGAAAGGGGCTCAGTTTGTATGCCTGCAGGAGTTGTTTAACGGACCGTACTTTTGTGCCGAACAGGACGCCAGATGGTACGAATTGACGGAAAAAATTCCGGATGGCCGGACAGTCAAACTGATGCAAGGTTTGGCGAAAAAACACGCAATGGTAATCGTGGTTCCGATCTACGAAGAGGACTTGCCTGGCGTTTATTACAATGCGGCGGCCGTCATCGACGCGGATGGTTCTTATCTGGGGAAATTCCGGAAAATGCATATTCCGCATTGCGCCCCCGGGTTCTGGGAGAAATTCTACTTTCGGCCCGGCAACCTGGGATATCCGGTTTTTGAAACGCGAGTGGGAAAAATAGGTGTTTATATATGTTATGACCGTCATTTTCCCGAGGGTGCCCGTTGTCTCGGTTTAAATGGAGCCGAAATTGTGCTCAACCCTTCGGCGACGGTTGCCGGATTGAGCGAATACCTGTGGAAGCTCGAACAGCCGGCCCACGCAGTTGCGAACCAGTATTTCGTCGGCGCCATCAATCGGCCCGGAACCGAGGCTCCATGGAACATCGGAGAATTTTACGGCCAGAGCTACTTTTGTGATCCCCGAGGACAGATCATGATCGAAGGCAGTCGCGACACAGACGATATCGTGATCGCCGACCTGGATTTGGACACCATTCGGGAAGTCAGAAATACCTGGCAGTTTTTTCGTGATCGGCGTCCCGATAGTTATGGAGCGATCGTTGAACCCTAGGCGAGTTCATTGAGGTGGGATTTGGAAAGGTGAAGCAGGGGAAAAATAACCGGGCCGGACGCGTTGGCTGCGGACGTCGGTATCACGGCGGTGCACCGGGGCAACGTGCAAGGTTCGCCTGTTTTGGCTCAGTTATTCCCCGCCAGCTCCGAATTCCGGTTATTGATTGTGTAGCAGAGCCCAGGCTCACAGCCGAGGTGAATCAGTCGTGAACGAACCCACCATCGAGTCAACACCCCAATTTCGATCGGTCATCTACGCATTGAATGATAAACCGCCGCTTGGTCAGGCCCTCGTTTTGGCGGTTCAGCACGTACTGACCATGTTTGGCGCGACGGTAGCTGTCCCGTTGATGTTGGGACCGGCAATCGCAGACGGCTCAGGGATGGGGATGAGCCTTGAGCAGGTTGCGATCTTGATCAGTTCCGTCATGCTTTGCAGTGGCGTCGCGACATTCATCCAGGTTACATTTGGCTCCCGACTGCCAATCATCCAGGGCGTCTCGTTCAGTTTTCTTGCGGCTTTCATCGCGATCATCGTGACCGTCAAGAAGGATGGGGGGGAGCCAGCGGAGATGATGCAGTATATCGCCGGTGCGATACTCGTCGGTGCGCTGATCGAAACGACCATCGGTTTTTCGGGGTTGATTGGCATGACGCGCCGATTCCTGTCGCCGGTTGTCGTTGGGCCCGTGATCATGTTGATTGGACTTGCTCTTTACGGGGCCGGCGCCCCGATGGCGGGAGAGAGCTGGCCGGTTTCGATATTGACCATCGTTCTGGTCATCGTTTTTTCATTTGTTTTGTCTCGAAGCCACAAACTGTTTCGAATTTTTCCCATTCTGCTTGCCATTTTGATCAGCGTTGGTGTGTGCGGGTTGGCGACTGTTGTGGGGATCATCGACAGCACCAGCGCCGCCTATATCCACACCGAACACATTGCCGCGGCGAGTTGGCTGCGAGTCAACCCCGCCGAGATTCTGTTTCCCTGGGGAATGCCGAAATTCCATCTCGGATTTATCCTGGCCGTCCTGGCTGGATACCTTGCCTCAATGATCGAATCGGTCGGAGACTATCATGCATGCAGTCAATTGGCGGGAGGCGGAGATCCAACGCCCGAACAGGTTTCCCGCGGCATCGGATTTGAAGGCATTGGATGTGCGCTCACAGGAATTCTCGGGGGATTCAGTTCGACGTCATATTCCGAAAACATTGGCCTGATCGGAATTACGAAGGTCGGGAGCCGCTTCGTGGTACAAATCGCTGCCGTGATTCTTGTCCTGCTGGGATTGTTCGGAAAATTTGGCGCAGTTGCTGCTTCGATTCCAAAACCAATTGTGGGCGGTCTGTACTGTGCGCTGTTCGGATTGATTAGCGCAGTGGGAATCAGGGAACTGGCAAAAGCCGACTTGAATCTGGATCGAAACCTGTTCGTTGCCGGATTTTCGTTGTTTATGGGATTGAGCGTACCGTACTATTTCAATTCGGCAGCGGGGATGGAGGCAGTGGCCCAGGTCAGCCTGTTTTCGACAGGTTTGGCCGACGCGATTCAGGCGATCGGCAAAACCGGCATGGCGGTCGCCGCGATCATTGGGTTAGTCTTGGACAACACGTTACCGGCAACCGCCAGACAACGAGGACTCGAAACGCATGTATCAATGAGATGATCATCACCGGATCGAAGCGAAAACCAGACGCCAGCGGCCTGATTCATGGAACGACTGGCCAAGTATTACAACGTGAGCCGTAGACCCCAGCACTTTCAGTACAGATCAAATTGAGCTCGAACTCCACTTGAGGAAAAAAATGGCTGACCTAACGACGACTGTCAACGGGCTTTTGATGCCCAACCCATTTGTCATCGGATCCGGACCGCCGGGAACCAACGCCAATGTCATTGGTAAAGCGTTTGACGAAGGCTGGGGCGCTGTTATTGCCAAAACGATAAGCCTGGAGGCCGAGAAGGTCATCAACGTTCAGCCGCGATACGCCCGCCTGCGCAGCCGTGACTCAAAGGAGATCTTTGGATGGGAAAACATCGAGCTGATCAGCGATCGTAGTTTTGATGTCTGGATGGACGAATTCAAATCGCTCAAAGACAAATATCCCGAACGGATCCTGATCGCGTCGATTATGGAGGAATATCGCAAAGACGCCTGGTGCGAGATCGTCGAACGATGCCAGGATGTCGGCGTAAATGCTTTCGAGTTGAACCTCTCCTGCCCACACGGTTTGCCTGAACGAAAAATGGGCTCGGCCATGGGTGTCAATCCTGATCTGGTGGAAGAAGTCACGGGTTGGGTGATGAGTGTGGCCAAGGTCCCCGTCTGGGCCAAAATGACGCCGAATGTCACGCGGATTGAAGATCCGAGCGCTGCGGCTCTGCGTGCGGGTGCCGATGGGATTTCAGCGATCAACACAATTCGCTGTGTCCTGGGCGTCGATCTAAAAACGCTGCGACCGGAACCGAGCGTCGAAGGTTACACGACACCGGGAGGTTATTCATGCCAGGCAGTGAAACCGATTGCGCTTCGCAATTGCATGGAGATCGCGACATTGATGCGTACCGATTTTCCCGGGCGAACCTTAAGCGGCATTGGAGGGATCGAAACGGGTCATGACGCTGCGGAGTTTCTCCTGCTCGGTTCAGACTGCGTTCAAGTCTGCACCGGCGTGATGAAGATGGGCTACAAAATGGTCAAGCCGATGATGGACGAGTTGGCAAGTTTCATGGATGGGCACGGGTTCAACTCAATTGACGAATTCAAGGGTTACAGCTTGCAGTTTTTTCGAACGCACGCCGAACTGGTTGCGATTCAGGCGGAAGCGCGCGAAAAGAAGAAGGCCGAGCATGACGCCCAGATGATTCGTGAAGATGCGCAATGGACTGGAGATGATTTCGTCGACCAGAGCGACGCGCTATCGCGAGGCTGATCCGCAGATGATTCGCCCTGGAACTCCGTTCCTCCAGACACGCGGTCAAAAATGACTGGGCTTGCGCGCCAAAAACTGTCCACGACCGATCGTTCCAGCAAATTGGCCGTCGCGGACTTGAACTTCGCCACGGACGGTTACCAGTGAAGGACGGCCTTTGATTTCCCAGCCCTCAAATGCGCTGTAGTCAACGTTCATCTGTTGAGTCGTTTGAGAAATGTTGCCGGTGTAGTCCGGGTCATAGATCACCAGGTCGGCGTCGCTGCCGATTTGGATCGCGCCCTTGCGTGGATATAGTCCAAACAGTTTCGCGGCTTGAGTGCTGCCCGCATCGACGAACGTGTTCAAGTCAATCTTGCCGGTCACCACCCCGTGCGTGTAAAGCAGGTTGATCCGGTCCTCAACGGACGGGATGCCATTTGGGATTTTCGTGAAATCGCCGACTCCCATCGATTTTTGCGCGACAAAATCAAACGGTGCGTGATCTGTGGCAACGGTGCTGATCAAGCGATTGCGGATCGCGTCCCAGAGGATCGGCTGGTTCCGTTTGTCTCGAATCGGAGGCGACATCACGTACTTGGCCCCTTCGAACTCCGGTTCTTCCGCAAACGTCTTGTCCAGGACGAGGTAGGGAATCACGGTTTCGATCCAGGCGTGAACACCCCGGTAACGGGCGGCCTGAATGGCCTGCACCGCTGGATCACAGGACGTATGAACGACGTACACGTGGGCCCCGGTGACTTCGGCAAACGTCATCAGGTGCTGGACACCACAAGTCTCGATTGTTTCCGGTCGCGAGGGTTCGTGGAACTCCGGACCGGTTTTTCCGGCGGCCAGCAGTTCCGATTGCAGTTGGGCAACGGCGATCGCGTTTTCGCAGTGGGCGGTGACGATCACGCCCAGTTCTTTGGCGAGCGTCAGTGTTTTGAAGAGCTCTTCGTCGTTAATTCCAAAGGCGCCTTCGTAAGCAAGGAAGATCTTGAACGAGGGAATGCCACGTGAGACGATTTCACGCAGTTCCTTCTCGGTGGATTCATCGAACCTGGTGACACCCATGTGGAATGAATAGTCGACGGCCGAAAGTCCGTCTGCCTTGGATCGCCACAGTTCGAATGCCTTCAGCGGAGAATCAGCGCGGCTGGGGCAGCACATTTCGATCAGCGTGGTCGTGCCGCCGACGAGGGCTGCTTTGCTGGCTGTTTCGTAGTTGTCTTTGGCGTAAGTCCCCATGAAGGGAAGGTAAATATGTACGTGGGGGTCGATGAACCCCGGAAACACGTATTTGCCGGTCGCGTCAATGACTTCCGCGTCGCCGGCAGCCAAGTCGGTTCCGATCGCGACGATCGTTTCGCCATCAACATGTATGTCGGCGACATAGTCGTCGGTCGCGGTGATGATCCGTCCGTTTTTGATTAATAGTGACATTTGTGTTCTCCGTATCGTTAAGCATTTGCAGGTGATACTTCTCTCCGTGCAATAGCGAAACGCTGAGCGGTCAATCCATTCAAGCGTCGACCTGAACTTTAAATTAAACTCAAATTTGAACTTGAACTTTCGATCGGGCGTTGTTGCAGTTAGGTTGATCCATGCTGATTCACGGAACGGATGGCCAGGCAGGCATCAATCCTGCTCGAGCTTTCCTATGTCCTCAAACCAGAGTACGGGGTGATCGGCAATGAACGTTCGCAGAATCGATTCAATTTCGTGGTTTTTTGCATGAACGATCTCGACGCCCTGATCGAGCAAAAGTTGTTCGGAGCCCTGGAAGTTCACGTTTTCGCCGATCACAACGCGGGGGATCTTGTAAAGCAACATGGTCCCGCAGCACATCGCGCATGGGGATAGGGTCGTGTACATGGTGGCGCGACGATATTGATTTGGCGTTAACCGGCCAGCATTACGGATGCAGTCCATTTCACCATGTAAGATAGGATCGTCGGACTGGACGCGTCGGTTATGACCAAGCCCAACAATGATGTCATCGACAACCAGCGCCGCGCCGATCGGGATGCCTCCTTCGCGGAGGCTCTTTTTGGCCTGTGCAATTGCAGCTTGCAGGTAAATCTCGTCGTAATCCAAGTTCTTGCCCGATGCTTGTTCCGTTCCTAGTAGCAATACTCATCCGCAATCGCGACTGCCTGCGAGATGATTTCCAAACCTTCATCGATTTCGGCTTCCGTTATGTTCAATGGCGGTGCCACGAAAATCCAGTTCCATCGCACGAACGTAAACATGCCAAGTTCGCGAATCCTGGCTGCCATCCGACTGGTCGCCACCATCTCATCCGGCTTGGCATTCCATGGCGTCACAGGTTCCTTTGACTCGCGATTCTTGACAAGTTCGAGGCAACCCAGCAGTCCGGTATTGCGAAAATCTCCGATCGACGGGTGCCTTTGTTTCATCCCCTCCATACGTGATTCAAGATACGCTCCCATTTCAGCTGCATTGCCGGCCAGGCCTTCTTCTTCGTAGATTTCGATTGTCGCCAGCGCGGCGGCGCAGCAGACCGGATGAGCCGAATAGGTAAGGCCGAGGGGTAGCACACGGTCGTCAAATTGGCTGGCAATCTCGTCGGTGACGATGAGTCCTCCCAGGGGAAGATAGCCGGAGGTCAGCCCCTTTGCGACGCACATCATATCGGGCTGGACGCCATGGTTTTCGACGGCAAACATTTTCCCGGTACGTCCAAATCCACTCATGACTTCATCGTCGATCAACAGAACTCCGTACCGATCGCAGATTTCACGAACAAGCTGCCAGTAATTAGCCGGATATTTGATACAGCCAGAGGAGCCATTCTCGCCTTCCATCAAGACAGCAGCAACACTGGCCGGGTTTTCGAATTGGATAACACGTTCGAGTGCCGCAGCGGCGTGCTCACCACATTCCAGGGCAGTTTTGCTGTTCCAGGGGCATCGATAAAAATACGGGTTTTCAACATGCACGTGATTGGGGACCGGTTGGCTGTCCATTCCGAAACGCCTGGGGTCACCGCCGGCGGACATCGCTCCGTAGGTTGCTCCGTGATAGGAACGATACAGAGAAACGATTTTTGGACGTCCAGTTACTGCGCGGGCCAGCTTGATCGAATTCTCCACGGCTTCTGCGCCGCCCAAAGTGAAGAAAGTCTTGCTTAGTTTACCCGGCGCGATTTCGGCCAGTTTCTTGCCAAGTTTGGCTCGGGCCTCGGTCGCCATTCCCGGATAGACATAGCTTAGCTCATCCATCTGTTTGGCAACCGCGGCCTGGATTTTGGTCCGACCATGCCCGACATTGACGTTCATCAATTGAGACGAAAAATCAAGGTAGCGTTTTCCTCCGCGGTCGTAAATATAGACTCCTTCGGCCCGATGGGCGTTTATCGGATTGAGTCCTCCCTGTTGGGACCACGAAAACAAAGTAAAGTCCAGGCAATCGTTCACGATCTGAATTTGATTTGTCGCGTCGATACTCATTTGTCGGTTCCCGATGCTGCTATTTCATTATCGCTTTAACCCCCACCAAGCCAGGTTAACAGGCAGACCCGACCTTGATTGCAAACCAAGCCGTAACGCTGATTTGGTATTCAATGTACCACATTCAGTGGTGTCGCACGCAAGGCACTGAACATCAAGCGGGAACTTGAATTCGCACAGCATTCGGCATTGGAGGCACCGGGTCGTTGTCATCAGTCGTTGAAACACGTGCTGAAACGGACTCGAATGTGCCTGATCCTATTACTTTTATCCAGACGGCAAACTAAGATGCTGGCTGGATTCAAACTCGATCTTGCCATTCAGATTTTTCCTTTAACCGGCCGCCCATTCAATCATGACCTCCGGAATCTATTACAGCGATTATCTGCAACTGGACAAAATAACCGGTGCGCAGGAACTGGAAAGCGAGAAACATGGCCATCCGGCCCACGATGAAATGTTGTTCATCATCACGCACCAGGCCTACGAATTGTGGTTCAAGCAGATCCTGTTTGAACTTCAGTCCATTCTCGACGTGTTCGGCGATCCAATCCTGGAAGACAAGAAAATGGGTCAGGTGATTCATCGGCTGGCCCGAATCAAGTCGATCCAATACGTCCTGATCCAGCAGATCGATATCATTGAAACGATGACCCCGCTCGATTTCATGGAATTTCGGGATTACCTGGTTCCGGCGTCGGGTTTTCAAAGCGTGCAGTTCAAGCAAATCGAGATTCTGCTCGGCATCAAACGCGATTACCGGATCAACGCGGACAAGGAGTTTTTTCATTCGCGATTATCGTCAGCCGATCTGCAGTTCTTGAACGAGCTGGAGCGGAAGCCGAGTCTGCTGGAACTCACGGACCGCTGGCTTGAGCGCATGCCGTTTTTGGAATTCCACGAATTTGAATTTTGGAAGGAATACGATCTGGCGGTCAACAAGATGCTTGATTCCGATACGCAGATCATCAAGAGCAATCCCACGTTGACTGATCGCGAAAAGCAGTTTCAGCTCAACGACTTGCTGATGACGCGGACGCGATTTGAGTCATTGCTGGACAGGACCAAGTTTGAAGAGTTGCGCAAAGCCGGTGAATTTCGGCTTTCGCATGGTGGGTTTCTGTCGGCGTTGTTTATCAACCTGTTTCGCGATGAGCCGATGCTTTACTCACCTTTTCGTTATTTGACCTTGTTGCTGGATATTGACGAACTGTTCACGAATTGGCGACAAAGGCATGCGATGATGGTTCAGCGGATGCTGGGGACCAAAATCGGAACCGGTGGATCATCCGGACATGACTACTTGAGCGCAACAACCCAGCAGAACAGGGTGTTCCTGGACTTGTTCAAACTTTCGACCTTCCTGATTCCCCGCGCGGATTTGCCAGAACTTCCGGACGAGCTTCGCCGAAGTCTCGGGTTTTTCTTCCATGGAAAGAAACCATAGTCGACGAGAATCAACAGCGGGCTTGCCGGTCAATAACCTTGGATGAATCGGCAAGTCGGTCAGCAGGCGTCGTTCGGTTTCTTTGCCATGGACGGGGCCAGCGGTTCCCTTTTTGAAGAACTCCATGACACTGAATTGCTCACCGGGTCGTTAGCCTGGTTGGCATCCGCCGCCGCAGCACCTGGGTTGCAGGCAATTGACAGCGGCTGGTTGACTTTTCCCGGAATCGGTAGGCGTTGAGATGACGCTTAGCTGTTTCTCCAGCCTGGAATCATTGCAGTTGGGGCACCTCGGTTTTTCATCAGAACGAACGAGCAATTCCAGTTCTGATTTGCAATTTGAGCAGACGAATTCGTAAATCGGCATGTCTTCCTCGAGACGACTCGGGCAAAATACTAGGTTGTGCAGTGGAGGTATTGTATCTTCGTTCATCGAATGGGCAATTGGATTGTCTGTAAAGCGCCAGGGTCCGGTAAGATCTTGATCAAAGTCGAAAAGCCAAAGGAGAAGCAGTTGTTAACCCGTGAGGAAAGTCGCAAAGCCGATGAAAACGCAATCAGGAAATACTGCATCCCAAGCCTCGTTTTGATGGAGAATGCCGGTCGTACCTGTGCTGAGACGCTCATCGGACAGGGGCCAACATCGCCACAGGCGGTCATCGTATTGTGTGGTCCCGGCAACAATGGAGGCGATGGTTTTGTAATCGCACGACATTTGTATATCGCGGGAGTGAAAATCAAAGTCGTGTTGTTTCGAAAAGCGGAAGCCTACGGGGGTGACGCGGGACTTAATCTCAAAGCACTATCGCGGTTACGAATGTCGGTGGTCGAGCTTGATGCCGTTTGGAGCGATGCAAAAATCCAGGAGTTGTTTGCAAAAGTAGGGCGACTTGCGACTTCATGGGTTGTGGACGCATTACTTGGCACAGGAGCCAGCGGCGAACCCAAGGCGATGATGGCGAGAGCGATCCAGGTTGCCAATCGGATGGAAGTTCGACGTTTTGCTGTCGATATTCCGACGGGCCTGGATTGCGATACTGGTGAACCGGCCAGCACGACGTTTCGTGCCGACTTGACTTGCACGCTGATCGACCGCAAGGCCGGGTTCGAAAATAAGGCATCAAAGGAGTTTACGGGATCGGTACACGTGGCCGGGATTGGTGCGCCGAATGAGATCTTTGGCGAAGGAAGGTGGCGGCGTCGCAACGATCGTGGAAATTGAGGTTCCGGTTTGCCGGGTTGGCAATCTCAAGTGCGTTGTTCGAGATTGGGGTTTTCGCTGTCGAGGTCTTTCCACTTCATCGCACGTTGAAGGGGCTCAATTCGCAATACAACTTCGCCATTTTGAAAGATTCGAACCGTACCGCTGGATTGGCTGACAACGACAGCGATTGCCTTGGTGTTCTTGCTGATTGCTGCACCAGAAAAGTGACGAGCGCCAAGCCCCTTGGTCATCGTGATTTCGACAGGCGAGGTATCGATGATTCGGGAGCTGCCTTCGACCGTTCCGTCGGCGGAAATGACGAACATGCCGTCGAGTTGGGCGATTTCCTTAATTCCTTCTCGAACTTTGTTATCAAAGATATTTCGTTCCTTGCGTGTATAGCCTTTCACCAAATCAAATCCACCGGACCGGCTTTGGTCCAAAACGGTTCGGTGATCGCCGACGACAAACATCGTTCCGACGGCTTTGCCTTCGCGACCTTCTCGACCAATGGCGACAGCGAGGTCCACAACGGTCTTAAGCGTATCGAGCGGCACTTTGGTTTCGAGTTTCCGCAAATCGCGCGCGGTCAGCCGGCCCAGGCGTTCGGTCAATTTCAGGACGGAAATCGTGTCAATGTCCTCGGTATCAAAACCGCTGTAAATCGCGACGACCGTAGAACCCGGTTTCAGAAACTCCGCGGCAACGCTGCTGAGGACCGCTTGTGTCAGCTGGTTTTGAACGGAAGCTTCGGGGATTTCCAAAAAAATGGAATGAATTTGTGCCTCCGTCGCCGCCAAGTGAATCGCTTCGTCGTGGGTCGCGATAACCAGGACATGGTTCGAGGTTTTATTCTTGAGTCGGTTCCAGTCGATGGCCTTTTCCAGGAGCACCAATAAGGCGTCGGCGTCGGAAGCTTTAACCAGCTTGATGCCAGCCTCGACGAACGAAAAAAACGCCTTCTTGTTCCTGGGTGGAATCATCAATTAATGACTTTCGGGCAACGCGGAAACAAACATTCGAGCGATTTCCTAATTATCGGACACGGCGACCAAGAATATCAAACCTACCTAAATTTAAGGTGAAGAGTGAAAGGTGACAAGCATGGTAATTCCAAAGTGCTACGTGACTTCAAGCGTGCACTTCGTTGCGTCCGTCAGTCAATCGACTGGTTGGTGGAAAGAACGAACGCCGATCGTCAGGTTCATTCGAATCTGTTTAGCGAAAGATAGAATCGACTTCCCGCTCGGCAACGCTGGGGCGTTCTTTTCCGCTCATGTTGCTTGTCGGAATATCTTTGTTTGCCGAAGATTTCGAAAGGTCAGGAATGACATTTTCAACATACTTCTTCCATTCGCTGATATTTCGACCGAGAGGTTCGCCCGTTACTTTCTCGAGTGATTCGGCTGCTCGAAGCTGAAGTGCCGGGTCGCGGTCGTCGAGTGCCAGCGAAATCGCGGCGACGGCTTTTTGGCCAGAAAAGTTGCCAAGTGCCCTCGTGGCCGCCAGGCGGACATCTGTGTTGGTGTCGCTACCGATCATTTCCTGGAGGTGTGGGATCGCAGCGTCGGCTGGCATTTTGCCCCACGCTTTGATGGCAGCGATCCGGATGTCCGAGGTACGATCATGGGAGGCCTCGTCCAGGGCCTGAATTGCTGCCGGGCAATTGAGTTCTCCCAGCAACTTGACAGCGTGAAGCCGAAGCAGGGTTATGGGATCACGATGAAGAATCTCCGCTAATTCCTTGGCGACTCGTTGTTGATCTTCAAGTGGGGCGTTGATAGCCAAATCGACCGATTCCGTCATTCGTCGTTTTCTAACGAACAAGGTGTCTGCGATTCGTTCTTCTTCGGCCCATTGGTTACTGGCCCATGGGGAATATTTACCTGTACGCCATAACGGCCCTTCGGCACAACCTGTCAATACTCCGCTGATGATGGTCAACCATACGAGGAGCAGCATTCTGGCAATCCAACCCTGTCCGTCGAATTTTGCTTTGAACGGCATTTTTCTCTTCTTGCGTGGATTTCGAGGCGTTATTTCGGGGACTGTAGCAAACGCAAATGGAACAAGACAGACCAGCTGGAAAACCGCTAGCATTGAACATGCGGCCTTGGGAGCTAACGGGTTTAGCCATCTGAAAGCACAAAAAAAGGCGACTCAAATAATTGAGTCGCCTTGCGATAAATCATGTATTTCGCCGTTCAGGAGACAGGCGGGTATTCCGTCGACTGCGAAGCTTGGCTTTCAAGATGCTTGGGAGCAATGGCCGCCTGACGCCCCTTTTTGTCGTCGTCGTAATACTTTCCTCCACCGGTTCCGTAACCATATCCATAGCCGTAACCGTTGTAAGAGTATCCTGCACGGTAGGCACCATACGTGTACTGACTACCGTAACCGGATTGAGCACCAACACCATTGACAACCAAGCCGATACATTTGGCACCGAGGTTGGCAAGCATCTCTGCTGCTCGTTCGGCACTGACGCGAACGTTCTTCTTGATACGCAAACAGAGGACTACACCGTCAACACGAGCCGCAATCGGGCACGGATCGGTCACAGCCAACAATGGTGGCGTGTCAATAATGACGAAATCAAACTCTTCCCGCATCTCTTCGATCAAAACTTTGACTTGAGGCGAAGAGCTCAATTCTGCCGGATTGTTGGGCTTGGCGCCACACGGCATTACGGTCAGACCTTCGATCTCTTCACATTCGTACATCACGTCACGCCATTGGGACTGTCCACTGAGAACGCTGGCGAATCCCTCTTTGGCCGTGATGCCAAAAGTCGAGTGCTGCCGTGGTCGACGCATGTCAGCATCCACCAGCAGGACGCGTTTTCCGGATTGTGCGATCGAAACGGCCAAATTGGATGCGAGCGTCGTTTTACCATCGCCAGGGGTCGGGCTGGTGACCTGAATGACGGAGTGGTTTTTACCTTGAGTGTTAAAGTAGAGTGCTGTCCGGACAGCCCGGAAGGCTTCCGAGACCTGCGACTTCGGTCGATGGTAGGTGCAGATGATTGGATCAATCAGTGAGTTCTCAACAAGGTACCGCTTGCTTGAACCAATCACAGGAATGTGGCCGATCAACGGAAAGCTCAGTTGCTTCATGATCTCGTCGGGATTGTGGAATGTCTTGTCCGCCAATTCGACAAGGCAACCCAGTCCAAATCCGGCGACGGATCCAAGTAGACCACCGATCCCGAGAATCACGAACAGAATTGGCCAAACCGGTTCACCATAGGTGGCGTTTTGAAGTTTCTGGAACCGGAAACCTTCCTGACGCGAATTCATGTCACCGGAGTCGATTTCGATCATTTTCTTCTCGGCAATCCGAAGAAACTCTCGAACGTCTTCCATCTGTGACTCGATGTTTTCAATCTTGCGCTGGACATTTGCAATTCGAGCAGCTTCCGTGGAGTGGTCGATCAGGGCTTTCTGGTTGATTTCGATCGCCGCTTGCAAGTCATAGATTTGTTGGTTCAACGAATCAACATACCGACGAAGAACCTCTTCGGGTACAATAGGTGGTCGTCCAATTTGTCCTTCCGCGACGAGTTCCGCCAGAGACTTTTCCCATTCTTCAATATCCTGTTTCAGGATTTTCACCTGCTTGTGGCCCGGACCAAAAGTTCCAACCAGGCGTCGGTAATCACCTTGGAGTTCCCGGAGTTTGCCTTCGACCATTTGAATATCCCGGTTGCCAACATCCGTTCGTGTTCCGTCATCCGTGATTTTTCCCTGCTCCTTGAGAATCCAAACGGTTTTTTCGATTTCCTCGGGACTGGCCGCCAATGCAGCTTGAGCGCGTTCCAGATCTTTGGCGAGAAACTGGATTTCGTTTTGATCGTGCTGGAGAATCTTTTCGAGTTCTCCGACCTTGACCTGATGTATGGTAAGTTGACCAAGGGATACAACGATCGCCTGATTTTCTTCATGCGCTGCGTCGAGGCGGCCCTGAAGCTTCTGATAGTTGTCTGTAAACTCAGTATGGATGGAATTCAGCAAACCGGAAACCTTGTCCGTTTCGTTCTTGTATTGCTCTTCCAGGTCCGTTTCGTAGGTATCGATCAAGTTGTTTAGGATCGTTTCAGCATCTTCCGGATCAGAACTGTAAAATACCAATTCGTACAGGACATCTTCCTCTTTGTTTTGAGTAACGCTCAAATTTTTCATCACTTCCGGAACAATGTCGTCCTCTTTCAGAGCCTTGAAGGACTCAAGATTCGTTAGCTTTTTTTCCAGTATGCATCGGCTTACGATGTTGTATTGGCCGATCAACTGATCGTGCCGAATCGTCATGTCGGCAGCTCCGGGCAACATATATTGACTGCCGGAAGACATCTGAAGATAGAGCGGATCCTTGGGCTCGATCTTGACGGCAGCTTCGCTCTTGTACACCGTTTCGCATTGGGCGTCGTACAGTGCGCCAAGCGCAATGCCGCTGACCAGTCCAAGAAAAACCAACCACTTACGGCGATTCAAAACGCCCCAGAAGTCAAAACTGGATTCCGTGCTCTGTTCAGGCGAAGCGAATAAAAAGGGCGACGGTTGACCGGGATGTTGAGGGAGCGAGTCCACGGATAAATCCTCCGAAGGTGCAGCGATGGTGTAAGCTCCGGCCTGTCATTCGGCTGGAGCTTCCAATTCGAGGGAATTGGAAAATCATAAGTGGGATTCTGTGACAAGCTTTATCGTCGGCTTCATCAAAACCCACTATATCAACTTCTTCGTCAATCTCAAGTAACAATGTTGCGAGTCAATTGGTTTTTTCCGTCTACAATGCGCTGGTTTCCTTCACAATATGATGCTTTGGAAGAGTTGACACTTAGCAAGGTTAC
>JAHEBQ010000092.1 GCA_024642205.1 Planctomycetaceae bacterium | reverse complement strand
CGATCGAAGGGTCGAATCTTGCATATAGCGAGAATGCTGGACCGGTTCAAATCACTGGCACGATTTCAATCGGGGATCTGGACGACACGAATATCGAGTCGGCGGTGGTTCAGATCACGGGTAACTATACCAGTGGCCAGGATGTATTGGCGTTTGTGGACCTGGGCCCGATCACCGGTTCGTGGAATGCGGCGCTGGGCACGTTGACCCTGACCGGTAGTGATACGTTGGCCAATTACGAGGCGGCCCTGCGCTCGATCACTTACCAGAACACCAGCGATGATCCGTCCAGCCTGCCGCGAACGGTCAGTTTTACCGTGAACGATGGCGACATTGATTCCAATCCATTGACGCGAGACATTGACGTCGCGCCGGTCAACGACGCCCCTGTTGCGTCGGCGATCGAAGGGACGAATCTTGCCTACACCGAAAACGACGCGGCGACTCAGATTACCAATACGATTTTGATTTCGGATTTGGATGATACGAATATCGAGTCGGCGGTGGTTCAGATCACGGGTAACTATGCCAGCGGCCAGGATGTATTGGTGTTTGTGGATCTGGGGCCGATCGTCGGTTCGTGGAATGCGGCCCTGGGCACATTGACCCTGACCGGTAGCGACACGTTGGCCAATTACGAGGCGGCCCTGCGCTCGATCACTTACCAGAACACCAGCGATGATCCGTCCAGCCTGACGCGCACGGTTAGTTTTGCCGTGAACGATGGCGACATTGATTCCAATCCATTGACGCGAGACATTGACGTCGCGCCGGTCAACGACGCCCCCGTTGCGTCGGCGATCGAAGGGTCGAATCTTGCATATAGCGAGAATGCTGGACCGGTTCAAATCACTGGCACGATTTCAATCGGGGATCTGGACGATACGAATATCGAGTCGGCTGTGGTTCAGATCACGGGTAACTACGCCAATGGCGAGGATGTATTGGTGTTTGTGGACCTGGGTCCGATCACCGGTTCGTGGAATGCGGCGCTGGGCACATTGACCCTGACCGGCAGCGACACGGTGACCAATTACGAGGCGGCGCTGCGCACGATCACCTACCAGAACACCAGCGATGATCCATCGAGCCTGACACGCACGGTCAGTTTTACGGCCAACGATGGCGACATTGATTCCAATCCATTGACGCGAGACATTGACGTTACTCCGGTCAACGACGCCCCTGTTGCGTCGGTGATCGAAGGGACGAATCTTGCCTACACCGAGAACGACTTGGCGACCCAGATCACCAATACGATTTCGGTCGGGGATCTGGACGACACGAATATCGAGTCGGCAGTGGTTCAGATCACGGGTAACTATACCAGTGGCCAGGATGTATTGGCGTTTGTGGATCTGGGGCCGATCGTCGGTTCGTGGAATGCGGCCCTGGGCACATTGACCCTGACCGGTAGCGATACGTTGGCCAATTACGAGGCGGCCCTGCGCTCGATCACTTACCAGAACACCAGCGATGATCCGTCCAGCCTGACGCGAACGGTCAGTTTTACCGTGAACGATGGCGATGTTGATTCCAATCCATTGACGCGAGACATTGACGTTACGCCGGTCAACGACGCCCCTGTTGCGTCGGCGATCGAAGGGACGAATCTTGCCTACACCGAGAACGACGCGGCGACCCAGATCACCAATACGATTTCGGTCGGGGATCTGGACGACACGAATATCGAGTCGGCGGTGGTTCAGATCACGGGTAACTATACCAGTGGCCAGGATGTATTGGCGTTTGTGGACCTGGGCCCGATCACCGGTTCGTGGAATGCGGCGCTGGGCACGTTGACCCTGACCGGTAGTGATACGTTGGCCAATTACGAGGCGGCCCTGCGCTCGATCACTTACCAGAACACCAGCGATGATCCGTCCAGCCTGCCGCGAACGGTCAGTTTTACCGTGAACGATGGCGACATTGATTCCAATCCATTGACGCGAGACATTGACGTCGCGCCGGTCAACGACGCCCCTGTTGCGTCGGCGATCGAAGGGACGAATCTTGCCTACACCGAAAACGACGCGGCGACTCAGATTACCAATACGATTTTGATTTCGGATTTGGATGATACGAATATCGAGTCGGCGGTGGTTCAGATCACGGGTAACTATGCCAGCGGCCAGGATGTATTGGTGTTTGTGGATCTGGGGCCGATCGTCGGTTCGTGGAATGCGGCCCTGGGCACATTGACCCTGACCGGTAGCGACACGTTGGCCAATTACGAGGCGGCCCTGCGCTCGATCACTTACCAGAACACCAGCGATGATCCGTCCAGCCTGACGCGCACGGTTAGTTTTGCCGTGAACGATGGCGACATTGATTCCAATCCATTGACGCGAGACATTGACGTCGCGCCGGTCAACGACGCCCCCGTTGCGTCGGCGATCGAAGGGTCGAATCTTGCATATAGCGAGAATGCTGGACCGGTTCAAATCACTGGCACGATTTCAATCGGGGATCTGGACGACACGAATATCGAGTCGGCGGTGGTTCAGATCACGGGCAACTATGCCAGCGGCGAAGATATCCTTGCATTCGCCGATACGGGTTCGATTGTTGGGACCTGGAATTCCGTTTCCGGTACGTTAACTTTGGCCGGAAGTGATACTCTCGCCAATTACGAAGCGGCGTTGAGGAGTGTCAGTTACGAAAATACCAGTGAAAATCCTTCAGGATTGACCCGGACCGTTAGTTTTACGGTAAACGATGGCGACGTTTCCTCGAGCGCAGTCTTCCGTGCGATTGACGTGACGCCCGTGAATGATGCGCCAACCGATATAGATCCCAATAGCTTTTCAGTCGATGAAAACGTCGATACGACCGCCGGGTATGCCGTCGGAGTATTGACGGCTTCCGATGAAGACCTGGGCGAGACATTTGTCTATTCGATTTTTGGAGGGGTTGATGGTGCGAATTTCTCGATTGGAGGAGGTTTGGGTAACGAGCTGATTCTAAACGACGGAATCCTCGACTTCGAAACGAAGGCGTCCTACGACGTCATAGTGCGAGTTACTGATTCCGGAGGCAATTCGTACGATGAAAATTTGACAGTCGATGTCAATAACCAAAACGAAGCGCCGTCAGACCTCGCACCCGACGGCGTCTCCGTTGACGAGAATATCGATACAACGGGCGGGGTCAGCGTGTCCACGCTAACCGCAACGGACGAAGATTCCGGCGAAACGTTTACTTACTCGATCGTGGGCGGTCCCGATGCCGTGAATTTTACAATTGGCGGCGTGTTTAGCGATGAACTGGTCCTCGATGACGGTGTACTGGACTTTGAAACGAAGTCGTCATATAGCGTAGCCGTCCGTGCGACCGATTCAGGTGGATTGTTTTACGACGAAGTTCTCACAGTCTTTGTCAATGATTTGAATGAAGTTCCAACTGATGTTAATCCGAACAGTTTCGTGATCGATGAGAATATTGACACGTCGGTACCGGTCAGCGTCGGGACACTTGCGGCGACCGATCAAGACAGTGGTGAGTCGTTTTCGTATTCAATCGTCGGCGGTGCGGATGCGGCGAACTTCACCATCGGCGGCCCGAGTTTCGACGAGTTGCAGTTGAGTAACGGGGTGCTGGATTTTGAAACCAAGTCTTTTTTCGACGTAATCGTTCGAGTGACCGACTCGGGAGGATTGACTTACGACGAAAATCTGAGCGTGTTTGTCAACAATCTGAATGAAGCGCCTTTCGACATTGATCCAAGCATTTTTGCGATTGACGAAAATACGGATACGACTTCAGGAGTGAGCCTGGGCGTCCTGATCGCGACCGATGTTGACGCGGGGGAAGTGTTTACCTACTCAATTGTGAGTGGTGCGGACGCCGCAAGATTTTCGATTGACGCAAGTTCCGGTGACGAACTCATTCTCAGCGACGGAATGCTGGATTACGAAACGAGGTCCAGTTACAGCGTTACGGTGCGCGCGACGGATTCCGGTGGATTGACCTACGACGAAACACTGACGGTCAATGTTAATGATTTGAATGAAAACCCGTTAATCATTGACCAGGTGTTCGCGATCAACGAGAACACGCCAAATGGGACAAGTGTGGGTTTTGCGGTGTCCAGTGATGTGGATGCAGGCGATTCGATAACCTACGCGATTATTGGCGGCACAGGATCAACAGCGTTTTCGATCAATCCAGCCACTGGCGAAATCACGGTTGCTGACATTTCGCAGTTGGACCATGAGTTAACGCCGTCTTTGACGCTCAACGTTGAAATCACCGATTCAGGTGGATTGAAGGATACGGCGATGATTACCGTCAACGTCAACGACATTAATGACGAACAAGTTCTCTTCACGAACGTTCCTCTCAACGTCAACGAAGGAACTAGTGGCGTGATCGACGGTACTTTGTTGGAAACGCTAGATCAGGATCACGGGCCAGCCAGCCTGGTTTACTCGGTTACGTCCGCACCAGTCAATGGAGTGCTCATGGTTAACAGTGTCCCGTCCCTGACTTTCACACAGGACGATATTAATAATGGTCGTGTGACCTATCTGCACGACGGGACCGAAACGTCAATTGACAGTTTTGATTTCACGGTGGATGACGGTGTGGGAAGCGGGTCCGTGGGGACTTTCGTGATCACGATCAGCCCGGTCAATGACGCGCCGGTGGCCAATGATGACGGATTGGTGGTGAACGAGGGGGGAATTTTTGCTGGATCTGGTTCGCAAACGCTTGGTAATGACACGGACGCGGAATCGGATCCGCTGACCGCAGCGTTGGTCACGGGTCCGACGAACGGGACCATTATTCTGAACCCGGACGGTTCGTTCACCTACACGCATGATGGCAGTGAGACGGTTTCGGACAGCTTCCAATATCGCGTCAGCGATGGAATGTTGACCAGCAACGTCGCAACCGTTGTCATTTCGGTGATTCCGATAAACGATGCACCGATCGGAAATTCTGATGATTATTCAGCGTTTACCGGGCAGGTGCTGAACGAACTTGTCGGGATACTGGCCAATGACACGGATGCGGAATTCGATGCCGTCACGGCCATTCTGGCAGCCGGGCCAACCAATGGTACTGTATTCCTCAACTCCAATGGATCGTTTACGTATATTCCCAATGCAGGTTTTTTCGGTAACGATTCGTTCTCATACATGCCCAACGATGGAACTCTGTCTGGCAACGTGACGACGGTCAATATCAATGTCATTGCCGGATTTCCATCAACAACGGGACCTGCGAATCCTTCAGAACCCAGGGTGGATCGACCGACAATCCGACCGAACGACTTTGATTCCGAACCAGAGGCAGAGGCGACAGAGGAAGAACCGGTTGATGAGTCGGCCACTCCGCTTGCGGTTCTTATCGCCAATGGCATTCCGGCAACCCAATTACCGTTTAACCATGGTGATTTTGATGAGTTCGAGTCGGAGGAGTTGACTGCCTACGTTGATTTGCTAACCGACAGGAGTCGTGCGGTCGAGGTGCTTCGAATGTTCGTCGAAAACACAATTCCCGAGATGCTCCTGGATGAAAACGACATCCGTCGATTGCGATTGTCGGGTGAGGTCGGCGTGTCATTTGATGCAAGCTACCTGTGGCAACAACTTGACAAGCTTGCCGAACCGGATTCGGTTTTTGACAATTTCAAGATGTCGGTCGGTACGATCATGTCCTTCGGGACGCTTGGATACGTCTTTTGGTCGATACGGGGTGGAGCATTGATGGCACTGGCGCTTTCACAGTTTCCATCCTGGCGGATGATTGATCCGTTACCCGTTCTTGAGTGTTATTCGATGAAAAAAGATGAAGAGTCGGAGGATGGAATGGAGAATTTCTTCCATTAAATTCGCCGGACGTTAAGACATGGCTGGGGATGATGTTTGTAAAAGGAAAAACATGTTTAAGCCGAACGATCAAAAAGACTTGAGTTTCCGTTAATGTTTGCCTCGATTTCCCAAACCACTTGATTAACGGAATCGTTGACGCATTCGGGATAAATTCGTAAGCGACTTCCACCTGAGGTCATTCTGGCAGGTACCTTTGTTAGCGAAATTCGCGTTTCAGGCGGCAACCGCTGTCATTACTGTTTTGTCCAGCGATTCCATGTTCAAGATCAAATCTTCAACTCGATTGGCCCTTACTCTTGGAGTTGGATGTGCATCCCTGGTTTGGCTGGCCGTTGGGATGGGAATCGTACCGGATCCCAATCAGAAAGAGGTCGAGAATCGGATTGCGTTAGCCAAGTCGATCGCCGTCAACGTTACCACATTTGCCGAAAACAAGCGCGTTTCGGACCTGGAAACGATACTGAGCCGAAATGTGGAAGCCGAAAGCACCCTGCATTCGATTGGTGTTCGGCGTCTCGGCAGAACGAACTACCTGATCGCGACCGGAGGTCACGAAGAACAATGGGTTGCCAACCTGGGAAAGGACCCGGGGCGTCAGGTCGAGGTCAGTATCCTGGCCAACGGAAAGAACTGGGGCGTGTTGGAAGTTGCGTTTGCCCCTTTCAAAACACCCGAGATTTTCAGTTTTCTCGTATTTCCTTTTGGATTGGTTGCCTTCGTCTCGGCGTCGATGACGTTAATGTCGTGGGTTGTTTTGGGCAAGACTTTCAAGTATCTCAATCCATCGAAAGTTGTTCCGGATCGGGTCAGGTCAGCACTTGACACATTGGCGGAAGGGCTCGTTCTTGTTTCGCCCACGGGTGAGATTGCTCATGTTAATCAGGCGTTTGCCAATATCATTGAACGGGACGATGACGACATTATCGGTTCGAAACTTGATGATTTTGAGTGGGAAGGCGACACGGACACGTTGGGGTATGAGTTTCCGTGGGTGGTTTGCCAAACCGACAAGAGACAAGTCTGCGGTGAAATTGTCCAGTTGAGAACTGCCAATCAGCCCTCGCGTAAATACGTAGTTAACGCGGCACCGATCAAAGGGACCAACGAGACAATCCGGGGTGCCCTGATAAGTTTTGATGACGTGACCGCGATTGAAAACAAGAACGCTGAGCTCGGAAGAATGATTCAGACGCTGCGCAGTTCACGCGACGAGGTCGAGCGTCAGAACGAAAAACTCAACTTCCTTGCGTCCTATGATCCACTTACCAAGTGCATGAACCGGCGGGCTTTTTTTGGCAAGTTCGAGTCGCATTGGGAGGACAAAGGTCTACGCGAACTTGCCATCATGATGCTGGATATCGATCACTTCAAGGCGGTGAACGACAACCATGGACACTCGGTAGGTGATGAAGTACTTAAAGCGATGGGCGATCTGTTGCGGGACCAGATCGGTTCGTCCGGGTTGGTTTGCCGCTATGGTGGAGAAGAATTTGTCGTTCTGGTTCCGGACGTGGAGTTTGTTGAATGCATGCAAATCGCCGAAGACCTGCGCAAAAGGATTGAACAAACCGAAGCCTCAGGTGTCCGGTTTACCGCGAGCATCGGGATTTCCAGCCGTAATTTCGGGTCAATGGATCCACAGCACATGTTGGATCAAGCGGACGAGAGCCTGTACATTGCCAAGCGTAATGGTCGAAATCAGGTGGTGCGGTTCGACGAGCGATCCAATTTCGTCGGGGTTGAGACTGTCGAGGAGGAGGAGGATGTCAAGAAAGAGATTCCTTATTCCGCGGTAACCGGCTTGCTTTCTGCATTGTCGTTCCGCTGCCAGGCGACGGCTCAACATTCCATACGGGTTGCCGATTTGTGCGTCGCCATTGGTGAGCAGATGCTCGGCAGCCGGGATCTCTACCGGTTGGAAGTCGCCGCATTACTCCATGATATTGGGAAAATCGGTGTTCCCGATTCCATTCTTAACAAGCCAGGACCGCTGACAGCGGAGGAATCGAAAGTCATGCGAAAGCATGACCAGATCGGAATCGAAATTGTGCGCAGCGCGTTTGGTTCGGAAAGCATCGCCAGCGTAATTGAATCGCATCATTATTGTCACGAGCAACGCCTCGAACCGCATGATCAATCGATTGACAATGATTCGATTCCCTTGGCCGGACGGATCATCACCGTGTGCGACGCGTTCGATTCAATGACCACGAACCAGGTTTATCGCGCGGCCATTTCGGAATATGATGCTTTGGAAGAAATCGTGCGGCACACACCGAAACAATTTGATGCCGAGGTGGTCACGCAGCTGGTGATTCACATGCAGAACGGTCATCGTCTGAAGAACAAACCAGTTGAGGTGGTGTCGACTGGCCACGAAATGATTGGTCAGCATATTGAGTCACTCTATGCGGCGATTGCGGAGCAGGATGTAAGTGGGATTCGCGCCGTCGTCGAATGCTTGAAACGAGATGCCGTCAATCAGGAAGGCGTTTCCAATGCGACAGAGCGGCTGGACGAAGCGATCAATACGGACGTTGGTGACCTGGAAAAAGTCCTTTCGCTCGCCAATGAAGTCATGGAAGTCTGTCGGGCACAACGATCCCGAGTTGTTTCTTCAGGTCAAGGGACGGACCTCGCATTGGCGAGTGAGGGTGACTCGGACGAAGCTTGACGAAGCTGACTGAGGCCATTTCCGCAGAGTCAATTTCCAGCCAATCCCGTCGGGGAGCTGGTTCGGTTTCCCGACATTGTCGTCAGGTGTGACCCAGTTACGGAACTCCTGACAAGGGTCCGACTTCATGGTGCCGGAGTCGAGCGGTTTTCCGCGAAATCTACCGAACTCGATTCAATCCGAAGACGCGGTCAAATGTGTCAACTCCCGATTTTCGGTGCAATCGATTACGGAATTGAACAACCCTTCGGGCCGAAAAACGAATTCTGTCGACGCGCACGAATGGTTCAGGTTGCGTAATCACTGCTCCTGGACCGTATTTTGTCAGGAAGGTTGTCATTTCGCGCCTTTAACGAATTTTTGCATTTCGTTGTGACCATCACGATTCGTCAATTCAGCGTTGAATTCGAAATGGATGAACGAATTTCCGCTTTGGAAATTGCCATTAGCGAGATATCGGTAAGACTCTGGACAGGAAACGCAAAAACCTTGTCTATCTCTATTTCGTAATTCGTTTTGACGGTACTCATCAAACAAATTGCAAACTGCTTCTCAGGACCCCAGCGATGGAACAAATCACTGACCACGCTTCCCAAGCGATACACTCCGGAATACCCTCCCCGGTACTGACACGATCTGTAACATCGCCTGATTCGGAGGCGGGTGACCGGTTGTGCCAACCGATGGACACGCAGGGTCTCCATCACGAGCAAAATGCCGTGCGCAATTCCAAAATCATGATCGTGGATGACGAGCAGCTGGTCAT
This sequence comes from Planctomycetaceae bacterium, assembly GCA_024642205.1. GTDB lineage: Bacteria > Planctomycetota > Planctomycetia > Pirellulales > Pirellulaceae > Mariniblastus. The sequence continues at coordinate 7,455 of JAHEBQ010000092.1, read as the reverse complement.
TCGTGTCGTGCGGCGGTTCCTGTCTTCCGATGGATATGAGAACTTTATCACGCTGACTGATCCGAGAGAGGCCCTCAAGGCAATCGACCGAGAAAAGCCGGATGTCGTTTTGTTGGATATCATGATGTCCCATGTGACGGGCCTGGATTTGCTGAAAGTTCGGCAAAAAACGCTTTCGTTGCAGCACATTCCTTTTATTATTCTCAGCGCCAGTTCGGAAAATCAAATCAAGCGAGACGCGTTGCAATTGGGGGCGACCGATTTTCTGAGCAAACCGGTGGATCCGAGTGACCTGATACTCCGAGTGCAAAATGCGCTAACCGTAAAACGCCACCACGATCACCTGGCGAACTATGCATTTGAGTTGGAACGACAGGTTCGAGAGCGAACCACCCAGATTGAAAGATCGCGTGAACAGATCATTCACTGTCTAGCCCGGGCGGCAGAATACCGCGACAACGAAACCGGGGAACACGTAATACGTGTCGGAAAATACTGCTCGGTGATCGCTGACCAACTTGGTTTTGGGGCGGATTATTGTCACGAGATTGAACTTGCGGCTCAGCTTCACGATGTCGGGAAAATCGGGATACCAGATTCGGTATTGCTCAACCCTGGCAAACTCAACAACGAAGAGTTTGACATCATGAAAACGCATTGCGATTTGGGAATGCAAATCATGGAGCCGCTTGTCGATACGGAAGGCCAGAGAATTCGTCGTCACACCGACATGGGTGGTTTTATCATGGATGGCGTCGATTCGCCAATGCTGGAACTGGCCGCAAGAATTGCCCGCACGCACCATGAAAAGTGGGATGGAACCGGCTATCCGTTTCAACTCAAAGGCGAAAACATTCCGATCGAAGGGCGCATCTGTTGCGTCGCAGACGTTTACGACGCACTGTGCAGTGAGCGACCGTACAAGCCGAAATTTCCGATTCGAAAATGTCTGGAGATCATGCTTTCGGAACGGGGAAGTCGATTTGATCCAATCGTGCTCGATGCGTTTTTTGAACGAATCGAGGAGATTGAAAGCATTCGACAAGCCTACGATGATCGGGCCAAAGTCAAGCTCATCAATGATCAAAAAAGCAGCTAGTTTTCTGAGACAGCCAAGTACCAGGGTTGGCCGTGTTGGGTGAGGCTTCGAGTCCTGGCGTTTTTTGATCAAATGGTCACCTGACCTGGTTCAATACACCAAAAAAATTACTTCTTGATGCTGCACCAGGCTCTCGACCCATTGGTCATTGTTGGTTGTTTGAGGCTCGCGCCGATACTTGTTTTTCCGCATCCATCATTCGGCAGAGGCCCCAACCATTCAATGACGACTACCAATCTGGGATAGGAAACCAGAAGGCATTTCAAAAACCGTATCGCCAGTGTCAGCCTCGGGTTGGCGTCACAAAAGGCACATCACGCAGGCGGTTTTGGCCGAAGCTAACGCCCATTGGCATCTGCTTTCGCCAGGGACATGGCCGTGGCACGGAGCCCGTAGCGTCAGCCTTTGCACTTCAGCACAAGAACGATCGCACAAAACCGACTTGGTTTTGTTCTGTTTGGTGTGGGGCGGTTGTTTGGTTTTTGGGCTCCGATTCGTGAACGAACGGACAAGACACGTGACATTTCACTTGGCGAAACAGCGCTCATTCACGAAGCAATGGCCACACACCGTTCATGCCTCACCTGGTTATCACCGGTCAGGCAAAAGATTCCAGTAACGAAATGGGTTGAATCATTGCCACCAAGGCGATCGCTGGTTAAAGCTGCCCGTTGAAATCAAGCTTCTTGATCGCGTCACGAAGCTCCTGTCGTACTTCTTCATCCTTCTCGGAATCGAGAGCGGCAACCAGGGTGGCGGCAACCATGAATTGTCCATGTTCGCCGAGGGCCCAGGCGCTGGCCCCGCGAACCAGCGGTTCAACATCCATCAGTCCGTGACAAAGGGCGTCAACATTGGTTACGTCCGGGTGGTTCCCAAGTGCAATTGCCGCGTTTCTTAGAATGCCACGCCGTTTGGGACGCCATAACGGTGTCTGCCGAAATCTGGCACGAAACTGTTCGTCCGACAGCCAAAACAGCGTCGGCAGGTCGATGGGGTTGTGTGTGGCAAGTGGCATGAGTGACGATTCTTCACTTAACGGCGCTTTCCGATTCCAGGGGCAGACGTCCTGACAGACATCGCAGCCCAATATCCAGTCATCCATCATGGATCGTAAAGGGACGGGGATACTGGTCCGGTGTTCAATGGTCAGGTAGCTAATACAACGGGAAGCATCGAGTACGTGCGGTTGGATAAACGCATGGGTGGGACAGGCATCAAGACAGGCCGTACAGGTTCCGCAATGATCCGTTTGAACTGGCACGTCATATTCGAGCGGGACATCGAGCAGCAGAGCCGCGAGAAAAAACCAGCTACCTGCGACCTTGTTGATGAGCAGGGTATTCTTTGCTTTCCATCCCATGCCGGCCAGTTGGGCAAATTCACGTTCCAATAGCGGAGCCGTATCAACGACGCCTCGAACATGGATGGATGGGTCCAATTCGAAGACAAATTTTTTCAGCGATTTGAGTTTCCCGTGAACCATCTCATGGTAGTCAACCGTTCCCCAGGCATACCTCGCAATCCGACCACTGCCTGGTCTCCATTTCTTGGGTGTTTCTGTTTGATAGTTTATTCCCAGCATCAACAGGCTGGTGACGCCCGGCATGACCGCTGACGGATGCTCGTATGCAGCTTGGCGCTCTTCAAGGTAGTGCATTTCGCCGTGATAGCCATGTTCGATCCATTGAATAAATTGGGAGAATCCTTGCGGCGTAACCGCAGGACAGGCGCCGGTCAGCTGGAATCCCAGTCGATGCGCTTCCGACTTTAGGGATTGTGTTAGTTTTGCCGGATTCATCTTGGCATTTGGTCGGTGAATAATTGACAAGTCATTTGACTTTGAGCCTTGCATCATCCGGAACTGTATTTAATGTAGAAATAGAAGCAGTGGACTTGTCCATGCTCAATTGAACCAATTAAATCACTCCACGACGAAATTGGATTTGTTCCACAAGAAAGGTTATCCCATGAAACGTCTTCTTGCTCTTGCTGTGGCAATGGCTGCAATCACGATGATGGCTGAAACAGGCGCCCATGCACAGGGCTATGATCAAGGTTACCAATTTGGCGTCGGCATCAACAGCGCCTACGGCGGATACCAGGGTCACAACGGTTACCTGAATCGTCGACCTCTCTATGGTTTCAATCAATTTCGAGACAACGCCCTGAGTCGCGAGTTCCGTCGCGAAAAGCCGCCTTACTTCGCTACGTTTCCGCCTGTCTACTACAGCAATATTGTCAAACGACCTTATGGAGTCAGCCCGTATGCTGCTCCCTCGGGGATCGTTCCTGTAGAAATGCTGGGCCCGGCACCAGAGCCCATGAGTATTAAAAATCCATTTTTCAACCAGGAAGTTGCCCCGGCCAAAGCGCCAACGCAACCTAAAGCTGACTCGGATGAAAAAGTAACCTGGAAGTTCAATCCTTACCTTGCACCGGTTGTCCAGCGTTAACGCAAACGCGGATGTTCTGTCGACATAATGAAAAATCGGTCCAGGGTGTTTTGGATCGATGACCCATTGCGCGAGTGGTTGAAACGGGGTTGTCAGTATCCGTGAACGCGTTACGCCACTTTCAAGGAAGAGCCCTTGGTTGAACTTAACAAGTCTTTCAGCATGGATGTCTGGGACCACTGAATTGAGAAACGCCGCTGTTTTGCGGCGTTTTTTTTTTTGCTTTTTGATGTTCGTGTCTCGGGGCAAGAGGCGGCTCAATCAAACGCCGTAGCTCCGACTGCCGGAATTAAATGGCGTGTCCTGTCACGGTCACCCAGAGGATGCGGCCGCGACGGCAAGCTCAATCGTCTGCATTTTCTTGAAAGGCAACTGTTGAATTTCGTTGGTGACGTGCATCTCGCAGAGCCAGGGCGATTTCATCACGTTGTTCTTCGGCTTGAGCCAAGAAAGCCTGGGCCGCTTTCCTTTTCCTGTATTCGGCTTTCAACCGTTTTTTGAGTCGACGAACCAGCTCCGCGTCAACTTCCTGTGTTTCGCCTGCAACATCCGGTGTTTTCGCAGTCTCCCAATCAAGCGGTTCTGGGGCGGACTCTCCGGTCTCGGAAAACGAGGGAGAATGGTTTTCCTTTTTCCGGTGGCTCAATTCCGATTTCACCACCTCGAGTTCAACGGAAAGTGTCGCGTTTTCTTGAGACAACGTTGCCAACTGGGAACGCAATGGGTCCAATTCTTTCGATTTGCTGGATTCGGATTCTAGTTGGTGCGTGACCGAATCGAGTTCGGCCCGCAACGACACTTCCGCCTGTTCCGCCTGCTGCAGGCGTGCGGAAGTTTGGTTTGACTGTGTTTCAAGCTGCCATTTTACCGAATCGAGTTCGGCCTGCAGTTTCAATCTGGCGAGTTCCGTCCTTTCCTGTCGCCTGGCGGCATTCGCTGCTTCGGTTTCGAATTGCCGTTTCGTCATATTGAATTCGGCAAGGAGTTCAGCCTTGGCCTGCTCGTTTTCCTCCATCCGAGTGGCCTCGCTGGCTTGTCGGATTTCAAGCTGATCTTTGATCGAGTCGAGTTCGGCTTGCAGTTTTGACCTGGCGTGCTCCGCCCTTTGCTGGCATGTGGCGGCTTTCGCTGCTTCGGTTTCGAATTGCTGTTTCGCCATATTGAGTTCCGCAAGGAGTTCAGCCTTGGCCTGCTCGTTTTCCTCCATCCGAGTGGCCTCGCTGGCTTGTTGGATTTCAAGCTGCCGTTTGACCGAATCGATTTCGGCTTGAAGCCTGGATTGCGTAAGTTGCGCTTGATCGGAATTCTCTGTCGCGATGGAGTTTGCTTCGTCACGTTGAAGTTTGACGGTATTGAGTTCTGAGAGGATTTTCGATCTGGCCTGTTCTGCCGCTTCCAGGCGGAGAGACAATTCGATTGATGAATCAATTGTCCGCATCAGTTGTTCATGCTCCAACTGAACCGACGACAATGAGTTCTTCAGGATGTGGTTTTCCTGCTGGAGTTGGAAAATCTGGTCTTGGAGCAATAATCGGTCTTCGTTGTTGACGTTTGCGGCCCCGGGAATTGGCTTGCAATCAAATGAACTTTCCTGGGCCACGGGCTCGATGGGTTGATCGGAATGGAATTGGAATTCCTCAAGCCGCGCTTGTCGCCCGCTGCCAAGAGTGGGACCGATGGTATCTCCTTTGATTCCGGCTTGGAAATCGAATTCCTTTTCTGATCGAGCATCATCGCGGTGGAGTTGTGATGTTGATTCGTCGTTGATCTGCACGATTTTACGGGAGTCCAGGTCTTGCCAGGAATCACCATGTTCGAATTTTTGTTCATCCGCAAGTGACGTTGGCGCGCCCAAAATGAACTCCACAATATTCCGCTCGTCGCCAGGATTTTCCGCACCCGAATGGGCAGCGGAATGCTGGACACCTGGTTCTTGCCTCGCCACCGAGTTGAGATCGGAGGATGATCCGGCCGCGGCTAGATCGCTCGCCGTGGATTGATTTGTCGATTCAAGCGCATTTTGGCCGGCATCATCGGTTGGTTGGAAATTGCGAACGTTCTCCTGAATTCGTGAGAAGCTTGATCCCTTTGGGGGTTGGCGCAAATCGTTCTGCCCAAAGATTTGCCTTGATAACTCGCCGGCCGATTCATTCGTTCTGTCTAATGGGGACTCGTTTCCCGATGTTGCAGGGGTCAGCGTATTCACGGCAGATTCAGTTACCGGTGCCGGTTCCGTCGATCCGTCATCATCGTTCCGGTTGACATCAGATTGGGGGTGGCTGTTCAATTCCCGGTTTCCGTCGTCGTCCAGTTCCTCCTTGTCACGGAATTCGAATTCGTCCTCTTTTGGTCTTTCGGCTGCCGTCGTCGAGGGCAACCTGATCATCGTCGACAGGGACTCCTGGCTGTTGTGAGAGAATTCGTGTGGCAGCCTGAATCCGGTATACGCGGGATTCGATTCCGCCTCTGGCGACTGCGAATTCTCATTTGCCACTTCCGAGTTCTTCTCGAAAACGCCGGGATAATTCAGGAGTCCGTTGCCTGCGACAGCAGAAGATGGACCTTCGATTAATTCATCATCATTTGCGGGTTCCCGATTGGCGAGGTTACATCGTTCCTCTTCAATCTCGGCAGTAAAACCAAATTCATCGTCGGGTTCCAATTCCAGGTCGTTTTGTTTCTGTGAATCTGCCGATTGGTCTCCGGATTGAAATCGCATTTCGTCAACTTGAACACCTTGCGAAGCGGTTTCGGAATCATGCAAAAGAACGAGTTCGGCATTTGGTTTTTCCGTCGATGCCCGAATGACTTCCGTTGATGCAGTACGAAAACGATCAGCTTTCTTGAACCGACCGCGAACTTCCCGTTGGAGATCGATCTCGGGACGTTTGAAGTACTTTCGGAAAAGCCAATTCCAAATCACAATCGAGGAAACAACCAGTGTGAGAATCGGCAATGCCCATAGCCAGAACCGGGGTTCGCCCAGAAAACTCGAAGTTTGATAAGTATGAGCCAGAGGCATCGGGATCGATTCAAGCAGCGAGTTCGAGGTAATTGTGTTTTGGGGCATGGCCGTCACCCATTGACCCCCGATTGAAATGATGCTGACTGGCTTTGTCCAACCGGTTGACGAGGCTTGTCGTATGGCGTCGCTGACGGGAATGCCGGATTCTGCCGGTCGCCCGGGATGTGGTGAAGGGGGATATTGTCCTGATGGAAATGCTCCCATTGCCAAATCGCCTTGCTGTTCTGCCGGCAATCGTGATTCGCGAATCAATGGATGCAAGCTTGGAACGGGCATCGGTTTCTCCATCGAAAGCAACTTGAGAAGCAAAACATACCGTCCTGATGTTCAGGTCGGTCGCCTCTCCGGAGAAAGCGGCAGGTTGATCCTCCGCACCATTCTCCTGATGTGTCGGAGGTCTTGAAGCTCAAACATGGACATCAAACAGATCAAACAGAAGAGGCTGGCTAATTGTACCTTACAAATCTGGAAAGTTAATTCCTTCGCAATCCGCCTCGAAACGCCTTGGGGGTTTAGCTGAACCTGAAATCGCGAAAAACCAAAAAAATGCTTGGAGGGCGAATGTCGACTTCCAAAATAATGGCGTTTCGGTGATTATATGACGTTCGCAAAGTCAAGGGCGTCGACGTCGGTTGTCAACAATAACGAGCCAACCATTCAATTCTCGCAATTTATCCGAAATTCAGGCTAGATTAAGTGGCAAAAGAATCATTCGTAGATTTCTCGGATTTTGATCACAACAAGGTCCTCGTCGACAGCGACGGCATCCGTAAAGTAAATCCTCATCGTTTCGAGATGCAGCTTCTGGATGGCATCTTGTATTTCACACCCGATCTTGCAGTCGGTTTTGTCGATCTGTCCCACGAGGCGTTTTG
>JAHEBQ010000036.1 GCA_024642205.1 Planctomycetaceae bacterium | reverse complement strand
AAGTTCATCACGACGCCCGCTTTGGCGTTGATTTGGAACAATTTCAGTTCGGGAGCGAATTGGTTCTTTAGGGTACCGATTGTGAATCTCGTCGGAGCACCCCAAACCCCGTTGGCATGCGCAAGAACGGAAATCTGTTCGGATTGTGGCCCGAACTCTCCGCCGCGATAGAACAATTCATCCAGTTCATCTGCCGGGACGCGGAAATAGGTTGCTGAAGGCAGTTGCACATTCTTGAATACGAAATAGCCACCATTGCTGTTGGCAGACAGGTCATTGAACATGAATTCATCAATTTCGTCGCCATCAGCGTCCATGAAATCGAGAATTGGCATGCTACCCGTAACTTCACCATCAATCGCGTTTTTGGTTCCCCCCGTCGACATGTTCAAATAATGAGCAGCCTGGACTTCAACGTCTTCACCCGTGACAACCGGTGGAGTCACCGTCTTGATTTCGAAGTTTTTGATTTTGCTGAATTGAAATCCGTCATAGACCTGAACCCCCACGAATTCCGCTTGCGGTCCGGTCGATCCGCCAACATAAAACAACTGGTCGAGATCCTCGGCAAACACCGTGAACCACTTTGCCGACTGCATCCGGTTGCCCTTGAATTCCCAATAACCACCGTCTGCGTTGATACGATAATCAACCAGGTTGTAGCTGAAAATCGAGTCGCCATCCAAATCATCGGTCGTGAAAAAAGCCACAGCCGAACGACGCTGATCGACCAATACCGATTCGGACGTTTCCTGAATAGCCGGCTCCGTCGTGGTCGCCATTTCGAATTCAGTCAACTTGCTCCAGCTATATCCGTCCCAGGCCATGACCCCAATGTCTTCGACGTAGCGACCCTGATCGGCACCTCGATACATCAGCCTTGAAAAGTCGCCCGCCTGAATCGTGAACCATCTTGCCTGCTGTTGGGCAACGCCATCCAAGTAAAATTGACCGCCACCTCCCGATATTTTCCGGTCGACGAACATGTAACGAAGAATCGGATCTCCATCGCCATCGGTTGCTTTGACGAAACGATCGATACGCACCGAATCCGATGCCGATACACGGCCATCGGTTGCGGTAATCACCGGAGTTACGTTTCCAGTCGTAATCGAATTGGTGGAAATATTACTCCAGAAACGGCCGTCAAATGCCTGGACGCTAAACGTTTCCTGGGCGAAGGCAGGTCCACCCCGATAGGTCACCGCCAGAAATTGACTTGCGGTGACTTCCACGAAGTTAAGTGACTTCAGCGTCGTGTCACCAAGCAGGAAATTCCCCCCGCCGGTCGAATTATCCCGGAATCGATACCTGGTTATGACCGAGTCGACATCCGCATCGGTGACTGAAAACAGCGAGGAAAGATTAATGCGCTCCAAAATCGGCACGACGCTTGGAAATGTCGTGACAATGGGCGGATTTATATTGTCCATCTAGAAAACCTCATTCGTATCAAATGGCCGAAATAATGACCGGATTGTTGCCCACAGGGATAGACGCACCCGCTCTCGGAAAATTCCATTATATTTACGAATGTCTGGAGAAAACCAAATCTCGTTAGAAATTCGGAGATTTCGCTCCACCACCCGCAGCGGGTTTTGCCGTTGTTTCCGGCTGTTCACCGTCTCGGGGCTTGACCAGACCGGCATCGATCAGCTGCTTGACGAGGTTTTCCATCGCACTGAAACTACGCAGAAATCCGTCCGGCGGCATGACGATTCGCTTGGAAGGCTCCAATCGAGGCTTGTTTTCAGGGTTGTTCTGTGAACCGACCAGCGTCACCAGGTCCATTCGGACCATCCCGCCAGCCAAAGTGATCTCTCCAATGCCATCTGCAAAAAAGTCGCGTGACTCAGACATCTATTCGCTCCTGAAGTTCGGTTGGTAAATTGAATGATAACAGTCGACTTCGTCGTCGAAATCACACTTGTCTTTGAATACTCGCCGACCAGCCCGCTTTCGATTTCCCCGGCTCTCGCAATTCGACGGACCGGATTGTTCAGACCCGCGACGCTGAAAAAACGAAGTCAAAACCTGATTTCGATTTCAACACCGGACCAATCCAGGCTTTCAGCAAATGTCTCTGGACAACGTTATCCGGTGATGCAAAACCCAGGGGCCGAATTTTTGCCGCTCAACTGTTACCAACCTAGATAACAGAAAGTGCTTTCGAAAACCAGACTGCACACCATGACAGCAACTGAAAACACTGCACTTGCCTCGCAGAAGCGTCTGCAAAGAACAACTCAGCCGACGTTGCAAGCATTCCAGCCCTCACAGCATCTCAGGCTTACCTGAATTAACAATTGGCTGATTGCGGATAAATCGCATCGACACGGGTTCCCATTTTCGGTACAGAACTCCACGAATCCCGTCGCGTTGATTCAACGCAGTCAACGAGGTTCGTTTTGCGGTCTCTTTGGGAGAGGCCTGGATATGACGCCATTAACAAAAACAGTAACAAGATGAAATTTCTGAATTCAGCCTGGTCCTCCTTCAGAAGTACGGTCAAAGGATTTGACACACCTCATCAACTCGCACTGGGAATTACGTTGGGCATGGTCATCGGATGGGTTCCCAAGGACTCGTTGATTCCTTATGCCCTGGGAGTTTTGGCCCTGCTGACGACGGCCAACCTGCTTTGCATTGCAATCGCTGCGATTGCGTTTAGCTGGATCAGCCCGCTGTTGGATCCGTTCTCTCACCAGCTTGGCGTTTGGGTTCTCACGTTCGCGCCGCTCGAATCAACATGGTCAAAACTCATCCAATTGCCGGTCGTGCCATGGACTCGATTTGAAAACACGGTCGTCACTGGCTCGCTCGGTCTGGGGCTGTTAATGGCGATTCCGATTTATTCCATCAGCTATTATTGTTTTGCAAAATTTGGATCGGCGATTTACTTCCACTTCTCCCGTTCGCGTGTCGCCCGCTGGCTGGTCGGCAACAACGCAAACAATCTTCAAAAGAGTTAATAATCATGGTACGTTGGGCGTATCTCGTTCCACGAATAGTCATTCTGGCATTGATAACACTGGCGGTGTGGGTGGGTTCTGACCCTTTGATTCACCGCGTCGTATTGAGCAATTTGCAAAACGCGACCGGCGCCAAAGTTGATATTGGGCACCTTCGCTATTCTTTGTCAAATCAAAAGGCCTACCTCAAGGAATTGGCGTTCGCCGACCCGCGCTTGCCAATGCGAAACCTGCTTCAGGCCGAGATGGCATATCTTGAACTCGACGCGGATAGGCTATTGCATCGGCAGGTTGTAATCGAGAGGGGAGAAGCCAGTCGAGTCGTGTTTGGTGCGCCGCGGACTGTATCAGGCGACCTGCCTGGATTCCCAACGCCCCTCGAATTGGAAGAATTCGAATGGAACCCGCGAGAGTTTGGCTCGATTGAAGAAATCGGACTTGCGTGGCTTGACCAGCTCCCTGCCAATAATACGACGGCCCTCACGGTTGAAAATCTGGAACTGGTCCAGATCGCACAGGAGTTATCCGGCCAATGGAAAACACAGCTTCGTTCGCTGACTGAAAGCATTGCGACGCTGAAACAGGAGCGGACCGATCTGTCCAAAGCGACGTCCGATGATGGTAACCCATTGCGCAGGAATCAGGTAAACGCAAAATCCGGGTTTGAAAAACTGGCACAACAATCAAAGTCAATTCAGGCCCGGCTGATCGATCTGGAACGTGTGGCACTATCGGATCGAGACCGGCTGTCGCTGGCATTCAGCCGCGATTTCCACAAGGTTCGACAGTCGTTTGCCGCAACCAGCTTCGAAAGCGATTCGGTGTCCAAGCTGTTGTTGACGGAGTTTCAAGAGAAACGAGTCTCGGAAATCGTTGGCTGGTTCAAGTGGTTTCGTTCCGTCGTACCTGATCCAGAAACGGACTTCCAACCCAAACGGCAACGCGGTGAAAACCTGCGGCTGCCAGGAATCGATCCAAAACCGGGTTTTCTGATCAAGTCAATCGACGTTGAGGGAGAAGGCAGGTTTGCCAACCGACACATGAATTTTGCCGGCATTGCCCGCAATCTGACGTCAGCCCCCACGCTCCACGATCAACCTGCATCGTTTGAACTGCGTGCGCAAGGCGATCAGCATCTGATCGTTTCGTGCACCCTGGATCGACGCGACGAAATGCCAATCGACAGCCTCAATGTCGTGTGTCCCGACATGGAGCTGGACGAACAACTGCTGGGAGAAAAAAACAGCATGCTGGTGACCATGGGGCCAGCCAACCGGATTCAAGCCGACATTCAAATCAACGCAACCGGCAATCAATTGTCTGGCGAACTTGTGTTTCGACATTCAAACGTTTCACTTCATGTTGACAAACTGCATGAGATCATTGGCGGCAGCGATGCTGCGCTAAGATTGAACCAGGGATTAGCGTCGGTTGACCGATTCGAAACGCGAGTCACACTTTCGGGAACGATTGACGACTACGATTATCAGTTTCAAAGTGATCTGGGCAGCCGGTTTGCCAACGCGGCCAACCAATTGCTGGACCACCATCGAGAGCAGGAAATCGAGCTTCGGAAAAACGAGCTGGAAAAGCTATTGGCCAAAGAGTTGATGAAATTGAACAATGAAATCCTGCCGGAGATTCGAAAGCTGGGAGCATTGCTGGAACAGGAGCGGGTCGAAATCGCCAGCCGCCAGAATTCTCAATCTCAAGGCCAGGGGCGATTACCGAAAATTCACTGAAAGAGAGAACTGCAAAACCAGAAGGAAAGTCGTTAACTTCGAGCCAGTATCGCAGGATTCGACATTTTACTGGCAGACATAGCTGCGGTTCACCAATGATTTGAGGTAAACGTCTTGAAAACACCCGATATCACCGGATCCGATGTGCCAAATTCCAAGTAATGGCAGCTTAGGCGCAACCGAACTTCCCGTTTGAACAACGGTTCCAACAGTGCTTTATGCTCGGTTGCGTGCATTCAACATGGGTCCGGACGTGGTCGGTTATTTGGCGACGACCCGTACCTTGGCCGGAACGGATTCAATTTCCCCACGGACGCGAATTTCGTCCGTCAACGACAACACCCCGACGACATGCTGACACGAAGTCATCGCAATCTGTTTTTCGTAGTACGACTGGACCTCACCTGTCAACGTGACGGCACCATGTTCAACCGAAATGTCGAGGTGTCGAAAAGCGGGGAAATGGCGACTGTTTAGAAACCGGGATACTCGAGATCGAACATCCTCATCCGGGTAGTCCATGCGAATCTGCTTGGCGACGTTCATCGGTACGTTCCTTCTTTTGAATCTGCCGAAACTTTCAACGCTTCAATACGCGTCATCGAACGTTTTGTTTGCACAATTCAACTTGCGGCGAACGACGGAAAAGACAGGGCATGTTCCGACCGGCGTCGCGGGAGGTCCTATTCCTCTTGCTCCGAATTCTAGCCAATTCCGTCAAATCTGCATAACAAAAAATGCTCGCAATGCCGAGAATCGCAAGAATTCAAAAAGTGCTATCACCGGAGACGTCATCCAGAACCCCCCATGCCAATCCCTTTTCGGCAAACTCGATACCACAATTGTAACGCATGAGGCGCTGAAAATTGACGCGATCAAGACAAAACCCAACCGAATTTTTATTTTCAATCGACGCCAACGCGGAGCCAATCAATCGATCAACAACGGTTCAAAACAAGTTGGGTGAGGCATCGAAATGAGTTGATCGAACCCCAGCGATTATTGCTATTTCAGAGTCGATAAAAATGCCGGTAGTCTTATTAGCGCTGCTCGTCGGACCGAAGCAGTCCCACAGCGGCGCGAGAATGTCAACAATCCTAGGGGACGATTCCAGCAAAAAAAAATTGAGTCGAAGAATATTTCCGCGCAATTTTTTTTTGCTAATTTAGGTTTACAGTTTTGTCCCGGTTCGGCATACTGCTCTACGCGATAGTCAGCCATCCAAAAATCAAACTTCGCTGTTGCCAATCCACACCCTATTCGCCTTTGCCATTTCAATTACTCAGCTTGGTAAACACAATGCGGACGGACGTCAATTCAAGAGTTTCGGTCTGTCAATTCTCGACCTATCGCTGGTCATTCCACGAAGACGTGGTTCGCTACGCAACACATGGATTTGACTCCATCGGTGTATGGCGAAGAAAGATCGACGATTATGGCGCTCCGGCCGCGATTGACTTGTTGTACGAATCAAAAATGACCGTCTCGAGTGTTCATTGGGCCGGCGGATTTACTGGCGATGGGCAGTCGTTTTCCGATTCCATCGAAGATGCCATCGAATCGATCCAACTCGCCAGCCAGCTGAACGCAACGTGTTTGATCATCCATCCGGGTTCACGCAACGGGCATACGACATCGAATGCCTTTCGCTTGTTCAACTCCGCACTTTCGATTCTCGTACCGATCGCCGCTGACTACGGCGTTAAACTTGCGCTTGAGCCGATGTTAAATCATCAGGCCGCAGCGTGGACTTTCATGGAAAGTCTCGACCATTCACTTGAGTTCATGGAAAAATTTCCCGCCCAAAATCTCGGCTGGGTTTTTGATACCTACCATTTCGGATTTGATGCCGAACTATTCGAGCGACTTGATGATTTGGTCCAACGTCTGGAAATTGTCCAATTGGCTGACCGGGATCTGCTGATTGAAAAAACGTACAAGTCCCGGCAAGGAAACGTCTCGTACCGGAAACCTTTGGGTGAGGGACAAGTCCCGATTGAAGCATGGTTGAGCAAACTTCAACGACTGGGGTACGCCGGCGGATATGAACTTGAAGTACATGGTTCTGCCGTCGACGGGGTCGACTACCACTCGTTGCTCGATTCATTCGCGAATTATTTCTCGCCGGCCAGCATCAACGCGCTACTGGACCCTCAGCCGCGCAAGATCATCGCGCAGTAGAAAAATGCGGTCGACGACGGATGGACTTTCGAACGAAGTCGTCGACAGCTTTGTTTCGGATTGCCGTCATGCAGTCGGGATTTTCATCACCTGGCTTCAGGGATCAATTCAAAACAGACCAGCTGATCTTTGCCGCGAACATAGAGCAGACCGTGTGAAATAATTGGTGCCGCCCAACAAGGTGATTTGAGTTTGACGCCATTCTCACCGACCCCCGGCTCATACTCCGTTACCAGATCAAATTTGTCTGCATTCGCCCGGATCAACAGTAACTGCCCCAGTTCACCGAGCACGATGAAATGACCGTCTACAAAGGTCAATGAACTTCGTGACAGGCCTTTTTTTCTCCACCGAACTTCGCCGGACTTCCAATCGATACAGCGGAGTTCGGCCTGGGCCGAGTGTCGACCACTGCATCCGAACAGTGAATTTCCCACCGCAATCGGCGTATTCCAATGGGCCTCCAGTGCCTTGTCACGCTTGAATGCATCGCTCCAGAGCAGATTGGGAGCTGACTTGCCATTTACTGATTCCAGTTTCGCGGGATCCAGCAGGGCACTTCCTTTTCCGTAGCACTCCGAAATCAACACCTTCCCCTCGTGAACCACGGGAGTACTGGCGTTGACGCTTTCAAGGATTCGTGCCCTCCAGGGAAATTCAAAATGAACTTTGCCATTTTCGGGTGAAACGGCAAACAACGAATCGCGCATCCAAGCCAATACCATCGGTTCGCCTCCAAGGGTCGTTATTTTCAGCGAACAATAGCTGGCCAAGTCATCGACGCACTGGTATTTCAATTTTCCCGTTTTCTTGTCCAATGCAATGAGCCCGGTTTGATTCGGTTTTACCAGGTTCAGCGCGCCCGGCGGAATCTTTTTGGAAGCATCGGGACTGCCTCCGACCATCACAATTAGCAGGTCCTCAAAAATGACTGGTGTACTCGCGACACCAAAAAAGTTCTGAATGACTCCGAACCTTTCCGCTGGATTGAGTTTCCATATCATCTCACCCGTTTTGGCGTCCAGGCAATGTAACTTGCCTTCAACGCCATAAATGTAAACCAGGCCCTCGTCGATAATCGGACTGGCCCTGGGACCCGAATCATAGCCATACAGATCCTGGTATTCGGAGGGATAGCTGTACTCCCAAATCAGCGCACCGGTTTCGGCGTTCAGGCACCGCAGGTTTGCCTGACCATTCAACCTGCCAAAGTGATAGAATCGCCCATTAGCAACCGAGCCCATCCCGTAGCCCTCGCCCGTTTCCATTTTCCAGACGATTCTCAGTTTCCCCTCAGACCAATCCTTCAAGATATTTTTCTCGGTTGATTTTCCATCGCCCGAAGGGCCCAGGAATACTGGCCAATCCGTTCCACTGGCACGTGTCCACAGATTTTCAGTCTGGGGAACATCGAGGCTCTGTGCTACGGTGAGTCCCACGGGCCCACAGGATGCAACCACGACCGCAATCAAAAGCTTCCAGCGAACCAACATAATCAAACGCCTTTCACGGAATGGAATTGAATTCCAGCATTCGTCCAACAACTGTCATGCTCAACATCAACGAAGAAATCTCAATTCGGCTGGCCGAATTCCAGTTCAGTTATGCACGGTCCCCGGGCCCCGGCGGCCAGAATGTCAACAAGGTCAATTCCAAGGTTATTTTGAAGTGGTCGCTGAAAAAAACCAGTGCCTTGCCAGAATCGGTCAAACAGCGTTTCAGTGACAGGTATGCCAATCGGATTTCTCAAGACGGCATTTTTACCATCTCCAGCCATCGATTTCGTGACCAAGGTCGGAATGTTGCCGACTGCCTCAACAAGCTCCGTGAATTGATCCTGTCCGTTGCGGTCGAACCGAAGAGAAGAAAGCCAACGAAAGTCTCCAAAGCGGCGAAACTGAGACGTGTCGAAGGCAAGCGGCGAAAATCGGCGACCAAACAGTCGCGCAAACCAGTACGCGGCGACGAATGAAAATCGGGGCGGTCAGCCGGGCCTTGCTAAAGTCGCCGACGGTTGTATTGATGTCTCAGCCAGGATTGGCCTTCGACCCCAAGCCCTTGACCGCACGAAACCAGCAAGCGAATGTCGTTGATATTTGAAAGAAAACACGAACAATGACCCCTCAAACCCGAATTGGTGAAATGTCCAGGCTTGCCGATCACCACGATTATTCGGTCGGATTGAGATTGTTCTGCGGACTGCGCCGCGACACAATCGGGAAGCCGGTTCGATTACAGGGTTCACTTAATCCTGACCGCGGTTTAATAATGATATAGTCTGATACACCGAGAAGGTCCCATGGAGCACCGATCATGGAACGAAAACAAGACATCGACGAAATCCTGAAACAATGGCCATTTGACCCGCAAAGCGTTAATGTCCGCATGCTTGAATCGGCCCAGCGTCGAGTATTGCAAATGCGCGTCGACATGGGCATTCTCCAGCTGGAGACCGACGGCCGACCTGACGGAAACCGATTCCAGGGAGCGACGACCTACTTTGAGTTTCTTCAACGAAAATCCGTTCAAGCGGAAAACAAGTTCGAGCTCGACGAAGACAGTTGCCTGGAAATCGACCGTGAATTTGTTCAATTCTATCACCGCCGCGTCTGCTGGTTACAACTCAAAGAATTCGAACTGGCAGTTCGCGACGCTGACCATACGTTGGGTCTAATGGATTTTTGCAAAGCGCATTCTGTTGACGAACAGTGGACTATCTCTCACGAGCAATACCGGCCGTTCGTACTTTATCACCGCACCCAGGCTGCGGCCCTGGCTCATATCAACGGTGAAAACGAAGACGAGGAAAACCCGGACATGGCGGAACTGGCCATTGAAGAAGTCAATGAGGGCCTGCTCAAGCTTCACGAATTGTTCGTCGAATACGACGCGGAAGACCAGTTTGATGACGATGAGCTGGTTCAAAGGCTGACCGAATTTCGAGAAGGTCTTCGCGAAAAATACGACGTCGGCTTGACACTGAAAGAACAATTGGAAGTTGCCGTGACCAATGAAGACTATGAACTGGCAGCCAGACTTCGCGACGAGCTTTCAAAACGGGCCGTGCCCGGGGTTTGAGAAACAAGCCTGTTTGGCAGGTTTGTACCGCGGACATTTCGTCTGCTATCACCAGGCAACTTGAGCGGAATGGAAACAAAGTCTGAAATTTTTTCACATTTTGACACAATTTCATTCCACGGTTTTCTGCTGGCACGTCTGCTATCTCTTTACCTAAACCATTTGCCCGGAATTGGTTAGGTAGAATTCGTTTTTTCATGCCCGCTCTTGGCACGATTGCTGCAGAGGAAGTGAATTCCTGGCAAGTCGTTTGTCAGTGGATTGAACATCGTTTGCAAAGGAACGGAAGACATGCTTGTTCTCACAAGGAAGCAAAATCAGGAAATCCATATCGGTGACCATATCAAGATCACCGTTCTTAAGATCAAAGGGAATACCGTTCGCCTGGGCATCGAAGCTCCCCGCGAAATATCCGTATTGCGTGGTGAACTTCCAAGCGACAGGTCAACGACGGCGCCGACTACCGCAACCGAGGCACCTCAGGTGGCTGAGTTTACGGTTGTGTTCAGCAACTCCGATGAAAGCCAACGGGCAAAGGTCGATGTGATTCCGTTTCATTCGGACCCGCCAGTCGATTCCACCGACAAGACAAGGGAAAACCCGGCACATCGGAAGCCAGCCCAGATGCGAGGCGACCGAATTGAATCACCTCATTCGGTTCAGTTCCGGGGATCGCTTCCAGCACCACTTCAACACAACCGGCTGCAGGAAATTGTCAACAAGTTGACAGCGAACCATGGAAATTCCAACGTGTAGAAAACGCGTCTTAAACGACTTATGGCACCGATGGCTTGCGGTTGCCTGCGAAAACAGGCTCAGCCTGCAGCATGGACGCTGCGGCAGACGTGCGTTTGTTGTTGCTCGACTGATTTCCGGAGTCCTGCTCGTCTTTTCACTTTCTAATTCAACCATTCGATTGTCGCAGGTAACTTTGCGTTACCCCCGCCCGACAACGTCATCCGGCTGAATTGCTGATGACGCATCAGCGATTGCAGTGGGCTCCCTGGAAACTGGATTCCTACCGATACAGACTCGTGGGACTGTTTTGCTCGGACGTTGGACCAGCTGATATTGAATCATTGTTTCCGGCTTCAGATCGCGGATTGGCAGCCTGGCGGATGCCAGGAATTTCAGGAATCTGGCGCGGACGGATTCGGTTGTGCTCGGCCAGATGCTGCAACAGAATTCGCTGGACCTCGGCGATGCTGCCGATATGTTGATGAATGTCCGAATGCTCCACCGCCACAAATTTTTCTGTTTCCGCCATCTCGTTGGTTGCGCTTTCGATCGAAACAACACCGTCTCCATCCAGGGTCTTTGGTTTGCTCGAAATATTGAAGAACGACTTGCTCTCAAGTCTTCCAATGATATTGTGGGTCTTCACCGGATTGGACTGTTGCGCCACAACAACGGCCTTCAACATGGGATGCCCGGGCGCCAGCGAATCAATGCTGGTCATGGTTGTCAAGCAGGCCGTACTTTTGAGTTTGTCTTTATTTTGTTTGGCCAACGAACCAAAGTCATTCGTCAAAATGGACGGCAACGTAAACAACTTTTTGCTGACCCATTGGGTTGCCATATTGGAAAACTCACTCCCTCGAAACGGCGTTGCCAACGTGATGACGCGATCCACCGACCGGTTCCGGCGAAAATAGAATGTATCTCTGACAAGCTCAATCACGTCCGGATCCCCTTTGAGACTCTCAATCGACTCATCGCTGATGGTTTTCCAGAACTCGTCTCCACTGTCAATCGTTTGCATGATTGACATCAGGCCGCCCATGCTGTGACCGACCAGCACCATTTGATCCAGTGACATCGCATCACCGACGGGATCAACTTCCTGGCGTATCTTGGCCAGATCACGCCTCATTTGCTGGGCCGAAACCCAAAACGGCTGGCCCGTTGGATACGAGTAAAACCAGAACTGGCAATTTTCGCGAATATCCTGATTAGCGAGCAAATCGTTGTACATGTGAAACCAAGTTACCGGGCTGGACCAAAACCCGTGAACCAGAACCACCGGAATCTTGTCTGGGTCGAAGGGTTCAAGCATGAACAAACCGTGACTGTCGGGTGCGAATTCGGCGTTAATCAGCGACGCAGTCGCGAACATTTCCTTGTTGATAAAAGGATCGCGGAGTCCATAGGCGAGCGGAGTGGTAATGTCACTTTCCAAGGGAACGGTTTGCGATTCCGCTGTCACCAACGTCTGCTCAAGTGGGTCGTAAAGTGTCAGGACCGCCTGCCGGGTGGAATTGGAATCCGAATTGACTTTCAATGGAAGTTGGTTTGAATTCTGGCGTGGATCGGATAACAGGTGCAAGAACGCAGTCATCGGAATCGTGATTTCAGGAGGATAGTATTTCTCCAGTTGGGATCGATCATCTTGATGCTTCCGTACCGCAATCAAGGGAACGCCCAATCCATAGGTGTGATGTTGATTGTCGATCCCGTGGGCTTCATAGTCGCTGACCAACTCGAATCGGGCAAATTCCTGATCACGCCAACGACCTTTGAATTCAATCTTGAGCTCAATCGCCTGTTGTCCGTTCCCGACCAGGATCGTGTTCCCCTGTTTGAAGCCCTCTTTGACAATTACATCCCTGATCAGTGCTTCGAGCGCACGATTGTAGATATCACAAATATCTCGGAAGTGTGGGTCATACGCGGTCCGCGCAAGATCAAGTTTGGAATCAAAAAGAAACTGGTAGGCATGAATAACCGCCGTCGCATAAAGCCGTGCCGCACGTTCGGAATCCCCGGCAGCTTCCGACCAACTCGCCTGGATTTCAGCGATCTCTGCTAGTCCGTGAATACCTGCCATCGATGGGCTGGTTCGAGTCCATTGTTGCAACCATTGGATTACGATCTCGGGGTCCTGATCATATTGTCGCGTCAGGTTGTATTTTCGTAATAGTAGCTCCGTACGTTCCGACGGTCCGGGAATATTGGTGGCAATCCGGTAAAGAAGCGGAAATCGTGGCAGACGACGAACTTTTCTTACGCTTACCAAACTCTCCGTTGCGATCGCCGAAGCGCGAATCAAACGCAGTTGGGTCGACGTCGATGCACATCCCCCGCTGATGAAGGTCAGGATTCCAACCATCAGGCAAGCCAGGGAAGCCATTCGAAGTTTGGCACACCTGTTCCCGGGACCTGGTACCGCTGAAAACGACCGCGCGGCCATCGGCGGGAAATCCGGCAATATTCGTTGAGAAATAACGGGGGGCATTGGTCCAGGCGTTAACTTTCACATGTTTGCAGACCATGATCGGCGGGTGTCGACCGGTCTTTGCAATTTGCACATTTCGCCGCAACAATAGATGGCCGAACAGTTACTTGATAGTTGGACAAAGCGTCAACCGCGCTTGTGCTAGCATTTTGCGATGCAATCCAAAATCCAGTGGTCACCAACCGCAAAAACAAAAAGATTGGAATCCCGATGCGCACAGCCATCAGCCGACGCCAGGCAATCACAGCATGCATGGCCACCATGACGACATCGACGCTGGCATTCGCCTCAGGCGGTGAGAAACCGGCTCCGGAATCAACACCCTTGCTTTCTCAAATGTCGTCAATCCGACCCGTATCAGCAATTCAGCAAACGGCTTCATCGATTTGCGTTTTCACGAAACCGTTCAATTCGCTGAGTTTTGATGAGCTTGCCGCGAGGATCGGAGAATTGGGGTTCGACGGAATCGAAGCTCCCGTGCGGAAAGGAGGACACATTGAACCTGCGGAAGTTGACGACAAGCTTCCCAGACTCGTCGCTGCGCTGGCAAAACGAAACCTGAAAATCACGGTGATGACCAGCGACATAAACGACCCCTCGGATCCAGAAACGGCGAGGGTCTTGCGGGTTGCCGCCGGCTTGGGAATTCGAAGGTACCGAATGGGGTATTTCAAATATGATTTGTCGAAATCCATCGTCGACCAGCTGAATCAATTGCGACCGAAGTTTCACGAGCTTGCGGCGATGAACCGCGATATCGGCATCCAGGCCCTGTACCAGAACCACGCCGGCGTAAACACGGTTGGGGCTCCCCTCTGGGATCTTAACTATCTACTCGATGGTATCGACGTAAATGAAATCGGAGTGGCATACGACATTCGCCATGCTACCGTCGAGGGCGGAAAGAGCTGGCCAACCACGTTCAATCTGATCCGGCCCCACATCGACACTGTGTATGTGAAGGACTTTGCCTGGGAAGGCAAAAAAGTCGTCAACGTTCCCTTGGGGTCGGGCAATGTCGATCGCGATTTCATTTCAATGCTCGCAAAGACGGAATTCCAAGGCCCGATTTCGCTTCACGAAGAGTATCTCGATCATAAGACACCTGAACTTGTTCCCGATCATCTGGCGGCAATCAAACGGGATTTGGCGACCTTGCGCACATGGCTCAAGACATGATACTGAATTCATCGAATTTGTAACAGAAACGGGCGCCGAGAACTCCCGGCCCAGAACGCCATGGACTTGCATCCTGAAAATGTCGTCCCGATCGGTGTGTTGTTCAGATGTAACCACCGCAACATGGAAGCGCGAAACGGCCGGGAAGCGGTGCCTCTGGCGCTGGTTTAAGACTTGTCGGCTCCCTGGCAACCACCGATCATGACGAAAGGAATTGTTATCATTTCAAATATCCATCATGTCGAAAATCCGAGTCCATGACTATACTTCATGACTTGTTCCCGTGTGATCGCGCTGCGGCCAAATAGCCTGTCCAAAAAAACAAAACTGTTCTGGCTTTGCCGATGGTCGGTCGATCCGTAGACCTTCATCCTTTCAAGGCGTTTCATTGTTGTCCGATAAAATCCTGGCGATCGATGGGGGCAAGCCCGTGCTTGACACGTCGGCCATCGCATGGCCTGTCGCCAGCGAGTCGATTCGAGATGCGGTCAGGCAGGCGCTCGATGACGGCTCCTGGGGGCACTACGAAAGCGCCTCGATGGAGTTGTTGATCGACAAACTGAAAACGAACTTTCAGGTCGACGGGGCGATTCTCTGCTCCAGTGGCACCGTCGCTGTTGAACTTGCACTTCGTGGTGCTGGCGTCAAGGCGAACGATGAAGTGATCCTGGCAGGCTACGATTTCCCCGGCAATTTTCGGGCGGTCGAAGCGATTGGCGCGCGCCCGGTCCTGATTGACGTGGTTGAAAATGGCTGGGTGATCGATGTCGGGCAGATCGAGCCCGCCGTGACGAATGACACCTCGGCGATTATCGTCTCGCATCTCCATGGACAGGCGGCAGACCTGGCAGGAATTCGGTCGATCGTTGATGCCAGAAACATCGGAGTTGGAAAACGAATCGTGATCGTCGAAGACGCCTGCCAGGTGCCAGGCGGTCGAATTGATGGCCTGCCTTTAGGTGGAATCGGCAACGTTTCCGCCTTGAGTTTTGGAGGGAGCAAATTGCTTTCCGCCGGCCGGGGCGGGGCGATTCTGTCGAACGACCCGGATATTCTTCAGCGTGCGAGGATTTTTGCCCAGCGGGGCAACGAAGCGTTTCCGTTATCGCCACTCCAGGCTGCCGTTCTTTGTCCGCAGTTTGATACACTTGGCGAAATGACAGTGGCGCGAAACGCGAACGCCATTCGATTGATCCATTCGACTTCTTCAATCGACGATTTGATCGGTCTGACGCAAATCGTTGAAGGAACCCTGGCAGCCTATTACAAACTTCCCTGGCTCCTGAAAGACCGAACACCAGGTTGGGCTCGAGCTGATTTTGTGCAGGCCCTCCAGGCGGAAGGCGTGCCTGTCGGGGAAGGCTTTCGCGGGTTTCTCCGCCGTTCGCCCCGGCGTTGTCGCAAAGTCGGAACGTTGGTCAACAGCCAAATCGCCGCCCAGCAGACGGTCGTGTTGCACCACCCGGTGTTATTGGAAGCCGAATCAACGATCGACTTGATCGGGGAAGCAATCAAGAAAGTGATATCCAATTCCAGATAATGGACGCAGAATGAACGGACTTGACCGGCAATCGGAAAACTGGAGCTCGAAGGACCGGATCGCCATTGGATTCGCCATGCTGCTTCCGACGATTGTAACTCTGGTTTACTTTCAGTGGCTCGACCATTCCGATTCCTACATTCAGCAAACCGCATATGGAATCGGCAAAGCGGTTCAGTTTGGTTTCCCGGTCATTTGGATTTGGTGCTGGCACCGTACCAAGCTTATGCGTCACGCGGATTCAACGCAGACTCAGCTTTCAATCGAGGCCGCTAGATCTTCCGGAAGGTTGCGCTACGCGATCCTGACTGGAATCATTTTCGGATTGCTGGTCGTGGCCAGCATGTTTGCGATCTACTTCCTGTTGATTGCAAATTCGGAAATCTCTCCTGCATTGATCGCAATGGTCAAGGAAAAGGTCCTGGATTTGGGGATTGACTCCGTCTGGAAATACGCCGCGTTGGGCGCTTTCTATGCGCTTTGCCACTCGTTTCTCGAAGAGTACTATTGGCGATGGTTTGTGTTTGACCTGTTGCAGAAATTTGTTTCAACACCTGTCGCAATGGTCGTCTCGAGCTTGGGCTTCATGGCTCATCACATTGTCCTCCTGGGTTTCTTTTTCAACTGGCAGTGGATGACCTATGTGCTCTCGTTTTGCATCGCAATCGGAGGGGTGTTTTGGGCCTGGCAATTTCATCAAACCGGCAAGTTACGTTCCTCCTGGATCA
Source organism: Planctomycetaceae bacterium (assembly GCA_024642205.1). GTDB lineage: Bacteria > Planctomycetota > Planctomycetia > Pirellulales > Pirellulaceae > Mariniblastus. The sequence goes on along the minus strand of JAHEBQ010000036.1, from coordinate 46,777 downwards.
GTCACATGATCGTCGACGCGGGGATTTTCGCCCTGGGTTATTTTTTGGTCCGGGAAACTCTTTCGTGGTAAAAAGATGCGCGACGGGTAACCCCGAGCCGGGTCTGCACTGCCGGTTTTGCGTGGATAGCCAACACGCGATGACGGGAGACTCACTGCTGGCTATGGGGGCCGAGAGGCGGGACTTGGTGTGTGGTAAAAAAATTGCCTGATCGCACCAGGTTTAAGGTTGAATAAAAAGCGCCCGTTTCTGGTTGGGCAGCGAGTAGTCGAATCCGCAAGCCTTGAACATTTCATCGGAAGCCGAGATTGCCATCAATTCTTTGACTTTTTCTTCCCGCGCCCGGTCGACACAGCACTTTACGAGCATTCCGCCCAAGCCACGACGGCGATAGTCCTCATCGACGGCGAGGCACTGAATTTCAGCCAATTTCTTGGAATAGATCTCCAATGCGCAAAAGGCCACGATCCGGCCATTGATGGTGGCTTTGAAAGCGTGCTTCAGCAACAGTTCCATTTCAATCGAGGTTCGCTTAAGCAGTTGTCGGTCGTCCATGAATGGCGCGAGAAAGGACTGGACTTCTGCCAGTTCGTCCCTCCCGGCGGGAACGATTTGAATATCGGATTCATCCATCTCGTTCATAGTTTTCGTCAACGTCATGCGTCACAGCACCATCTTCGAATCATTTTTGCGTACATCTCGGTGCCGAGCGAGAGCTGTTCGAGGGCAATCCACTCATTGATCGTGTGAGCCTGATCGATGCTGCCGGGTCCAAATACGATTTTGTCGGCAATCTCGGTAAAAATCCCGCCATCGGTTCCGTAAGAAACGGTCTTCGATTTCGGCCGATGAGCAAGTTTTAGCGATTCTTGAACGAAGTCGGAACCGGGACTGGCGAAAAAAACATTACCAAATTGAGTGACTCGAACTTTCACCGAATATCGATCTCCCGCCTGCCTGACACGGGTGATCAAAGGTTCAACATCAATTCCCGGCATTGGGCGGAAATACATCTGACACGTGCTTTTACCTGCCGTGACATTCAGCGCGGGTGAATCATCCTTGATATTGATATTCCAGGTCAACGTGGGCGGATCGAACATGTCGTTTTGCCATTTCCGTTCCGATTCGACTTCATCGTAGATCGCTTTCATTTCATTCAGGAACGGAATCATTGCCAGGTTTGCGTTGACATTTTTTCGACTGCTGGAATGACCCGCGAGGCCCCGGGCCTCCGCAAGGATTTCAACCGACCCTTTGTGAGCATGAACGACTTCGAGAGAAGTCGGTTCACCGATGATCGCTTTGGTTCCGTGCTCCACCATTTCGCGGTACAGCTTGCTTTCTTCGACCACGCACCTGGCTCCGTGGAACCCGATTTCTTCATCGGCCGTAACCACAAAATAAATCGGCATTTTCAGGTCATCCCAGGCAAATGACTGGGCGGCGGTAAGCATGCATGCGATTGAGCCTTTCATGTCGCAGCTTCCCCGGCCGTACAATCGCTCTCGCGCGATGGCGGGCTCGAAAGGTCCGAATTTGTGAGTAAACCACTTTTCCGCAGGAACCACGTCGGAATGGCTAAAATAGGCGAGGCCTCCGTAGCCGCCCCCCTTTTTTGCCACCAAATTGACTTTCGGGACATTTCGTCTGTCCAGGTACTCAATTTTCTCGACAACGAATCCATGTTTGGTCAGCTTCATTTCCAGGTATTTGCTGATCAGCCGGTTGGAGAGATGGCTCGTGGAATCAAAACCAACCAGTCGTTTTGCATAGCGAAGAGCTTTCATGACAGGCCTGAACAGAAAGAAATTAACAAAAAATCATGCGACGTTGACTGGTTGTAAACGTCGAGCGTGGAAGCACGCGTTGGAAGTAGAATTGGCTAGGGGAGCGAACCGGCTGTTGAGGTACTCGAAATCCTCTATCATTCAAAATAAGCAAACGAGCATCCGGGAACAAGCAACTATTTGATCGTAAGTCCTGAAATCCACTGAAACGGCGAGGCTCGGCAAACCCGCAGGGATAATCCCGGTGTTCACCCGTTTTCGATCCACCAATTACTTTTTCACCGTGCAATCCCGAAACTGACCTGGTAACGAATGCCTGTTGATCATATTCATTTTGTTACCGGTCGCCTGGCCGAATCCGCATTGCGAAACCTGTTGCCCAGTCTCGCGCAACAGGTTGGTTTTGAGTTTTCGATCCAGGTTCTTCCAATTACGGTCGCGGCGTTAATGACTCCCCAGTGGATTGGACCGCGTCTGGAAATTCCCGCAAAGGCAACCAAGATCCTGGTTCCCGGTTATTGCACGGGTGACCTTGAACCGATCCATGCGGTAACGGACCTCCCGGTCGAGCGTGGCCCCAAAGACTTGCGGCGGTTGCCCGAGCACTTTGGGAAGACTGCCGATCGAAGCGGCTTTGGAAAGTGGGACATTGAGATCATTGCCGAAATCAACCACGCACCGCAACTCACAACTCGAGAGATTCTCGCGACGGCTCGTTTGATGGCGGACGACGGTGCAACGTGGATCGATGTCGGTTGTCAACCCGACTCTGTCTGGAAGGAAGTCGCCCACTGTGTCCGGGCGCTCAAGGCCGAGGGGCACCGCGTTTCCATTGACAGTTTGAATCCACACGAAATCGCACCTGCGGTTGCCGCGGGTGCGGAACTCGTTTTGTCCGTCAACGCAACCAACCGCGAGCAAGCCGTCGATTGGGGGTGTGAAGTCGTCGTGATTCCCGATGACATTCGCGACATCAATTCGATGGAAGCGACAATCGAGTTCCTTACCGTCAGGAACATCCCCCTTCGTATCGACCCAATCCTCGAACCGATTGGACTGGGGTTCACTCCCAGCCTGGCGCGGTACATGCTGGCGCGCGAACGCTGGCCCGAAGCCGAAATGATGATGGGAATCGGTAACATCACTGAATTGACCGACGTTGATTCGGCCGGGGTGAACGTGGTGCTTCTGGCCATCTGCCAGGAACTGGGCATTCGAAGCGTTCTTACGACACAAGTCATTAACTGGGCCCGTTCCGCCGTCAAGGAATGCGACCTCGCCCGGCAAATGGTTTACTTTGCAGTTAACCAGACGGTTCCTCCCAAACATTTGTCCGAACAACTGGTCGTGCTCCGAGACCCTACATTGCTCCAGTTCGGAATTCAACATCTTGAGCATTTGGCGACTCAAATCAAAGACAACAATTACCGAATATTTGGCGAATCGGAACAAGTCCACCTGCTCGGAAGCGGGCAACATTTTCACGATGCCGATCCGTTTCAGGCATTCGACCAACTCATGGCCAGTCAACCAACCAACGTCGATGCCTCTCACGCGTTTTATCTAGGTTATGAAATGTGCAAAGCCATGATGGCGATTCAGCTGGGCAAACAATACACGCAGGACGAGGCGCTGAATTGGGGATTCTTGACAGTACCCGAATCCGAGCGACACCGATTGAAACGGAGTCGATCAACAAACGGTACTTGGGATAATGAAACTGAAGGCAGGAACTAGCCCGCTGGCTCGCAACCCCAAATCACAAGCCTCGACTCCGCGAGGGATAACATGCATCCGTCGCTTGCCCGACAGGATCATGATTGAGTCGTTTCACTGGGTCGACTGGCCGATCGAAACTCGGACAACAAAATGAATCACAATGAACCTACCGATCTTGATCCGGCCGACGGCTTGCCGGTCGTCGATCCACGTCAACGGGCAACTGCGTATCATGAAGCCGGTCATGCGGTGATGGCCCAGCTGGTTGGGAGACCGATCGAAAAAGTATCCATCTCGCCGACGCATTTACAAACCGGCGGGATGCGGCTGGGAGTATGCAAGATACAAAAAGGTCGGTCCAAAGCCTCCAAAGACTCACTTGAGGATGAGGTCTTGATCCTCTTCGCCGGCATGGTCGCCGAATCGCACTGGACGGAGAGATATTGCCAATCTGGCGCCGGGCAGGATTTACGAACCATTCGCCGGTTGTTGTTGAATCGGGGCGGCAGCCAGCGCCAGCTGGAAAAACTGGAACGCCGATTGCTGGAAAAAACCGAACACGTGCTGGCCGAGCCAACCCATGCGAAAGCGATCTTGCTGGTTGCGGACGAATTGATCAAACACCAGACAATCAGCGGGCGGGCCGTGCGTCACCTGTTGTCCCAGGCGGGTCAATAGAAATGCCAAACCCGTTATCCCGGGCCTGTAATTGAGAGCAGCAAGGCGTGGAATCACCATCGGCCTATTGCGTTTTTGATTCCACTGGTCATTAATGTTTGAGTGTCTGATACAAGCCTCGAAGCCGAATCGGTCAATTCAACTTTTGACCCCGTGGTCCTGGAGTTGACGCCTGCGCCGTCGGTTGAATCCTGTTTCCAACGACTGGCCGGAACCCGTGGGTGTTTGTTGCTTGACAGTTCGATGAAAATCATCGGCCCAGGCGCCCAACCTCTGGGTCGGTATTCGTTTCTGATGGCCGATCCATTTGAAACCATCGAAGTGCCCGTTGGCGCCCCGCGGCCTTTCCAGGCAGTGCGCGAGTTGTTGTCGCGATTTCAGACTCACACGGTGGCGGACTTGCCGCCGTTGCAGGGTGGGATCGCAGGTTTGTTGTGCTACGACATCAATCGCTCAATCGAGAACATTGCACCGCCGCCGTACGATGAATTCGAATTGCCGGCTATCGTCGTCGGAGCTTATGACACCGTGATCGCCTGGGACCATCAACAGGACCGAACCTGGATCATCTCTCAAGGGCTACCGGAGCTGCGGGATCACGCACGCCGAACAAGGGCCAGAACCCGGGCCGAGTTTTTTCGAAACATACTCAGCGCCCCGAAAGCCGCCGGGCCCTTCGTATCGCATACGGCGAACGGTGCCGACGCCGAAAGGGTCGAGCGTGCTCCAAGTTTCTCAATCGAGGGTCCGGCATGTCTGACCAGCAACTTTTCCAGGCAGGCTTATATCAACGCCGTCCAAAAGTGCATCGATTACATTTACGCTGGCGACGTTTTCCAGATTAATCTGGCGCAACGACTTCTGCATCCCTCCAATTGCGATTCGGTGGAGCTCTACCGGCGACTGCGATCCTGCAATCCCAGTCCGTTTTCAGGTTATTTCGACTTGAGCCAAATCAGCGACTGTGATGCCCAGATTATCAGTGCGTCTCCCGAAAGATTGTGTTCCGTTCGAAACGGCATTGTTGAGACAAGACCGATCAAAGGAACACGGCGCCGCACAGGCCGACCAATGGTGGATATCCAGGCACGAGACGAGTTGCTCGCCAGCCGCAAGGATCGAGCCGAAAATACGATGATCGTCGACCTGATGCGAAACGACTTGTCCATCGTCTGCGAACCAGACTCGGTTCGCGTGATGCAGCTATGCGAACTGGAAGAGTACCAAAGCGTAATGCACCTGGTTTCGTCGGTCCAGGGACAACTCAAGACGACATGCGGTTTGGTCGACTTGCTATATGCGATCTTTCCCGGTGGTTCAATCACCGGTGCGCCCAAAGTACGGGCAATGGAAATCATCTCCGAACTTGAACCCACGGCCAGGGGTGCGTACTGTGGCGCACTGGGGTATTTGGGTTTTGACGGTAATGCTGATCTGAACCTGTTGATTCGGACCATTACGGCATCGCGAGGCTGGTGGCAAATCCCGGTCGGGGGAGGAATCGTCAGCCATTCGGTGGCAAAAAAAGAGTACGAGGAAACCTGGACCAAAGCGGCGGGTATGCTCCGGGCCGTTACAATGTAAACCTCAAGGGGTGCAATCAAGAACAGGCCTCTTTTACCGGACAAACAGCCATCCTGAACAGTCGCGTTTTCACGTACTCGCTTATCCATTCCACCTCACCATGATCCTTGTCATCGACAACTACGATAGTTTTGTCCACAACCTTGCTCGGTACTTCCGCCAATTGGGGTGCCAGACAGTCGTGGTGCGCAACGACAAAATTGACGTGACGCAAGTTCAGGAACTCCAGCCTGAGGCCATCGTGATTTCGCCCGGTCCCTGTACACCAAACGAAGCTGGTTGCTCGATCGAATTGGTTACCCGGTTTGCTGAATCGATCCCGATCCTGGGAATTTGCCTTGGCCACCAGGCGATCGTGCAGGCCTTGGGCGGATCGATCGTACTGGCCAACGAGCCCGTTCATGGACGGCAAAGCAGCGTCCTTCACTCTGGTTCACGGATGTTTGACAACATTCCTCGATGCTTCCTGGCTGGACGTTACCATTCGCTGGTCGCCAATCTGAGCCGACTTCCCGTTGACCTGGCTGTGACCGCTCGAACGGAAGACGGGACCATTATGGCAGTCGAGCATGAGACACGCCCCCTGGTCGGCCTGCAGTTCCATCCAGAGTCGATACTGACCGATTGCGGGTACCAGTTGTTGATAAACTTCATGAACATTGCGGGGATCAAACTCCCGGATGCCGATGGCATGAACCGGACGTTGACCAGTCAGTGGGGAGCGGCGCTTGGGAAAATCGACAATCCCGTCCGCTCCAGCCGGCTTTCGACCCGCGATGGATTTGAACAGGAAACGGGAAAGCGAACGTCATGATTCTCGAATCCATTGTGACCACGCTCAACGAAGACGGATCGGCAAACGTATCGCCAATGGGACCCAACGTGACGCACAACTTTGACAGATTTGAGTTGCGACCTTTCAACACGTCCCGTACATTTGCCAATCTCAAACGAACCAGGACGGGTGTACTCCACGTCACCGACGACGTACAGCTTTTTGCCCGCGCCGCCATCGGACAGCTTGAACCGCTCCCGGAATTTTTCCTGGCCAAGAAAGTCAACGGTCAGGTGATTGCAGACAGTTGTCGCTGGTATGAATTTGAAGTTGATTACATTGACGAAACCGGTCCGCGAATGAACTTGAATTGTCGCACGCTTCATGCCGGTCGGAACCGTGATTTCTGGGGATTCAACAGGGCAAAACACGCGGTTTTAGAGGCGGCCATCATGGCGACTCGCCTGGAATTCCTGCCCGCCGATGTCATTCGCGAGCAGTTTACCCGACTGCACACGACCATCGCAAAAACCGGTGGGCCACAGGAAATCGACGCATTCGAAATGCTATGTGAGTTCGTCGGACATGAACACAGAAAGCCTTCGAGTGCGTGACCAGATCTCGATTTCGGCTCCTTCCCGCTTACACTTCGGGCTGTTCTCCATCGGCGACATGGTCGCAAGAAAGTTCGGAGGCATCGGTTTAATGATTGATGCACCTCGAACCATGGTCACCGCATCGCGGGCAGAATCATTTCGGATTGCCGATCGTCCCGGCAGCGACGCGTGTCGGGCGGCTATCGAAAGCTGGTTTGCCTGGATGGAAGTTTCGCTTCGGTCCGCTGGAGCCATCGATCGCCTGGAAGCATTGCCGGTCCACGTCGAAATCGACGCAGTTCCCCCGCGGCATTCGGGGTTCGGATCGGGAACCCAGCTGGCGCTGTCTTCCGTGATGGCGATCACCCGATTACTCGAACTTCCCGTACCCGGTTCGTTGGATGTGGCTGCCGCGATCGGCCGCGGCAAAAGATCCGGGATTGGAACTCACGGTTTTTTTCACGGAGGGTTCCTTGTTGATCGGGGCAAGTTGGGCGAAGAGCAACTCGCACCACTGGATTTCCGAACCGACTTTCCAGACGCCTGGACGATTGTCACGGTCATTCCACCGGGCACCAGTGGATTGTCCGGCGAACAGGAACAGGACGCGTTTACCCGTTTGCCGGAAACTTCTCACGTCGAGCGTGACCGAATGATCGAAATCGTGCGAGACAGAATCATTCCAGGTGTTCTGCAACAGGACTTTGAACTATTTTCCGACGGCGTGTATGAATTTGGGCGCCGTAGCGGAATGATGTTCTCGGAAATTCAGAATGGCCCCTACAATGGTCCGAAAATCGAAGCCTTGATTGGCCAAATTCGCGAATTTGGCGTCAATGCCGTGGGCCAAAGTTCCTGGGGACCTTGCGTTTTCGCGATAACGCGTAACGATGAATCGGCCCGACAGCTGGTTGAATTCCTGACGACCGTGCACGGTGATCGGTGTACCATCCGAACGGCCAAAGCCGATAACGCTGGTGCTCGTACCCTACAACAGAATTCGGCCAACTGATTTCAGTTTTCAGTCTCAATAACCTTTCAATATTCCCATGCCCACACTTGGCGTAAATATCGACCACGTCGCCACCGTCCGTCAGGCCAGACACACCACCGAACCGGACCCTGTTTGGGCCGCCGCCATGGCGGAACTGGGGGGAGCCGATCAGATTACGGTTCATCTTCGCGAAGACCGTCGGCATATCCAGGACCGCGACGTACGCGTTCTTCGGCAGACGGTTAACGTACGCTTGAACATGGAATGTGCCTGCCTCGACGAAATGCTGAAGATTTCCTGCGACCTGAAACCGGATCAGGTCTGCCTGGTCCCGGAGAAACGCGAGGAGATCACGACCGAAGGGGGGCTGGACGTCATGGCCAACCACTCGCGTGTCAGTGATTCGATTAAACGGCTCCACGACTCCGGAATCGTAGTCAGCCTGTTCATCGATCCAGACAAACACCAGATCGCGCGAGCGAAAGAACTGGACGCCGACGCGATCGAACTGCATACCGGAATCTACGCGGCGACCCGCGGGATCGAAGCCATCCAGCAGCAAATCAGAATCCTGACCGAAAGCTGCGAGTTCGGCATTGAACAGGGTTTACGAGTTCATGCGGGACATGGTTTAACCTACACCAACGTTCTTCCTGTCGCCCGGATCGTTGGAATGGAGGAACTGAACATCGGTCACAGCATCGTATCTCGCGCGATTTTTGTAGGCTTTCAACAAGCCGTTCGCGAGATGAAGCAGATTTGCAAATTGGTCGATTGACTTCGGTTTGCGCGTCAGTTTTTTGAAATCCAGTTGAATCTTTGCCATCGACTCTGGAAAATACGAGCTTAAACCCGTATCATCTTGGCATCGCGCCGCGTCATCGGATTGGTTTATTGGGAAAATGGGAGTCGAGTATTATGTCGCGCAAAGGTTCTGATTTTGCTGGTTTGTCGGTTGCCATCATCACGCCGTTCAGGGACGGCAAACTCGACGTCGACCGGTTGAAAGAGCAGATCGAATTCCAGATCGAATCGGGCACCAACTGCGTGGTACCCTGTGGAACCACCGGCGAGTCGCCAACACTCTCGCATCCCGAACACGAACGAGTCATTTCCGAGACAATTCAGATTTCGTCGGGACGAATCAAAGTCATGGCCGGCACCGGATCCAACAGTACCGATGAAGCAATCAGTCTGACGGAATGGGCAGCCAAAGAAGGTGCTGACGCGACGCTGCAGGTTGCGCCCTACTACAACAAGCCAACCCAGGAAGGGATGTTTCAGCATTACAAGGCTATTTCGGAAGCCATCAGCATTCCGATTTGCGTGTACAACATCCCGGGGCGAACGGGCAAAAACATTGAGCCCGAGACCATTGCCCGGATCGGGGAATTCGAGAACGTGACGATGGTCAAGGAAGCCACCGGTTCGCTTGATCAGGCTTCGCAAATCCTGGCACTGACCAACCTGACCGTCCTCAGTGGCGACGACAGTCTGACACTGCCACTGCTTTCCATTGGAGCCGAAGGGGTCGTCTCAGTCGTTGGCAACATCGTCCCCCGCGACATGATCGCAATGGTCAAGGCGTTCTTGAGCGGCGACGCGATCGAAGCCCAGCGCTGGCACCACAAGCTGTTTCCACTCTGTCGTGACATGCTCGGACTGGCCACCAACCCGATCCCCCTGAAGGCGGCAATGGCCGAAATCGGGCGAGATTCCGGTGAGCTACGCTTGCCCATGACTCCGCTGGACGAAACGCAGCTGGACTCGCTACGCCAAACACTGAGCACTTACGGCATCGAAGCGGTTGCGGTGTAATAAATCCAAGGCGATCCGGACCAACCACCGGATTCGAAAATTACGTCCCGTCGCATTGGCTCGAGTCCATTTAGAACATAGATCCAGGTAATTTGTCAGTCATCGACCGTGCCGAGACTTTACATAACAAGCCCGCATCGCCAGCAGGTGGACGTTCCGAGTGTTACCACCCACTCGCTGGCAATTCGTAACTGCATTTGTCAATACGCGTTCCCTTCGAGCTGACTAACATGTCCATCAATCGTCGTCGATTCATTCAACGTTCCGCTTGCATTTCTGCGGCAGGAGCTTTCCTTGGCTCGAGTGGGTCATTTTCGTCAAGCAGCGTTATTGGCCGGACGACCGCCTGGCAAGAAAGCAGCCCGAATTCGCGCAACGACAAACGCCCGTTTTTCATCGCAACCTGGCCATTCGGCAAACTCTCCTGCGAAGCCGCTGTCAAAGTCGCCTTGGAATCAGGATCGATGCTGGATGCGATCGAACAGGGAATCTGGGTAACCGAAAGTGACGTCAAGAACGCCTCGGTGGGAATCGGAGGAATCCCGAACGCAGCGGGACAAGTTGAGTTGGACGCCTGCATCATGTCGGGACCGGATCACAACGCCGGGAGCGTGGCGGCGATTCAGGACATCCTGCACCCGATCTCGGTTGCCCGCCTGGTCATGGAAAAAACCCCGCACGTCATGCTCGTGGGCGGTGGCGCAAAACAATTTGCCCTCCAGCACGGCCTTGAATCGACACCGTTACTGACCGACAACCAAAAAGCAAGATGGGAAAAATGGAAGCAGGACCAGGAATCGAAACGGCAAGACGAATCCCAAAGTAACAAATCTCCAAAAATCGACCAGGACAATCACGACACAATCGCAATGCTCGGCCTGGATTCAAAAGGGGATTTGTTCGGGGGTTGCTCGACCAGCGGATGGGGTTACAAGATCCCGGGCAGGGTAGGGGACTCACCCATTATCGGCAGTGGGCTGTACGTTGATAATTCGGTCGGCGCCGCAGGTGCGACGGGATTGGGCGAGAACGTGATGCGGCACTGCGGGTCGTTTCTCGTCGTCGAAATGATGCGCAATGGGGCCAGTCCAACCGAGGCTTGCGAACGTGCCGTTAATCGAATCGCCGAACTTGACCCGAAGAATCTGAATAACCTCGACATCAACTTCATCGCGCTCAACAAAAACGGCCAATATGGCGCTGCTGGAACGAGCCGTGGATTCCGCTACGCGATCGCTGACCGGGAGGGGAGTGAAGTACTCGACGCGAAAGCGCTCTCCGAAAAATCGATCGGCCCCGAAGGCGGAAACCGAAAGTAGTTGGTGACGTTTTTCCGAGGGTTTGTGGAAACCTGCGCCCCGGGCGTTTGCCCGGTGGCACTAACATTGGTCCCGGATGGGGCGATGGTAATGAACCCATGTCGTAAGCCTTTACTTTTCGACACAAAAACGACCAGCACAAAATACACCTGGGGCTGCGATGTACTGTGTGCGTGGTTCTCTTGTTTTCGGACGCCGCTTGGTGATCCAATGGAGGATTAAAAGGAAAGAAATATGTTGTATGTTCTCTGTGAAATACGCTCATTCACAGAGTGAATGGCCACATAAGGAGTGAACGGCCACATACGGAGTGAATGGCCTGAATAGCCACGTACGGATTGAATGGCCACAAACCCGGCATGCCCCGCCAGGTTGAATACCTGTCCAAGCGATGTTTCTGATACTCGATCGGGAAACCAAACTGAAACAAAATGACGGCCTGTTTCGCAAACTCGCTGAACGTTTTCACGTTTAGGTGGCCAGCAAAAACTGGGCAAATCCCGTGGGCTCGTACAGCGGACAAACAGCTGACGCCCCGAACGAGGATCAGAAATCCAACGTAATCACCAATGGGCGTTCGCCGCGACTCGCCTCTGCGCTGGAAACCAGGATGAGAATTTCCCGCCAGGCTCCCCACCGGGCAACTGAGCAACGGAAGAGGGGCAAACCTGGCCTCCGAAATTTGCCTTACTTGTCCGTTTTTCCGCGCTTCAACAGACCCGCACTCGTTTTATAGAATTTTTCGCGGCGACTCTTGGACATCTCCACGCTTTCGCTTTGCTGAGCTTGCAAATCATTGAACATGGCCAGTGTGAACGGACATTTCAGATGTTCCATTCGAAAATTGATGTAGTCCGCCTGTTCCTGTGGCAGGACTCCAAGAAGAAAATTTCCCATGGCTTCGACGCTCGGTACGCCGATTTGATTTCTTCGCCAGATTTCGCCCAGGGTATGAATTCCCGCATCCCGACGACCATTGATCATCGACAACCGTTTGAGTAAACCCCTGTCGTTGCGAACCGCCTGCTCGATTTCCGCTGCTCGTGCCGAATCCAGAGACTCGTCGAGGTAGGCTTCCAGTTCTGCATCAGTAAATTGAGAAGTCACGTGAGGCCGCTTGAATGAAAAAAAGTCTCGGACGGATAGAAACGGTCGCGGGACATCCGTGGAGCAAAAATTTCCCGAATGAATGCGATCGGGTTACATGATAAGACAAGGTCTGTTTTTCAGCAATTCAGCTCAATTTGGTATTCCAGAACAAATTCATGCCAAAATCGGACAATTCGCTCGATCGCCGCCTCCCCCAAGTTGAAAAATTACTGAAACAGATCAGGATAACGTTATCACTGATTCCTGATTTCCCTGCAAAGCCAAAAATGACCTACCGAAACGCTACCTGGCGATCGCTTGTCGCCGCGTTCACATTAGTGTGTTTGTCCGTGTCCATGCCTGCCAAAGGGTTAGTTCAAGAGCCCATTCTGCAGACCGGGGAATCCGTGGAACCTCCGCAACCTGACGGTGCCGTGACGGTTTCTTCAGAACAGCAGACGGAAACCAACCGGGATTCGATCGCCCGAGGCGTCGTATTCAGTGACGTCGACAAGGACGGCAGGTTCGGCCCCGGCGATTCCGCGTTTGTCGGAATCCGGGTTTCAAACGGTAAAGAGATTGTGGTGACCGACCAGAACGGTCGCTACGAAATTCCGATCCAGGAGGGAGGTGCCGTTTTCGTGATCAAGCCTACAGGCTTTCGAACCGCCCTCGACGCCAACAAGCTCCCAAGGTTTTTCTATCTTCATAAACCCAACGGCTCGCCACAACTTAAGTTTCCCGGGTCACGGCCAACGGGTCCACTTCCGCAGTCGATCGACTTCCCGCTTTACCAACAACCAGAACCTCCGGCATTCAAGATCCTGCTGTTCGGCGATCCGCAACCACGCAACAACACAGAAGTTGATTACGTTGCGCAGGATGTTGTTTCGGAGTTGATCGGTGACAAAAGTGCGTTTGGCGTAACTCTCGGCGACATTGCTTTCGACAATCTCGACACGTTTCGGACGCTCAATCAGACGATAGCGCTGATTGGCATTCCCTGGTACAACGTCATCGGAAATCATGACCTGAACCTTGATGCTACGGAACGCGAAAACATCAACGAGACATTCGAAGCGACGTACGGTCCGTCGTATTATTCCTTCGACTATGGACAGGTACATTTTGTCGTCCTGGACAACATCGATTGGGCAGCTCCGACGGAAAAGATCCAGCGCTGGCACTACGAAGGAGGATTGGGAGAACAGCAGCTGGACTTTCTCAAGAAAGACCTTGCCATGATTCCCGAAACTCAAATGGTCGTCCTGCTGATGCATATTCCGATTATCTCGATCAAGGATAAATCGGATTTCTTCAAGCTTATCGAAAAACGGCCTTACTGCGTATCCATCTCCGGACATACTCATGATCATCGGCATTTGTTTCTGGGCAAGGAAGACGGCTTCAACGGCGAGAAAAAACATCACCATATTGTCAATGTAACGGTCAGTGGAAGTTGGTGGTCGGGGGCCAGGAACGACAACCAGATCCCGCATGCGACCATGACTGATGGTGCGCCCAACGGCTATTCGATCATGACGTTCGATTCAAACGGTTACCGACTTGATTTCAAGGCGGCGGGTCTGCCTGCCAGTGAACAGATGCGGGTTCACGTGGCGGCAACGGTCGATACCAATGAAACTCAAAACACGGATGTCTGGGTCAATGTTTTCAACGGATCGGAAGAATCGACGGTAAAAATGTCGTTGGATAATGATGACGAGTGGATCGAATTTCGGAAGACGCTGGAACCTGACCCTCATTTTGTGGACCTGTGGAAACGCGATGAGGGCGTCGAACCCAAACTCTCAAAACCCAAGGATTGCTTCCATTTGTGGACGCAAAAACTTCCGGCAGGAATCTTGCCGGGTGTTCACTTGATCCGCATACAAACCACCGATCGCCACGGTCGGACCTATCATGCACATCGAAGTATCCGGGTAACGGGCACGCAGGTGCCCAGTGCCCAAGCGACGCATTCCCCGGAAGCCACCGTCACAGGCGGCGAAGAGTGAATCAAGGATCGAACGATTCCGCTGTTATCGATGGTGCGGTACTGCGGTCCAACCCTGATGCGTCGCCTGTTATTCAGTTGGGCGGACCGGTAGCTTGACATGCCGGCCGCATAACCCATTTCCGTAAAACATGAATCTTCGGACCCATTCAGTGAATTCACACAATAACGCACCATCGGACGTCGATCTGGAAGCCATACAAGATGCCGTTCGCACGATCTTGAAGGCCGTGGGGGAAGACCCTGAACGACCTGGACTAAGCGGTACGCCGCGCCGTGTGGCCAACATGTATGCCGAGATGTTTTCTGGACTGAAGCTCAATCCAGAACGGCATCTGGAAGTGACGTTTCCCGAACAGTACGACGAGATGGTCCTGATTCGCGATATTTCGTTCACCAGCATGTGCGAACACCACCTGCTTCCTTTTTCCGGGGTTGCTCACGTGGCGTATATTCCCGACGGCAAAGTCACCGGCCTGAGCAAAATTGCGCGGGTTGTGGAAGAAGTCTCCCGGCGACCCCAGGTTCAGGAGAGAATGACACAAACGATTGCCGACATGGTTAATGAACACCTCTGCACTTCGGGAGTCGCGGTTGTCATCAGTGCCGAACACTCCTGCATGTCGATTCGCGGAATCCGCAAACCGGGCAGCCGGACAATTACCAGTGCACTCCGCGGCGAGTTCAAAGACAACCCGCTGACGCGGGCGGAATTGATGTCGTTGATCAATGGAAAAACGTAAGCGGCTAAACGTGAAGCTGCCCTGCCATCCCGGAAAAATAATTCAATACAGCCAACTCGCAGATGTCTTTGGAAAAAATGTTTGGCTTGCGGTGGAACTCGCAGAAGTCGCGACACTGGAATAGCAGATCCAGGACATGGCAGAAACGAAACGATCGATTAACCCGTTTGTAATGGTATTCGATCAAATGGTCCAGCACACCAATTTCCACTTGAAAGTTCATCCGCTTCAGTTCTTTATCAAACAGCGATCGGAATTGAGTTTCTGTCGGATTGAAAACCTCAACTTTGTAGGGAATTCGACGCAGGAATGCTTCATCGCAAAGCGAAGTCGGTTCGAGGTTGGTTGAAAAAATCAGCAGTTGCTCAAACGGCAGGGAAATCTGTCTTCCGGAGGGCAAATTGACGAAGTCGCTTCCCGACTCCATTGGAACGATCCAGCGATTGAGCAATTCCCGAGTCGAAACCTGCTGGCGACCAAAATCGTCCACAACCAGGCATCCACAATTGCTCTTGATATGAATGGGAGCTTCAATGATTCCAGTGACCGGGTTGAGTGTCGCTTCCAGGTGTTTCATGTTCAATTCGCCACCCACAACGATGGTTGGGCGCTGAATCCGAATCCAGCGTTCATCGACTTGCTGATCATCCATGATACCGACGTTTGGGGGCAGCGGGGCAGCAACATGAACGCTGGAATCAAACATTCGAATCACTTCGCCGCTAATGGTCAGTGAGCGCGGAATCCAGACATGCTCGCCCAGTGCGAGGATAGCGCGTTTGGCGATACTGGTCTTGCCGTTGCCCGGCGCGCCGAACAGGAACATACTTTTGCCTGAATTGATTGCCTGCCCGAGCTGGCTGATTTGTAGATCCGTGACTTCCAGATCACTCAATGCATGAGCGACGGCTTGAAAGGTCGGTTTCAGGTTTCTGATCGACTGGCGGATAACCGACTTCCGGTATTCGGCGAGACTTACCGGTGCGGCCCCGCAATACGTACTCCGGGACAGATGAATTCTTGCCTGCTCCAGTCCCTTGGGAGAAAGTTCGTATTCATAATCGCCGACGCCGGCGGCATTCTTGTGTCCGACCAGCAGGTCCGATTTCAACAAATCCAATACTGCCCGCAGGAGGGTGAAGGGAACCTTGATCTGGTTGGCGATTTTTGCACCGGATTGGTTGCCGTGGAGGAAGAGAAATTTCAGTATGAGAGGAAAAAGATCATTTTGGTGTAACCCAGCTTCCTGCAGACTGCCAGGCTGACGTGGGACGTACTCTTCGGCGCTATTAAAGGTCGCCTGTGCGCCCTGACTTTGAACCAAGGGCATTTCAACATGTCCCGGGGTAAATGATGATTGGATATCCATGTTATTTCCGTGATTGCTGTGTTTGGGAACAACGTTGCGGTTGAATCCGGGGTAGCCCAGCGCGAGCAATTTGGTGGAAATTTTCCAGACAACCGGTACGACCCGTTTCATCCTGTCGAATGGTCGACACGTCTCAATTTCGTAAGCTACGCTCTGGCATCTCGGTTATTTTTCGGCGGCCATTTGTGTCCAAGCCAGACATTCTTGAACCATCGTCCTGATCCGATGCGTCGTCATACCTGCTCTCCCGGTTTTTCGATTTTTAACGATGATTCACGTCCGGCAACTCACCAAATCCTACAAAGACATCCAGTCGGGTCAGTTTACCGCGCTTGCCGGAATCAGCTTTGATGCCATGCCGGGCCAGATCTACGGGTTACTTGGTCCCAATGGAGCCGGCAAAACAACGGCGCTCCGAATCCTTTCCACGGTTCTCAAGCCGAGCACCGGGTCTGCTCTCGTCAACGGTTTTGATGTGACCGAGCACCCCGACAAAGTCCGCCGACAGATCGGTTTCGTTTCAACCAACACGGCGATCTACGACCGGATGACGGCCTGGGAAATGGTGCAGTATTTTGGCCAATTGTACGGCATGCCACTGGAAAAGCTCGATCCGAAAATGGAAGCCATTTTTGACCGCTTTCAAATGAACGAGATTCGCAATGTGCTCGGCAGCAAAATGTCGACTGGCATGAAGCAGAAAGTCTCCATCGTCCGGGCAATGATCCACGACCCACCGGTATTGATTTTTGATGAAGCAACCTCCGGCTTGGACATCCTGGTTGCGCGAGAGGTACTCAAAACCGTTGAACAACTTCGCGACCAGGGCAAATGCATCATTTTTTCTTCGCACATCATGAGTGAAGTCCAACGACTATGTGATCGGGTCGCGATCATGAATCGCGGGCGAATACTGGCGGAAGGAACGATTGACGAACTGGCAGAAAAGTACGATGAAGACGATGTTGAAGAACTGTTCTATCAGATGATTTCAGTTTCCGAGATGAAATACGAATCGTGCCGAAGTTCAATCGCAGCCATCAAATCCAATTCCGCTTCAGCAGTTCAGCGATAGGCAAAAACAAACATGAAGTGGCCCAACGTAAAGCTAATATTCCGCCGCGAACTGCGTGATCAACTGCGGGATCGACGAACGTTGTTCACCGTGGCCATCATGCCGATGGTGCTCTATCCCCTGATGGGAATGGCGATGCTGCAGGTCGCTCAGTTTATGCGCGAATACCCGTCCAAAGTCTGGGTCGTGGGCCAGGAAAACCTTCCCAACAGTCCGGCATTAATCGTGGACGGCAGAATCAACCCGGAGTTCGGGCACGCCGAGAGCCAGCTCACAGAGTTATTGGTTTCCAAGGAAAATGACAGTCAGTTCCAGGCGATTATCCGACAATGTCGCGAAAATTCCGGGATGACCCGGACCCCAATCCTGGTCGATCAATTGATCCAAAAAGAAATGCAGGATCGAAAAATCGACTTGGCGGTCTTCATTCCGTCGCCAATCAGACTCCCCAACACCAGTGATCCGGGCTCCCCGGAGACATCGGCTGCGTTGATCCCGGAGATATACGTTTTCCAGAATTCGGCCATTGATAAATCCAGAATCGGTGCCGACCGCATCAACCGTGTGTTGGCCAAATGGACGGGAACCGTAATCCGTGAAACACTTACCGAACATGAAGTGCCGTTAGAGTTGCTCCAGGGTGTGCAAATCACCAACGCCGATGTGGCTGACAAAGTTGGCAAACGGGCCGCCGCGTGGTCGAAAATCCTTCCCTTTATCGTCATGATCTGGTCACTCACGGGCGCATTCTACCCGGCGATTGACTTGTGTGCCGGCGAGAAGGAACGGGGTACGTTTGAAACGCTGTTGAGCAGTCCTGCGGCGCGATCTGAGATTGCGATTGGAAAACTGCTGACGGTCATGACTTTCAGCATGGCGACCTCGATTCTGAATCTGCTGAGCATGGGCTTTACCGGGATGTTTGTCATGACACGACTCGGGACTGGCATGGGCTTGACAGGAGGTCTGCCGGTCGGGGTCCCACCCCTGTCGAGCATCGGTTGGCTGTTGTTGGCGTTGATTCCCATCTCAGCCTTATTCAGCGCCGTCGCCCTGGCTGCCGCGGCCTTTGCACGTAGTAGCAAGGAAGGCCAGTATTACCTGGTCCCCCTGATGATGATCTCGATGCCCTTGATGATGATTCCGATGCTTCCGGCGGCGCAACTTGATTTTGGCACCAGCCTGATTCCTGTCAGCGGTTTGATGCTGCTGTTACGGGGATTGATCGAGGGAAACTACACCGAATGCATGAAGTATGCGACACCTGTATGTGCCGTCAATCTAATATGCTGCTGGTTGTCGGTTCGATGGGTCGTTCATCAGTTCAACAGTGAAACAGTGCTTTTTCGGGCCAGCGAGAGATTCGGCGTTGGCGCATGGTTCCGCCACGTTATGCGCGAACGTGACGCGCTTCCCACGCTTGGGAGCGCGGTTCTGTGTGGATTGGTGATTCTTGTCGCCAAGTTCTTTGTGGGCTTCGTCGTCTCGCCTCCCCGCTCATTCAATCACTTCGCATTTCAAACCGTCACCATTCTCGTGGCAACCATCCTGGTTCCCGCGATCATGATGGCATTAATTCTGACTCGAAAACCGCGTCAGTCCCTCAGAATTCGGGGCTGTTCTCTGCCGATGGCTTGCGCGGCAATCCTGGCGGCAATTTTTCTTAATCCGGCGTTCACGTGGTTCACAGGACTGGTAATGCTGGTTTACCCGCCTGGCGGCGATATCGTCCAGTTGGAACAAGCGGTTTCCCGGATTCTGACTTCGGCTCCGGGACTCTGGGCGGTTTTGATGGTTTTTGCTGTGGCACCGGCGATCATCGAAGAGATTGCATTCCGCGGGTTCATCCTGTCCGGTTTTCAGTCGATTCGAGGAAAATGGCAGCCGATCCTGCTGACGAGTCTTTTATTTGGCTTGGCGCATGGTGTCATCCAGCAAACCATGATCACCTTTGTCGTTGGAATGATGTTGGGTTTGATCGCAATTCAG
Source organism: Planctomycetaceae bacterium (assembly GCA_024642205.1). Lineage (GTDB taxonomy): Bacteria > Planctomycetota > Planctomycetia > Pirellulales > Pirellulaceae > Mariniblastus. The sequence continues at coordinate 27,222 of JAHEBQ010000036.1, read as the reverse complement.
ACCAAAAGCATTTTGCCATGTATTCTTTTTCACCTGACGCACAACAGTTTGGCAGTCCTATTGTCAAAAGCGGATGCTTCTGTCGTAGAACATTCGCCGATTCTCGCCCGATTACTGTACAGTAACGATGGTCAGAACTTCCAATATGGAATCGTTCCAGGTATTTTGATGTCGGTTGTTGGTGTCATGTTGATCGTCTGGTTCATTCGACTGGACGCGAATCCAATACCACAACCATTGAAGCGCACGTGGTTTACCGAAGTGGCTTCTCGCCTGTCTGGAGCCAAGAATAATTCCTAGCTGACCGCCTGAGAAATTGCCCGGCATTCAGGTAGGATCCGGGAGTCGCATGACGGGCAATCAAACGGGTTGCTTTCGCGGTCGACACCATGGAAACAAACGGCGATTAAGGAAACTCAAATCACCGATTCTCAAGGACAATCCGAGTTTTCCATTACGGTTTATCGCGCCCGGTGGGTTTGCCCAGGCGATCAACCTGCCATCGCCGACGGTGCGATTGTCGTCAACAACCTCGAGATCCTGTCGGTCGGTTGTTTTTCCCGGGCGTTGGATTCCGTTTCAATGTCAAACTGCCAGGTGATTGATTTGGGCGAAGGAGTGATCATTCCCGGGTTGGTTAATACCCATACTCATCTTGAGTTCAGTGACTTGGAGTATCCCCTGGGCCAACCTGGGATCAACTTTACCGATTGGATTCGTTTGATTGTCAGCCGACGAATCGAGTCTAACCAGGAAACCGGTACAACAGGCTCGATGAACAGAAAAATCGCTGCAATTCAACGAGGGATCGAAGAGTCTTCTGAGTCAGGTGTTTGGGCGATCGGTGAAATCGCAACCATGCCAGTCGAGCTGGACGATTACCGTAATCGTCCAGCCAACATGTTGTTGATGTGCTTTCTGGAACAATTGGGACGCGACGAAACCGCGATCCCCACAAGAGAAGCCGATCTGGACGCGTTTTTCAACCAACGTGGTTGGGTTGGCTCTTCGCCGATTCAGATCGGCGCCAGCCCACATGCACCTTATTCGGTTGCCCCAAATCTGCTTCGCCAGATTTGCCGGCAAGCAAACGCAGCGAATCGCCCGGTCGCCATGCATCTGGCCGAAACACTCGCCGAACGTGAATTCGTGGACCACCAAACGGGCGAATTTGTTTCGCTGCTTCAGGACTTTGGCGTCTGGAATCCAGGTTCTCCCGACAGTGTACTGTCCATTGGCGAAACGTTGAAAGTCCTCTCCTCGGTTCCATTATCATTGATCGTCCATGGAAACTACTTGAGCGATTGCGAACTCGATTTCGTATCCAGCTGCTCCGAGCGGATGTCCGTTGCGTTCTGCCCCCGAACGCACCATTTCTTCGGCCATTCGGCTTACCCGCTTGAGAAAATGCTGAAACGGAAAATCAACATATGCCTGGGTACGGATTCGCGCGCCTCAAACCCCGATCTCGATTTGTTCGAGGAAGCAAAATTTGTAGCGAATTCATTTTCAAGGGTCGACCCCCGGTTGATCTTGAAGATGGCAACTCTTAATGGAGCTCATGCCCTCGGCGTCACTCAGGCTTATGGAAGTCTGATCGCGGGAAAAAAGCCGGCAATGTGTTTGGTTACCCATCCCGGTGCCGACTCAGGCGACTCACCCTTCGATTGGATGTTTGATCGTGATTCAAAATGCGCGCCCTTGTGAATACCTGATCGACGCAACCGGCAATTTTGACCGCTGATCGAAAGCCACCGGAGGTGTCCCGTTAGGACGCGGGAATCGCCAACGGATTGTCTTTTCTTTTAGCGATGATCACAATCCGATTACGGCCAAGTCGCGTGAGAATCACCGTCGCGCGATTCGGGCCTTCGAGTTTCAGCCTCGCAAACTGGGCAGCGGCAGTATCTTCAATTCCACGTTTTTTGACTTCGATTTTCCCGACCTCGAGTAACCGGAGGATGCTTGAAGACCTGCGAATATCCAGCGCCAATACATCGAGGACTTCGAATTGAGTCAACAGCGGGTCATCAATGCCATGATGTCCCGTTAGATAGGCAATGCTGGAGGTAAATCGTCGAAGACCGAATTGGTTGGCGATGATGTCTGTCATCTTTGCTGCCAGAACGGTTGGGTGGGGCTCGAAAATATATTGGTGGATTGAATCCGAAACCTCGGCGGTTTGATCCGCTTCATTTTCCGCCACTGAAATCCGGCTGATAATACCTCCCTTGCCAACGTAGGTTGCTGTTCGATACCCGGGTTGCGCGGTTGCCGGTCCGAGCCACAGGACTTGTTGTTTGCATTCACGATGATCGCCGATCCACTCGCGTTGCATCCCCCCCGGAAAGTAACTGGCCCAGGGGGTTGCCGGGGCAACTTTGATGGCAACGCTGCAATCCCGTGAACGCCGGGCAAAAACATCCTGAAGACTGGGACTGAATCGGTTGCCATGGACGGTTCTGTCTTTGATGCGGCGATCAGGATCAACGTGAATTCCGTCGAATCCGTCAAGTTCAAACCCAGCAAAATCGACCTGTTCGACCTGGACCGTTACAGGGTCCAGTGAATTGACTTCCATGTTGCGACGCGCGAACATGCAAGTCAATTCATCAATTTCGACACCCACAGTTCGCGAATTTTTGCCGGAGGTTTTCGAAATCCCCTGTGTACGACTTCCCAAGGCGATCAAGTCACCGCCGATCCCACAACAAATATCCCCAACGTTAGTGAGTGCTTCAAACCGCTGGGCTTTGTACGCAGCCAGGCGTCTTCCGGAAGCCTGTTCAAGACCTCGACGCGTGAAAAACATCTGCTTGGCCCGGGCAAATTTCCTGCGGGCTCTGATTCGCAACTGGGCCTGCTCCATCACCAACGCCGAACGCGTGGCGGTGGTTAATTTGCGAAGGGACTTGGCAATTCGCACTGCATTGACACGCTCCTCGAACGCCACCTGAACCTTCTCGAGGATCGGAGCGGCTTTGTCGGACATCAGCCAAAGGAAATCATCTCGGGTTTCAGGGTTCATGCGTTGATATTAGTTCAGTTTGACGTTCCTTTCCATCCTCGATTCGTCGTTCCCGTCGCTTGGTCTTGGTTTCATGATTAGTCGATCAAGCATACAATTTTGGAGCTCTTGTCATGAATCGCCAAACCTTGGACGATTTGTGAGGAGATGTAATCGTTCTGCCCAAGATATTCGCAGCGATCCCAATGGACCCGTACACCGAACTTATTCTCTACCTGCGAGTGGCCCAGGCTTTCAAAAACCGGCTTCAGATGTCCGATCGCGATCGGGCATTGATTATGGCAGGTGCCTGTGCGTCCGTGCTGCAGATGAATCCGATTGCTGACTTCTGTCGACAGTTGGTCCTGCAACACAATCAGGGCCATATGCTGCGAAAATACCCCTCGTTCCAGGAAGCCCTCAAGGATCCGGATTTTGGTGTATTTTTGAAACAGGTCCGCCGAAAACTCATGCCGGAACAAGCTGAAGCCCAAATCATCGCATTGGAATACCATTGCGACGTGTTACCGTCAGATTACGAAACGAAAACGCAGTATGCCGCCGCTGTGATGGGAGTGGACGCGGAATGGGTGATTGACCATTTTGGTTAGTATCCTGACTCCGTGTTTCGTCGCACTTCCAATGGTTGTTTTCGGAAACACCGATTTATCCGAGTGTCAGTTCCTTGACTTTGCAGGGATTGACTGACGTTTGTAGCGTTTGCCGTAGCTCTGCGGTTCGCGTTATTTCAGCTGAATTAGCTACAATGCTCGCGACGATCCAAGCCGTTTTGATGATCGTTTGCCCCGATCTTGAACATTCAAAGTCCGATTCCCCGGATTCCGATACCTGATGGTGGTTCATTCCACATTCAGAGATCAAGATGTTTACCCGATCCATATTTATCCCATCACTTGTCGTTTGCGCCATTGCCGCACCGATATTATTTTCTCAGGCAAAACAGGGATCCGAACCCGTCAATCCCGCGAACGGCACAACCGTGGATGCAGGGTACGCCAACTCGGGTATCTCGTTGCTACCCGCACCGCCGACGAACAGTCGTTTCGGTATGCCGAACCAACAATCCGGAACAGGGCAATTTTCGACCGTTTCCAACAGCAGTCCGAGGATTTATCAACCCGACCCATTTCGCAATCCAGCCAATCTGCCGGTAACCGCGAATCAGGCTGGTATGAGTTATCCAGGTTTTCAATCGCCAACTCCTGTCGGTTCAGGATTGCCAATTCAATTCGAATCGAAATCGGGATTCCCGGGAAACTTGCCGCGGCAGGGTGTGCCCCTATCCGGATGGAATCCGGATATCGGAAACGCCCAAACGTTGATCTATCCGGGCGATGCGAATGGCCCGGACCTGACCGCCACTCCGTTGGAGTTCATGCCGATTTCCAGTTTTGACGAAATCTTTCGATTCGATGTTTCGTCCGATTGGATCATGAGCCGCTGGAAAAGAGTCTCGACGTGCCCCGGAGACCCGGGGCTGCACGGGATGCGAGTTGCGTTAGTCACGGGAACCAACTCATGGGACTTGCATGGCTCGTTGACTTACTATTTCGATGCCAACCAGCAACCCCAGCGAATCACGTTTCGCGGCTGGGCGGGAGACGCGAAAAAGCTGACCGAGTTTCTGACTCAGCGATTTGGTTTCAAGTCACAGCCCACGGATTGGGCGGGGTTTTTTCTGGCCGAATACAGGCGAAAGGAAACCGGAGCCATTTTGATGCAATACCCGGCGGTGATCTACCGTGAAAATCCAATTCAACAAGTCGCCGTAGTGATGGAAATCAACAATCCCCAGGGAAAATTTGTTTTGAGCGACGGGTTCCAATCCATGATCGCAGGTTCACAAAACACCCGTCAGGTTGGGTATTAATTTGTCAAGTGGAATTCCGGGTTTCTTTCACGATCCGTATCCTAATCCTCGCAATACGTGAATTTGGTACGAACGCCGACGAGAGATAATCGTCGATTGAATTCGCGCTCGACGAAAGCTTACGCGTCGAACTATGGCCGTTCATAGTTTAGTTTTTTCAACGTGTTTTTCAAGGCTTCCAGCGTTTTCCCTTTCAACAACACAGCCCCTTTGATTCGCAAAAAATCGTTTGACATTTTTTCCACGACCCGCATTCTGGTTGTGGCGAAAAATGTGCGCGAGAATTTGCCGTGTATTTTGAAAAGACCATTGCCGATTCCGCAATAAAGTCGAACTTCAAAATAATTTTGAAGTAACGGTTTGACACCAGTGCTAGCGGTCTTAGAATCTCAACTCGCATTAAGGTTCATTCACAATTCGCACGACGCGAGTTGAAAAAATATTAAATGGACGCTTTTGCGGGGCGTTTTGTGATCACTCTGCCGGTTTCCGGGCGTTTGGCCCTTCTGATCAGTGATCTCGATGTCGCCTCTCAGGGCGGGCCGATATAGTGTCAGGACGTAACTTTGTCGCCTCAGGATTCCACCTTTCGACCCGGTTTGGAAACACGGGATATCGTCAACACGATCGCCGACCAACTGGTTGCGAGGATTGGTGCAGACCGGTTTGAACTTTGGTTTTCAAATCGCGAAAGCATCTCGCTGAGCAATCTCGAAAATGACTCTGCATCGCCAACGGTCAGTATTTTTTCTGAAACCAATTTTTTGCTTCATCGGGTGCAAACTACATTTGGAAAGGATGTCCGCGAGGTCGTTGATCGAGTTTGCGGCCCTCACTACCAGATTGAATATCGGCTCAAAGATACATCAGAATCGGAACGAACCGATCTGAGTGAGTTGCCTGAATCTCGCGATGTTAAACCAGCGATCACTGATGACGATCCTGGTCCATCCGAAAACCAAACGACCGGTCTTTCAGGGGAGAATAATTACGCCCGGAAAAGAAGGCTACGCGGTATCAACTCATTCTGCTTCGGTCCGGACAATCGCTTGATCGAAACCGGTGTCCAACAGTTGTTTGAACGACCTGGTGAATTTTCACCGTTTTTCATTTTTGGTCCAACCGGCAGTGGCAAATCTCATTTGCTCGAATCAATTACAAACGACTTTCGACGTCGAAGAAGCCTCAAACGTTGCATGTGTCTGTCGGCTGAACAGTTTACCAGCGAGTTTGTCGGCTCGCTTCGCGGAGGAACCGGGTTACCGATGTTCCGACGCAAGTATCGCGATTTGGACCTGTTGGCGATTGACGACATCCACTTCTTCGCCGGGAAGAGAGCGACTCTCGGTGAATTCCAGCATACAATTGACAATTTGGTCCGAACCGGCAAACAGGTGATCGTAACGTCCGATCGACCGCCGATCGAACTGGGGCACCTCGGCAACGACATCAGTGCCCGATTGTCCGGCGGATTAACCTGTCCGATACAGTATCCGGATTTCGAAGGACGATTGAAAATTGTCCGCCGGATGTGCGCAGAACGAAACATGGATCTGCCAACCAACGTGCTAAAGCTGATTTGCCAGCTGCTGACTCGGGATGTTCGACGTCTTTCGGGTGCGGTCAATCGTCTGCATGCCTATTCGGTCGCGACTCGACAGACTATTTTGCCTGAAGTCGCCCAAAACGTCCTGTGCGATCTGCTGTCACTCTCGGGCCCCAATTGCACGTCGATGGTAACGATCGAGCAGGCCGTTTGCGAGTTTTGTGGCGTCAATTCAACGGAACTGAAATCGTCGAGCCGCCAAAAACGCATCAGCGCGGCCCGAATGTTGGCAATGTATCTATCCCGCCAGTACACCGGATCTGCATTTTCGGAAATTGGTGAATATTTCGGCGGTCGCAGCCATAGCACCGCGATCGCGGCCCAACGAAAAGTCGCTCAATGGATTAACGAGGGTCAGGGGATCACGCTTCCTCATGCCGTCTATCCAGCCAAAGAAGTCGTCCGGCGAATCGAGTCGAACCTTAGAATTGGCTAGTCATCTGTCTTTTCCTGTCTCCGGCTGCCGTAGATTGACGCTACCACCAAGCTGCATTCGCCGTTGAGATCTTCGGCTCTGATCGATCGTTTCAACCACGCCAGCTCAAATTTCTGCTTGCGGTGCGCAAGATCCGCCACGCAGAATTCGGCGCAGGCTTCCGGGCTCTCAAACCAAAAACGCAGGTAAATTGCCGAATCTGGGGAAAGCTGTGGATCGCACCAACTTGCGACAAACAGGCCATGATCTGCTTTCCTCCGATTGTTATTGACGCGCCGGTTCAATCTCACGACTATCCCGCCCTGAGACTTGGAATTTGCCAAGTCGTTGACGACTCAATTTGTTGGACTTACACCAAGAACAATCTCGGATGAAGCCATTTTTCCGCGCTGTTAAACACTCCTTGCGTTATCGCTGGACTATCGCTGGCGCATTTGCCTGTTCGTTGGTGATTGCTGTCATTTGGAGTGCCAGTATTACGACGGTTTTTCCAATCGTCAAAATCGTGCTTGAAGGCGAAACGGCAATCACCTGGGTTCAGCATGAAATCGAAAACGGTGAACGAAATGTCGAACGATTCCGAACGGAAGTGAATGTTCTGGAACAACAGCTCGTCCAAACAGACGAACCGCTCCTCGCGAACAAGATTGACCTCAAACGCGACCGGCTCAACGGTGAGATACGATCGTTGCAGTGGTACCGCGAACTGCAGCCATACGTTGATCGCTACGCTCCCAGCAGCGCGTTCCAGACGCTCGTTGTTGCCCTGATCTGGTTGCTCAGCGTGTCGATTTTCAAAGGCGTCTTGCTTGTTATTGGAGCGATTCTCGATGCAAGAGTATCTGAAAAGACGGTACTTGATCTGCGCCGGATTTATTACCGCAAGGCGTTGGAGCTCGACCAGCGGCGAATCGACAGAATTGGCACTTCTGCGATGATGACGCACTTGTCCTACAACATGACAATGATCAGTTCCGGGCTGCGGATGTTCTACGGAAAATGCCTGCGCGAACCATTGAAGATGCTCACCTGCCTCGCGGTCGCCGCCTGGATTTCGCTTCCGCTGTTGATCATCTCAATGTTTATTGTTCCAGCCGGCGCGTTCTTGATTCACTCCGTTTCGCGACGCATGAAGCGATCGACGCAAGTTGAAATGGAAGGTATGGCCGACGTTTTCCAGACCTTGATAGAAACTTTCAAAGCCGTAAAAACGGTACGTATCTTCAACCGAGAACGAACGGAACGCCGCCGGTTTAAAAGGAATGCCACGACGCTTTACCGGATGCAGGTTCGAATTGCGCTATATGATTCGCTCCTTCGGCCGATCACCGAAGTGCTCACCATCATCTCCATTTCGCTTTCCATGTTGGTCGGAGCCTATCTGGTCCTGAATCAGGAAACGTACCTGTTCAATTTGATCAAAATCAGTGACACGCCGATCAAGCCGGCGATGTTACTGATGTTTTACGCCATGCTCGCCGGCGCCGCCGATCCGGCGAGAAAAATGAGCGAGATCATCAACGTGATTGTTCGAGGCGGAACCGCATGCGACAACCTTTTCCGTACGTTTGGGCCAGAACCGCTGATCGGTCCCCCGGCAAATCCGATTCCGGTTCCTGATCACCAGGAATCCATCGAATTCAAAAATGTGGTGTTCTGTTATTTGCCCAAACAACCGGTCTTGAAGAAAATCAACCTGACCATTCCTGCTGGTCAGACACTCGCGATCGTCGGTGGAAACGGATGTGGGAAATCAACTCTCATGAATCTCCTGGCCCGCTTTTACGACCCGCAAGTGGGACAAGTCCGGATTGACGGTCAAGACATCCGCCAAATGCACCCCAAAAAAGTCCGCCAGCAAATCGCCTGGGTAACCCAGGATTCAGTTCTGTTCAACGGAACGTTGTGGGAAAATATTGCTTATGGAAAGCCATTTGCGACGGACGAAGAAGTGATGCACGCGATTCGAGTTGCCCGCATCGATGACTTTGTCTCCAAACTCGAAAACGGTTATCACGCCAACGTTGGAGACGACGGAAAAAGTCTGTCGGCCGGCCAACGTCAACGAGTGGCGATTGCCCGAGCGGTCGTATCGGATCCAAGAATCCTCATTCTCGATGAAGCAACCAGTCAAATCGATGGACAATCCGAGGGCATCATTCACGATTCTTTGGCCGAATTTGTCAAAGGGCGGACGACAATTGTAATCACCCACCGTCAGTCCTCCTTGCGACTGGCCGATCGCGTGATCGTGATGGATTTAGGCCGCATTGTTCATGACAGTTCTGTGGCTGACGCGACCGAAAATTCGCGACAGTTTCAATACCTGTTTGCCAAATCTGCCTAAACCCACCAAAACAACAATACGGATCGTCGGATTCGATTGAGTTACCGCGTGTCTGTTGATTCATGGACGCAATTTGAATCGGCGATCAGTGGCTAGCACTGGCCAACCGACTCCGCTGATCTTTTCGTAATCCGGCCATGTTGATATTCTCCCACGGCGACGGGCATTCTCAGCATGTTTGATGTTAACTTCAACGTGCTCAATTCGTCCTTCAGTCGGAAAACCAGAGGATGAAAGTCTGGTTTATCAGGAACAAAAATGCGTATATTCGGTCGATCAAGAAAAACCACGCCTCCGCAGACTCCGTCGAAACGGCGGGTCATATTTGTGTCACACGAAGCGACCCGTACGGGCGCACCCAAGATTATCCTCAACATTCTGAAACACTTCAGCGACAACTGCGACATCCAATGCGAGACGATCCTGCAATCGGGCGGACACATCGCGAAAGACTTCGCGCAGCATTCCATTGTTGACTGCTTCAATGTTGAAAACAAGAATCGCGATGAGATTCAGAAACGAACCTCGCGAGTTGTGAATCGCGAAAAGAACAACAAACCCGTCCTGGCAATCTGCAATAGCATGGAATCCCGGCAAGTCGCCGCCATGCTTGCCAGCCAGGGCGTACCTTGCGTTTCCCTGGTACACGAACTTCCGTCCTCATATTCCGAAGAAGACTACCAATTCGTGTTCGAAGCGTCCCGCAAAGTCGTGTTTCCTGCACATGCAGTACGCGATGCAGCCGACGCCAAGTCACCGATCCCGCAAGGCAAGTCAATCGTTTTGGCCCAGGGATTGCTGGATCCAAATTTTGGCACAAGAATTTCCCGAGATACTGCCCACGCGAAAATCCGAAAAGAACTCTCCATTCCGGCCAACGCCTTTATCGTACTGGGCTGTGGCACGTTGGATTTAAGAAAAGGCATAGATCACTACGCGGCGATCGCTCGCCTGGTTTCTGCTGCAAATCACTCTGAAACGCCGATCCATTTTGTCTGGGTCGGTGAAGGTCCTCGCTGGTGTCATTCGCTACACCACTATGTGCAATTGGACATCAACAAATCCAAAGCCCGCAACTTGGTCCACTTCATTGGCGAACGTCCCAATGTCGAACCCTATTTTGTCGGTGCCGATGCGTTCTTGATGACTTCACGTGTTGATCCCTTTCCTTGCGTGATCCACGAAGCCATGGCGACAAGTTTACCCATCATCACGTTTGCCAATTCGGGCGGCACCACGGAAGCTATTGATAACGGAGCTGGTATTATTGTGCCGTACGCCGACTACGAACGCGCGTCCAACGTCATTCGAATTCTCGCCGCCCAACCGGAAATCGCGACCGGACTCCGTGAACGTTCGCTCGCACGCGTCCATTCGCGTTACCGATTCGACGAGTACGGGGACAAACTCATTGACCTCAGCGAATCCGTGATCGGCCAAAAACTTCGTGCGTCCGAAACGCCGGTGCTTCAATTCCCCAGAGTCGCGGCTTAGTCGGATTCCGTCAGGCTGGCTGAAGCAGGCCAATTCCTGCACGGTTCAAGAAGGCATTTCCAAACCCGAGCCGTAAGCGACAGCCTAATGGCACCGACTCCAATTTCCGAATCCCCATTCGGGGCGTCAACCGGTGACTGACTGCGCGGGCCCGCCGGATTTTCCCGTTTTTTCTGGCAACCCAATCGTGCAGAAGACAACCGACCGGCGACAGCAAATCGTTATTCTTACCTTAGCCTGGTTTCCGCCAATGAATCTGAAACACCTCTTGGACCGGCACTTGACTTCGCAGGGTCTGACGGGCTTGGGACTATTTCACGCTCGACGTGGCCATTGACTCCCTATGTGGCCATTCACTCCTTACGTTGCCATTCACTCCCTACGTGGCCATTCACTCCCTACGTGGCCATTCACTCTGTGAATGAGCGCTATTTCACAGAGTGAAATGCCACTTAGTTTTTCTGATTCGATCCGCGACTGGATCACGAAACAGTCTCCGAAAACAAAAGAACCGCGAACCAAGTGCATGACAATACCCTCTGTAATTTGTGCTGGTCGTTTCTGTCTTGAAAAGAAAAGGCGGACGCCATGGGCTCATTGCCATCGCTCCATTCCTAACTCAAGTCAGCAACATTGGGCGCTCGCCACGGTCAAGCGTCACAGAACGAACATCTTGCCGCCAGTTCTGTCCTGAAGCCAACGAATCCAATGAAGACTGGTTTTGAAACACGTTCCAGTTTGCCGGTTGGTAAACTCCTGTCTTCGGATGTCCCAACATGATCTTTGATCCGAATGATCAATCGCAACCTGCGTCATCCGCAAGGAACGATTGACTTATTGAGCCGTGCCAGGAGAGGCTGCGTTGACAGTCCAGAGCCGATCCTGGCGATCACCAATCCGAGTGACAATCCAATCAGGATGCTGACTTCGACATCTCGGCACTCACTCGTCGAAATCCCGTTTTGTTCAAGTGCCAATGTTTTGAGAAGCCGAGGTCTTTCGAGACTGGGAACATTACCGGTACGACCCGAATTGGATGGATGGCACCGATTTCCTTGATCACGCGGCGCTCGACCTGAAAAAGGTAAATCGGGCTGGCATTCAAGGCTGCCCCTACGCTGGCCAGCCCGACCAGAATCAACATCGCCCGGTTGCCGAATCGCGCTCCATGGCCGAGCAACGAAAACCGGATTCCAGCAAACTTCGTGATTCTGATTCACAATCCCGAGTTCGACGCAAATTTTGCCTGCGAACGTCCCTTGCGTGAATCAGAAGAAACCGTTCGACGTCGATTGGCGAATTTCAATTCGATGTCAGGAAATTGGCGACCCTAACAGTTCATCGTAGATCCGGGCGACTCCGCCGGCCATGCTCAAATCCGATAGTTCTTGCCGTTGACGCTCGAGTGCATTTTGACCCATCGACTGCCAAAGTTGTGTGTCGCCAATCAAGCTTTCAAGTTTCTCGGCCAGGTCCACTGCGTTGGACGGTTGAAAAATCAAACCGTCGACGCCGTCCCTCACAGCTTCCGGGATCCCTTCGACGCGGCTGGCAACGACTGGAATCGCGTTGGCCATTGACTCAAGAACCACCATCGGCAGTCCTTCACCGTACAGACTGGGTAATACAAATACGTCCATCTTCCTCAGTTGCTCGTCAACATTGGTTTGAAAGCCTGTCCACTCGATCTGCCCGCCGATCCCCAGGGATTTCACCCGGGACATGATTTCATGTTCGTATTCCGGAGATTCAAACGGCCCGACTGCTCGCAGTAATACGTTGATTTTCTTCTTTTTCAAAATTGAAATCGCTTCAAGCAATACTTCGGTTCCTTTGCGAGGTCGAAATAAAGCCATCGTTCCAATGGTCCAAACCTTGCCCGGCAAAGATCGCTCCGGCAAATTCTGAATCGCCGCCACGCCATTGGAAACAACACTGATCCTTGATGCATCGTGACCAAGCTCTCGCATGTACTGAGCCAGGCTACCGGAAACACAGATCATTTTGTCGACACCGGCAAGACTCCAGGACTCGATCATGGTATTTAGCCGATTGGCCAATCCACGTTCCGAATCCCGGCCCACGGGGCTGTGAACGTGATAAACCAGGGGACACTTCAGCTTGCGGGCTGCCAACCTGCCGATCAACAGCGTCCGCGGCGTGTGTGCGTGAATCAGACGGAAGTCGTTTTTCCGAAAAACATCGGCAACTCGGCCTGCAACCCAAATGTCAAGTTTTGACTTCATCCGCGTTTCGAACAACTCGCAACTCCGGGACCGGCGGACTGCAGGAAACTTTCCCGGTTTGACACATGCAAAGCCCACTTCGTACCCAAACCGGGGCATCGCTAACGCAAGCAGGTCTTGAACTCGTTCCGCGCCCGAAAAGTGCTCACCGTTAATCAAATGAAGTACCTTGCATGTTTCCGCAGCTGGGGATGCTGGTTGTTTTGATAGCGTACTGGCTTTGATAATCACTTTACGATCCGAAGGTTAGCAGTCGTTGAATCCGAAAAAACGTTACCAGAATTTAGGTTACGCTTCTTTCGAGATCATCTTCAAACCCGCCTAATTCAATCCTCCCGCAACGTCAGGATTTTAATAATGCTTCGATCCTTACAAACGCTACATTCGGTTGTACGAACATCGCGATATTTGGCCAACCGAAATGCGACCGTCGGCACCCTCCACCATATTCGGTGGGAACGAATTCCGGACGTTCGCTCTCCGTACGCAGGGTTGCCTGTCGCCCTGGAGGACGTTCGCGTCCGATTTTCCCTTGTCGCCAGGGGGCTCATCACGGGTCGATGCGATGCTCTCGCGACCGCCAACGAGGTTGGAGCAGATCGATATTTACGAAAGACGGTCGAAAAAGCCGTGTTTTGATTCGGCCTCCTGGCAAGGGGCGGCTCCTGGCGGGGCAAGCCAATTACGCTCGCAACACGGTTGAAAACACGACTCCAGCCACCGTCGCTCTTACCAGTCCATTTCGCAAACACCCCATTGGCCCCGATTTTCATCGACGGATACCACGATTTTGGAAATCTCATTCCCAAACCTGGCTTTCGTTTTTTTAATCAACTCAATCGCGATCGATCGCGCCAGCAGTTCGGCAGTCGTATTGGCAATCGGAAGCAGGACGCAATCAGCACTGGGGAAAATCCAGCGTTTCTCCTCAAAGGTCGTCGTGACTTCGTTTCCGTCATCGACGACTTTGATCATTCTGTGCTTTGTCGGCAACACCACATGATGGTCCAGGCGAGAAACAATTTCGATCAACGCATCGCGAAGGGCAATAAAATCTACGACGTATCCGTTTTCGTCGAGTGGCCCGATGACCTCGCATTTTACCCGGTAGTTGTGGCCATGGAGTGACTCGCAGGTGTTGCCATTGAACGTGATAAAATGGGCCGCGCTAAATACCAGATTGTCTTTTTCCAGACTCACGCGAAAGGTCTCTTTTGACATGTCATTACCTGAATGGTGATTGGATGACCCCGTTATGAATGCCCACATACAGGCTGGCGGCGATCAAGTCGGCAGTCGTACCCGGATTGCGACGGTGTCCGTCAGAGCGAAGCCAAAAATCGAGCTCGCCGACGGCTTTCCAGAATCCTTCCGAACAATCTACTTTTTTTGCAGCTTCCACTTGGGTAAGCGATTCGATCGCCTTGGCCGCCAGAAACCTGGAATGTTCCGCGGTCCCGGTTCCACATTTCCTCGCGATCAAACTGTCGGCGCTGCGGGCCATCATCGCAACATGTGCGTAGACGATCGCTTCATTGAGATTGCCAAACCTGCGGCAGCCTTCGCTGAGCAAGGGGACGCCGAACTCAAAAACATCCTGGAATCCGGTGACGTACTGACGGGCGATGGCATCACGATTCGCGGCAAGCTGCATGGCTGACAGCAGGTCAACCGGGTGATCGCCACCGCCATGAACATCGAGTTCTTCGACTTCTCCCAGCCCGCCCGGACGAGCCAGCCTGATTGCTTCAAAAACGTCAGCTCCGTCGCTTGGACTAAGTTTAGAAAGATAATCCGTGACCAGATTCGACTGAAGATCCGCCAGGGCATTGCTGGCCGCAATCTTGGCCAGCGGAACGATCAACAGCACGATTCCCAGATTGGTGTTGGTTCCCACCGCCTGCTCGTTTTGGCGCACGGATGCCAATATCGTCTGGCCAAGCGTTGCTTCGGCGAAGGCCTGAATTACGTCGCCCAGGACGACCGCACTGGTCGCAAAATCAACAAACGTAACGTCTTCAAAGTCAGCCCCCCGATGCACATTTCCCGGTTTGGGCGCGGTGACTTCGAGCAAACAGGCAAGCGTAGCCATGCTTCCTGGGGAAAATTTGATTTGGTTCACGACGGATGACGGCTCAAAAACTGCACAACTAATTGTTCGACTTGTTCCGCGGCGTCTTCGATTACGTAATGGCCAGCGTCCGCGATCCTGTGAACCTCCGCGTTCGGCCAATGCCGGTTCAACCGCTCCAAACACTCGGGGCGGAAGCACCAGTCTTTCATTCCCCAGATCATCAGGATCGGCCAGTCCGCTACACCGTCGAGCCCAGATTCGATCTGCTCGAGCAATTGCCAGGTTGGATTCCGAAAATTGACCGGAATGTCTTTGACGAAGTTATAAATCGCGACCCGGTTCTTCCAACTGTCGTAGGGAGCCAGCAGTCCAGCCGCGATGTGTTTCGGCAGTCCACCTTGACGCTCGGTCGCCATGAACGTGGCGGCACGGGCAAACAGATTCAGTCCCTGCACACCAAGTTTGCCAATCAAAGGCCATCGGCAGACTCGGATTCGCAACGGGATATACGGGGGCGGAAAAGCTGCCGTGTTGAACAGCACAATTTTCTGAAAACGATGCTGGCGAGCCAGCAGGGCCCCCATTCCAATCGCGCCGCCCCAATCATGTGCCATCAACGTGACATTGCTCAAGTCGAGCTCGTCAACCAAACGGCAAAGATTATCCACATGATTCTGAAGGCAATAGTCGTAGTCCGACGGTTTGTCGCTCAATCCGCAGCCGAGATGGTCGATTGCGATCGTACGGTGATGGGCACTGAGACTGCCAATCAGTCGTCGCCAATAAAATGACCAGGTCGGATTTCCATGCACCATCAAAACAGGATCGAGTCCTTTGTTTTCTGCCGGTCCCTGGTCGACGTAATGGATTCGGGAAGAACCGATATCAAGGAAATTCGACGCGAACGGATATTCACATCGCCAGGCTGATTGGATACCAGCATCCAATCCTCCATCGGCATCCGGCGAAAGGAGAGGCGAATCTTTTTTTGAAGTGATTGATGACATCGAAAATCAGAACAGGTCGAAAAGGTCTTTTGATTGCGACCTGAATCTTACCAGTTTTGCATTTGCTGTGCGCGGGCCTCTCTTGCCGGGTGACCGCACCACACGTTCGTGAAAGGAAGAATCGCCTTGCCGGTTGAGCTGGTGGCCTGAAAATACCTGCGTCATCCAGGATTGCACGAAGACAAGGCGCTTGATCAGGCCGTTTTGGCGAGGCAGTCGGCCATCGGTTTGACACATTCCACAAAGATAGAATCCGGCTTGCGTACGAGTCCATCAACGGCATCCAATTCAAATGCCTCGAATCCTTCGATGCTGCTTTCATCGGCGTGGCAAACGCGAAAGTTCACGAAACCGGCATTTTGGCACAAATCTCGGAGCGAAAACCGGTCGTACATCCAGCGGTGAACCTCTCCTTGGCTGCGAAACAGCCCTTCATCAAACGCCGACTCAGCGTGGCGTCCCATTATCCAACGAACGAAACGGCGGGCCATACGCCGCCGAAAGCCAAACGTCGATTCAGAAACACGCTCGGTAAGGGATCGCTTTCGATCTTCGGATATCACCTGTTCTTGGCAAACTGAGTACTCCACGCCAACGCGCGAGTGAACAAATTCGGAATTTCTGATTTCACGATCGGCCATGTATTTTCCCATCCGACCGCCGGATTTTTCGCGAACCAGTTGATCCAGGAGCTCCAGTTTCATCCAGTTGTAATCCACCGATGATGCCTCGTCACCTGTCCAGGCTTGCTGGTGTGTTTCCAGGTAGAGCCAGGCGATCCGCTCAAGGTCCGGTACTACAATTCGCAGTACGCCATTGGGCCTCAGGACACGGAAACATTCGGCGATCAGTTGGCGACCTTGTTCCGGTTTCAGATGTTCCAGGACATGAGAATGATACACCGCGTTGAATTGCTCCTCGGCGAATGGAATACCCCGAGTTACGTCGTGCCGAATGACGGATGGATCATTCGCTTCCAGATCGAGGTTCATCCACTCACGATGGTACCGCCGCCCGCAGCCGATATTCAGTCGGCGCGGCGTTTGCTCGTCTGGAATGGACTTGAATTTACGGATCATGTCGAATTCGATACAGGACAATGGATTCCAATTCGACCGGTATAGTCAATCCGGTTGAGCAACATGGAAATCCGGTTTTGCTGAAAATATTCGTCCACGGCGCGACGACAACCTTCCCAATGTCCGTAGTCATCCACAATCAAGACGCCACCGGGAACCAGTCTTGGAAAAAGAAACTCCAACTCGCAGCGCGTCGATTCATACCAGTCTGTGTCCAGTCTCAGCAGCGCAATTTGATCCGGAATGACATTGGGAAGGGTATCTTCGACCTTGCCCTCGATGAAGTTGATTTTCTTGATCGGATATCCTGTCTGAAACATTGTGGTTTTGACTTGTTCCAGTGGCGAACAACACCAGACACTTTTCGCGTCAGCCCGATCCTGTTCGCTCATCAATTGTTCAGCCGATTGACCACGCAGATCGATATCTCGTTCCGTTGGTTCGGACATACCATCATAAGTGTCGTACATCCACAATGTTCGATCTGTCATTCCGGAATTGACCAAGGTCCTCGCAGCCGCGGCCATACTGCCACCTCGCCAAACCCCGCACTCGACGAAATCGCCTCGGATATTATTGCTCGCAAGGTATTCGACGGCACCACAGAGTGCCAGGATCCTCTCCGGGGAAGTCATGGTGAAATCGCTTACCGATTCAACGATTTCGATCTGATCGCGTGTTGCGTCGGGAATCCGGGCTTGCATGATCTCCGTCGCACTGATCGTTTGATCCGGACGATCGCGTTGAGGCGATGAGGAACGGTGAAGGATTCGATGCATCAGAGTTTTCAAGATCAGTCCAGTTCCGTCTTCGGTGGTTAAAACCTGGGATTGAGAAATGAATGGTTGAGGTGCGCATTTGATTTTGAGCTGCCAGCCAGTTCTGGCGATACGATTCTCAGTCAGCCGCACGCCTGAGCTGCGAATTGCCAATCTTGGCATCGTGTCATTTATCAAAACGCTTCCTGCGGGTAAATACATTTTGCGTGATTTCCTGATCCAATTCGTCTTGGTGAGCGAATGCAACTTGTTTAGAGTAACCCGGGCACAACCATCAGAGTGTCAGGTGCTAGCTATTTGACGGACATCCAGCCATGTCGCTTGAAACACCCATTGCATTTTGCCTGTTTAACCGGCCGGACCTAACGCGCCGGGTTTTTCAGGCAATTGCGCATGCCAGGCCCAAGGCCCTTTACGTGATCTCCGACGGTCCAAGGTCTGACCATCCCGACGAGGAACGGCTCGTCGAACAGTCCCGCGCCGTGATCGAACAAATTGACTGGGACTGTACCGTCAAAACGAATTTCTCGAACGTGAACCTCGGCTGCAAAACCCGGATCGCGAGCGGATTGACTTGGGCATTTCAACAATCCGAAGAGCTCATCATCCTCGAAGACGACTGTCTTCCGCATCCGTCATTTTTTGCCTACTGCGAGCAACTGCTTGAGCGATATCGGCTGGACCAGCGTATCATGATGATCAGCGGCGACAATTTTCAACCGTCTCGCCGTTCGCGATACAGTTATTATTTTTCGCGCTGGCCTCATATCTGGGGTTGGGCAAGTTGGCGGAGGGCCTGGGAGCAATTTGATGTCAAGATTTCCAGTTGGCCCGAATTCAGATCCTCTGAGAAACTGAAATCGAGATTTGGTTCGCAACAGGAATACGAACACTGGTCACATGTGTTGGATGAGCAATATGCAGGCAAGATTGACACCTGGGATTTCCCGTGGGCGTATGCCTGTTGGTGCAACAGTGGATTGACAATCCTGCCGGAAAGAAACCTGGTCGCGAACATTGGATTTGGCCCGGAAGCGACCCACACGATGAACCCATGTTCGCAATTGGCAAACAGGACGACACAGGAAATCGGCAGACTCATCCACCCGGCGCACGTTTTGCCGGACTACGTTGCCGACCAGTACACGTGGGAAAACATCCTCTCGCCGCCTGCCGTTGAAACCAGTTCCCGTGGCAACGACAAATGGTACCACCGATTCAGATCCCGAAACGCCGCTTGACAAATGAGTCCCGCCAAAAAAAACGACCAGCAACCGCGCAGAATCGCAATTATTTCGCCCTGTGCAACACTCGTCCCGCATTTCGGAACTGAGTTGGATATTGCACAGCAACATCTCGATGCCGGCGATTCCGTAGAGTTTCTCCATTGCACAGGCGGTCTGAAAATCTGCGAGCACAACCTGAATCATTCACCCGCACAATGTGGGGATTGCGTGGGTCGCCGGGAAATGGGAGTTGGTCTGCTGACGTCGCCCGTAAAATGTCATTCGTTTACCGAGACTCACACAGGGCAGGTCAAAGTTGACTTTGAATCGGTTGAAGACTTGACCGACTACAACATTGGCAATTTCGACATTGGATACGCTGCGCTCTCGTCCATCGTTTCCATTTGCCGCGACCCGGAACCAGACCTGATCCAGCATCGACAGACACTGAATCGCTTTTTGATCTCTGCGGCGCAATCCTACGAACAAACAGTTGAATATCTGTCGAACAACCACGTGGACCGCGTTTATGTCTTCAATGGCCGGTTCGCGGCGATGCGGGCAGTGCTGCGAGCCTGCCAGCGGATGAGCGTCGACTGTTTTCTGCACGAACGTGGTTGCGATCTGGAACACTATGACCTGTTTAAAAACCACTTGATGCATGAAATCGACTCAATCGAGGCTGCCATCGAGGAACGCTGGGAAACTGCCCGCTCCAACCCGAATCGCAATGAAATCGCTGCTAGCTGGTTTCACGACCGAGTCAACCGAATCGAAAAGGTCTGGCACTCGTTCGTAAAAAATCAGGAATCGGGGCGACTTCCGAGTGATTGGAATCCAACTCGAAAAAACATCTCGGTTTTCTGTTCGTCGGACGATGAGTTTGTCGCCATTGGCCAAGCCTGGCGCAACGATGTTTACCCAAATCAAGTTTCCGCCATTGCCAGGATTTCGCGGGACCTTCAAATGATTCAGCCCGAAACGCAGATCTACCTGCGGGTTCATCCGAACCTGACGTCCGTCGACAATCAGCGCAAACGAGACATGCTATCGCTCGATTATCCCAACCTGACGGTAATTCCTCCGGAAGCCGAAATTGACACATACGAACTGCTCCGATTCAGTGACACAGTTGTTACTTTCGGATCCAGCGTGGGAAGCGAAGCCGTTTTCTGGGGCAGGCCCTCTGTCTTGTTGGGCCCCTGTTTTTACCAAAACCTGGGGGGTATTTACCGTTCAAGTTCGCACCAGGAGACGATCGGATTATTGGCGCAAACGCTGGAGCCCCAAGAGATAACGGGTGCGTTAAAATACGGCTTCTGGCTTCAGACCCGCGGCTATCGGCATCAGTATTTTCGTGCCAGCGCTCTTTTCGAAGGTCAATTCAAAAACGAAACAATCTACGCACGCCCTCAAAAACTCAGCTCGTTGTCATGCCTTCAGCGACAGGCTAAACGTGCCCTGTCCGCAATTCTTCCGGTGAAATAGAGGCGAGCTACCCGGGAACGATCCCCGGCCTGCGTTAAACACCGCGAACCGAGCCGACGCCGACTAACGTGGAAGGCAGTGATTCCTTCAATAGCTTCACGTTGGCCCTTTTTTGCCAGCAGATTGATGCCAGCCCGGGTTGATGCAAGCCGCTTGAAGGGTGATTGCCAATTCGTATTGTTGGTTTGGCTCAAGTTGGATAGCTTAATCCGAACGATTTCTCGATCCCAAAGGAACAAGGATGTTCTGGCTCAAAGATCAAACCGTATTGATTACCGGTGGTACCGGTTCGTTTGGCAAAAAATGCGCGGAGTATCTCCTCAAGCATGCACAACTCAAACGACTAATCATATTCAGCCGCGACGAACAAAAACACGTCAACATGCGGCGCAATTACTTCCCCACCGATCGCTATCCACAGATTCGCTATTTCGTTGGAGATGTTCGCGATGAAGATCGACTTCGGCGGGCATTTCAGGGAGTCGATTACGTCATTCATGCGGCGGCCATGAAACATGTTGATGTAGCCGAATATAATCCGCAGGAATGTATTCGCACCAACATTGGAGGCGCGGAAAACGTGATCAACGCTGCGATTGATTCGCACGTCAAAAAAGTTGTCGCGCTTTCGACCGACAAGGCCGCGGTGCCGGTCAACCTCTACGGGGCGACCAAACTCTGTAGCGACAAATTATTCGTGGCCGCCAATTCGTTGTCCGGAGAAAAAGGCCCCCGGTTCGCGGTCGTTCGCTACGGAAACGTCTGGGGAAGCAATGGCTCGGTCGTTCCGTTCTTTCAAAAGCAGGCTGAAACCGGAGTGCTTCCGATCACCGACCCGAAAATGACGCGCTTCATTATTACGCTTCAGGAGGCTGTCAATCTCGTGATCAAAGCGTTCCGGCGGATGGAAGGTGGAGAAGTATTTGTCCCCAAAATCCCAAGTACGACGATTCTTGACATCGCGCGAGCCGTCGATCCGAACTGTAAGACCAAAATCATCGGGATCCGCCCCGGCGAAAAGTTGCACGAATGCATGATCCCTGCCGACGAAGCGCGTCACACGATGGAATTCGATGACCATTACGTTATTCAGCCGACGTTTTGCAGTTGGTCCAGTAGACCGCCGGCCTATGTCGCGGAAGGAACGCACTGCGAAGAGGGCTTTAGTTATTCCAGCGACAACAATCCTGACTGGCTGACCGTCGAACAGCTTCGATCGATGATTGCAGAAGAGATGCAACCGGCCGAACTGGCCAGTCCCCAGGAACTCCAATCCGTGATCCAGGCCGCTTAGGGAATCAGCCATGTTACCATACGGTAAACAGACGATCGAAAAAGACGATATCGCTGCAGTCACCGAGGCACTCACTTCCCACTGGCTGACCACCGGGCCAAGGGTCCAGGAATTTGAAAGTGCGTTTGCGGAATCGACAGGCTCCGGTCACGCGGTTGCTCTCAGTAGCGGAACCGCGGCGCTGCATGCAGCCATGGTCGCAGCGGGAATCGGCGAACGGCCCTTCGACGAGGTCATCGTCCCGGCGATCACATTTGTGGCAACCGCGAATGCCGCCATTTACGTTGGTGCGAAACCGGTTTTCGCGGACGTCAATCCAAATACGGCCTTGATCGATCCCCGCGACGTCGAGCGGAAAATCACTCCGAACACGCGGGCGATCGTCGCGGTGGATTATGCCGGACAGCCAAGCGACTATGAGGCCCTGAGAGATATTGCCCATCGTCACAAACTGGTTCTGATTTCCGACGCCTGCCATTCTCTGGGCGGATCTTCCGGCTCCAAGCCGGTCGGTAGCCTCGCGGATTTTACCTGCTTCAGCCTCCATCCGGTCAAGCAGATAACCGCGGGTGAAGGGGGTGTCGTGGTGACCGATGACAGCCAGGCTGCGACGAAGATAAGGCGTTTTCGCAATCATGGCATCACCACTGATCACCGACAGCGTGAGGTGCAGTCAAGGCACCAGTACACCATGGAAACATTGGGGTTCAACTACCGGCTGACCGACGTGCAGTGCGCATTGGGGCGGTCCCAACTCCAGAAGCTCGACCGGTTTACTCGTCGTCGGAACGACGTTGCCCGATTTTACCAGACACTGATCGATCCGATTCCGTTCCTGGACGTCCTGGAAAGCCGTACCGGAGTGAGGCATGCCTATCACCTGTTCGTCGTTCGCTGGAACTCCGACCAGACGGGTATTTCACGAGACCAGGTATTTGAATCAATGCGTTCCCGTGAAATCGGCGTAAACGTTCATTACCAGCCGGTCTATGAACACCCGTTTTATGTGCAACGGTTTGGAAATCAAACCGGTTGCTGCCCGCACGCGGAGGCGCTTTATGAGAAAGTCCTCTCACTTCCTATTTTTCCCGACATCACCGAGGCCGACATCCGCCGCGTCGTCCGCGAGCTGAAGTCAATCGGCGAACAGGCCAAAACATCGAAGCGGAAGGCGGCATGATTCAAATGAAAACAATTGCCATCATCCAGGCTCGCCTGGGAAGCACACGTCTGCCCGGCAAGGTCCTTCGTCACGTGGGCGGACGAACGATGATCGAGCGGGTCGTCGAACGCGTCCAACGTTGTACCAGGATTGATCAAGTCGTAATCGCAACGTCGACCAAAACGGCGGACCAACCCCTGGTTGAGTTCTGTCAACGACAGGGTTGGGACGTGTACGCGGGAAGTGAACACGACGTACTGACTCGGTACGTCGACGCCGCCGATGAGTTTTCGGCGGATCGAATTGTCCGTATAACATCCGATTGCCCGTTAATCGAACCGACGTTGATCGATCAAACGGTCGAGCTGTTGTCGAACGCACCAGGCACCGATTACGCCTGCAATTTTCATCCGCAGCGACGTTTTCCACGTGGCTTGGATTGCGAAGTGCTGACGCGGGATACGCTTGAACGCTTGAATGATCTGGCTCTTGACAATCACTATCGTGAACACGTTACGTTGTATGTGTATCGCAATGCCAGTCAGTTTACGATTGCATCGATCAATTGTGAAAACGACTGGTCGCACCTTCGCTGGACAGTCGACACCCAGGAAGATCTGCAGCTTGTGAATGCGATCTACGAGCATTTTGGTGCAGGTGATTTCGATTGGAAGCATATTATCGCCGCCTATTCGGATCATCCAAACTGGCTGGACATGAATCGACACTGCATTCAGAAGGTGGCTTGATGGAATCCGCTCAATCGAAACTGCTGATTCGAGCGGACGCTGGACCGATGGTCGGGACTGGGCATGTGATGCGAACCCTGGCACTGGGACAGGCCTGGAAACGACAAGGCGGAAGTGTCGCGTTTGTCTGCGGGGATTTGCCCCATGGACTGTTCAAAACGATCGAGGCGGAAGATTTCCAGATCTATCAGGTCAGGAATGGTCAGTGCGCAGTTGCGGACGCGAAAGATACCGTGGAAATCGCTTCTGCGATCCAGCCGAACTGGATCGTTCTGGATGGGTACCGATTCGACGACACGTATCAGCGAACCTTCAGAAATATCGATGCACGATTGATGATCATCGACGATCATCCACAAGCCAGGAACCGCCGCGCAGACATCGTCGTGAATCAGAATCTCAAAGCCTCTACCGATCTTCACCACCGTTCCGGACAGGCACGGATCCTGGCCGGTCCCGAGTTTGCACTGTTGCGGAGCGAATTCACCGACTTCCATCGTGAACGTCGAAAACCGAGGCCGATCCGCAGACAGGCCAGGCGAATTCTGATCACTATGGGGGGTGTCGACCCTGACAACTGGACCCTCAAGACCCTGCAGGTGCTCTCGGATTTGAATCGCCAACGTTTGATTGTCGACTGTGTGACCGGACCCTTTTACGAACACCTGACAGAATTGGCGCACTTTAAGAAGACGGCCAATCTGAGCCTGCGCGTGCATCGCAATGTGGATCGCATGTCAGCATTGATGGAACGGGTCGATCTCGCGATTACCTCTGGTCGATCGACTTGTTTTGAATTGGCCCGGTGCGGCGTCCCCTCGATTGTGATGGCAATTGCAGAGGATCAATGGCCTGTCGTTCAGTCGATGAGTTGTAACAACGTCATGATTTCGATCGATTGCGAGGACTGGGAGGCAACAAAACATCAACGAGAGTTCAGGCTGGCTGCGTCCGTTCAACAGTTGATCAATGATCCAGAACGTCGACGGGAGATGTCCGCATCGGGAATGCAGCTCGTTGATGGCCGCGGAGCAAATCGCATCGCGATTCAGATGGCGGCTTCCTCCTACCGGTTCCGAAAAGCCAATCCGGGGGACGTTGAAACCTTGTGGCGCTGGAGGAACGACCCTGAAGTGCGGTCGGTTTCACTGGATGAAACACGGATTCCCTTTGAGAGTCACCAGAGATGGATGAATCGAAGACTGGATGATCCCAATACGATTCTCTGGGTCTGGGAGGACTTTGATGGTCGACCCGTCGGTCTGGTCCGATTTGAGCTGAGGGAAGAAAACCCCGCCAGTGCATTGATCAGCATCATCGTCGACCAAACTCGACGGGGAAGAGGACTGGGCGCCGTCCTGATCGTCGCAGCTTGCGACAAACTGACCGAGGGCTCCGCGATTGAACAAATTGTAGCGCAGATAAAACCGGGTAACGCGCCTTCCGAGAGAGCCTTTCGAGCCGCCGGTTTTCAGTTGATTGAACCCGTCATTGCTGACGGAAAAATGGCATTCCAATATGCGTTGGGCCGGAATTCGAGCGTGGCTTCGACTCGCTCAACGCGCAAGAAATCGGCTTAAACAGACAGATATAGACATGATTGAATTAAACCGAAATATTCAGATCAACAATCGCAAGATCGGTGAAGGTCAACCGGCATACATCATTGCTGAACTTTCTGCCAATCATCACCAGGATTTTGAAAGAGCTGTCGAACTCGTTCACCTGGCTCACTGGGCGGGCGCTGATGCGGTCAAGTTGCAGACCTATACCGCCGACACGCTGACGATCGATTCAAACCTACCGCATTTCAGGATTCACAACGGATCCGTATGGGATGGAACCAGTTTTTACGAACTCTACCAGCGAGCGTATACACCCTGGGAATGGCAACCGGAGCTGATGAAAATTGCCAATCAGCTTGGCATGGACCTGTTCTCGAGCCCGTTTGATGCATCGGCAGTCGACTTCCTCGAATCGATGAATGTGCCAGCATACAAAATCGCTTCGTTTGAAATCATCGACGTGCCGTTACTCCGCAAAGTTGCTTCGACGGGTCGACCGGTGATCGTCTCGACAGGGATGGCGACGATCGAAGAGATTGAACAAGCGGTGAGAACGCTCCGCGATCACGGCTGTAACCAGGTCGCGTTGCTAAAGTGCACGAGTGCCTATCCGTCACCGATTGAGTCGATGAACCTTCGAACGATCCCCGACCTGGCGTTTCGATTCCAGGTTCCAGTGGGGCTTTCCGATCACACACTGGAACATCAGACATCGGTGATTTCCGTCTCATTGGGAGCGTGCATCATCGAAAAACACATGACCCTGTCGCGGGACGAAGAAGGACCGGACAGTTCGTTTTCGCTGGAACCGGACGAATTCGCGGCCATGGTAGCTGCAATTCGGACGGCGGAAACAACCATCGGAACCGTTCACTACGGTCCCACCGAGAGCGACAGGAACAATCGGGCGTTTCGCAGGTCGCTGTTTGCTGTTCGCGACATCAAAGCCGGCGAACCGTTCACGCTCGAGAACATCCGCTCAATCCGCCCTGGTCAGGGACTGGAGCCGGTTTTCCTGGACGAAGTTTTGGAACGTTGCGCGGCCATCGAAATCCCGCGAGGAACACCACTCAAGTGGCGATACGTGGCTTGACCTCGACTCCAGGCCGCCCGCCAATGCCCGACGGTCGAACCAGCCAGCCCCGATGCCTTGATCTGTGGTTCTGACTTGACGCCAATCGAACCCGAAGGCGAGCGAATCGTCGCCAGCCAGATAATTTCCTGCTGAACCTCACGCCAATTCGGGATCCAGTTGTCGAAAACTGGATCCGGCGGTGGCTAGCGAAGCCCGATTGACGTTTGAGATCTACCCAAGAAAGACTAAAGTCGAGCTTATTGGTCGCTCTCCCAATCGCATCTACTGGTTGGAGATTGCAAGGAAGCATTTCGGCGAACAGGCATTATGAAAAATCTCAATCGGGCGTTACGGATGACGCTCAAATACCGTTGGTCCCTGATTGCGTCGTTTGTCTGTAGCGCGACGGTTGCGGTTCTCTGGTCGTTGAACCTGGGCGCTGTTTATCCTTTCGTCGAGGTCGTGATCAAGGGAAAATCCCTCCACCAGTGGGTCGCGGACGAAGATGCGGAATCCCGACGATTGATCGCTGAGAGCGAAACCAGAATTCAGACTCTTGAGGCTCAGATTGCTGCGATCGGGAACGACGATTCTGCCGTTGCACCGATTCAAAATGAGATTGAAGCCAGTCGCTATGACATCGAGATTCAAGAAGCACGCTCATCGTTCCGGGAGAAGATTGCTCCCTACATCAGCA
>JAHEBQ010000035.1 GCA_024642205.1 Planctomycetaceae bacterium | reverse complement strand
AACACGCGCCATCGGAAACATACGTCGGAAATGGTGAAGGGTACGCAGTTTTTTTTCAAAAACATGACAATCCGCAGCGATCCCGAAAAATAAACCCGTTCCCGAAAATGGCATTATCGTATTGGCCCGGAAATGTCACGACCGGAAAGCGGAATCGAATTTTTTGTCCGGAGCCGCTTATGGGTCACCAGGAAAACTCTTTGGGCCGCGCTCGACAGTGCGCAGGTTAAAAGCACCGCGTCTGAACCGCGGTGCTTCGTTTTCGGTGACTCGAAAGCGTAAATTCTAGAACCGGATGTTGATTCTGGAACTCCCTCCTCCGAAAGAGAACCCAAATCCACCGATCCTTGATCCGTAACCACCCGAACTTACGGTTGAACCACTTCCGCCATGCCCGTACCGGCTTCTCCCATGGCTCTCGTAGATTCCTCCATGGACAGGACCCGGAACAGGCTGAGTTCGAACAGAGCGACTAACAGCCGCCTGATCTCGAATACTCTGAAGATCACTTCTCATGTGGTGGATTGATTCTTCAATTGAAATCAGCATTCGTTTGACATGTGACGTGTTGCCATGGATATGCCCACCTCCGTACAGCGCGTCATGGTCGATTCGATCCAGAAGTTGTTCGACGTGATGAAACTGTCGATCCAGCTCGTCAACGTCGCATTGCAGGTGAGCCAGGTTGCCTTCAAAGTGCGTGACTTCGTGGACGTGAGTTGCGAGTCGATACATTTCATTGGTGTCGTTAACGAGATGCCAGTACTCGGGGGTGTGACGAAAATGAACGGTTTCTCGAAGCAGTTTCCGTGCGGTTCGTTGAATCTTCACGGCGAGTTGATCGATGTGATTGTATTCGTCGGCTCGGACATGCGTTGTAAACGCAATGCTGACAACCAACGTGAAAAGCGAGGTCAACGTTTTGATTGAATCGGTCATTATTTGCTCCGAGAGGGTCAGCCGTTAAAAGCATCTTTGCTTTTCCGAATTCCCATGTAGCAACCACCATGCCAAAGGCTTGAACGAGGGCCGGGCAACCTGGAATCGACTGTCTCTTCGCGACATGGCAAGATTCGTGGAGAATACACCCAATCGAAAGCCAGTTGAATGCGCAATCAGTTTGAGGTCATTTGCATCGACCTGACGACAAGATTGGCGACTGATCGATCCGACAACATGACCGAGGGAAAAATGTGCTGAAACTCGGCTACCGAAAGTTCCAAGCTGTATTAAAATCCGATTGCAGGTGATTGGCAGGTTCCAGGAAGGACTGTTAATGATTCACGGAAGACAATTCCTCGCAGATTCTCAATAATCCATATGCCAAAATTTGAGGTTTAAAACGGAGTGAGTCAACCAGCACGGCAAGTGTCATTTCCCACCAACGTACCCAATGTCAATCCGCGACGTCCCCTGGTTCTTGACGTTGACCGCTCAAGTTAAAAACACAAGCAGCCCTGGTCTTTCCAACGAGCTGATCGCTTCAACCAAAGCGTTACCTAGAAATCTTTGGTGGGATTTGTCCCGGGTGTGATCGGCACACGGGGCTCTTTGGCCAGTGAAAACGCCAACTGTTCGTACCACTGATCGTGCTGATGAACCAGGCTTTTGATCTTCTTCCAGATTTCTACCGGCGGTCCGAATCCACTCCAATCGACTTTCAAAACACGAACGCCGCGACGACGCATCTCGCCGAGTAGTTTTTGATAGTTATCGTAAAGCTCCTGAAGATAATCCAAAGGCACTCCCTCTTCCTGTTCGCGCCCGCGCGAGTGCATTCGATCGTAGCACTCGGCGGGCGAAACATCGAGGTATACAAATATATCCGGCGGCATCACGTCGCGGCTCATATTTCGATAAACGTCGACGTACAGTTGGTATTCTTCGGGCGTCATGAAGCCGCGTTCCATTGCGGTGGTTGCAAAAACGGTGTCGCCATAAATCGGCCGATCCTGGACAACCACAATCCCCTTGTCACCCCACGCCATTTCAACGGCCAACCGATGTTGCTCATAACGTTGACAGAGCATGAACATTTGCATGGCAAAACCGCCACCCGTATTGTTTCCACTTTGCAGATCCTGATAATATCGTTGCAAGAAGTGGTTGAACTTCGGATGGTGAGTGGGCTCTTCCATAACCCGAGTCGGATACCCCGCCGCCATCGCAGCGGAAGCAATCGCATGACAAGCATTTGTCTTTCCGGCTCCAATGTTGGCGTCGATCGCAATGAACAGGCCTTTTCGTTGTTTTTCTTCCTCGAATGACATGTCGACGTTCCTGTTTTAGGAAAGAGATTGGAAGTGGCGGCTACTCCCGGGTGAATGCATCAAGTTAACGCTGGCGGGAAGCGCTCGCAAGCGTGTCGCTGGATCAAGATGATTCGAACCAAAAACCAGAAAACAAAACACGGCCCTGCTTCCCGTGACTTTTTGTGTTTCGCCCCTGGTCACCAACAATTTCCAAGGTGATTGAACACAGTCTTCGGCAACAGAAGCGCGGCAATGGATGAATTCCTGAAACCAAGTTCCATGTTCATTTTTCGGTCGCAAGATCCGGGCTGGAACCTAGAATGCTGTTCATGAAAACTACAACACTCAATTTGCTTTCGCCCGATACGATGTACCGGGCCTTGTGTGATCGTGACTCGGAGTACGAGGGTCAGTTTTTTGTTGGGGTGAAAACAACAGGCATTTTTTGCCGACCGACCTGCCCGGCTCGGAAACCAAAAGCGGACAACGTCGATTTCTATCGGACCGCGTTGGATGCACTCTCGGCCGGTTTTCGACCCTGCAAGCGATGCCATCCCCTGGAAGTCTTTGGCGTCGCCCCCGAGTGGCTCCGAGACTTGCTCGAACAAGTCGAATCAGAGCCCAACCGGCGATGGACCGATACGGAACTACGGACATGCAATATTGAACCGTCCCGCGTCAGGCGGTGGTTCAAGCAGCATCACGGGATGACGTTTCATGCGTATCTCCGGACGCGGCGTCTGGCAAACGCCATGGGACAGATCAGTACCGGGAATTCCGATACGATCGGAGCGGCCCTCGCCAATGGTTACGAGTCGATCAGCGGTTTTCGCGAAGCATTCAAGAACTGGTTCGGCCAGCCACCAACGAAGTCCAGGTTTGCAGCCCAACCGATACTCATGAACCGCATCCTCACACCGCTGGGGCCAATGGTCGTGGCGGCTACCGACGCCAACATCTGCCTGTTGGAATTTGCTGACCGCCGGATGCTGGAAACCCAGTTAACACGGGTCCAGAAAATCTACCAGACCGTCTTTGCTCCGGGTACCAATGATCTGATCAGCCAACTGGAACTTGAATTGAAAGAGTACTTTGCCGGCGATCGAACGGGTTTTTCTGTCTCGTATTCGGCGCCCGGATCTGAATTTCAGACCAGGGTCTGGGATCGTCTTTCGAAAATTCCCTATGGCGAAACGATCAGCTACGCCCAACTGGCCAGCGAGATTGGTCGTCCCGCCGCCCAACGAGCTGTCGGTCGCGCCAACGGCGACAATCGGTTTGCGATTCTAATTCCCTGTCACCGTGTGATCCGCAGCGATGGAACGCTCAGCGGCTATGGCGGCGGCTTATGGAGAAAACAATGGCTGTTGAATCATGAACTGGAATCGTCAAAACCTGCCGCCGCCTGACCCACTCGACCTGGGTTCAACCGGTTCACAACCTGTCGCGGAATATCGAGCGCCTGGATCGAAGCAAACACTTCGACGGTTATCCACCGATCCGGCCAGCCAGCAAATCAAAGTACGCTCCGGAAACCAATTGGGAACGGTCAACATTGAGATGCGCCATGATCTCGCGCGCGATCGACTCGCCCAATTGCGGAGAATCGCATTCATCCAACACGACTTCCAGTTCCATGAACGTACCCAGATCATCCACTCGATCCAGATGAACCCGCGTTTGATTTACAAAAAACACCTCTCGTTCCTTCCTGACGACACCCAGGAATCCATTGGCACAGGTCAGCGTTTCCTTCAGCCTGGCGGGAGACGGGCAACTCGTGCGAATATAGGACGATGTTTTTGGCCCTTCAAAATCGGGGCGTTCATAGTAGATCAATTCCGCCGAGCCATCGCCAAACTCCCGGAGCTTCAACCGACCTTTCCTCGAGTGAAAAAAAGTGTCCGTCTGGACCAAAGAAACCGGCCCGCCTGTCGCGATTTCACCTGCCCGCTGCCGAAGTGTGTCAAATTGGTCTGCCAGAATTTGGGCTTTGATCTCAACGTTACGGGCCATCTTGCGTGCTCTTGCGAAATGAATTTGTTATTATCCGGTTACTGGCGATCGGGAACGGCGACCATGGACAATCAACATCATGGCAAGACCCTGGCGGTCCAACAGTCATCCGCCAAACTCTCAACTTATCCCGAGCGAGTCTTGCAAGCGCTGCATGTATCGAATGCTCTCGCCCGCCAGTGAATCCACGCCCGGTTCATAGTCGAAGACTTCCACACTTACCCAACCGTCGTATCCGACTTCCTTCAGGGCGGCAAAAATTGGCACAAAGTCGACTTCGCCCATCCCCGGCCCCCGTCGATTCGGATCGTTGGCATGAAAATGAACAAGCCAGTCCTTGCTGTTTCGAATAATTTCCGGAATTGGTTTTGACTCCGTAGACATCGCTTTGACATCCAGATGCAATTTCACGTTGGGTGAATCCACCGCTTGTGCAATCGCAATCGCAGACTCAGCCGTCAGCATGAAATTGCCTTCCTCAGGACCGAGTGGTTCCAGTGCCAAGGTCACGCCACATTCTTCGAGAGTCGACGATGTCGACTTGAAAACTTCCACCGCATACTCAAAACCCTGCTGCTCGGTGACGCCGTCTCGCAAGTTTCGTTGCGGAGGTGAACCAAATACCATGACGGATCCACCCAGATCCCGACAAAGCCTCGCCAATTCACAAAGATATTGAACCGTCCGCCTTCGCACCTCCGCGTCGCGGGACGTCAGGTGCAAACCCTGGGTTCTGGCCAACAACCAGTGCAGTCCGATCACTTCCAACCCGTTGGCCTCAGCTGTTTCGCGGATTTGCTTCCGGCGATCCGCTGAGATTTCAAACACATTGGAATCAACCGTAAACGGCGCAATTTCAACACCGGTATAACCAAGCGCTGCGGCATGCGCAAACGCTTCGTCAAACCGCCAGTCAACGTAGAGCTCATTGCAAATTGCGTATTTCATTTTTCCACATGGCGGGGAATGAAGACCTCGACACCCTCGCATCCAAGGTAACACATCCCAAACCAAAAAAAAGTGTGCGCAGTCAGCCCCATGCACCTTTCCGTTGTCTTCGTTTCACGAACAGAAACAAAGATTTGATATGGATCGGATCACCCAACCTGTGAATCGCACATGGCAGGCAAGCGTAATTGAACGAGACGTGAGCGGCCGGCATCGCCGGAACCTGGATCTGGCCAGGAATCGAGCCTGTATTTGTCTTCCGCTTTGGACGTGCAGGCACCAGCACGCCATCCGGATTGCACACCGTAGTAACCGGGATTCGCGGGTTTTGCTTTCATGTGCTCCGCCTCTACTGCCCGGAACCGGTCGAGTTTGCGAAATAATCGGCAAGGTTTAACATGCCAGCAGCCAATCGTGAAAAATGCAGGTTAAAGCTGGCACAAATTTGATGCAGGCTATTTGCCATCGACTGGTGAATTCGTCAAACTTGATACAAGCGGCGTGATCGGCTGTTGTATCAATTGGCGGTTGCTGTCCGTTGTGCCTATGATGGACACTGGTCTGGGCACACGCTGTTTCCGAGTTCGTGTTCGCCTGCTGCAGGATAATAAAATGTTTAACAGTATTTCGAAACCGTTCGTCTTGTTGATGACAATGATTATCGTTGCGCCCATTTCGGCCCAGCAAGTTCACTCGTACAAGACAGTTCCAAGAACCATCTACGAAAAAAAACCGGTCAAAGTCACCAAGTGGGTTGACGAAACGGTCATGGAAAAACAAACCGTCACGTCCTACAAGAAAGTCTGGCAAACCGAAACGCGCGAACGCCACAGGACCGAATACAAACCGGTCCAAAAGACGAGCGAGCGCGAGGAACGAACGGTGGTACGAAAGCCGATCGTCGAAACCCGCTTTCGAAAACAGGAAACCACCCATACGACGTATGAAACGGTTACGGAGATGCGCGACGAAACGTACACCGTACGCAAACCGATCGTCGAAACTCAAATGCGTGACGAAACGGTTGTCGTCCGAAAGCCGGTCACGGAACAACTCGTCGAAGTACAAAGAACAACCAGCTATAAACCCGTCTGGAAAAACAGCACCAATTATGTTCAACAGGATACCATTGTACAGCAGTTGAGTACCGTGGCTGATCCAAGCCGACGTCCACGAATGCAATGGCTCGAAGCCGGCTACTACACGGACCCAGTAACCGGTTATACGATTTATCGCCGGCGTGGATTTCACTGGGTTGCGCCACTGACAGTTACCCCGGTTGCTTCCATTGTCCCCACCTTGATTCCTCAGGAATCCAGCGAATTGTCCTACGTTCCCGAAACGACGGAAACGAGGAAACCGGTTGAGGTTACGCGCTTTGTTGAGCAGACCGAAACGCGGCGGGTGCCGATTGAAATTCAACGGACCATTGAACAAGTCGAAACCAGAAAAGTCCCGGTCACGGTCCGGATCCCCAAAACAACCGTCGTCGTCGAAGAAATACCGTACACGGAGACGACCTACAAAGATGAGGTAATCGTCAAGAAAGTCCCATACACCGAGACGACATACGAAAAAGTCGAAACGGTTGAACCTTACACGGTGGAGGTTCCTCGCTGGATCCCCGAAACCAAAGAGGTCGAGGTGCCACGCACGGTGCAAAAGCGTGTTGAGTACGAAGTTCTGCAGGACATTCCGAGGACGGTTCTTTTTCGGATTCCGCTCGACGACTGCGGAAACGAAATCGGGCCTGCTGTCCCGGTCGAATCCGAAGCTGATATCAGTCCGTCTTTGTCAAACGAAAATATCTCGACGTCCTCCAGTACCACGGCGAGACGGATACCCGCAACGGAAACTGCCAAAAGCGTTCTGACTACAAAACCTGAGCTCACTGAAACCAGCGGCCGGGGTTACCAAGGTGAGTTGAATCTGGTACAGCCGAAAACCCTCGACGAGACTTCCGCGAGAAAGTCGGTAGTCGAAGTTCCTGACACCTCGGCAGCTGGTTCCAGAACAGAACTCGGAGACATTCCACGCCCCGCTGGCACTCAGTCCGAAACGGCTGAGGAGAAAACTCCCGGCCAGGTTGATCCGCCCGCCCAGCCCGAGGTTGAGCCCTCCGAAAGTGGCGATGAACAAGCCGCGGAGCGCCCACCGGTACCCCGGGAATCGAAATCCGGAACTCCTGCCGATGGCCCCCGGTCGAATGACAATAAGCCAGCGACTGACGGCGACAAGGGAAAGGATGAATCCGATTCTGATGAAACCCAAACGGCCCAACGGAAATCCGTAGTCGCCTGATGAATCTGGAGTTTTCCGCACTCGATGACTCACGAGTGGAAGAAGCGTATCTGGTTCTCAAACAGGTCGGTGACTGGCTTCAATTGCGAGGATTTCGGCAGCGGATCTCCCGGACGTCGTTTGCAGAATACGCCCATTGGCAGTCGGAACACGCGAACTTCGTGGTGACTCAGGCGGGTGTGATTGTCGGTCTCGTGACACTGCGTCACGAACACCTTGATGATTGGCCCGACTATTCGAACCTGGGCGCGGTGTTAATGCTGCGGGCTTTGGCAACGCACCCGGAACACCAGGGCAGGGGAGTGGCAGCGTTCGCGATCCGGGAGTCAATCAACGAATGCAGTCATGGAAAACCGGTCTTCCTCGATTGTGTCAGTGATACGCTACCCGAGTACTATGCAAAGTCCGGATTCAAAACTGTGGGCCGGCAAATCAGAACATACGCCGATTGCGAGTCCTACGACATCACGTTGATGCGGTTGGAACCCAATGGTGGCGATTGATGTTGCCGGGTACCACTATGCTTCACCGCTTTTCCATAGCGCCATTTTGACACCGCCCGGATCCCGTTTTCAGACGACTGGTAGCTGGTAGATCGAGTCAACCTATTCGCACAACTTAATCATCCAACTCGACCCTGGATGCCAACCAATAGAGGCTACCGACGGAAAAACAGCCGACCCACAGGCTGGCGTGCCAGAGCAGGTCGCGATCAATTTCATACACCGCTGTTCCGATCAATGGCGCGACCACGCTGGCAAATGAAAACGTCATGGCGTACCAACCCATATAGCTGCCCTGATCGCGCCCGGCACTTCGTCGGGCAGCAAATCCGGTTGCCAAGGGGAACATGAACATTTCACCCAGCGTGATAACTATCATTGAAAACACGGCAAACCAGGCTGCCTGACTGGCGGGCAGAATTCCAAAGCCAATACAGGCGAGCAGACACCCCCAACCGATGGTTCGAAGCAACGAAAACCTCCGAACAAAATTTACAATCAACATCTCAAGAACGACAATCAGTACGGTATTGACCGAAAACAACAAGCCGATCTGTGGTTTTGACAGTGAGTATTGGTCGTTCATGTACTTGGGGTAGGTCGCGTGAAACTGAAGAAAAACGACGGAAACGGCAAATACGACGAACATGAAAAACAGAAACTGCCAGTCGTGTAACGGAGAGCCGTCACCGTGATCCTGTTCGGCCTGTTTTTGCTGTCTGGCCGTATCGCCCCGCTTGGCATATCGCCGAAATCCAAAAAACCAATACAGAAACAGGCCCGCCAACCCCGTTGAGATTCCATCTACGACAAACAACCACACGAAATCAATCTCTGCTAACATCCCGCCGATCGCCGGACCAATCGAGAATCCGAGGTTGACTGCCATTCGCTGGAGACCAAACGCTCGTGTTTGTAGCTGCCGCTCCGCAAACTGAGTCACGGCAACGTTGTTTGCGGGTCGGACCGACTCGGTGAACAAGCTCAGAAGAAACATACTGGCTGCTACGCCCGGCCATGATTCAAACCAGGGAATCAACAGGAACACGGGGACCGCGGCAAATAACGCGACAATCTGGATGCGTACTGCGCCCACCGACCTAACCAACTTGCCGCCGAGAAAGGACCCCGTGATTGAACCAAGCCCGAAAACGCTGAAAATCGAACCTGCCTCAAGCATGGTAAAACCGAGCTTTTGAGTCAGGTAGAGCGTCAGAAACGCCAGGACCATACTGCCGCACCGATTGACAAACAAGGCGACCGAGAGAGCCCAGACTTCTCTTGAAAGTCCACCGTACGCGTCCCGGTAAGCGTTGGCGATTGAACGAACCATTTATTCAAGGTTCCGATGCTGGCACGGTGGTTTCACAATGAAAATTCGACACGGTCTAACCGACACGCCCTGGACAAACAGGTTCGCCAACACGTGGAATCGATCTCGATGGTCAGGAAAATCGAACGTGGTTTCCTTCGAATTCACCCAAGATTTTCGTTTGATCGGCGAATAGAGGGCGAAAATGTAACACCCCCAAAAGCGGCAAAAACATTGAAAAAACCCAGCTTTCAACCGAGCCTCGACTCCAGAATATCATTTTTTCGTGTTTGCCAACCTCCTTCTTAAGCGTGACCTAAGTTTTACCTCGTCCCTGAACCGGCGAAACCAGTGCGCAATCGGTACGCATACATCGTTCCGCGCGCGGGACAAGTCGGTTGTGACGGCAGTAATCACGGAGATTACAATCGGATAATTTACAATGATCGAATTTTTTCAGGAATGCGTTAACTACGTCAATCTGCCAGCCACAACGCTCATGATCATGATCTTGTTGTACTGGTTGATGGTCATGATAGGCGTATTTGGAATGGACAATTTCGATTTTGACCTGGATGTCAATCCTGATATCAACCTTGATCTCGATGTTGGACTCGACGCTGACGTCGGACTCGATGCGCACGCGGGAGTCGATGGAGCTCCGGCAACATCGTTTGGCGGGGGGAGCAGTACGACCGGGAATGATGGTTTTCTTCGCACGGTATTTGAATTCTTTTACCTCGGCGAAGTCCCGATCGTGATTATCGGCACTTTTTTCATCCTGTTTCTCTGGATTGCTACTTTCGTAACCAACCACCAGTTCAACATGGATCAGAAGTTCTGGATCTCGATGTCGTGGTTGATTCCAAACATCGCGACCAGCCTGATATTAACCCGATTCACCATGATTCCGTTCGCACTGATATTCAAGAAACCACCTCCGGAAAACCGGACGCGTGAAGAAATGCACGGACGAGTCGGTCGGGTCACGACCAGCGAAGTGACTGAGAAATTTGGACAGATGGAAATCAGACAAAACGACGAACCGGAAATGACAATCAATGTTCGGGCGCGTCCAGGTGAAAAACTGGCCAAAGGCGACGCAGCGAAGATCATTTCCTATGACAATTCAAACGGTACATTTTTGGTTGAACTCACCAAGTGGGAGAAGAAGGTAAATGGATAACATCCTGTTCATTGCTCAAGGCAGCGCGTTATATTGGCTGGTTTTCTGGGTCGTTCTCGGCTTGATCATCATCGGCGGTGGAATTGCGGCATTGATGATCAAGTGCCTTCGCAAGGTCCCGCAAGGATCTGCGATTATTCGAAATGGCATGGGCGGAACAAAAGTCAGTTTTGATCGTGATGTTGTAATTCCGATCCTGCACATTGTCGAATCCATGGATATTTCGGTTAAGCGAATCGAAATTGATCGCAGCGGTGAAGACGGATTGATTTGCAAAGACAACATCCGTGCCGACATCAAGGTCGCGTTCTTCGTTCGCGTCAACAAGGAAACCGAGGACGTCAAACGTGTGGCGCAGTTCCTGGGGTGTGCCCGAGCCTCGGATGAAATCGCTTTGCGAACCGTGTTCGAACCGAAATTCTCCGAAGCGCTGAAGACCGTCGGAAAACAGTTCGATTTTGTGGAATTGTACAATTCCCGCGAAGAATTCCGTGAGCAAATCCTCCGCATCATCGGCACGGATCTCAACGGTTACGTGCTCGACGATGCCGCAATCGATTACCTGGAACAAACCGACCTGGAGAAACTGAACCCCAATAACGTCCTCGATGCTGAAGGGATTAAGAAGATCACCGAGTTGACCGCCAAGGAAGTCACGTTGGCAAACCAGATCACTCGTGAAAAGGAAATGACGATCAAAAAACAGGATGTCGAGGCCCGAGAAGCCATCCTGGCACTTGAACGACAACAAGTCGACGCAGAAGAGAAACAGGAACGGGAGATCGCAGAAATCACGGCTCGCCAGGAAGCCGAGGCTGCGGTCGTACAGGAACAGGAGCGTCAACGCTCGGAATTGGCTCGAATTTCAGCCGACGAAGAAATCGCGATCGCCGAAGAAAACCGCTTGCGGGCAGTGATCGTCGCGGCCAAAAGCAAGGAGCGAACCGATGCCGTAGAAACCGAACGCGTGGAAAAAGACCGGGGACTGGAAATTGCCGAACGTCTGCGCGTCGTGACGCTGGCCGAAATCGAAAAAGAAAAAGCAATCGAAATCGAAAAGAAAAACATCCAGGACGTGATCAAGGAACGCGTCATGGTCGAGCGAACCGTCGTTGAAGAAGAAGAGAAAATCAAGGACACTCGGGAATTCGCCGCTGCCGATCGGAAAAAACAGGTCGCCATTACCGCGGCCGAAGAGTTGGCCCAGCAGCAACTGGTCAAGGAAGTCAAGCAAGCGGAAGCCGAAAAACAGGCTGCCGAACTGCAGGCCCAGACCATCGTCGTCACGGCGGAAGCCAATCGCTCGGCCGCCGAAAAACAAACCGATGCCAAGAAGATGCTGGCCGAAGCACTTCAAGCCGAATCTGCAGCGATTGGTTTGGCGGAAGCCCAGGTAACGCTTCAAAAAGCGGTTGCACTCGAAAAAGAAGGAACGGCCGAAGCCAAAGTGATTGAGCTGAAATTCGAAGCCGACGCCAAAGGTATTACCCAGAAGGCCGAAGCGATGAAGCTGTTCGACGGGGTCGGCAAAGAGCACGAAGAGTTCAAACTCAAACTTCACAAGGAAAAGGATGTCGAGATCGCCGGCATCGACGCCCAACGTCAAATCGCGGAAGCGCAAGCGA
Organism: Planctomycetaceae bacterium; assembly: GCA_024642205.1. Taxonomy (GTDB): domain Bacteria; phylum Planctomycetota; class Planctomycetia; order Pirellulales; family Pirellulaceae; genus Mariniblastus. The sequence continues at coordinate 51,815 of JAHEBQ010000035.1, read as the reverse complement.
GTATGATCGGTCAGTCACTCAAAAGCGCCAATATAGACATCGTCGGTGGCGACGCCAAGTTCTTTGACAGTATCGTCAACTCGATTACCGCGGGCAAACAGGTTGATCGTTTGGTCGGAAACAGCAAAGTCCTGACGGATGTCAAGGACACTTTCTTCACAGGCGATCCGGCCCAATTCAAAGCCGAAATCGAACGGTATGTCGACATGTTCGGCGTGTCGTCGGAAGACATGAAGAACCTTTCTGTCGCCGCGTTGATTGGACAAATGATGGGATTGACCAGCGATACCGAAGTTTTGGGTCGACTGCAAGCGATGATGGGTGCCGCCACCCGCGCTGGCGTCGCAACGCAAAATGCAGGCCAGGTGATCCAGGCCGTTTCTGCGGGATAAACGGTTGCCCGCTTGGCTTCCCCGGCCGTTCACTCCGTGGACAGGGGCAGCCTCATGGACTGAACCGCCGCAATCCGACTTCACTCCGTGGGTCGCCCGTCGAACACTTTCCGCATTCCGAATTCCGCATTGATTCATGTCGAACGTTCCCGAAAAACCCGAAACGAATGACCGCGCTGCTGCCGCGCAAGCGAACGAGCCACAATTGGAACGTGGAACGTACGAGATCATTCAAAATCGCCTGCGCACTTACAGCGGGGATTTGAGGGAACGAATCAACTCGCTGAACGACGAGCGGCGACAGGTCTTCGGGTCGATCCCAACCGAGTTGATCGCGACCCAGCGGATTACCACTTCGCATAACTGCATCGCGCAGGACATTGTTCCGGTGGGCCATCAGTTCATCTTCGGCTTCAACGTCCACATGGGCCTGAAAACCGTTACGGAACTCGACGACGTATTTGGCGTCTACGAATTCTCCGATGGTACGATGCATGAACGACCGCTGGATTTGATCAGGGACGGTCTGTTCGAGCAGGAGTTTTTCTCTTTGTACAAATACTACAAAGACACCCGGTTTCAGAAATTCCATATCTCCGGCCCGCACCTGTACATGGTTTTCCAGGTCGGAAAAACGGTTGATGATACCAAGTCGTTCAAGTTTCTGATCAACGGGGGAAAACTCCGTTACATCGACAACCGAAGCGACCATGAAGTCAAGCTTCCACCACAGCACGATTTCCAGTGGATCCGGACCCATCGCGATCTCCACCGGGACGGTGAACATCCACATATCTCGATCGAGGATCGAGTGTTCGTGGAAACCGTCGGCGGCGACCTGACAATCAAAATCGAGGACAATACCGACGACGGTTCCGGCATCTATGCCGAGCCGGTCGATGATGCTGACCAGTCGCTCGATGACGCCGAGATTTTCTACGCGATCGTGGGCAACATTATCCTGTTGAAGATCAAGCCGTTCAAGGAAACTGCCTTTCGGCATCTGGTCTTCAACGAGAAAACACAGACCGCCCGTCGCCTGGATGCAATCGCCGACGCCTGCGTGCAGTTGCCCGAAGATCACGGCCTGATTTTCTCCAACGGCTATTACCTGCAATCCGGCATTTACAAGACTTTCGAAAGCAATATCTCGAACCTCAAGTTCGAACGGAGAATCCCCTCAACCAATGGCGAAGACTACCTGTACGTTTTTTATAATCAGACGTCAGGGCACTACGTTTTGCTTTCCTACAACATGATCGAGCAGGAGGTGGCGACGCCAATTGTCTGCAATGGATTTTCCATCTTTGACAACGGCAACCTGATCTACTTCAAATCCGATGAAACTCCTCAGAAACACCATGCCATGCAGATCTGGCAGACGCCATACGTCGGTGAAGATTACCAGATCGGTGAACAGCAGGATTCCTACATCTACAAGATCGGCAACCGGGACATTGTTCGCGCGATGGCCGAATCACATGAAGTCATCAACCTGATCGGCCAGGATGATTCGTACGCCAACCTGTACGTCGACCTGGTGAAGAAATCTACCGACATCATCGACTCCTATTTTTGGCTCAAAGAAGATCAGACCTTCAACCTTGCCAAACCGCTGAAGGACATTCGTGATGCCGCAACTGCGGCGGTCGACGAATTCGACAAAGTCGTCCGTGTCCGCAAGAACACGGCAGAACAGTTCGCCACCACGTCCAAAGCGGCCCGCGACGCGCTGATCCAGGCGACCAGCAAGTATTTCAAGCACATCGACGACTTTGTCCGCGCGCTGGCTGACCTGCGCACGGTCCGCGGACAGGTCATTTCGCTCAAAGAGCTCAAGTATGTCGACCTGGGAGCAGTCGAAGAACTCGAAAACAAGGTCGCCGAAAACGCCGATCGACTTTCCTTTCGCTGCGTCGAGTTCCTGCTCAAAGAAGACTCGCTTGCCCCGTATGCCGAACGAGTCGAGAGCCAGCGAAATGATATCGACTCGCTGAAAACCGGTGTCCAGGCGAAAGCACTGGATGAGCAGATCGCCAACGGCGCAAAAGAGCTTGAGATGCTGATCGAAATCGTCAGCAACCTGAAAATCGACGACGCGACTCAACGAACACGGATTATCGACAACATTTCTGCGATTTATTCCAACTTGAATCAAACGCGCGCCGGACTGAAGAAAAAGTCGCAGGCCTTGATGGCAGTGGAAGGCGCCGCGGAGTTCAATTCGCAGCTGAAACTGGTCAGCCAGGCCGTCGTGAACTACCTCGACGTTTGCGATTCGCCAGACCGTTGCGATGAGTATCTGACCAAGATGATGGTTCAAGTCGAGGAATTGGAAGGCAAATTTGCCGAATTCGACGAGTTCATTGTCCAGCTGGCCGAAAAGCGCGAAGAGATTTATGCCGCTTTCGACACCAGAAAACTCCAACTCGTCGAAGCCCGAAACAAGCGGGCGACCGCACTGATGAATGCGGCAGACCGCATCCTCAAGGGGATTCGGTCGAGAGTGTCGAATTTTGAATCGGTCGAGGAAATCAACAGCTATTTCGCCTCGGATCTGATGATTGACAAAGTCCGCGACATTGTCGAAAAACTGGATGGCCTGGGTGAGTCCGTCAAGGTCGACGACGTTCAAAGCCGGATGAAGACCATTCGCGAGGACACGGTCCGCCAATTGCGGGACAAGCAGGAGTTGTTTGTCGATGGTCAGAACATCATTCAGTTTGGCAAACATAAATTCTCGGTTAACACCCAGCCGTTGGATCTGACAACAGTGATTAAGAACCGTGAGATGTTCTTTCACCTGAGTGGCACCAACTATTTTGAACCTGTTCGGAACGATGCCCTGGATGCGACGAAAGCGGTTTGGGATCAACCGGTCGTTTCGGAGAATGCCGACGTCTACCGTGCCGAGTATCTTGCTTACTTGATCCTGACTTCTGCCAAGACAGGAACGAGCACATGGCCTTCTGCCGGGAAAAACGAGAAAGGCAGAAACAACGGCCCTACAACAGTCGAACTGCTGGCGCAATCCGATGAGGCTTTACTGGAGACGGTTCAGCTGTTCATGTCGCCTCGATACACGGAGGGGTATGTCAAGGGCGTTCACGATCACGACGCGACTTTGATCCTGCGTCAACTGCTGGAATTGGATGCCGGGTTGGACCTGCTGAAATATTCAACCCGGGCCCGGGCCTTGGCCAATGTATTCTGGTTTGCGCTCGGCTGTGAAAACGAGAAAACGCAGCACAAATGGACAGGAAAACTGAGGAGTCTCGGCACGGCGCGGAAGCTGTTTGGCGAAATCGCTGACCGCCAGAAATACATCAGCCAACTTGCCCATGAAATCGACCGGCTCGTCCTGAGCCAGGGCGTCAGTGATTCCGCGTTTGCTTCCGAAGCCGCCAACTACCTGTTCGATCAACTATCGTCACAATCCGAATTTGTTTGCAGTGGTCAGGCTCGGGAATTGGGCGACGCGTTCCTGCAATTCCTGGAAAAGAAGTCGGTTCAAAAGGACTTTGAAGCGACCGTCATCAACGAAGAACTTGATCCCACAGACCGGTTCTTGATTGCGCGGGATTGGGTTGCCTCATTCGCCGGACAGGCGGAAGACCCCCCAGGCGGTTTCCCGGCCCGGGATGACCATCTGAGGTACGTTGACGAGGTCGCGTCGATGCTGCCCGATGGATCGTTCTCTCAACGAACGGTAATCCGGGTTGATTCGGTGCGTGAAATCACCGGAATCCTGGGCGATCACCGCCGCGTCGATGCCAAAACCTATCGACTGGACTACAACGATTTCATGACGCGTCTGCGCCGTTTCCAGTTCGAGACCGTTCCGGCGTTCGAGTCCTACGTGCATTTGAAGAAATCGATCATCGACCAACGGCGCGAGGAACTTCGACTCGATGAATTCAAGCCGCGCGTACTGACTTCATTTGTGCGGAACCAGCTGATCAATGACACTTACCTGCCGATGGTCGGTGCCAACCTGGCCAAACAAATCGGCGTCGTCGGCGAAGACAAGCGGACGGACCTGATGGGTTTGTTGTTGCTGGTTTCGCCTCCAGGATACGGCAAAACAACGTTGATGGAGTACATTGCCAATCGTCTGGGCATTACGTTCATGAAGATCAACGGCCCAGCCATCGGGCATCAGGTTACCTCGCTGGATCCGGAGGAAGCGCCGAATGCGAGTGCCCGTGAAGAAGTTGAAAAACTGAACCTGGCCCTGGAAATGGGCGACAACGTGATGATTTATGTTGACGACATACAGCATTGCAACCCGGAATTCCTGCAAAAATTCATTTCATTGTGCGATGCCACCCGCCGGATCGAAGGCGTATTCCACGGTCGAACGCGGACCTACGATCTTCGGGGCCGGAAAGTTGCGGTTGTCATGGCGGGCAATCCATATACCGAAAGCGGCGAGAAATTCCAGATCCCGGACATGCTGGCGTCCCGTGCCGACACCTACAACCTCGGCGACGTCATCGGTGACAATTCTGCGTCGTTTGAATTGAGCTATCTTGAAAATTGCCTGACGTCGAATTCGACGCTTTCCCGACTCAATTCCAGATCGCGAAACGATGTGTTCTCCATTATCAAAATGGCCCAACAGCCGGGCGCTCAACCGGGAACACTGGAAGGGAATTATTCGATCGAGGAGATCAATGAATTTGTCGCCGTCATGCGCAAGTTACTGGTGGCCAGAAACGTGATTCTCGATGTCAATCGCGAGTATATCGATTCGGCCGCCCAAGCCGATGAATTCCGGACCGAGCCTGCGTTCAAGCTCCAGGGGTCCTATCGCGACATGAACAAGATCGCGGAGCAAATCGCGCCGATCATGAATGAGGAAGAACTCGATACCCTGATCAAGTCCCACTACCAAAACCAGGCACAGACCCTGACGTCCGGTGCCCAGTCGAATCTGTTGAAGTTACAGGTCCTGATGAATTCGATCGAAGGTGAAGACCTGGAGCGCTGGAACGACATCAAGCGAACCTTCCAGCGGAACCTGTTACTCGGCGCGGCGGGGGGTGAGGGTCAACTGGGACAGGTCATCGCCCAGCTGACAACCTTCAGCGAAGGCCTGCACGAGATCCGTTCGTCACTGGACAAAGGCGTTCGGTATTTGATCGATCAGGAATCTGAACCGAATACGATTCAGTCCGCGACCATGCAGCAGGTGGCCCACGCGGTTGCAGAACTTTCGCAATTCAATTCGACACTCGCCGACATGAAAACGATGCTGGGGGAAGGAATCAAGAATTCCTCTGAGTCGGCCATCACCGGAGTTTCTCAGCAAAAAATCGAAGTCGTCAACAAGGTTCCGAATATCTTCCTCGATATTATTCGAAACCAATTCCGAGTTTTACAGACCTGGATGGACCCGATCCTGAAGCTCTCGGAAGTCTTCCCGGAAGCGGAAAGCCTCAAAAATGCAGCGGAAGCAACGCGAAAGAATTACGACAAATTGATCCGACAGATTGGTGAAGATAGCGAAGAGACTTCCGACCCATAACTCGACGTTCCTTGGGTTCAATGATGCCCGTCCGGACAGGCTCGCCGTTGGCGACTGGCTGCCTTGGTCCAGGTTTCGCTATTGAGGGATATTCGCCTGCGTCAACGTCGAAACGCGAGCTTCCGTTTCAACGACCAGCAGGATTCCAATCAGTTTCCCATCAGCTTCCGCCAAAACAGGGGCTCCATGCCAGACCGAACGGTCTCCGTTGAAGTTGCTGATCACCCAGTTGTCTCCAATGTCGTTAGCGTCAATCGAAAGTGATAAGTACCTGAGGTCGTCGAAGTCTCCGTTGGCGCGAATGGCAAGACAGGACTCCGGTGACTGCGGCACACGCATGTCATTCGTGTTGATTGGCGACGGATAGGAAAATCCGCTGGCGACGGGCAGGGGGAGTTGCGCAATTTCAGATTCCCTGAGTACTCCCGGACCCACGGCGGTACTCATTTCCGCGCGGTTGGCCAATCCGATTTGCAGGCTGCCGGCGATGCCTTTTTCGGGGAGTTCGAGCAGGTCCGATGGAATCATCGCATATTCCCCGGTCCCCGTTCGAATATGGGTCCCGATAAACCCGACGGACTTTCTGGAGACCCGCCCGAGAAACCCTTTTTGGTCCCACGCAACCTCCAGGGGAATCGCACCTCGTCTCTGAACATCCGTTGCCTGGACCTGGCCCGCCTGTTCATACCAGCCGTCTTCCGGTGAATCGAACAATATGAAATCGTCGCCTGGCTTGATTGGGCGACCGCCGTTGGCTACGGTCAACACGGACACCCCGCCCTGAACCAGTGTTTCAATCGACTCCATCTCAAATGTCAGTCCGCCTCCCAGCGGTGAAAACTCAGCGGCAATTCCACCGCTGGCCCAGAATTTCGACTCACTCGTCACGAGCTTGGAAAACCGATCAAGAATCCGGATTCGTACGTCGACTTTCAAACCGTCCGGCGACAGTTCGACCGACAATACGCGACCGATATCCACGCCACGGTAGGTCACCGGAGATCCGGCGGTAATGCTGCTTCGGCGGTCGCCCCTCAACAGGATCTCGATTCCCTGGTTCTCAAGCGCATCGGGCGGCGCAGTGGCCAGTCCGTCAAAACTCGACTGCCATTCCCCTTCCGTGTCGCCGGGAATCAGGCCAATGTACTTGTTCCCAACGGCCGTTTCCAATCCGGAGATGCCGCCAAATCCCAATTGTGGACGGACAATCCAGAAACGCGTTCCTTCGCGCGCCAGTGGTTCGGCAAACGTCGAAAGGTTCACAAGCACATCAACGCCCGAGAGTGCACGATTGAGTTCGACTTTCTCGACCCATCCTACGTCGATACCACGGAAACGAACAGCGTCTTCGACAGCCAATCCGTGCCCGTCAGGAAAGTGAATCCTGATCTTAATCCCCTGCTCAGGCATCGACCACCAGGTTACGCCAATCGCCACGACCAAACATAAGATCGCAACCAGCCACATGTAAGATCCGCGTACCAGATCCGCGAGCGAACTGCGCGAGGGCCCCACGGCCGCGATCGGAATTTCGGTAACGGGAGGGGGATTCGATGCGGGATCATCAATGGGCTGTGGTTTCGCGTCGGGATCACTCACTGGATTCTTCCCAAATGGCGTGTGAATCAAAACTCATCGAGGCGATCATGCTCATCGCGACGCAGAAGACGAAAGCAATAATCGCCGGACCAAAATGGAACTCGACCATGTCGCCCAGTTTGACCAACATGACCAGGAACGCCAGAAGCATCACGTCCATCATGCTCCATTTGCCCAGGTGTTCCATCAATCGAAGCGTGAATGCCTTGTGTCTTCGATGGAGCATTTCCAGCAGGCTCAGTTCGAGCAGTAAAACAATTTTTGTCAGGGGCAAGATAATTGAAAAGAGAAAAACCACGGTACCGACAAAATAGTTCCGATGGTAAAAGAGGTCCAACGTGCCGGTCAGGAGGCTGGATTTGCTTTTCAACCCGAGCTGTTCAATTTCCAGAATCGGCAACAGTATCGCTGGCCAAAACAGAACGAACGCCCCGAGTGCTGCTGCGGCCGTTCGGCTGGCGGACTGGGCGAGGCGACCCTTTCGCGCAAACGTCGATCCACATCGGGTGCACGAGGCCCGCTGGTTATCGTTGACGTTCGGAACTTGATGGATCAATCCACAACAATGACAAGCTCTTAGGTAGCTCAAGTTTTCCCCATGAACGACGAAACCGGATACATCCTCTGGATTCTAGCGAATTCCTTGCGTCTGATAAACGTCCAAGCGGGCGAGCCAATTTTGGAGTCCATCCAGAACCGATCCCGGATGGACACAACCGAATACCCGGCGAAACTCGAACCATTTTTGGTTTGGACGCCTCCGGAGCCGCGTCGAGCCCAACGGCTACATTGGGGAATCCTGCATTTCCCGCAGAGCAGAAAGGTACAGCAAAGTTCTGTTGTGGTCGGGTGAACGCTGAACCAATTTCATTGTGGCACCGATCAAATCGCGTCTGGAGACCTGTCCGACCAACTTACCGTCTCGTAAAACAGGAAGTCGCCTCGTCCGCTGGTTGAGAAAAATCTGAGCCATACTCAACATCCCGGTACTTTCGACCACCGTGTCTGCCGGTTCGCTCATAAAAGCACCGACTTCGTTTGCCGGTAGACCTTCGTAGGCTGCGGCCACCATGACTTCCAAACAGGATTTCTCGGTAAACATGCCGAGCAATCGCCGGTCCCTGTCGATGACCGGGGCTCCGGAAATCTTATGTTTCAATAGCAGCTCAATCGCCCGAAACACATCCATCTCGGGATCAAGCGTCACCAATCGAGACGTCATGATGTCGGCGGCCGAAAAATCCTGTCCTGATCTGGGCATCAATCGGATCCTCTTAAAAAGACAATTGGTCTTCTTCAATCTAGCCAGTTCAGGTTCGTCTTCCAACTTTTTTTCTGGACGATTTGTACGATGCGACGCGATGTTCCGGACCTTGTGAATATTGTCACAATCTTTATTCGCGGTTCAACCCGTTTTCTCGAGGTCATGGCTCAAATAATTTTTTCCGTAATCGCACGGATATTTTTGGCAAATTGAATTGGCGAACATCGACCGATCGTTCAACTGGACGGCGGGAAATCGTTCGGCGACTGCTGGTTAGAGGCAGCGTTTGCTCAACAGCCACGACACGCTGCCGGGACGGGAATTCAAGGAACAAGCTTGAGTCACAACGATCCGCCGACAAGAATTCACTCGCCGGGAACGGACCGAGCCGGTGTCACTTGATCTAGTACGCTGCGGTGCTCGTTAACCGGAAGGCCGGCCCGATTCGTGGTCGGTTGGTCTTCCAAATCGACATCAACGCGGGTCGGCTTGGTTCGCAGGAAGATTCCGGAGATCAATGCCAGTAACGCAACGCAAAGGGCGACTGATCCGGCACCCGCGCTGAGATACAACGTTGACTCGCCCAACAGCGGATTTTGTCCATCGAATCCGTAGTACAGCACCGGTGAATTAGCAATATCCATATTCGTATACTGTTGGGCCAGTTGCGAGTGAATTGCACGATCCAAGTGTTGTCGTCCCAGCCAGAAATTAATATCCAGCTCGCCCGTTTCCATGACTGTTTCGAGTCTTTCTCGCGTCGGAATATTTTTGAAGCAAACCAGCACAGCGCAGTAACCATAGCCAATTTTTTGATGCTTGGGTGGAAAGAAGGGAACGCACAAACTGTCCCATTGGTCATCCCCATCATTGTCGAGATGGGCCAGGTGTTTCCCCGGCGCAAATTCGGTCAATTTGATTCGAGCATTCTGCAAGATTGGAGAATTGAGTACTGCCTCACAGGTCATCGGGGCCGCTTCGCCATCCACCCTTTCTGATTCCTTCATCGAGCTGTAGCTCAAATAGCCAATGAATGCGCACAGAATCGCACAGCAGAGGCTCAGCAGGATGGTGGCTTTGCGAATCATTTCGTTGGAAGCAAAAACAGGTATTTTCTTGCGTGAGAAAAAATATAGGTTCCGGACATGCTGCTGCCACGACTTTTACCGCAAAAACGAACTTGGTTCCTGACCGGTATTAACGGTTAGAAGGACTGAAAGCCTGCCGGCATGCGGAAGGCAAAACGTCACTTCAGGGAGGAGAGCAAACCGGCAATTTCCTCGATTCCGGGTCAATATTAACCTCCTGGATTCGATGGTCCAATCCCAATCCAGCCGTGGGATTTTTGCCGCGAGGCCATAAATCATGGAGTGGAGGTGGAATGTGAAGGTCGGGAAACATCTGTTCCTTGAGCCCCCGTACACCACCTGCCACTAGTTTGCCGGTTCGGCCAGCTTTGATCGGCGAATTTGCTGAATGACTTCCTGCAATTGGGACTCTTTCGACAATCGCTGTTGGTCGTTGAGAATCTTTCGGAGTGCCTCGAACCGACGCATGATATAATCCAACTCCCGTGCATCAGCGGTTAGCGACTTGAGTCGAATTTCTTCGTCATTCATCCTTGACTTGAGTTCATCCAGGGACAGCGATTTCAGTTCATTGAAGCCCGCCAGTGCTGCATCGGAATCTTTGTTTTCGATCGCGGCCGACGTCTCGTTCTCAAAAACCCGCCTTTGAATGACCATGCTGAGAATCTCATTCTGAAGTCCCTGCAACACGCCTTCGGCGTACAGCCTCGTTTCGTCATTGGGCAACGTCGAGACGACGGATTCATACAGCCCGGGCATGATCGGGAGTCTCCGCAGGCCTCGTTCTCCCCGCTTGACGAGGATCAACCGCAGCCCTTCGGGACTGGGCGGTATTTCAATTGAGCCCTGCCAGTCAGTGTTGCCGAGATACACCTTGTCTTCGATCGGTGCGTCGGGGGCTCGAGACCAGATTTCGAAGCCTTCCATTGGCGTTTTTTCCTTGTCATCAGAAACCAGAAACAGACGCGTCGATCTTTCTGGAGGGCGGATCACCAACGCGAGCTTCTGAGATTTCTTGCTCTTTCGCTGGGACAGGGGTGCACGGCGATTGGATTCGATCGACGCCCTCAGGTCGGCATCTTCCTGTGAATTGACAGTCAAGAAAGTAAACTCGATCGGCTGCAACGAAACCAGGTCACCCTGGCGGTCGGTAATCCGAATGATGGGAAGAAACCGATCGTCGTTCTTGATGAATACGGGTGAGTCTTCGATCTGCCTGGCTTGCCATTGAAATTCTTCGTCAATCACGGTCTTCACACAACTCCGAACCGCCCGAATTTGCATGACAACTTCATCTTTCTTACGAACATTGCCTTGTTCGTCGGTAACATCAATTTCCCGAACCCCTTCGATCTTGGCCAAAGGCATGAATGCCACGCTGATCGCATCCATTATGTTGCGTCCCAGCTGATGCTTTTGAATCACTTCACGAATGATCAACGGTCCCCAAAGCTGAGTCTGAATATCAAACTCGCGCACCCGAACGATCGTCTGCCCGAGTTCTGCGTTCAGGCATACCACCATGAGTTTGTCGTACGGTTTCAGTGCCGGCAGATCCTCCAAACCGGCACATTTTTCGGGTGTCTCGATGTAATTCAAAAAGCGGTTCCGCCAGCGCGAAGGCGCCAATCCGGTTGCCAGGTCCCAGCCGCTGGGATCCAGCAATTCCGATCGACGCGTGACTTCCGTCGCCATGCTCCTGTAGACCGAATTGAGCCCGGGTGAACCGTCAAGACAGAACCATACCGCCACGTGATAGGGCCGGAATTCCCATGCCCGCTCAGAGCTGCCGGCGAGGTCCTGGTCGTCAAAATCCGGTACAAACTCGTCCACGATCGCTTGTGTCGATTCGGCTTCATCCGTTTGCTGGCTGCCAGGCAGCTTGGCTGGCGCGGAGAAGCATGAACCAGCCAGGGCAAGCACCATCGCAGTGCAGGCAATTTCGGTAAATCGAAAACGGTGCCGAGCTCGAATGTCAGTCTGCTGATGGAACAAGGTCATTTTTCCTGTTGCTCTTCTTCAGCCGTTAAATCAATTTTCCAACGGTCGACGTTTTGGTAAAGGTGAATCAAGTCACGCCCGATCTCGCGCACCGTGTTTCGATAAGCGAAATGCTCTTTGACTTGCCATAGCGGAATGACGGACAAATCGATGGCCGTTTGTCGATGCAGACGCCGCAAATCGGCACATGCCGATTGCCAGCTTTGTGCGTAACTCAAGTTTCGCAGGGTTTGCTCGATGGGTGCACTGACGTCGTTGGCGATGCCGCCGGACCCGACGATGGCAGCGGCGTCCACAAGTGGCTCTTCCATGGTGACTTCCAGGTACAGGAAATCCCATTGTTGATCCTGGGGAACCGACTCGCCAGGTTTCAATTCGCGGGTTGTGGTTTCGACTCCAATTTCGGACCACATTCGGGCAATCGCTGCCGAAGCATTGGCGGCCAGACTGCTATCGGGATGAGCAATCACCAGCAGCGGACTCGGAATCGGATCCGGCCGGACGGGCGGCTGAGCGCGAAGGGCGAGGTTAACCATGACCATGCCCATCTGAGAATTAAAAGCCAACGGACGGACTTTCAGGTCATATGCATAGGCGATCTGGTCGTTTTCTTCGGTGCCAATTGGAAACGGCCCACTGATCTCGTCACAACCATTGACCGGTGTACCGTCACAGATCACATCATTGACCAGCATTCGTCGATCGATCGCGTGTGACAATCCATTTCGAAAATTGGGATCATGGTTCAGTTCCCCGCGGATTTTGGGGACAAGCATGTGCACGGTCGGCAGAATGTAAGCCCGAACCTTGACACCTTCGGCGGACTTGAGGCGTTCGAGATCCGCAATCGGTGCCCGGTCAATCACGTCGATGTTACCGGCGATCAGTTGATCCACCGCCTTGGAAGCGGACGAAAACACCTGTTCCACAATCACGGGATGCTGCCGATCGACGATGCGAGGGTACCGTGGATTGAGTTCAAATGTTTTGATATCGTTGTCTTCAGCCATCAACACGTAGAAGCCGTTTTGATCGGGTTGGCCGTTTTCATCGGGATCGGAATAGGGAAGTTTCAACAAGGCCTCGGGACGAACGAAAGGTGTTCGAAGCGTGAAGGAAACGCGATTTTCGTCCTCGATTTCAACCGCGTCCAGGATCTTGGCCCAGGCGACCTTGTAGTTGGGTGATCTTGCGTCGGCAAACGAAGTCAGCCGCATCGAAAGTTGAAACGCGGTGAGAGGCGGAATAGCAAAACCGGGCGGTTGATCGTTAAGTTCCATGACGTACTTCAATCCGACGTCATCGGCAGGAAAAATCGTGCCGTTCAAGAATTCAAACTTGCCGCCTTCATCGGTCAAACCGGTATTCTCGATGATTGTTCGCTGGGTCAGACGACCCACGCGGCGAGAAGCCCAATTCTCAATTCGGTTCGGATCGGCGTCGGCGGCCTTCTGGCTGACGCCGACAACGATCAAGGGAAATTGCAGCAGCAGCTGGCCCTGCAGTTCCAGAACTTCCGGTCGATCGGGGAACATCTGATCGGATTGTTTGGCCGCCAAATGAGCCTCACGCCCTTTCCCTTCCGCCGCAAATATCCTGGCCTGCTCCAGTAATTCGTTACTGCGTTTGAGAAAGCTTGTCGTCCATTCCTGATTAAGACGGTCGGCGGTAGGTCCATATTTCTCGATGACCGCGCCTAGCTGCTTTCGAACGCCGACATAGTCTTCATTGTCGAATCTCTTCTTGATCATACCGTTGTGACAAGCCATGACGATGTCGACAAGCGGCTGCGGAATCCCGGGCACCTGGAAACTTGGATCCTTTTCATAGATATCTTCAAAAATCGACAACGCCAACTCAAACTCACCGCTTTCGAAGTTCTCTTTGCCATCAAGAAACAGGCAGCTCATCATTGATGCCACCATCTTCGGATCGTCTTTTCCACCACGGTTGTAGACATGAAAGAGGTTTCGAAACGCCTTGGCATATTCCTTTTCGACGATCCACTGATCGGCCTCATCGACCAGGAGTTCATTGAACGTCTGAATTTTTTCGATGCTTGAATACGGAACTTCGAACCTCTCGTCTTCACCGGAAAAGAATTCGAAAACCAGCTGGCCACGTTCCGGTAACGGAGTCGAAGGAAGGGCCCCCTCCAGTGGCTTGATTTTTAGAATTGCGTCTTCACCAGATTGATTGAGAAAAATCAGATCGAATGGCTCGCTGTCGACATAGGGACCCTTCAAATCCGCTTTCTCAATCCACTGGGAATACGTCGAAGGGCAAGGCGACGCGAACAACAGGATCCAAAACAGCGCAACGGCCCACCAGCGTCCAGGGGACCTCCGTCCTTGCTCGCGATAGGTTTCAGGCTGGTTTTTCAAATATTTCATGGGTTCTTGCTGGTCGTTTGAACGGCATTTGACTGTCTTCAATGGCTCAGGCTCGACAGATTTGCGGGGCAATCTGCCAGTTTGAATTCTGATCACCGCAAATAACTTCGGTCGGTCAAGTCGCAACTCCTGCGGTACGGGACTGAATCTGGGATGGTTTCGAAGCCCACATCGCCAGAATTGACAATGTCCGGGCTCAGGCCTGTTAATCGTTTTTGGGAGGTTGTTCCAGTTTGTTCAAGTCAACCACGTGAACGGTGCCATCCATGCCACCAAAGTACATTTTCTGACTGGCTCTCAAAGGCTTGTGTATGATCGGCTGTCCAATTTCGAATTCGTAACCTGTTTTCCCGGTTGCGGGATCAACAAGATGCACGCTCCCATTGCGAAAACACAACATCAATTGGGAACCCGCCATCTCTGGATCGCAAGCCAGTTTCTGGTTGGGAACTTTGATTGACCAGGTCGGCGCCAGGTCGCTTCCAAAGCAGTACAGCCCATCGTTGTCCAGTAGCACGAGAATTCCAGCTTCGGTCATCCAGGGTCCGTCGACCATCACGCCTTCCAATTGAACCTCGGAGCCAATTACCAGAGGCGAAACTCCAAAGGAAACCAGTTTGTCAACCTGATCGGACACCATGACACCAAACACGTTCGTGCCATCGTTGATCAATCGAGATTTGATCGACGATTCGCAAACCAACTCGCTGACCTTTTTGACAACCTGGCGATTTTCACCGGAAAGCAGGTAAAGCATGCTCTTCGCACCATCGTCCGTTGCCCCGGATGCAATGGCGAACTGGTTGTTGCCCAGAATGGTTGGTTCAAACCACGGGGGAGTCTTTGTATTTGCCTGTATCGGTGGCTGAAATGGCGTCCCAATCATCTGACCCGTACCGGGATTGACCCGAGCGACCTGGCCCGTCGCGGTCGGGATGATCAAATCCGAATCCATGGCAATCGGTCGACAGGCGGGCTTGTCCGCAGGTTTGGCAAGCGAAACAAGTTTTGTGGATCCGGTAGCCCGGTTGGCGAACAACAGGTCCTTGCGGTCGGCCGGCCCGACACAGGCGAATTTTTCTTCGGGCAACTCGATCAGATTCTGGAATTTCAAGTCTTCGATGATCGAACTCGCGCGAGCGGGGTTCCCCGAATAGCCAAGGGTCTCCGTTTCTGCATCAATCGAAAACAGATCGCCCTGGTTCGAAACCGCGACGACCGTATCCCCAAATGCCATTGGCGGGCCTGCCAGTTCGCCACCAAAATCCGTCCGCCAGACCGGTTTCAACGTCATTGCATCGACCAATGAAGCGGAAAGCATTCCTGACCGATTACGACGTCTTACATGGAGCAGGTAGTCGTCAAGTTTGTGAACAGGACTAAGAAACGTGTCGTTCGGTTCCAGCAGGATCTCGCGACCAAACTTGGCCATGTTGCGATTGATTCGATAACGCATGATTCCCTGGCCGGCAACCCATAGGTCGCTGCCTTCGGTTTTGATGAACGCCCGTTGCCCCCCTTTGGCATCAAATACGTCTTCATCGAGCACTCGGACCGGATTCTGTTCTTCGGCCGGATAGAGTTCAAGAATCTTCATATCACCCTGGTCAGACGTCATCAGCATCCAGCGTCCAAATCGTTCCAAAGGAGTTGAAACGGTCCCTGAGACGATACTTGAGATGACCTGAACCAACTCGAGCCCACGCCCTTTTTCCCTGGGCTTCAAAACGTGCAGATTACAATGGTCGCCGCCGTTGATCGCGACGAGAATGAATCCCGTCCAGGCCTGGGGTGGAACTGAAATACTGCCTTCATAATGACCGAGGTAATGTACCTCCACGCAACTGTAATCCTGATTCGAGAGCACGTACAGATTGTGATAACTTCCAACCTGATAGACATATGGATCGCGGGTGGCGGCCAACGCGTTGATATTGGCCGGTTGTGGCAATTGAACAGCTTGCTCAATTTCACCGGTATTTGCATTGAGCCGAATGACTTTTCCCGATTCGGTCGTAATGATGATGACCTGGTCGCCGACTGTCGGAGGCAAGAACGGCTCACTGATTTCGGTACGCCAGATCAACGCTCCCGTTTGTTTTTTGACCGCGACCAGGTCCTGGTTGCGCTGATCGGAAACGGCAATCGTCTCTTTGTTGATCTCCAGGGGCTGATTGCTGGTTTCAAAACCGACGAATCTGCGCCACACGATGTTTCCTTCTCCGGCATCCACACCGTAAACGGCACCGTCCACCAAATAGCAGACGACCTCATCTTTGAGGCCGGGAACCGCTTCTCCCGTATTGACCGCCATGACAACGGTGGATTGCAGCATCGTCGGTCGATCTTCCTGGAACGTGTCGACCGGAAGTTCGACGGGGACGACCAATTCCTGTTCCGTCTTGCTGATCTTGAGCATCAACTCACGGAGTTCGTCTCGGCTGGCCAAATCTCCATAGTTCCGCGTCAGTTTCTGATAAACACCAAACGCCTCGTCCGTTTTCTTTTCCCTGTCCAGTTGTTCAATTCTGGCAAGATCGACGTTGTAGCGTTTCTCCTTGTCGATTTGCCCCTTCAACATCCGGATATTGTTGTCAATTCGCAGGTAATTATCGTTAACGGAGGGTGTTTTCCGCAAACTGGCCGGTATGTAGACCGGGTTTTCAACCACTTCCCGATAACCATTGATAGTGGTGAGCTCTTTTTCCATGGCAGACAGGTCAGAAATCTTCGTCGCTTTTCTGGTGACCTCGGCAAGCGACGAAGGAATCATCACGGCCAGGTCCTCGCGAAGCAAGTCAAGTTTGCCATCCTCATCCTCGGCCAGTTCTGGCAACAGGGTATCGGCCTGTTGAATCACCTCAGTCCAGTTCTTGAGTCCGTAGGTACCACGAATGATCGAGTGAATCCGACGGGCGCGGGCCGTCGGTGCATCTTTGTGCTTGGGATACTGTTCGAGGTAGTCTTCAAACTTTTTCGCGGCATCCGCGTAGGACTGTTTGTTGAAACTGTCCATCGCAGCTTCGAACATGTCTTCTGGCTGCTGCCCGATATTGACGATCCACAGGATCGCCACGCCGATCAACAACGTCCCCAGAATTCCGAACCCGATGTACAACCATTTGGTAGACCATTGGTCGCCTTGATTTCGTTTTCCCTTAAACGAAAGAACGACGTGATGCTGGCCGCTCGTTGCCGCATAGGCACCGGAATCAAAACCTCCATCGTCCAGGCCGCCGTAGGCGATCGGGGCGAGCTCTTCCACGGCCTCCCCTTTTAAACCAGGGGGATTGAATGCAGGTGAAACAATGGCTCCCGGCGAATCATCAGGCGACAGACCATTTTCGTCGAGTAACGTCGCCCCGTAATCGACTTCCACGGCGACTTCGGGTACGTCAGGCGAACCGGTTTTCGGTTTTGGTGATTTTTCTTCGGCAGGACTCTCTTCGGGTTGGCTGATCAAACCGGTCAGGTCGTCGGTGTCATAGTTTTTTTCGATCGGCGCTACGTATTCGATTTCATCGGCTGTCTTTTTTGTTTCCGGGGCATTTGCCAGCAACAGTTTCGCCTGCTGTTCGGTGATCTGCTTTTTCTTGACGAGATACCTCAAGATTGCCTGTGACTTGACCGTCTTGTCCGGGTTGTCGATCTCGTCGCGAATCCTTTCCAAGATTGCCGGATCGATGATTCCAAGCTGTTTGAGTTTCTCTAGGAGCTGACGCGGTGTCATTCGGGTTTCCTTCATCTCCTCGCGGTGGTTTCGGCCGAGGCACCGTTATTGGTTTTCTTGAGCTGTTGTCTTGACCCTTGCTTGACTTGATGCCAGGCTTCCTGAATCAGCTGGCTGGGTCAGGCTCGCCGGTCAAAAATCTTCATCCGTCGTTTGAATCTCAATTTCCGTCATCCCGTTTACGACACCCGTGTCCCAGGCGGTGATGACCTTGGCATGAGTCGAATCCACGTGAGCGACAATAATCAAACGTGTCGCGCTGGTCGTTTCTTTGGCGTCCTTGACGCGGGCTCTCATTTCACTGTCACTGGGACATTCAACTTCTTCGGCGTCCCGAGTTGTCACATAAAAGGTGTTCGTCTGGTCAATCGTTACCTGCACGTAATCGTCAAGGATCTTGTCATTTTCCAGGACCTCCGTGCTTGGTTGATCCGAGGTCGCCGGAGGTTGTTCCAGGGATTTTTGCAGCGTGAACGACGCTGTCACCATGAAGAAAATCAGCAGCAAAAAAGTCACGTCGACCATCGGGGTCATGTCGAGTTCGTCTTCGGGAATTTCCTTTTTTTCAAACGCGACATCTTTCTCGAATTCCTCTTCGTCCTGCTCTTCGATTCCCTTCCAGCCCATGGGCTTGAAAGTCAAATCGCTGGAGGAATCGCCGGCAACAGGCCGGCGAACACCGGAAACCGGCTTCTGCCGTTCCAATTCCTGCTTGCGCTTCATTTCCTCGTCCAGATCGGCAAACTGACCGGTCGGCTCGTTCAAGCCAAACCGTTCGTCCGGACTGGAGTCCTCGGAATTTGACTTCGTTTTTTTGTGTTTTTTCTTCTTGCTCATCCGATTACTTCAATGGGTCAATTTGACCATATTGCCTGCCCCGGTTACTGTTCTTCCTCGATGCCAACAAAGATCTTCCTCGATTTCGCCAACTCGGACTGGGCGATTCCGCGCTTGACCATTTCGACCATTCCCGTTTTCACTTGCCCTTCGGCCTTGATCAGAATTGCGTTCTTGGTGGGATGGCTGGAAAGCTCGTTCTCGACATATTCACCGATATTCTCTTCCTGGAATTCTTCATCGCCGACCGGGACCCGGGTGTCATCGCGCATCGTACGGCCCTTGTAGATTTCCACTTTCTCGCCTGTGTCTTTATCGAGTATCACGATCAATGTGACGGCTTCCTTATCCTGAACCGAATCTCCGTAGCTGGCCAGTGGAAGCGCGACAGCTGCCTGCGGATCCATCCGGGAAACCACCACAAAAAACGCCAACAGCAAAAACGTCACGTCGATCATCGGCGTAATATCCAGCTCACCGTCGTCCGGGTTCCGCTTGCGTTTGGGAAGTTCAATGTTTGCTTCTTCAGTCATCGTCGGTTCGGCACTCTGCGAAAATCAGGGGTCGTGGACACGGCGGATATCGCCAAACGACAGGTTACTTGTTGGGATAACGAATATTGCTCTCTTTGAATATCTCCAGGAACTGATTCAGACCGTAAGAAACGAGGTCTTCCATTTTCCGGATGGCCACGTTGATGTAGGCCGTACAAAGCACCAGCGGAATCGCGATCGCCAAACCTAACGCAGTTGTGATCAAGGCAAACTGAATATCCTGGGCCAGCGCGGGAACTTCGACCGTGGCGTTTTTATCAGCCAGTTTCGAAAACGCCGCCATCATCCCCATGACGGTGCCCAGCAGTCCGACCATCGGTGCCGTCTTGATCACCGTGTAGACCCAGCTGAGCCGGTACTCAAGGTCCTGCAGCACATCCCGTTGAAATCGGTCAGCGACCAGCTGTTTGACTTTTCCGAACCCGATCTTGCGGTTCTCGATCGCCAGTTGTGAAAGCTGACACGTTGCGCGTCGGTCACCTTCGCATAATTCCGAAGCAGCGGCAAAGTCGCCCTTGGAAAGGGGGTCTTCAATCGCTTCAAGGAACAACGTCTGCTGGTCTTCATTGGCGAACTGCTTTTGACGCACGCGGGACCAGACCATTACCACGCAAAAAGCGCCCCACAGCGCGATAAGAAACAACACAAAGTAAATAACGTTTCCCAAAATCGTAAAAACTTGATCCATGGTCCCCTGATCTCAAATGAGTGGTTGTTTGTTCGAATTTACTGACAAAATCCCGGTCGTTTCCGCGTCAATGAAGGCCACATTATGATCAACCTTCGGATAATGGAAAGCTCCCGCTGGTGACTTCCAGCCAGCGCGGGAAAACACATTCTAGTTGGCGTCGTTAGTGGTTAGGTCAAAACTCTGACTTTTGGATTAACGATAAAGAATATCTATTACGACAAATTCGTATCCGTTTCCCCCTGGCACAACCTTGAGGATTGTGTTTTTGACCTGATTAAGTGTTCGACCGGTCCCCACGAGGGCAGCCGCTTCAACGCCCCGGATAACCTGCCGGGTCGACTCGGGGTAAAATTGAGCCTGAACGGTATTGGAAAGATCCACACCGGCTCGTTTGCACAATTCCTGATCCCACCGCCTCATCCTGATCTTGTCGTGCGTGAACCTCAACGTCTTGTTTTCACGCTCCCGGCTTGTTTTAATCACCGAGGCACCGCCTCCGACGTCGTGGACCCGCCAAATGTCGTTCCTGGTTTGATGAATCACACCGATATCAATATCAAAAAAGCTCAATTGTCTGGCGTAAGTATTAATATCCTCGGCTTCGTAGTTGATGATCCAGCGTTTGTATTCTGGAATGCCATCCCCACCCGTGCCGGGACCACCTTCACGAGAACCGAACCCGCGCCCACGTCCCATCTCCGCCGCATCGCCACTTCGTTTTTCCAGCGATGCCCGAACCTGCGAAACCGCATCCGTCACAGCCTCCAGCGCATTAGCCAACTGTGGCACTTCGGTTTCGGGAAACTCTTCGACGCCCGGTTCGAGCACATCGTCGGCCACGCCTTCCGGCTTGGAATCACCAGGCTCGTTGGCCACCACCATCGGACCAGCAACCCGGCGGGAGAAGTCAAACACCGAGGTCAGCCAAATCAGGAACAGGACTGCAAACAGAAACCCGAACAGCAAAATGCAGGCGATCAAAATCGCGTTGAGTCGATCATATCGCGACGCCTTGGTCTCAACATTGAGCTTTAGCTTGGGCAGGGTTGTAAACTCAGTACTCATTCACGTCTCGTTTTGTTCAATCGCGTGGTCAACGCGACCCGTGTTCAAGTTAACGTTGCGGCGACAACGCAGCACTCGCCGACCACTTCCTCACGCCAGGTGGCAGCTTTGTTCGGAACGCCGCGGCTCCCACCAATACTCACGGTTGCTGAATCTGGCCGCCGCAAACCGCTGGAACGGAACAATCTCCCGATTATCGGATGCAACTCTTGCTTTTTTCATTTTCAATTTCCGGAGATGATTCCTGGCGGTTGGCCTTTTGCGGAAAACCCGCAACCTGGCACCTGCAGATGCTTCAATCCAGTAATTCCGCCCCAGGTCGTATCTTCAAAAACCAATCGGTCCACCTACGCTTCATCGAATCGAATTCGACGCGGCAGCCGTTCTCTTCATCGGCCTTCAGGACACCTGGGTCCCGCCTGGCATTTTCACGGGTCAATGGAGTAACCGCCATCGAATCTATCTTGCGACTGATCAACCGAAGACCGTCGTGGGCCTCAAGGCAGATTCTCAAGTCCGGATCGCCAAGCGCATAAATCAATGCCGGGACATTATCCATGTCCTGCTCGCCCGCGAGGAATCGAACCGCAATCAACCGGCGAAAATAGTTACGGGCGGAAATCATGCTTTGGAGGAATGCCTTGATTTCGCCTCGAGACTTGTCGTCTTTCTGGCGGAATTCGACAATCTGTTTTTTCAGCGAATCGGCAAGGTCCTGAAGTTGCGACTGGCTGGCTTCACCCTCTTTCATCATTTCGAGCAGGTCGCTCAGATTTTTCTCCGCTTCGACTTGCCGGATAACACCATTCTTCCCTTCTCTCAAGACCGCATCCGTCTTGAAGCCCTCTCCGCCAATTGCTGTACTAGTGGCCGGCAAACTCGTGATCACCTCGCTGCTGCGAACCAACACCAGGACACCGAACGAAGTGGCGACCAGCGGCGATTCCCGGATGTCACTCTTGAAACTTCCCGTCTCTTCGAGTGTCTTCTTGAGGTACTCGACTGATTGGTCGTACCAAGTCGCCACTTTTCCATCCCCGACGTCACCCTCGGCTTGTTCGCGGAAATAGGCATAACGTTCGAGGGCATACAAGTAGTAGTTATTCCACTGGGCGACGTCGACCTGAAAGAAGTTCTCCAGGTAGGCATTTCCCGCACGTGTCGCATTGGCGATGCTGGCTCGGTCGAAGGGTACCAGTGGACCTGATTTCTGCAGGGTCGTGTCCTCACCTTCCACCGGTTCCACGTAAATCGAAACGGTTTTGGGCAGACCGATCTGGTTCTTGGTTAACGCCTTGCTCATCACCTTGGCGCGCTTGTTCAACTGCAGAAAATCGGAAAGCAAATACGCGGTGCTGAGTCCGGCAGCATGCATCGAAAGGGTCGCCGACAATACCTTGTCCGCTTTGCCCGGGTCCTGCGGCGATCCGGATGCCTGTAGTTTGTAAACCCAATTGCCAGACGGCTGTTGGGAACCCAATATCCACTGCAATGTCCGTTTGGCCATCTGCACGTCCAGGTTGAATCCGTGGTGTTTGGCAACAAACATCGCCAGTGCGGCAAACTGGGTTTGGGAAGTATCGCAGGTATTGGTCTCCCGTTTGTAGGTAAACGAACCGTTGGGTTCCTGGCGGCTTTCAACAAACCTCAGCAGTTTCTTGATTTCTGCGCTGTAAGCCTGGGCGTCGGTTTCTGCCAACAAGATGATTGCAAGACAGGGATAATACATTTCCCCTTCATTTTGAATGATCCCGTCAACACCAGCGACGATCGAAGCACAAGTGGCACTGACGACGGCGTTTTCCTTCGGCACGCGACCGTCGTATCGTTTCCCGTGCTCGACAATTGCCAGGGAAGCCAACGTTCGGAACTGCAGCGCCTCGCTCGATCGGGTCGTATTCAAAAACCGGACACCGGCATCCGCCAACGCTTTTACATCCGGATGCTCCGGCGTATAGACTATTTGTGATGCACCTACAGCAGGGTACGATCCAAACACGATCGCGATCGCGAAGCATCGAAGCACGCAAAAAGCAGACCTGATTCGACGGAGGACCGGCTCGGGCAGAATTGTCCCGGATGCAAAATCTTCAAACGTCATCAGTGCATTCATTCGCTTCACCCGTTGCTCTTGTCAGGCCCCGCCCGCTGCATTTTCGTGGATCCGAAAATTTCCTACGATTACGAGGGCATGAGGCCAATTACTCGTCATCCAAACGTTCTTCGGGCGTCGCTCCGATTTCTACGAACACGTCTCTCCAATTGGCGGGAAGGAAATTCGTCCAAAATTAAAGTCGTGCCGTCGGACCAACTGCTGGAAGTGAAGCCGTTTAATAGTAATTTTCGGCTCGCCGCATGTCAACCAAATGGCTTGATTACGCGTTTTCTCCGCCAAACGCCTTGTTCAGTGCCGCAAATAAATAATACGCCTTCCGCAAACAGGATCTACAGGTCGATATCGACATCGGGTCGACAACCGTCCGATTTCGAGTCGGACATTGAAACACCGAAAACAGCGGCCAGTTTTTGAGCAACCTCTCCAGTGGAAAGCGAGTCGATCTTGTGCGTTCCGTAAATTCACCTGCGGTTTCGGTTTCCCAATCCAGTAAACTTCGGCGAAGCCCAAGGTCGATTGACAGTTCCGGCCCCAATCCAGTACGATCTTCCGCTACGAGTTTGCATACAGGAGAAGGCGATTGCCAACGCCACTGCAGACGGTCGGGTAGCTCAGTTGGTAGAGCAATGGACTGAAAATCCATGTGTCGGCGGTTCGAGCCCGCCCCCGACCACTTTGGACCAGCCCGCAAGATGCGGGCTTTTTTGTTTACATATATCGCGATTCGATCAAATCTCGCGTTTCTTGCAACCTGGTTCATCGCGTGTCACGTCGATCACTCGGGTTCCCGACCATTGCTCATACAACGCCTGGTGGTTTGAATGCAAGACGATACTGAGCACGTATCCAATCGCCAGCATTTGCGACAGTATCAACGGGATCCAGATCCAGGCGGGGAGTTCAAGTCCCAGTCGGCTATAATAGTACGCCCAGTGGATTCCCAAGTGTGCGATTTCCCACGGCAGGAATTTCAACAGGTTTCGCACCAGCAATCTTTTGAATGAGGCAGCCTGGTGAGTCGGGTCGGTCACGATCAGTCGCATCACCCGTTTGCCAACGCTGGCCTGCCGTTTTCCATGCTCAAGCACGGTAAAATAGAGAATTACCGGTAGCGTCAGGCTGGCGAATCCCGCCAATTGTGCGATGACGGGCGACGAAATGTGGTGATCGACTCCCCACAGTAACACGATTCCCAGCAAAGCCAACGCATAGACCATCAGAATCAGATAATCGATCAAAAAGGCAACGAGCCGAAGCAGTAAAATCATGTCGGTGAGCTGACCGTGAATTTCTGGTTGCGTATCGTATCTTATCCAATGCGTTTCTTCGGGCGACGGATCACATTATATCCCGTTCCCGCTGTCTTAACCGGTTGTGAATCCGTCCCCAGCCCAACTAAAATCGGAGTTGCAGATTGAAGGCCGTCGGTTGTGTCAACGATTGACCTTCCCAAATCTCTGGCCATTTCACCAGTGGAGCGATTCATGCGTCCAACCTTTCACACGATTTACGTCCTGGTTCTGACGACCTTTCTTGTCGTCGGCTGTAACAAAGCAACGTCCAAGCGACCACAAGTTGCTTACGTCACCAATGGAGTGGCCTCGTTCTGGGTGATTGCGGAATCTGGAGTCAGGAAAGGTGGTCAGGAATTTGATGCAGATGTCGAAGTGCTCATGCCCGCCGAAGGAATCTCCGACCAGAAACGCATGATCGAAGACGTCCTGATCAAAGGGGTGGATGGGATCGCGATCAGTCCAATTGACCCGGAAAACCAAACGGATTTGATCAACGATGCGACCAAGCGGGCCAGTGTCATCACTCACGACAGCGACGCACCCGATTCGAAGCGACTTTGCTATATCGGTGTCGACAACTATTCCGCTGGTTTGATGTGTGGAAAGCTCGCTCGAAAAGCACTTCCCGAGGGTGGCAAGGTTGCGATCTTTATTGGTCGGCTCGAACAGGACAACTCCAAACGTCGTCGTCAGGGGACGATTGATGGATTGCTCGGCAGAACTCCCGATCCATCGCGGTTTGATCCGCCCGACCAGGAAATCATCGAAGCCGGCTACCACATCGTTGGAACCTACACGGATCAATTTGATCGGGCCCAGGGCAAGGCCAACGCCGAAGACGTGCTTTCCCGGCATCCGGATATTGCCGGAATGATCGGGTTGTTTGCCTACAATCCTCCGTTGATGCTCGAAGCCCTGAAACAAGGCGATAAACTGAACAAGGTGAAAGTCATTGCGTTTGACGAAGCGGACGAGACGCTTCAGGGAATCGTTGACGGAACCGTTTCCGGGACTATCGTCCAGAACCCATTTGAATATGGACGCCAGTCCGTACGAATCCTGGCTGGTCTCGCCCGGGGGAAAACGCTGTCGGAGTTGGGTGTTCCTGAATCGAACTTTGTTGATATCCCCGCGCGCACGATCGAAAAGGACAACGTGGCTGAGTTTTGGGCGGAATTGAACAAGAACCTCGGCAAAGATTAAGGATTTGTTTCCATTGCAATGAATCCCACCCCATCCGAAACAGAGGCGTCGGATCAAATCCCGCTGTTGGAAATCAGGGGCGTCACCAAACGATTTTCCGGCGTTACGGCACTGAATCAGGTCAGCCTCTCGGTTGCGGCAGGCGAAGTTCACGCCGTCATCGGCGAAAATGGTGCCGGCAAGAGCACATTGATGAAAATCCTGGCAGGTGTGCAGCGCCCGGACGCCGGAACCTTGTGCCTGGACGGTCAACCAATCACGATTCCGTCAGTCCAAAAGGCCCTTGAACTTGGCATTGCACTGATTCACCAGGAACTGAATCTCGCCGACAACCTCGACGTTGCGTCGAACATTTTTCTGGGGCGAGAGCCGTCCAGACTCGGCTGGATCGATTCGAAAACGATCCGTCTCGGATCGCTCCAGTACCTGAAACAGGTCGGCCTTGATATCGAACCCACCGTCAAAGTCAGTGAATTGACGATCGGGCTTCAACAACTGGTCGAGATTGCAAAAGCACTGTCGGTCGACGCCCGGATCCTGATCATGGATGAGCCAACCAGCAGTTTATCGCAGCGAGAGACCGATGCGCTGTTCAACGTGATCAGGGACTTGAAAAACCAGGGTGTCACGATCATCTATATCTCACACCGGCTGACTGAAATCAAACAGCTTGCAGATCGTGTAACCGTATTGCGGGATGGCGAAAACGCCGGCAGCCTCCGTCGGGAGGAAATCACACATGACGCGATGGTCAACTTGATGATTGGTCGCGACATTTCCCAGTTCTACGCGCGAAAAACAAAACCGGCTCTGGAGCCGGTGCTGGATGTTGACTCGGTTCGAACAAGCACCTGGCCTCGTCATCCGGTCAACTTTCAGATTCGCGGTGGTGAAATTGTAGGAATTGGCGGACTGGTTGGCGCGGGACGGACGGAACTCTTGGAAACCATTTTTGGACTTGAACCAGCCGTCTCTGGGTCCATCGTCGTCTGCGGGAAAAGCCTGAAGCTTCGGAGCAATCGGGATGCGATCAACGCCGGGATTGCGCTTGTCCCCGAAGACCGAAAACGCGCTGGACTGATTCTGGAAATGGGAGTCCGTAAAAACATCGGCCTTCCCGGAGCCTGGCGACAACGCATCGGACAGGTTTTCCTCAATCGCCGACAGGAAAAATCGGATTCTGACAAGATGATCCACGAGATGAACATCAAGACTCCCAATGACTCACAGTTGGTCCAGTTCCTGTCCGGTGGCAACCAGCAGAAAGTGGTTATTGGGAAATGGCTTGCCATGACTCCCCGGGTCCTGCTTCTCGATGAACCGACTCGGGGAGTCGACATCGGGGCAAAACAGGAGATTTACCGCCTGATGGAAGAGCAAGCGGAACAAGGCGTTGCGGTCTTGTTCGTATCCAGCGAGATGGAGGAAATCATCAGCATGTCCGATCGCGTTCTCGTCATGCATGAAGGGCGCCTCGCTGGTGAACTTGCCCGTGACCAGTTATCCGAAGAATCCATCATGCAGCTTGCGACAGGCAGTCCTCTCGTCCGATCGGAAATCAAATGAAGAAGATACTTGGCATTCTTGGTCTCTTGATTTTCATCTGCGTCGCCACCGCGATCATGAGCGACCGGTTTCTGACCGAATTTAATATTGAAAACCTGATCCGACGAACAGCCTTGTTCGGAATTATCTCCATTGGAGCGGCGTTTGTAATCATTACCGGCGGAATTGACCTTTCCATTGGCTCGGTCGTGTGTCTGATTGGATGCCTTTTGCCCCATCTCCTGATCGAATACGAAATGTCGGTGGTTATGACGTTACTGACGGTCGCAGTGATTTCGTTATTGATCGGATTGGTTCACGGCCTGCTGATTACCAAAATGAAACTACAGCCCTTTATCGTGACGCTTTGTGGACTGTTGATTTATCGCGGTTTCACGCGAGGGTTTGTTCAGGATCAAACCCAGGGGTTCAAGGGCGGATTTGAGGGACTCCGTGAGCTTTCTCAGGGACAAATGCCTCTGCCGGGGACGGAGTTTGGCATTCCCAATCCATGCCTGATTCTTCTGGCAGTTGCATTTGTGGCAGCCATTTTCCTGAATTTTACAGTCTACGGTCGCTATTTGATGGCGCTTGGCCGAAATGAAGATGCAGCCCGATACAGTGGCATCAACACCGATCGAATGATCATCCTGGCATACGTCATATGCGGTTTGCTCAGCGGCCTTGGCGGCATGCTCTTCGTACTCGATGTCGGAAGCGCCCAGCCAGTCGATTTTGGCAACTTCTATGAACTTTATGCCATCGCCGCAGCTGTTCTCGGTGGTTGCAGTCTCCGCGGTGGTGAAGGAACGATCATTGGCGTCGTGATTGGAGCGGCCGTCATGCAAGTCCTGAAAAATTCGATTACTCTGATCGACGCGATCCCTACGAATATCGAATTCGCGGTAATCGGCTTCGTCATCCTGGGTGGCGTCATCACCGACGAACTCATCAAGCGCCTCCACGCCAAACGGCTGGCAAACGCAAGGCTCAAGAACGTTGGATGATGACTTCCCAGCAAAATCAATCCACATGCCGTCACATCCGGTCTCGACGTCATCTTCCCGAGCCAATGATGATCTGCGATTGGCATCCTTTGGATTGGTCGCATTGCGGGCGCGGGTTGGGTCCCTGGCCACGGGGATCCGAAGGACTTCGTCATTGACACGTCGCTTCGAGAGGGTAGTTTACGCGGTCGAAGCGACGATTTTCCGTGCAAAAGAACCCAACGAATCCAGACTTTACTAAAACCCATCGTTTTGTAAGAGTTCTTGCCCAGTTTGAACTGGAAGGTGAACGCGTCTGGACCACTCCCTTGCTCCCGGCTGGAAGATTGATTGAATTGTCTGTGGTTGCCATTGATTCTTTCGAGATATTTCGCGGCATCCCAATTCTTTAAACGATTTACCTGAAACCAGAATCCCGCGTTCGTGGCGCGGCACATTCGTTCTCGTTGCGCTTCGTCGTTGCGACCTGAAATTTTTCTCATCCGCTGTTCCGTATCCGTTTCGAATCCCGATTTGACCAGTATTGAATAACGACCTTTTTGCCTGACCACAACAGCATCATCTTTCCGGTTGGTTTCAAGGATTGCAAACGACCGACAGGACTCCACGTACGAATTATGCAGCTGCCCACGCAACTCTCAGACGTTTCAGGAACTTCGGAAAAAAATGTCATTTCCTGCTGGAGACTTGGCGAACAAGTCACGGGCAGTCGGTGGTACAACATTTTCCGGGCAGCTCCCAAAACAGTATCGCACGATGCGGATCACGACTTTGTTATCAAGTTGATCAATCCGGAACTCCCGACGGAATTGGTCCCGATGGCAATCGACCGATTGGGGCGTGAAGCCCATGCCACCGAGCAGATCATTCAGCCGAATGTGATTCGGTTGCTCGATGCCGAACTTGATCATGCTCCGTTTTTCCTGGTTCAACCGTGGGTTGAGGGACGCTCTCTCGACAGCCTTCTCTCGCGAGCTCCGCACCTTTCACTGTCTCGCATGCTCTGGGTGCTGCGACAGACAGCGGAGGGAGTCCGTGCGGGCCACGAGAAAGGCCGAGTCCACCTCGGGATTGAACCGGCCCATGTGCTGATTGGAAGGACCGGTCGGGTTTCGTTGATCGGCTGGTCACAGTCCCATTTGTCTGACCAGCCAGCGTGGTTCCCACAGGATCAATTGCAACTGGCCCGATACACCGCCCCCGAATGCTTCGAAGCCGACTATCGGGCCAACACAGCCAGCGATGTCTATTCGCTGGGAGCTTTGATCTATCACGCGCTGTCACAACGGCCACTATTCGAAGGCCAGACGATCCAGGACGTGGAGAGTCGTCACCTTTACGAAATCCCAGAAGACTTGATCGTCGCACAGCCGAATTGCCCGAATCGATTGGGGTCGCTGGTCAAACAAATGCTGACCAAGAATCCATTCTCGCGGCCTTCCTTCCGGGAAGTCCTCAACGAGCTGATTTCCATCGAAATCGAGTACCTGAGCGACACAACGCTGCTCCGATTGTAGACCCAGATCAGAAGGAAGATCCCAGATCAGAACATAGTGCAGGCTTCGAGACGCCCATCACCCGTCACCCTTTCGGCCAGCCACAAACGCCTCAAATTTGGAAAGTGTCTCCTGGCTCACGTGGTGCTCCATGCCTTCGGCGTCGACTTCAGCCACTGACCGACCAATCCCCAATGCCAACAGAAACTCAAGTACGATCTGATGCCGTTTCATCGATTCGTTGGCCACGCGTCTGCCTTTGCGAGTCAGAATGATCGGACCGTAGGGTTCACTGGTCAAATAGCCAGCCGCTTGCAGGCGGGAGACGGTCTTGGTCACCGTGACATGGCTGACGCCAAATCGTTTGGCCAAGTCTACGACACGGCAGGCACCCCGGCTGTCAATCACCTGCAACACGGCTTCGACGTAGTCTTCTGCCGTCTCGGTGCTGTGATCGCGTCGAGTTCGCACGTGTGGTTTTGAATCTGTTTTCATTCCGACAACGCGTTTGTCCTGGTCTATTCATCGCGACGCGATCCATTTTCACTGATTCGATCTGTCCCTCAACCATGCCGGCCTTGACAGGCAAACCGCCAGCGACAACAATCAACTTATCAATTGTAGCCATGGCTACAATTTTGGCAAGTCGATTTGAGGAATCGTCATATGGACCTTCAAAAACTCTGTCGGACCGCCTGCTGGCAAGCCTGTCTGGGCGTGTGCGTTGCCTGGCTGGCCCTGGTTGACGTGACATCGCCTGCTTGGGGACAGGAAAAAGCCCCTCAAAAGCGCTTTGTCGTCGTCTGCTCGACGACACAAATTGCCGACTTTACCCGCAACATCGTGGGGGACCGCTGGGAAGTCATCTGCGTCCTCGCACCCGGAGAAGACCCCCACACGTACGAAACGGCAACCGACGATGCTTTTGCTGTATCCCGTGCTGATCTTTGCATCGAAAACGGCTGGAACCTTGAAGGCCACGGGTGGATGAACAAGCTGGCGGCGAACGAACAAAAACCTATCGCTACCTGCGTCCACGGCGTCGAGCCACTCAAACTCGAAATCGAGGGCGAAGCAGCCAACGATCCTCACGCCTGGTTTGACACAAAGAACGCGGCGATTTACGTCAACAACATCCTCAATGCCGTCTGCAAGATTGATCCCGAGAACTCCGCCGAATACGAAGCCCGGGCAAAACTTTATCAGATCCAGATCAGGGCTCTCAATCATTGGGTGGCCG
The DNA here is from genome assembly GCA_024642205.1 of Planctomycetaceae bacterium. Classification (GTDB taxonomy): domain Bacteria; phylum Planctomycetota; class Planctomycetia; order Pirellulales; family Pirellulaceae; genus Mariniblastus. The sequence goes on along the minus strand of JAHEBQ010000035.1, from coordinate 20,769 downwards.
AGCAGGTCAATGCGATCCCGAAAGCGCGACGGATACTCGTTTCCCATCACGATGCGTTTGGCTACTTTAGCAAAGCCTACGGATTCCAGGCGATCAGTCCGGTCGGCTGGACTACTGGCGAATTGGCTGGCGTGGCAATCGATCAAAAGCAGAATATTGTCGATCAGATTCGCAAGCTGGGAGTCAAATGCATTTTTGTGGAAACGACCATCAACAGGAAACTCCTGGACGATATTGCGCGAGAAGCGGGCGTGACCGTCGGCGGCGAACTTTATTCAGACGCGATGGGAGGGGCGGGAACGGCTGGTGAAACCTATATCGGAATGATGCGCGAAAATGTCCTAACGATTGTCAAACATCTCAAGTAAACCCAAGGCGCCTTCCATGCGACCTATCCTGGCTTGTTTGATTTCCATCGTTTTAATCGGCGGCGTTTATGGATACCTCCGATTCGCGGACAGCGTGCGTCGACCAACGGTCGAATTCAATATTGACTATGCCGAGGGTGAATACTCGGTGGAAATCGATCACACGTTCGTTTGCGAAGGCGACCCCGTTTTCGGCACGGAATCGTTAAAAGTACTGTTCAAGGGAAAAACGGTTTTTTCAAGGGAAGCAACGATTCCAGTTGGCGATCCAATTGAGATTCGCCCGCTCGAAGGCGTTGAGTCCGGTGAAAACGAGGTTTTTGTTTCTGCCACCATGAGTCAGGCAACCCAGGGCTTCGGAGTCCTGAAGGTCACGGTCAAACGCAACAATATTGCAATTCAGGAAAAGCTCTTTGCCAGCGTGCCAGGGTTGTTGGATTTAGGTGGCCCCGTCGTGTTTGAAATCAAGACACCGACACAACCGCCGGACAATAGTCCACATTGAGAAATAACACGGAGTTCTTTGAATCCCGACAAATCAGGTTCCCCCGATGCTCGAGGCCGGTGTGATCGTCAACAACCAAGCAGCCATCCCGAAAACAGCGATTGATGTTCATCAGTTGACCGTCAGCTATGGTCCCGTGCCGGCATTGCTGGATGTCTCCTTATTGATCGATCCCGGAAAACTCGTCGGCATCATCGGACCCAATGGCTCTGGAAAATCGACGCTGATCAAAGCGATTCTTGGCTTCGTTAAACCGGACGTTGGATCCATCAAGATATACGGGGAAGACGTTGCCGTCGCCAAAGGCAAAGTCGCCTACGTTCCGCAACGGGGTGCTGTCGATTGGGATTTCCCTGTCACCGTTCGCGAAGTCGCGGTCATGGGACGCTATGGTAAGCGACGTTGGTGGCAGGATTTGTCCAAGCAGGATTATCAACGGGCAGACGAAGCGCTGAGCAAAGTTCGCATGAGCGAGTTTTCGCGCCGCCAGATTGGGCAACTCTCGGGCGGGCAGCAGCAACGCGTATTCATGGCAAGAGCGTTGACCCAGGATGCAGAAATCCTCCTGCTGGATGAACCCTTTGCCGGTGTCGATGCGGCCACCGAACGGGCGATTCTGGATGTCCTGCAAGAAACCAAACGCCAGGGAAAAACAGTCGTCGTGGTCCACCATGACCTGGCAACGGCCGCAGAATATTTTGATGAAATCATCCTGCTGAAACAGCGCCTGTTTGGTTTTGGCACACCTCAACAAGTGCTAAACCCCCAACTCCTGGCCGACGTGTATGAGGGAAACATGAAAGTCTTCGCCGAATTGGCAGAGACGATGGCAAAAACCAACGACGAGTCTGGAGACCCCCGGAAAGGTCCTTCCGTTCGTCCTCCTGAACTCTGAACACGAAAGCAGGAACATCCTGTGAACTGGCTTGAAACCCTGCAACTTGACTATGGCCATGTCATTCGGCCGTTGATCGTCGGCACGCTGGTGGCGATCGTGTGCAGTGTCATCGGCTGTTTCATCGTGTTGCGAAAAATGTCTTTCCTGGCCGACGCGATTGCTCACTCGATGTTGGCAGGTGTGATCGCGGGTTACCTGTTCATCAAAATCCTGTTTGGCCAACAGGATCCCCACCTTGGCGCAATGTTGATCGGAGCGATTTTCGCCGGCATCTCCACAGTTGCCATGGTCGGGTTTGTGACGAATTTTTCTCGGATCAAACAGGACACTGCGATTGGCATCATGTACACCGGTATTTTTGCACTGGGCGCATTCGCGATTTCAATTCGAGCCGTGGGGAAACATATCAAGATTGATATTTATCACTACATCGTCGGAAGTGTACTGTCGGTCCCGGATGAAGAACTTTGGCTGCTCGCCATTGTGGCATCCTTTGTACTGAGCGTCGTCGTGTTGTTTTACCGTCCGTTGCAGTTGACCAGTTTCGACCCGATCATGGCGGCATCGATCGGAATCCCTGTTCTGGCCGTCGAATATTTATTGACTGCGTGTACCTCGCTGGTTGTCGTCAGCGGAGTTCAAATCGCGGGCGTTATTCTGGTGGTCGCATTGATTATCACCCCCGCCGCGACCGCTTACCTGCTTTCCGATCGACTCGACCGCATGATCATCTTGTCAGCGATCATCGGTGTCGTTGGTTTTTGGGCAGGATTTGCCCTGGCCACCATCGTCGGGGCTTCACCTGGGGCGTCGGTCGTTGTCATGATGACTCTGATTTTCCTCGGGGCCTTAACGTTCTCACCACGTTACGGATTGCTGGCCGATTGGATTCGAAAATCGGGTACAATTCAGCAGGAAATCATGGAAGATGTCCTGGGGGCAATCCTTCGCTCCCAAGGCAATGCAGTTCCCTTTTCGGAAATCGAGCGCAACCTGACGACTCGCAATCCGAAAATCCGCCGTGCAATCTCGATCCTGTCCCGCCGTGACCTGGTCGAAGTCGAAGGAGGCAAAGTGACCCTGACCGATGACGGTCGCATTGAAGCCAATCGCCTGCTACGCGCTCACCGACTGTGGGAGACATATCTCGAAAAAGCCGGTACACCTGAAGAAGAGCTCCACGAAATCGCTCACAAACTCGAGCACATCAGCGATCAAGCGACCGTCGAGTACCTGGACGATAAACTTGGACATCCCCTGTCCGATCCGCACGGCTCAGTAATCCCGACAGACAAATCGCAAGTCGGCGTTGATCGCGATTTCGTTTCCAGCCTGATGCGCGACGGGAATCAAGCCATCGTTCAATACGTCGGACCACCGGCCCAGTCGCTGGAACTGAAATTCGGCGACCGCGTCACGATGGGGGCGCGCTCCCAGGACGGAACAACCTGGACGTTAATCACTGAGGACGGACGCGAAATCAATTTGAACCACAATCAGGCCGACGCTTTGATTGTACGCCTGGTGGAGTAGCAACCTGACCGCGCGGCCGGTATTCGCGCCCGCTGTCGATCCACGTTAAGGTGATTCTCGCATTCAACGCAGCGAACATCCGATCGCTATGCCGGGAATCAACCTTCGAAACGGCAGGCAGATGCGTATCCTGCCAGAGTCATCCGTGGGTTCCGGTGAATTGCCAGGGAAGTTCGGCCCGACATCTTCGTGGTACCCGGATTAACTCACCCACCCGAGTGCTTGCTTGCCCTTTTTGTCTGCGCAATCAACGCGAGATTACCTCCTCCGGGCCAACACAATGATAATCGATATGCAAAGTACCTGATGGGTTCTCACGAGATGGAGTCGTTCGCGATCTGATCATCTGGACGCAGTCGATGCAAGGGCTAGACTATTGATCCATTCCCGGTTGCCTTGCCTGGATCAACAAATGTGGCTGGCCTTACGTTTCCACTCGCAATGGTAAACACGAAACGAATCGCCGATCCAAGTACCAGAGATTCACGCTGCAACAAAGCTTTCAAATAGCGGATGGCAATGGCAATTTTTCTTTAGACCGTTACCCCAAATCAAACGATGGCAAAACTTTACTTCTACTATTCGGCCATGAATGCCGGCAAAAGCACAACGTTGTTACAGGCCGCTCACAACTACGAAGAACGGGGGATGCGGATCCTCCTGTTTACGCCGCAGATCGACGACCGCACTGGAGCGGGGAATATTTCGTCACGGCTGGGGCTGACTCGCGAAGCATACCCCTTTGGCAACGATTTTGATTTCTACGTTCACATCCTCGAAGAGCAACGGGAAACTCCCGTCGCCTGCGTATTCATAGACGAGGCGCAATTTTTGACTGCCAAGCAGGTACTCCAGTTGACGCTGGTTTGCGATCGAATTGGAATTCCGGTCTTGTGCTACGGATTGCGTACCGATTTTCGGGGAGAACCCTTCGAAGGGAGCAAGTACTTGCTCGCTTGGGCTGATATCCTGGGTGAGATCAAAACGATTTGCCACTCAGGCAAGAAAGCGATCATGAATGCACGGCTCGACGAAACAGGTCAACGCGTGACCGAAGGCGAACAAATTGCCATCGGCTTGAATTACGTCTCGTTGTCGCGAAAAGAATTTGCGCTCGACCAGGTATCTCCGATCGATTATCAGCCCCCCGCCGAAAACTGAACCTGGCAAGTCGTCGTTGCTGGGCAGACCTTGACGGATAAGCGCGGTTGTCTGTCCCAGTCAACCCGGATTTTGCTCACACTACGGGTCTAAGCCGACAAACGACGTCAACCAGCCGGGCCAAACGACTGGGTTAACGCTGCTATCCTGAATCGCTTGGGAATGTCCAGATTGAACAACACCCGGAATCGACGAGCGAAAGGCAGCAGCTTCCGATACCGGCAACCATTGAAGCAATTTGCCTTGAACGGCAGTCACCGGCCCCAGCAGCCGCACTCCCAAGTTCCATCGAACTGCTTCGCATCTACCCGGCATCGTCTTCCGAGGGGTCGAATCATTGCCTCCAATTCAAAAAAGGTTCCTGACACCTTTTTAGTTGAATCGGCGTTTGGCTCTTGATTCAAAATACTTTCGGACCGCCGTCGATGGAGCTCCGAGGCTGAAGCCTGACGACGCAGAGAAATTGCTGCTGCCCTCGGCATCAAAATCATCATCGCTGGCTGCTGGGACTCCGCGATTCAGCTGCGGCTGTGGTTCGAGTGGTTGATCGATAGGCAGATTCGGGTCTGCCGGTGCCGTGGAAGAATCCATCACCCGCCGGTTAGCATCGTTTCCAATGCGCGGTGCCGCCTGATCATAGACACCCAGACTGACCGGACTCGTATCGCGGTTTTCGGTATTAGGCCCCGTTCGACTAAATCGAGGAGCTCGCTTGATCGCGTTGGTCCGGGCCCCTTCCGACCACTCGCCTTCGCTCAAGCGAATGTTATAACGACTCAGGAGCGTGCCAGTCGTGTAAGCATAATTCAGAAGTGCCTTGTTGTAGTCCGCCACCGAACGGTGAACGGCGCTTTCGGATGCTGCCGACCGCTGCTCGGCGTCAATCAGGAAGAAGACCTGGTCCTGCCCTTCATTGACCCGTTTGCGCTTTGGTTCCAGCTCTTCCTGGGCGGCGACACGTGAATCAAAGTTGGTTTTCAGGTTTGCCAGTGCTCGATCCACTTCCGTAAATGCCTGATTTAGATCCAGCAGAATTTGTCGTTGCTGTTCCTTCAGAATCGTCCTGTCACGAACCAGGTTCAATTCCGCATTGCGGATTGCCAAGTGACCAATCCGATTGCCGATCGCCCCCCCAAGCTCGACACCGACCTGCCAATCATCAAGATTGCCTTTGATCGAGTCGTTCCAGGCACCACCGCCCGGGGTACTGCCGGCCCCCAGTAGCTTGTCACCAAAACCGCGGAATCCATATTGGCCGACGAAGTCAAACCGCCATTGGTTCAAGGCCTTGGACGCCACCAACTCCAGTTCTCGCTGTCGAACCGTCCACTTTTGCCGCCTTAGTTCCGCGCGTCGTCCTAACGCATCGAACTGTGACTGATCCCAGTCGAACTGCACCGGAGCCAATGCTGGATCTGAAATGGGTCGGATAATTCTTCCGTCGCTCGATAGCATACCCATCAATCGTCGAAGATTGCGATCGGAACCCAGGACCCCCGGCTGTCCATTGACGACGCCAACCAACGCGTTCTGAGCCTGTGATTGGAAGCTGAAATACTGTTGGCGGGCGAGAGCTTCATCGTCCGGACGGCCCACTCCATTCTCATAGCGCAGTTTCCGGTTTTCCCAAGTCACGCGAGCCGACTCGCGAGCGGAGATCTTGGTGTCGAGATCGCGGTAGGAAAAATACAGTTCCCAGTAAGTGCTTTCTACATCTCGGACCAGGTTGCGAACGGCAATTTCAAAATCGGTCAGCGAAATGTCACTGCGAATCCGGGCGATCAAGACACCATTGTAGTTGCCCGGTGTCGCGTTGGGTCCGGCAATCCGGTTGATCTCCGTCCCTCGCCCACGCCCCAGAGGTTGGCGGACTTCAAACTGATGGACGACATCGTAAACGCTGTCGAGGGTCGTGAACGGGTTCGGCCGACGCGTGTAGTCGGTCAAATTTCGGATCGCAAACGACGCTCCACTGGCCGTTTGCTTGTTCAAATCATAACGAAAATTGGAAGAATTCGTGACGCCAGCACCGAAAAGAGGGTTGTTTACGAACGACTCATTTCGATTGTAAACAAAACTCGAGTTGAGCTGTGCATCGAACGCGCTTAAGGCCGATTCGACACTCCCTTGGCCAGTTTCAACAATCGCCTGATCATAAAGTGTTGTTGTTCCCTGCGGAGAATTGACGACAACTCCCCCCAGTTTTTGCAGGACCTTGCTGTTGGCCAGTGCCAGCTCAACACACTGTTCGACCGTCAACTCCCAGGGAACCAATTCCTGAAACGTTGAAATCGTCATTGGTGGGCCGGTGAGCAGTTCGGTTCCATCGGTACCCTGGTCGCATTCCAGATCCGGATACTCGATTTGCTGCAACATGGACTGGCAAGGATTGCAATCGGATGTGAACTGCAGAGACTGCTTCCGTTGCTGACTGCAACCGGTAATCCACGTGACCACACATGTGACCATCAGAACGCAAAGCAGTTTTCGCCCTGATGGAATTGGGGTATTTTGTCGGCCGAATGTTTGGGGACCAGAAATCATGGCTTGCTCGTTAACTTGCACATTGGTCAGGATCTAGAAATCCGTGAATATCCCTATCATCGGAACTCAAGATCGGATCGAACATGATGTTCGGGCAAGGCAGAGTAATCGAAAATAATGGAGTCGCTCCCCTGATCGGCACAGTTTCACACCGCAGTGTGACTTGGCGACACTCGGGAATTACCGCAAAACGAAAAACCTTACTTTTCCGGTCGCGGGTATTTTCCAACCAAACGGCAAGTGGACATGCCTTCCCGGAATGAGCGCCGGATCTCGCCAGGTTGGCTGCATTCGGTGTCACCGATCGTAAGGGTTCAAAACGGCGTCCCACGCGTTCGCGGCCGGAGCTTGCCGGATTTCCGGCAGCATCGCTGCATCAGTCAATCAGAGATTTCACTGTCCCGTGGACCTTGGTCTTGCTTTAGCAATGACGCGGCCGGCACCATAGGCACGTGCTCGCGACGACGGGGGAAATGCGCGGAAAACCCAACCGACATTTCATTTCCAATGCGGTTTCTCAATTTCTCATTGAGCCAAAAGCGTCGGCCTCACGCAAGAACAGCCATCAAGATTTGCAATTGCGTATCCGAGACTGGCCCCCAAGGCGATGGATATCAATTTCCGCTTGGCCGAGACGCCAACCATTTCCTATTGGGATTTTACCTGACTGAGTGGCCATAGAACTGGCGCTGAATCGTATAAGGCACATCATCCCCAGGTCGGCAGAACCCGAGTGGATAATCACAGCTTCCGGGAGAATCATGGCACATATGATAGGGCCACAATGCAACCGATGTGAAAAAATGTGCAGCCGAACCCACAGTCTGAAGTCGCGTTCCCCGGGTCTGCCCATAACGCTCCAAAGGGACATCTTCAAAATACAGCGGCTGGTAACGGATGTCAGGTGCAGCCCAACAGAACATTTTTGGCGCCGGGTCAAACGAACTCCATTGACCAGACAGAGAACCCATCAATTTGGCCGCGATGTCTTCCGGTGCACTGCCACTCTTCTCACGAATATCGATGTTGATCTCTTCAATGCCTTTCCGCGGCCATTCACCTTTCGCAAACAGCAATGAAATTTTGTCGTCGGCCAGTTCCTGCTCCAGTGCTGCGTCATCAAGGCCCCGGAGCGATTTGAGACCATTGGCCGAGTCCTGAACCGTCCGGTCCGAAGGCGATTCTTGTTGGTCAATTCGATTATCGTCGAACCGAGGACGGTCTTGCGGTGAATTCTGGCGGCCAATCGGAATTGAGTCCTGAAACCCAAGGCGACTTGAAATCCGGTGAGAAATATCCTGCCCGACGACCGAGTTCAACAAACCAACCGTCATCAAGAACACTTGTGTGCATGCGATTGTGAAAACGTATTTGTTTCTGTTCATGATTGAATACCAAGCTCCGTTTAAGACTTCACCTACTTATCGACCGTTGCGATTGCTCAAATGTTGAAAACTAACACGTTGTGCTTTGCTTACTTGATCGAAAACCAGGGCTCAAAGGGAAAACTCGCCGGTTCGGAAACAGTCCACCCAATCCTCAAACTCGATGATCTCGTGCCGCGAAAAACGCGAGCGGCGGTTGCAGTCCCTTGTTGTTCTTTTGAAAACCCGGCGCGTCTGGGTCAAACAGACACACCAGGAACAACGTCCGGATTGTGAACAATACGCCCAATGGACAAAGTACAGACGGGCTTGGATTAATCACGCAAACCTATACTGAGAAAGAACTTACGAATCAAACAGAGTTTGAGCCTTGTGGATTCGGTTGATAAATATCATTAAACTGAAGGGCAACTCCATCTAATATGGAGCGAAATCGAAAATCGGTAGCTCAATCGGCGCTAGTTTGACAACGTCAGGGAGACAACAGGAATGAAGTGTCGCGACCATTTACTCAGCCGACGCAATTTGCTTACCATTGGTGCTGTGGGCGGAATCGGTTTGACTCTCACGGATTTCTTTCGCTTGAAAACAGCGCAAGCCGATCAAAAGCACTATGAAACCAAGGAGGGAACGGCCAAGTCGGTCATTTACATCTTCCTTCCGGGCGGCATGGCACACCAGGAGTCGTTTGATCCCAAACCATTTGCGCCGTTGGAATATCGCGGTCCGATGGGCAGCATTGCGACGAAGTTAACGGGCGAGCGCATCAACGAGGTTTTCAAGCAAACGGCTGAGATTGCGGACAAGATCACCATCATTCGCTCGATGACGCACGGTGAAGCGGCGCACGAGCGTGGCGTTCACAACATGCACACGGGTTACCGGCCAAGCCCGGCGTTAACTTTTCCAAGCATGGGTAGTGTGATCTCACACGAGTTTGGGCCACGCAATAATTTGCCGCCGTACGTCCTGATTCCCAACCAAACCAACCCTTATCAGGGGACGGGTTATTTGAGTTCGTCGTTTGCCGGATTCAGCATCGGCGCGGACCCCGCTCAAAATGGCTTTAAGGTTCGCGACCTCGAACTGCCGGCTGGCGTCGATACCGCCCGGTTTGAAAAACGTCGCAAACTTCTGGACGTCGTCAACGGTCACTTTCGGGAAAAGGAGAAATCCGATTCGCTGGATTCGCTGGACACGTTTTACAATCGGGCCTACAGCCTGATCAGTTCGCAGCAAGCCCGAGAGGCGTTTGACATTGAAAAAGAAGACCCCAAACTTCGCGACCAGTACGGACGAAACACGGCGGGTGCGCGAATGCTACTGGCACGGCGATTGGTCGAATCGGGTGTTCGGTTTGTGACCATGACCTACGGCGGCTGGGATCATCACGACAGTATTGATCGAAACATGAAAGCACAGGTCCCGGCGTTTGACCAGGCCTATGCGACTTTGATCAACGACCTCGACCAGCGCGGTTTGCTCGATTCGACTTTGGTAATCGTGGCATCCGAGTTTGGCCGTTCGCCAAAAATCAATCAGACATCCGGTCGAGACCATTGGCCCAAAGTTTTCAGTTCGCTGATGGCTGGGGGAGGTATCAAACGTGGACAGGTATACGGAAGCTCGAATGCAACAGCGAGCGAACCGGAAGAAAATGCGTTGGGGGTCCAGGATTGGGCAACCACGATTTACAAGTGCCTCGGGATTACGGCTGACAAAGAGCTGATGGCACCAGGCGCACGACCCATCGAAATCGTAAATGGCGGAATTGTTCGCCAGGATTTGTTGGCCTAGGCTCCTGATCCGCATCCTAGGCTTCCACTTCCCGCAAAGCAGGATTCAAAATGATTGACGAATCTGGACCGAGATCCTCTGTCTCGGCACGTTCGCGTGGCTCGCTCGCCTCGCTCCTGGGCGCAGGTTGCAGATTACGTCCCGTGCATCGAGAAACGGATTACAACCTCCTTTCAGCATGCCCTGGAGCAAATCCGGTTATCTGTTGGATTTTGCTGGCCATGCTATGCGCGATGTGGCTGCCATCGTCAGCGGTCGCATCAACACCCCGGTTGAATTCGATTACGCCCCGGGGAGTCAAGCTGGATGGCGAGTACACGTTGAAGTTTTCCGGCGAACGACTCAACGATGCCGAGGAGATTTTCTTTTACGACAGCGGAATCACCGTTGTTTCGATCGAGCCGATCGACGCCAATAACATCAATGTCAAGGTAAACGTTGCGGCTGACTGCCGCGTCGGCGAACATGTCGCACAGGTTCGAACCAGGAATGGCATTTCCGATTACCGCTCGGTGTTCGTCGGTCGCCTTCCGGAAGTCGCGGAGACGGAGCCCAACAACGAACTGAGCGAGTCCCAGAAGATCGATATGAATGTTACGGTCACGGGAATCGTGGACAACGAAGACATCGATTATTTCTGCATCGAAGGCAAAAAAGGGGATCGCGTCTCGGTCGAAGTCGAAGCCATTCGACTTGGGTTCCTGTTTGATCCCGCCATCGCCCTCCTGGACAAGAATCGTTTTGAAATCGCGGTCTCGGACGATACTCCACTGACGAAACAGGACAGTTTTTTTTCGGTACTCCTCCCGGAAGACGGGGAGTACTTTATCACGATTCGAGAATCATCGTTTGTAGGTAATGGCAACAGCCAATATCGGCTTCATGTTGGCAACTTCCCCCGGCCGGCAGCGGTTTATCCAGCCGGAGGAAAACCGGGTGACAAAACGACGCTTCAGTTCATTGACGCCTATACCGAGGGGGAAACGATTCGAGCAGTTTCGAAAGACGTCGATCTACCCGAAGTAGAGGGCTTTCGGGGAGGCATTTTTTATGCGGATGAAAGTGGCGTTTCTCCAACTCCGATGCCGTTTCGATTGACGGACCTTGAGAATCATCTCGAAATCGAGCCCAACAATAATTTTGAAGAAATGACACCGTTGACGCTCCCGGTTGCAATCAATGGCGTGATTAGTGAACCAGGTGATATCGACTACTTCAAATTTACGGCGAAACAGGGACAGGTCTGGGACGTCGAGTGCTATTCCAGACGGATTGGATCTGGGCTGGACGCAGTGATCAACATTTTCGATGGCAGCAAAAAGCACCTGGTGGGGGATGACGATGCCAGGCGCCCAGACAGTTACATTCGATTTCAGGCGCCTGCCGATGGCGACTATTATGTGCGTGTCTACGACCATTTGCGCCGCGGCCAACCCGATTTTGTCTATCGGCTTGAACTGACATCCGCCGAACCCGCATTGACCCTGGGTATCAACCGAATCGACCGTTATTCGCAACAGCGTCAAACAATCGCGGTTCCCCAAGGGGGCAGATTTGCCGTGTTGATGTCGGCGACCCGGAAAAATTTTGGCGGTGAAATCAATTTGCTGGGGGACAACTTGCCACCCGGGATCAAACTCATCGCACAACCGATGAACAGCAACCTTAACGAAATGCCCGTCGTGTTTGAAGCGGACGAGGCCGCGCCTTTGGGCGGGGCACTGGTTGATTTCCGTGGACAGTACAAGCTGGATGAAACCCGGAGTATCACCGGGAGTTTTTCAAATTCCGCCGATTTCGTCTTGGGGCCGCCTAACAACGCTGTGTACTATGCTTGCACGGTCGACAAACTCGCGTTTGCCGTTATCGAAAAACTCCCCTTCAAACTGGAGATCGTTCAGCCCTCGGTCCCAATGGTTCGTGACGGGGAAATGTCGGTCAAGATCATCGCCCATCGTGACGAGGGGTTCGATGAACAAATCAACTTGCAGTTTCCTTTCCGCTCACCGGGCGTCGGCACGACGTACCAGGTCGTGATGCCCAAAGGTCAATCGGAGGCGGCCTACCCTCTGAACGCCAATGGAAGCGCTCAAGTCGGAAAGTGGCCCATGTACGTTATTGGAACTTCCAATTTCAAAGGACCAGCCTGGTCGTCTTCCCAACTGGCTGAGCTGGAGATAGCCGAGCCGTTTGTAACCACGGAGATCACCCGGATGAGCATCGAACCCGGAGAGTCGACGCAGATGATTTGCAAACTGAATCAGCTGAAGCCGTTCGAAGGTGAAGCAACCGCCGAGATCTTGGGTATCCCGGCAGAAATCATGATTGACTCTCCCAAGAAATTCACCAAGGACACGCAAGAACTGGTCTTTAACGTCCAAACGAATGAGAAAAGCCCTATTGGAAAACATGGCGGACTGTTTTGCCGTATTACCATTACACAAAACGGGGAGCCCATAATTTCCCGGGCTGGCAACGCGCTACTGCAGATCAACAAGCCGAAACCGCCCAAGCCGCCCGTCACATCAACCACAGAAACATCGGCTGTTGCCAATCCAGTACTCGGCGCCGAAGCATTACCGAACCCGAATTGACCATGTTCGTTTCCGACGAATTAATTTTTTGATCGATTGACCCATGCATCATTCCCTGAAATCTAATGGCGCTGTCCTCGCGATGATCGCGGGATTGGCACTGTGTTTCGCACCCGCACCCCGGCTTGCATCTGGTGACGACGAAAAGCCTGATGCCGAAGTTGCCACGGCGTCCATCATCGCCGCACCCAGTCCGGTGAATCCGGTGGCTGATGTTGAAGTCCCTGCACCCACGGGCTCACCCCTACCGGTTGTTGCCAACGCGACGCCCGTAAAACTGGACGTCTTTCCTGCAGACATTCAGCTTTCCAATGTTCGCGACCGCCAGTCGATCGTCGCCCAGTTGGTCTATTCCAATGGCATTACCGTCGACGTCACTGACCAGATTCAAACCACCGTAGCGGCGTCCGACCTGATCCAGCAAGAGGGCCAGACGTTTGCGCCCGTCGCCGATGGCGAAACCAGTCTCAAGGTGACGCTTGAGAATTTTACTGTCGATATACCTGTCAAAATTGCCAATGCCGGCGCCAACCCACCGCTCAGCTTTACCAACGATGTGATGCCCGTATTTTCCAAGTCCGGCTGTAACTCGGGAAGCTGTCACGGGGCAGCTCGCGGCAAAGACGGTTTTCGATTGTCACTTTATGGTTTTGACCCCAAGGGCGATTACGATCGTTTGACCCGCGAGATGCCGGGGCGCCGTATCAATCTCGCGATTCCAACCGAATGTCTCCTGATGAACAAATCCACCGCGGCCGTGCCCCACACGGGAGGCGAACGATTCAAACCGGGATCCGAATACTACGATACGTTGCTGAATTGGCTGGAAGCCGGCGCTGCGTTTGATGAAGGCCCGGTTCAAAAAGTCATCGGGATTGAACTGTACCCGAAATCGGCCGTTCTAAACGGGCCTGACACAACTCAACGCCTGACCGTTCGTGCGAAATACGAAGATGGCTCGGATCGCGATGTGACCTCGCTGGCTTACTTTTCAACCAATAACGACAATTCGGCGATCGTTTCCCAGGACGGAATGGTCACCGCAAAAAATCGGGGCGAAGCCTTTGTGATGTGCCGGTTCGATACGCATACGGTTGGAGCTAATTTCATGGTTCTACCCAAGGACCTTGAATTCAGCTGGCTCGAGATCCCTGAAAACAACTACATCGACGCGCGAATCAACGAGAAACTTCGCAATCTGCGGATTCAACCATCCGAATTGTGCTCGGATGCCGAGTTTATCCGCCGTGCATCTCTGGACATCTGCGGTATCGTTCCAGCTCCCCAGCGAGTTGTCGAATTCATGGCGGATCCGGCCCCTGACAAGCGGGCCAAATACGTTGAAGAAATGCTGGCCCGAAAAGAGTTCGTTGAGATCTGGGTGATGAAGTGGTCGGAATTGCTGCAAGTCCGCTCCACAAACCAGGTCAGCTACAAGGCAACTTTGCTTTACTACGACTGGTTGAAAGCCAGGATAGCCAACAACGTTCCAGTCAACCAGATGGTCAGGGAATTGCTCTCGGCACAAGGTGGTACCTTTTCCGTTCCCGCGACCAACTACTATCAAAATGAACAGGACAACCTGAAAATCGCCGAAAACGTAGCCCAGGTCTTTTTGGGAATGCGAATTCAATGCACCCAGTGCCACAACCATCCTTTCGATCGCTGGACCATGAATGACTATTACGGGTTCGTCGCATTCTTCGCGCAGGTGGCCCGAAAAGCGGGTGAAGATCCACGCGAACAGATCGTGTTTAATCGGGGTGGCGGGGAAACGACACATCCGGTCACCGGACAGGTCATGAAGCCTAAATTCCTGGGAGGCATTGAACCGGATACCGCGGGCAAGGACCGTCGCGCCGTGCTGGCCGAATGGATCGCGTCGCCAGAGAACCCGTATTTCGCCAAAAACCTTTCCAATATTGTGTGGGCACATTTTTTCGGTAAGGGAATTGTGGATGAAGTTGACGACGTGCGCGTCAGTAATCCATCGGTAAACCCGGGATTACTTGAAGAGTTGGGAGAGAAGTTCAAGGAATACGATTACGACTTCAAGAAACTGGTCCGCGACATTTGCAACTCGCGAACGTATCAGCTGAGCACCCAGACCAACGCCACCAATGAAACTGACCTGACGAATTTTTCTCATGCATCACTCCGACGAATCCGCGCCGAAGTTCTATTGGACGTCATCAGCCAGATTACCGAGACAAAAAACAAGTTCCGTGGCCTGCCGCTGGGTTCCCGGGCCGTCCAAATCGCTGACGGAAACACGTCTGATTACTTCTTGACGACGTTTGGCAGGGCAAAACGGGAAACCGTCTGCTCTTGCGAAGTGATCATGGACCCAAGTCTCTCCCAGGCTCTGCACCTTCTCAACGGTGGGACTGTCAATGACAAGATCAAACAAGGCAAGTTGATTGAACGCTGGATTGCTGAGCAGAAAACCAACGACCAGATTCTCGATGAGATGTATCAACGATGCCTGTCGCGGCCGCCAACTGAACAGGAACGGGCGGCCATCATTGCCGAACTCGCGACCCAGGAGAACAAGAATCAAGCACTCGAAGACGTGTTTTGGGCTCTCTTGAATTCCCGCGAATTTGTCTTCAACCATTAAATCCTGCTGAACCATTTACGATGAATCGCCAATTGGAAAAATTGTCACCGTCCGTTTCCCGTGTGCTGCTTTTGGCGTTTGGCTGCATGGTACTGATGCTGTTATCTGGCTTCGCCGCTGCACAGGAAGCACCCGCCGAAAAAATCACGTATGACGACCATGTCAAACCGATCTTTGTTCAACGCTGCTCGACGTGTCACAACGGACAGAAACGAGAGGGCGATCTGGATCTCACCAATTACACAAACTTGATGCAGGGGGGAGGAAGCGGGGCGGTCATTGAACCGCAGAATGCTTCGGGGAGCTTCCTTTATAAACTGATCACACACGAAGACTCTCCGGAAATGCCTCCCAGCGGCACGAAAATTCCGGACGCCGAAATTCAGATGATTGCAAAATGGATTGATCTGGGTGTACTGGAAAACAAAGGCAGCACGGCTGCGAAAGCCAAACCGAAACTGAACTTCGCGATGAGTGACAATCCAACCACTCGTCCGGAAGTCACCCCGATGCCGTTGCGTTTGCCCCTCGAGCCGGTTGTCAAAACCACTCGGCCCTCCGTTTTGGCCATCGCAACTTCGCCTTGGGCACCGATCGTCGCAGTGTCCGCACCGAAGCAGATCCTGCTTTACAATACTCAATCTTTGGAACTGGTCGGCGTGCTGCCAATGGAAGAAGGCGTCGCCCATTCCCTTCGATTCAGCCGAAACGGTCAGTTGCTTCTGGCTGGAGGCGGTCGCGATGGAGCCCATGGCAAGACCGTCTTGTTCAGTGCGATTACTGGCGAGCGAATCACGACCGTCGGCGACGAGTTGGAAGCCGTTTTGGCCTCAGACATCAGTGCCAACCATGAATTGATTGCGATCGGAGGCCCCAACAAGCTGGTAAAGATTCTTGCAACCGCGGACGGGAGCGTGATCGCGGAAATCAAGAAACATACTGAATGGGTGACAGCTGTCGAATTCAGTCCAGATGGCAAGTTCCTGGCAACGGGCGATCGTAATGGCGGGCTCCATGTCTGGGAAGCTGATTCCGGCAACGAAGTTTTTACACTCAAAGCCCATACAGGTTCGATCAGTGGAGTCAGCTGGCGTGCCGACAGTCAAGTCCTGTGTTCCGCAAGCGAGGACGGTTCCATTCGCATCTGGGAGATGAAAAACGGTGGCCAGATCAAATCCTGGGGCGCCCACGGCGGTGGCACAACTTCAATCGAGTTCCTGCGAGAGGGTAACATCGTCAGCTGTGGACGTGACAAGGTTGCAAAGGTCTGGGATCAAGCCGGTACGATGATCAAGCAGTTTGGCGGCCTCACCGACGTGGCAGTTGCGGTTTCGTTCTGTGACGAATCGAATCGTGTTCTTGCCGCCGACTGGACGGGCCAGTTGAATGTCTGGAATGCCGCCGACGGTGCGTTGATTGGTAACCTGGCAACCAATCCCCCGCGATTGGCCGAACGGCTGGCGACCTCACAACAGGACCTTGCCGTCGCAAACCAGACCCACGCGCCGCTCGCCCAACAGGTTGCGCAAACCCAAACGGGCCTGAACGAGATCGCGAAAGCGCTTGAGCAAGCGAAACAAACCCAGGTTCAAATTCAATCCAAAATGAGTGCGACCGAAACACAGTTTAACGCGGCGAAACAGCAGTTTGAATCCACTCAGGCACAGCATGTCATTTGGCGCACCGAAATGGATCAGAAAAATACAGCCAAGCCTCTGCTTAGAGAGTCCTTTGAAAAAGCCACAGGGGCATCCAACTCGTTGCCAGACGATGCGGAACTGAAATCGACGGTCACTTTACTTGACGGGAAAATAAAACAAATTGATGCGCGAGTCACTGAGCTTCAGGGACTGGTCGCCAAATCGGATCAGGAAAAAAATACGTCAAAAGCCCAAATGGATGAACTGGGCAAATCGTTGGAGGCCGCCAAAACTGAAATGGAAGCGGTCGTCGCTCAAGTTGCCAAACTGCAGGGCGACATGAATTCGATGTCCGAGAAATTACAGGCGGATACGCAATTGGCAGCGGCCGCGTTCGCGGAAGTCCAAAAGGCGACCGAGTTGGTTCAGCGCTGGACCAGCGACATCTCGTTCATTTCAGAAATGAAGGCGTTAGAAGAACAGCTCAATTCAACTGAGCAGGTGATGGTGGAAAAACAGGCGGCCGTCGACGCAGCCCACCAGAAACTAATGGAAGCCAAATCGGTCGCCGAGGAAGCTGCCCGACAAAAAGCAGAAGTCGACGCCAAAGCAGAGGCTCTCAAACAACAAATGATGAAACTCCGAGGCGCTTGATCACGTCGTCACCGTCCTGTACCAAGCGTTTCGTAACTGGCCTTTCTTAAACCAATGGCGTCGAATTCACGACCCAGCCCGTTCGACTGGTGGCAACCCGAATGGTCCTGGCCATTAACCAACGCCGCCCATCAGCCGCGACCCATCAGGATCGCCTCCAATTCCTCAAGCACCCGTTTCGCCTTGGCTAAACCGCCAACGGATTTTGCAAAAGACAATGCATTTGCCAAATCGTCTCTGGACAGTTCAGCTGACAGGATGGATGTTGATCCGGACTTGTCCGCGTCCGTCCGTTCAACGTCGTCCGGTAGCTTGGTTGTCATTTCCAAACTGACGCGAGCACCTGGCCGAACCCTGGTTTTCCTGTTCAGCAAATCGTGAACGACCTGCTCAACCTGAGCCGATGAAACATCGAGGCGAAACCGTTTCTTGACGGCGTTGACAACATCGATGTAGTCCATTGAACCATTTTCGGAGATGATCTGAAGTATCGCATCGACTTCAGAAATCTGCTTGGTGTCTGCCATCGAAAGTCTCCTTTGTTGGAACTGGATGCAGCCGTCATGAATATTCGCTTGAACGTCATATGACTGCAAGAATTGCGCCAACACGACTCGATTCCTTCGGGTTGTCATCCACCGGTTATCATCGATTATTTGGATAACATGACCCAGTTGACGACGTTCGCACCTGTGCCGATTCGCACACCACCAGCCAAATCGTTGATTCCGGTTTCGGCGAGATGTCATTTTGCGAATTCGGTTGCTGGCCCAATGTCCAACCGACCACCAAACAGATCAGGGTGACCGGAACCATGACCCGACTGGCGGCCGGGAGCGGGACGATGAGCTGTTTCAATTGCATGAACGCTGCCAGCGCATCGCAACCCCGGAACACGAACGTATCCATGAAGTTCTTGGATCTGTATTTTGCGTCACGGCTGACCAGGGAAAAAATGACCTCTCGCGAGGGAGCCGTCATTTCGTAAACCGCAATCGGACAGGCAACTTCGACGACGCCGATCAGTACGAACGCGCTGGTCGCGTCCAGAACAATAAAACGGAACAGATAGACCGGGGACAAAATGATCATCTCGATCGAGAGACCAAACCGTGACACGACCTGACCTGCCACCAGGATCTGACAAAACCGGATTCCAGACTGCGCTACCAGCACCGCAAAAATCAAGATTTGCGTTACCGGAAAAAAAAATGAAAACGGCATGGATCATGACTCGCCGGGGGACGATCGGTACCAATTTGGAGAACGCCGGCACCACTACCGACGTTATTAAGAAACGCGGCACGACAATCTATTTGAGTTCGCCCTGACCGAGTGCTGTTCCGAGCGTTTCAGGAATTGGTCACAGGACGTAATCACCCGACTTCAGGCCATTGAACCAGCCGAAGGAATAGAACACCGCCATCCATTCGTGATTGACCACGTCATGCCGGCTCTTTTTTCCAATCGGATCTGCGGCGGAGTCAATCCGGAGTTATTTTCGGCGGACTTGGTCAAATCACGCAAGACGGATCATTCGGCTTGGGTGGCGCAGAATTCCGGAATGCAATTGCGCAGGTTATCGGTCTTTCTGGCAGCCAACCCTTTGCTTGTCCCGCCGGATTTCGGAATCCCTACGCCAGGATCTTTTCGGCAACGTCTCCTTTGACATCGGTCAAGCGATAGGGCCGGCCTTGAAATTTGAACGTCAATTCCTTGTGGTTAATTCCCAACAAATGCATGATCGTGGCATTGAAATCATGAACATGCATTGGATCCTCAACAATTCCATAGCCAAGTTCATCTGTCTTGCCGTAAACGAAACCTTTCTTTACACCACCGCCTGCCATCCATGTCGTAAAAGCTTCCTTGTGATGGTCTCGACCGACATTTACCTCTTTACCCTGACTGTCGCCGGTTTGCCCCATCGGCGTCCGGCCAAACTCAGAGGACCAGACCACTAATGTTTCATCAAGCAAGCCCCGTTGCTTCAGGTCCTTGATTAACGCCGCAATCGGCTGGTCGACTTGCTGGCATTTGGCGGGCAAACGATTTGAAACACTGTTATGCATGTCCCAACCCTGATCGAACAATTGAACAAACCTGACACCACGCTCCACCAGTCTTCGGGCGAGCAGGCAATGGTTGGCAAACGAGCTTTTGTCCGGTTCGGTACCGTACATTCGATGGGTCTGTTCCGATTCCGAGTTGATGTCCATCAATTCCGGGACCGAAGTCTGCATTCGGAAAGCCAGTTCGTACTGGCTGATTCGCGTCGCGATCTCCGGATCCTGAATGTCGGCCAACTGCCTGCGATTTAATCGGTTGATGACGTCGATGGATCGTTGTCTCGAAATCGAATTGATCCCCTCCGGGTTGGACAAAAACAAGACCGGATCACCCTTACTGCGGAATTCGACGCCCTGGTGAACCGTCGGAAGAAAACCGCTGCCCCAGGCACTGTTCCCGGCTCCGAGCACCTGTCCGGTAATCAGCACAACGAAGCTCGGCAGATTCAGGTTTTCGCTTCCCAGCCCATAACTGGCCCACGACCCAATGCTGGGTCGACCAAATCGTTGAAACCCGGTCAACATCAGCATCTGTGCCGGTGCATGATTGAACTGATCGGTGTGCATCGACCGGTTCAATGTGATTTCATCCGCGACTTGCTGAAGATGCGGTAACAAATTGGAAATCTCAATCCCGCTTTTGCCGGATCTGGTAAAGCGAAACTTTTTGTTATCCGGCGTTCCGAGCAGTGATGGCTGTTTGCGGATGAAAGCCAGCTGCTTCCCTTCGAAAAACTCGACCGGACAAAGTTCTCCGTTACGTTTCTGTAATTCAGGTTTGAAATCAAACAAATCGAGATGAGACGGTGCTCCGACGAGGTGAATATAGATCACGTTTTTGGCGCGGGCTGGAAAATGCGGCAGCCTGGGAGCCAGCGGGTTTTCCGGTCGATCGTCGATGGCCAGAACATTTTCGCCATACCCCGATTGCTGAAAAAGCGTCGCCAACGCCAGCGCACCGATTCCGGTCCCGGCTTGTTGGAACAAATGCCGACGGGTGA
>JAHEBQ010000091.1 GCA_024642205.1 Planctomycetaceae bacterium | reverse complement strand
AGCGATTTTACTTTGTGATAGTACGAATTCATCCCGAGAAACGTATTTACGGTCAAGCTGATTTTAGGGGGCGGCGCCGCATGCAAGAAACGGGAACCATGTATTCTAGTCGAGCCAGTGATTGTTTGTTTTCGCGGTCCATTGTCATCCCGCTTTTGCCGTCGAAACGAGCTTTGGAGGAAACCAGAAAACGCCATGATACGCGAGATTGCCGGACGCCCGACGCCCACTTGATTTCGAGGTTGCGAGCCATCGCCAGCTGGAAAAAAAAGAAACCCGGTCGACCGAAGCCGGACCGGGTTTCACCCCCCTGGGTATACGAACCTCATCGCCGTTATGTATGCCGTGATTCTATCGACGAGACGGCACCTCGGTCTTTCGTCAAACTGGTCAAGTTTGACGGTTCTGTGGAAAAGGCAAGCGAATCTGATATTTTGACCAATTCGGACGACATAAGGTGTGCGCTGTGGCCTGAGAATACCGATTGAAAGTGAATAACTTTGACCGGAGGCGGTGCGCAAACGATGCCCAACCGGATTCGGCCGGGTTGAGTTGGCGCCAGAAAGTAGTTTTTGTAACCAAGGCAAGGAACCAAAGTGAAACGATCTTCAAGTTGGATCGCCGTGCTGCCATCGCTGGTTATTCCGGTCTGTATCGGACTGATGATGTACCTCGGCCTTTCGTATCTGATCCAGAACGGCCAGATTTCGAATGAGACGGTCCTTCGCTATCTCACTGGTCATCCCGTTTCAAAAGTCACGGTCGCGATGTTTTTCATCGGTATTGCCTCGCTGGTGTTGATTGCAAGCAATATTTTCGAACAGTTCAGTCATGAGCCAAAAATCACTTTCAAGTCCGGTTCTTTGCCGGAGCCAGTTGCATCACCGGAATCCCGCGAACTTTCTTCGACGCCCGTGACATCGAAATCCAACGGCAGTGTTTCGGATCAAACGGTTGAAATGGGAAAGCGGTTGCTCGATCTTCCGAAATGGATGCACGAGCATTACTTGTGGCAGCGTATGGTCAACGCGCTCCATTCGATTTATCGAACCAATTCGACGACCGCAGTCGAAGACGAATTGAAATACCTCGCCGACCTGGATCTGGATCGGCAGCAACAGCGATATTCGTTGGTCCGGATCCTGATCTGGGCTACGCCAATGCTCGGGTTTCTGGGCACCGTGTTGGGGATTTCTCAGGCTCTGGGGGGGATCAGCGTCGGCGCGGATAATAACTTTCAACAGATGATGGACGGGCTGAGAGGAAGTCTCTACATCGCTTTTGACACGACGGCACTGGCCTTGACGCTCTCAATGATATTGATGTTTGGTCAATTCCTGATTGAGAGATTCGAATCACAGTTGCTTGAGTTGGTGGACCAGCGAGCCAAGCAGGAAATTAACTCTCAATTTGACATGACGGTATCAACGACCGAAGCGGTTTACGAGAATATTGCGATTGAGTTTTTGAACGCATCCCGTGCATCGATTGAGCAGCAAACGGAGAACTGGCGAAAAACAATCCACACAGCCCAGGCGACCTGGTTGTCGTCGCTGGGTAACGCCAATGATCAGGTTCAGAATCAACTGACCGTCGCGCTGGACAAAAGCGTATCGAACTTGGCAGACCGACTCGGCGAAGCAATCGAGAAAGCTGACAATTCGATGTCGCACCGATGGGGACAATGGCAAGTCACGCTTTCCGAAAATGCCCGGCTGATGGCGACTTACCAGGAACAGTTGTCACGCCAGACAGAAGTGATCCACCAAATGCTGGACCAAAGCAGCACGAACGAAACGCTTCAGCAGGTCCTGGAACAAAATCAGCAGGCGGCTGAGGCCACGGCACAGCTTCGTCGCGCTCTGGACGAACTTGGCCATGCATTGGCAAATCCAAAAAAACAAAAATCGACGGCGCCGGTCGTTTTTTCCACGACTCGGCTGACCACGCCATTGAATCCGGCGGGCAATGCAACGAATTCGGTTCCCGTTCGAGAAACGGTTGAATTTTCAAATCGGGAGCTTCAGCTTCGCGTTCGTTCGATCGGTAACACGGAAAATTCTTCGAATTCTGATGTCGATTACGTCGAAGGAAATCGTCGAGCGGTTTCGTCACGGCACCGACAAGCCAAACCGGAAGTGGTTTTGCCACCTCAGTCTCCGGGTCTCCCTGATGTTACGATTGAATCTCCCTCGATTCGGGACTCGAAAAAAGCCGCATGAGACGCCGACGAAAAAAGCGTACCCAGCTCAGCGTTTCGTTGTTCCCTTTTCTCGCGGTGCTGATCTGCACACTCGGCGTGCTGATCGTGATGCTGGTGATGGCGGTCAAATCAGCCGATGATCAAGCCACAAAAATCCAGTCGGATGATGACGGAGATAAACGGACCCGGATCGCTGAGCTTCGAGATGAAGTCGAACTTCGCCAGTTACAAATCCGTGGCAAGGAATCCGTTCGTCCCAACGTGTTGGCTCGCCTGAATCAATGCCGATCCAACCGAAGCTACCTGGAAGATGAAATCCGAAAACTCAAACGGGAATTCAAACGGGTCAACCAGGAGTTGATGGATCTGGAGCATCAACCCGAACCGACCGTGACCAACCTCGTCGCGTTCTCGCAAGTCGACGCGGCAGAAGCACTTCGGGTTCTGGAAAAAAATGTTGAGGACGCAAAAACGGCCCTTGCAAGAAAGCGTGAGACGGCTGCCCTGGCGGCTCCCGAAACCTACGTCATTGTTCCACACAAAGGAGGCGGAGGGACATTTCGTCGCCCAATTTATGTCGAATGCACAAAAAACGCGATCACGCTGCAACCGTCGGGGATTCGTTTGAGCAAGGACGAGTTCATGCTCCCACTTCAACCAGGTAATATTCTTGATTCCGCTTTGCTGGCTAATCGCGAATACTGGCAGCGATACGATTTGGCTGGTGAGGAAGGGAGTCCCTACCCGCTGATTGTTGTTCGTCCCGATGGCGCCGAAACATTCGTGCTTGCCCGGCGAGCGATGCAAAGTTGGGACGACGAATTTGGCTACGAGCTGGTCGGGTCCGACAGGACGCTGGAGTTCGGAACCAGCGATCCGCAGCTGAATGCAGAAATCAATGATGCGATCATGGAAGCGCGACGGCGTCAACGCGACACGATTGCCATCATGGCTGCCAGTCGCCGGCGAGCGGCCCAGTTAGCCGGTCGACAGGAGCCGCGCCCAGGACTGACGGCTTCCGGACGAAGCGGTGGATTTGTTTCGACAGCAGGCGGTGGTCCAGGAGACACTGGATGGGATTCGGATCAGGAAGAGAGTGAGGACGAGTTCGATCGTTCGCACGATTCCCGTCAAACAAACCACTCAATTTCCAGTCAGGACCGGAATCAACTTGATGGCGAAACGGCGACCTCAGGGTCAGGCGTCGAAAGTAAATCCAAAGCGAAGAACGGTGTGGGCGGCGATCTGGCAATCCAAAACCCCAACCAGGATGCGAGCCTGGCCCAAAAGCGTGGGTCCGATTGGGCGTTGCCATCCAAAACCGCAGGCGCGACCGGTTATGTCCGGCCGATCCGGATTTACTGTGGTCCCGACTTCCTGGAACTCAATTCAGTCGATGGACAATCCAAACGCATTCCTTTTACAGGCAAAACGGAATCTGCGGTTGACCCCATGGTGGAACAAATCTGGCAGCTGATCGATTCGTGGGGAATCTCAGGTGCTCATAGTTACTGGAAACCACAGCTGCGAGTCACCATTTTGCCGGGTGGAAAAGCCAGGTTGGAAGAACTCAAACAACTGCTTCACCATAGCGGTTTGTCCGTCGAGGAGTTTCGTCAATGAGCATGAAACAGATCACCACCGGGCAGGATTCCTTCCTGGATATCGTGGCCAATCTCGTCGGCATCCTGATCATCCTGGTCGTCGTCGTCGGGGCGCAGGCTTCTGCCTCCTGGGTCAAATTGGAACCCAATACGGAGTTGCTTGACCAGATTGAAGAGCTTGAGAGCGAATTCTCGCGCGCTACCGACGTGATGGCCAAACTGGACGCCGACAATACGCACCTGGAACAACAACAACTCAAGGAAAACCAGCTGGCGGCCGCGTTGACCGATCAACGGCATCAGATGTTGATGGAGTTGGAAATTGTCAAGCGCGAGATCGACAAAAAGCAGGCTCAACGCGAGGCCAAGATGGCTGAGATAGACGAACAGGCCAGAGAAATCTTCCAGAAAAAAAGTGAATTCTCGCGAAACCGGCAACAACTTGAGCGTGAACTTGACGGACTCAGACGTGCCACCAATGCGGTTACTGCCAATGAACCCAAGACAGAAGTGATCAAACACTTTCCCAACCCGATCGCCAAGACCGTATTCTCAGAAGAAGTTCATTTTCGGCTGGACAATGGAAAACTGTCCTATGTTCCGATGGATGAACTGATTACCCGGATGAAATCCGAATGGAAAGTCAAGGCCGAGAAGCTGCAACAGGCCAATCGCACAATCGAGACGATCGGTCCGATCCGCAACTATCGAATGCAATACGAACTTGCCGTCGAAGACGTGACGCAAAGTACCAATGTCGGCCCGGTCTCGCGTAAAACGGTCAGCTTCCAGCATTTTGTTCTGCTACCCGCGAGCCTCACCATGGGTGAAACCATCGCCGAAGCGCTGCAGGATGGATCCGAGTTTCTCGATACCCTCAGTCGTCACGAGCCTCGAAAGACCACGGTTTCAATCTGGGTCTACCCCGATAGCTACGAAGAACACAACCAGTTGAAGAACTGGATTCACGAAAACGGCTTTCAAATGGCCAGCTGGCCGCTCGATCACGGAAAGAAAATCTCCGGCGGCCCCAACGGATTCAGGACATCGGCCCAGTAGCTGATTTTTGGGGGAATGCCATCGAATGAGATCCTTGCCCGAAGGAAACAAATCCTGTTGGCAAGCAAGGCAAGTCATCGACCCGGTCATTTGCTATCCTGTACCGATGTATTGATCCTGATTTCGTTGATGTACGTCCAGCCATGTTTGGACGCTGTTATGGCCCGCAAAAATCCTCGCCGCAATATTTCCAGAATTGAAACCTCCAACCGGTGCGGCAAAGTCCATGGAGGTTGGGAAGTCCGTATGCAACGACGGGGCGAGAGAATTGAAAAGTATTTTTCTGATCTGGCGTTCGGCGGCAAGCGAGCGGCGCTCCAGGCAGCCAAAGCATATCGCGATGAGGTCGACGCTGAATTTCAGAAATACACGGTTACAGAACTTTCCGAGAATCCGTCAATTCGAAATCGTTCCGGTGTGGTCGGCGTCCGATTGCATCAGCAAAAAGACCGACGAGGTGAGTTCGAATATTATTATTGGTACTGGGTCGCCCAGTGGACGGATGGTCATGGGAGACGGAGAACCAGATCATTTTCGGTCCACTTACACGGTGATGAAGAGGCATATCGACTCGCCTGTGAGGTCCGCGCGAAAGGGGTCGTTCAGGCCAAGCGATAATCGTCACCATCCGAATGTCAACCGAGGACGAAAGTTCCTTGGACGGTGGTATACAAGTGCAGACTCAAGCCAGTTTTGAATGGAGTTTCGGTTTTTTCAGATCCCTGTCAGGACGGCAGCATGAGCCTGCAGAACTCTACGGATCCCATCTGACCCATACCAGCAATAGCACCGGGGGGATTTGGTTTTGCGAAAACAATCGCACGGACCGAGGTTCATGATCAAAAAGTACGTGCTCCACCGGGTTGCGATGCCGCGCAGCCATCGGCCTTTTCAAGGCTACCGAAAAGGGCTCACCAATCGATGACGACTGGCGTGTTGGTCCTGATTCCCAGCATCTCACTCAGGCTGATACCGACGATTTCAATTTCGAGAAAACCGCCTGCCCCGAGGCTTGCAACCATGGTTGCTTCGGGCTGATTGTGATTCGCCGGAAAAATCCCCAGAGTCTCATGACCACCAAACTTGATTCTCACCGAATCGTCGCGAGGTATGTGGGCAATTTGATCGGCCGAAATGTTGGTAATCAAACCGCCATTAGCACCGATCGACGCGACGTGTCCTTCAATCTGGTTCGACAACTTCTCAGCTCCGGGGTTTCCTGATGGGTCTCTCAAATTCTAACGGGATTTCTGCGGCAGTAAAACGGAGATCGGACCCGTAATTTTTTCGATTTTGCCGGAGGTTTGATCCCAAGGGAATAAGAAGAACTGGTTAAGACCGGTCCAGCGTGAGCTTTTCAAATCCCGAGGAATTTCAAAATCATGTCCTTTACCAAGCCCGGGTTCGCATTTGGATTGAGCTTTCGCGCCTTGCCGACCAACCTCCCAACGGCCTTGATGTTGCCATCCTGAATCTGTTTGGCCACTTCGGGGTGCTCGTCAATCAGTTGCTGACAGATCGACTTCAGCTCGTCGTGATCGACCGCTTTGATCCCCAATTTTTCAATCGCTGCCGCGACCGAGAGTTGTGAGGCAACCATTTCGTTGAGAACTTCCTTGGCACGGGTTTGTTCCAATTGGTTACTGACAACGCGCTTGAGTAGCTCGGCCATTTGCCGGGGCGCAACCGGGTAGCGATCGATTTCAAGACCAGACTCGTTGAGGTAGCGGAGCACTTCCTGTCCGATCCAGTTACTGGCAATCCGACTGTCGCCGCATTGATCTGCAACTTCCCTGAAATAGTCCACCAGTCCCCTGCCCTGACTGACAATCACGTCCGCATCATAGGGTTTGAGGTTGTATACTTCGGACAGGTGCTCCCGCCAGATGGCAGGCAATCGGTCGATCTGCTCTTCAATCGCAGCGATTTCCTCTTCGGACGTTGAAACGGCGATCAAGTCAGGATCAGGAAAATAACGATAGTCGGCTGACTCCTCCTTCTCCCGCTGCATCGTCGTGACCTGCTGAGCATCGTTCCAGCCGCGAGTCTGTTTCGGCGAGTCATCGATCGTGAGCCCACATTGCTGCCACAGGTCAAACTGCCGCCGGGCTTCATAGGTCAACGAGCGCTCGGCGGCACGGAAACTATTCAGATTCTTGATTTCAACAATGGGTGTCGCGATGGTCTGGCCACCGAATTCAATATGCAGATTGATGTTGCCGTCACAACGAAGGCTCCCTTGCTGCATGTTGCAATCTGATACGCCGATATAAACCAGGATCAGTTTCAACTCCGTCAAGAAAGCTCTTGCTTCGGCCGCTGAACGCATATCAGGCTTGGTTACGATTTCCAGCAACGGGGTTCCCGTCCGGTTCAAATCGATCTTTGAATTGCCACCTCGACTGGATTCGTCATGAATGCTTTTGCCTGCATCCTCCTCCAGATGGGCACGTTCCAGCCTTACTCGGCGCGGTTCAAAGGCGCCGTTGGCATCGGCAATGTCGAGATAGCCTTTTCCGCAGATCGGTTTGTCAAATTGACTGATCTGATAACCCTTGGGTAGATCGGGGTAGAAGTAATTCTTGCGGTCCCATTTTGTGGAGCGGGCGATTTCGCAGTTGAGTGCCAGGCCGGTTTTGATGGCTAGTTGAAGTGCCTGATTGTTGATGACCGGTAGCGAACCGGGCATTCCGGTGCAAACCTCACAAGTTTGCGTGTTTGGAGGCGCTCCAAATTGAGTCGAACAACTGCAGAACAGTTTTGACTGAGTGGCGAGTTGAACGTGCACTTCCATCCCGATCACGACAGTGACTTGGTCAAACCCAACCCGGGCGCGGGCCTCTTTTGCCGATTCGTTTACGGAATTCATGTTTGCGGCCCCTGGTACAGAGGCGGTTTGGTTGCATGCCAGCCGGTCACTGACTGGAACTGATGGGCCGCTTGCAGCAACGCACCTTCATCAAACGAACGGGCTTGAAGTTGCAGCCCAATTGGTAAACCACTCGCGGAAATTCCGGCCGGAATGGAGATCGCCGGGACACCTGCGAGGTTGGCTGAAACGGTATAGATATCGGCCAGGTACATCGCCAGCGGATTGTGTGAGTGCTCGCCGATCGAGAAAGCCGTTGTTGGGCTGGTCGGTCCCAGGATCAAATCGACTTCCCCAAAAGCCTGATCGTAATCGTGTTTGATCATCCGCCGGACCCGGGAGGCTTTCAGGTAAAACGCATCGTAATAGCCGGAACTGAGGGCATAGGTGCCCAGCATGATCCGTTGCTTGACTTCGTCTCCGAACCCCGCAGCCCGGGTTTGGCAATACATCTGTTCCAGGTCAGTCGCTGCAGCGCGGTAGGTGTATCGAACGCCGTCATATCTTGCCAGGTTGCTGGATGCTTCACAGGGCGCAACAACATAATACGTCGCGACCGCATAAGGCGTGTGTGGCAAATGGATCTCGCATGTAGCGGCGCCGAGGCTTTCCAGGACTTTCGTTGCTTCACGCACACATGATTCGACCTCCGGGTCGAGCCCCTCATCGAAATGCTCGCGGCAAATTCCGATTCGGACGCCTGTGAGCGGTTTCTCAAGGGACCGCGTAAAATCAGGAACGTCATTTTTCGCCGAAGTCGAATCTTTCACGTCGTGCCCGGCAATGACGGACAAGATCAAGGCAGAATCCTTCGCAGTTCGCGTCATCGGGCCGATCTGGTCAAGGCTGCTGGCAAAAGCGATCAAGCCGTAACGACTTACGCGGCCATATGTCGGTTTCAATCCGGTGATGCCACAAAATGAAGCTGGTTGTCGAATCGAGCCTCCTGTATCCGAGCCAATTGCAACGGGCGACATGTCGGCGGCGACACAAGCGGCCGATCCACCGCTGGAGCCACCAGGAACACGGTCGAGCGACCATGGATTTTTGACCGCTCCGAAATGGGAATGTTCCGTAGAACTGCCCATTGCAAACTCATCCATATTGGTCTTGCCAATGACGATCCCGTCGGCATCGATCAATCTGCGGACAATCGTCGCATCGTACGGGGGTACGAACTGCTCGAGCATTTTTGAGCCCGCGGTCGTCTTGAGCCCCGACGTACAGATTCCATCCTTGACTGCAATCGGCAGCCCGGCCAAGGGGCCTACCGGTTTTCCGGATGCGCGCCGAGCGTCAATTTCCCTCGCACGCTGAAGTGCGGTATCGGAAATGTTGACAAAGGCATTCAGTGACTGGTTGGTTTGTTCAATTCGTTGAAGAAAATATTGAATGCAATCCACCGCCGTCAGGTGGCCAGCCGACAGGTGGGAGACCAATTCGGAGGCACCCAGGTTCGAAATTTCCATAGCTTGATCCGATCCCAATGCGACTCAGAAAACCGGAGGGACGGAATAAAACTCGCCGTCAGAATCAGGAGCGTTGCTCAAGATCGAATCGCGATCCACGCTGGAATTGACTTCGTCAGCCCGAATCGCGTTGACCGATTCAATGGCCCCGAAAAATGGTTCAACGTCGTCCGGCAATGTCACCCGCTCCAGTTGCCCCACGTAGTTGAGGATCTCACCAAGCTGTTTTGAAGAAGCGTCCAGCTGTTGTTCCGAAAGATGAATTCTTGCCAGCCGTGCAACCTGCTCGACAACTGCACGATCAATGAATTCGGACATTGGACTTGCCGGGTAACGAGAAAGGAAAATTGTTTCAATTCGCCGAATTACATCGGGTCCGAATCGCCTGGTTCCCGGTTCGGTAAAACGTCATTCTGGCGTCATACGGCCGATTCAACGAACTTGCCTATTCGACAAATCTGGTTTCGCAACGGGGATTAGATCGAGCCAAATTCCGTTGATGTTTCTCAGACTCGGTACCAACGGCGACGGGATGCGAAAACCAGCCAGCGCTAGTTGGGCAGCTTAAACGGCTTTTGTTGAACCGATTTTCGAATGGCACCGCTGCGAATGCATTGGACGCAGATCTTTTGTGTCTTGGTTCCGCCACCGGGAAGTGCGGTTCGGACTTTTTGCAGGTTAGGTCGAAACTGGCGGCGCGTGATCCCCGTCACCTTGGTTCCGACGCCGCCAAGATACTTTGCTTTACCACGCGTTTGAATTCGATTGCCCATCTGGGGGCCTTTTCCACACACATCACAAACGCGAGCCATGACTTTATCCGTTATTGAATCGTTCAGATTTCGAAATTCTTCCGCCAAAAGTAAGCCACGCAGTATACCAATTTCCGTCGATGTTTCAACGGCATAAAAAGCAGTAATTTCTAGGGATTAAGCGATGTTTTGACCAACGTGGCGGCGGGCTGGCAACCGTGGGGTCGTCCAGAGTCCAGAAAAAACGGATTTCGGCGGGCCGGCTTCCCGGGCGACGCACCTCGCTAGGCCGATTTGAGAGCCTGTTGAGCGAGGCGTTTTTCGCAAATCTCTATCGCACCGTCAAAAGAGACGAGCGATTTCTTCAAGGCCGGGAATTTTCGAAACCAGGCAATCATGATCAGTTGGAGGTTCATTTCCATGATGTTCGCCGGCATTTGTTCTGTCTCGTTTGAGGTTTGGGTCAAAAACCGAAGGGCCGCCAACGAGCGTTCCCGCGAATCGGGTTCGACAGTACTTCCCACCAGCCGTCCTCCCTTGAGGACGAGCCAAGCCGTTCGATTTTTTCTGGCTTCAATGGGCAGGATCCCATTAAAGGTTCGCTGGGCAGTGCGAAGCGCTTTGAGCCGTCGGTCAAGCCATCCAAGGTTCGCCAGATGGTCGCGTTCGATGGCCGCTCTTTCAAATGCGTGATTGGCCGAGGCTGTCTTCATTCGGTGGTCCAACAAACTCAGGATCGAAGCATCGTTGCCATTCACAAATTCGATCGCCCGCTCAACATTCGAATGGTAACTTCGAATGCTACAGTTTCCGGCGCAGGGACCGGGACATGTACCCAGTTCATACCGCAGGCATTTTGCCGTTTGCGGATTGTCAAAAAGTGACGATTGATTGTTGAACTCGAATTTCGTGTTATCGGGACAATCGCGGAGATGAAAACACTGATTGATACTCTCAACTGCGGCACGCAATCGCCCGGTTCCGGAAATGGGTCCGAAAGAGAAAGCCGCTTTCTCCGTGATCCGGCGTGTGAAGTATGCGTTGGGTGCCGGACCGCCACTGAAACAGATAAAAGCCGGTTGACGCTTAGTGGGTTGGCCCTGCGTGTTGAATTCGGGTCGCCAACGGTAGATCAACTCCTGCTCGCGGATCAGGGCCAGCAACTCGTTTGAATTCGGCTCCCAAACCAGCGATCCGCTGTGTTGACGAATTCGCTCAGCTTTCTTGTCGGCGGGTGTTTTCGCGAAATAGGAAAGGAGTCGTTTGCGGAGCGACTTTGACTTTCCGACATAACACAGTTGTTTCCGGTCATCGAGCCAGCCGTAAACTCCAGGTGTCAGCGGACAGTAATCGTGTAACAGCGCCCGGGCTTTCATGCGGTCTTCGGGAACCGAGTGCCGGTTGAGTCGGCCTCGTGTTTGTTGCGCAAGCAGAGAGGGCCCAAATCCTTCAAATGTCAACGGGCGATTATTGATTAGAAACGTCACGAGTTTCCTCCCTGCTCGCAATCAGTGCCATCCTCAGCACATTTATCCTATGCGTGGGTTCCAAGATATCGGATGGTGCCCGTGAACAAAACACCACCCACGCGAATCGCTGTTCGCCAGGCAGACGAATGCTGGCGGTATCCCAATTGGCACGTCAAGCGGACGCTGTCATTGGATGAAACGACGATCGCCTTTTCGATGGCCCGCCCCTAGCTGGATTGACGGGGATATTCAGGAATATCGTCGAAATGGTTGCTCGAACCCGCCCGGAATTGAACCCCTCGGGGTCCGAGCCGGAATCGCAGGCTTTTCCCAAACCGAAAATTCCGATCGAGTTTGGTAATTTCTGCTGGCTGCAACGATTGGCCGCAAATCTTAACAGAAATTTTTTACGATTTCCGGTTTGACAAGTCGATAACAACGGTAGATCAAAACGCCGGGAGGGTGGGACACGGACTGTCCCACAATCAGGATTTAAGTCATGGCATGACGATGGAGCGACATGCCGTGACTTTTTTTTGCGCACAACAAGTCAAAAGGCGCAGTTTGGGATGCGACCGCCGCGGCATCGAATCGGCGATCTTTTTCGACAAAATTCGCCTCACACAACCAGTCATGTCGAAATTCCCGTTGCTTGCCGATTCGCTCAATCCACGATGATTTTCCAAAACAGTTCCCCAACACGCGCACTGGTTCGCAATCTTCAATTCATCGGATAAATTTGCATTCCTGTGTTCTGCAGAAGTGTATCAATTCTGATCTCTTGTACTTTCCGGTTTGCTCATGTTCCCGGAACGCGGCGAGGAACCTGTTCGAGTTGTGCGAACCCGTTGGCCCAGCTATCAGCCAATGGTGCTCGTTGTGATCGCGTTTGCCTTGGGCGTGTTTCTCGATCGTGAATTGGACCTTAACGGGTGCGTCGCATTTGTGCTGGCTTGGACGTGCCTGGTCGCCTGGTGCTTCTGTTTCCGACGTCAATCAAACGATGGCGGTTTGACGGAAAGCCGGGTAACAGGCAGCCGTGAACGAATTGGTTCGACTATCTTGTTGGTTGGGTTGGTTTTCGCCGGAGTCTTTTGGCATCACGGTCGCTGGAACTGGTTTGGCGTGGGAGAGATCGGGCGGTTTGCTTCCGGTACGTCGATTCCCTGTTGCGTCGATGCGACAGTCATTTCCGAGCCTCGCTGGATGCTGGCTGATGAACGAAGCAACCAGGATCGACCCGAGGATTCTGCTCGAACGCGTTTGACCGTACGGGTGAACCGAATTCGAGATGGCGAGCAATGGATCGACGCGGGCGGAATCGCGGATTTGGTGATTCACACGTTCACGAAACACGTGAAGTCCGGGGATCAGATACACGTGTTTGGCCGACTGGTAGCAAGCTCGCCGCCGAGCAACCCCGGACAATTCGACTTTCAAGCGTACTTCCGTGCTGAATCGAAATTGGCGTTCCTGCACGTGTATCAGGCCGACTCGGTTCAGGTCATGATGCGCACTTTGGTGGTGGAGAGACGTTTCCTTTCATCGCTGCGACAGCGACTCAATGAACTGACCTGGACTTACGTCGATCATCAGGAGGCTGGTCTTGCGTCCGCGATCCTGCTGGGAAACCGCGAACAACTTTCGCGAAAGCGGCGAGATGTCTTTCTGGAAACCGGAACGGTTCACTTGTTGGCAATCTCGGGATTGCACGTCGGCATTCTGGCAGGGTCGTTTTTTCTGCTGTTTCGAATCGGTCTGCTCAGTCGTCGTCGATGTTTGTGGCTGACGATCCTGTTTGTCGTTTTCTATGCTTGGCTGGTTGAATTTCGCCCCCCCGTTTCCCGGGCCGCGATTTTGGTCACCCTGTTCTGCCTGGGTCGACTGTGGGGAGAAAATCACTTTTCGTTTAACTTGCTCGCGATCGCCGGTTGGGTGGTGTTACTGATCAACCCCAGTGACCTGTTCGGGCTTGGACCGCAACTTTCCTTTCTCGCTGTCGCTACTTTGACATTCGGTCGGGAGTGGGTTTTTTGGCCGCCTCCCATTGATCCAGTCAAACGATTGATTGCCAGTACACGGCCCTGGCCGGTCCGCTGTTTCAACTGGATGGGTCGGCAGTTGCGAACGGCAATTCTGGTCAGTGGGTTGATCTGGATTGTTTCCATGCCACTGGTTGCATTTCGTTTTCATCTGATCGCACCGATTGCCCTGGTTGTCAATCCGTTGTTGTTGATCCCGATTGCGTGGGGTTTGTTCGGGGGGCTTGGCGTTTTGGTGTTTGGATGGTTTCTCCCGCCCGCCGCGTATCTCAGCGGCTGGTTCTGTGAGCGTAACCTGGCGCTGATCGAGTGGATCATCGGTGCGGCTCAAGCGGTTCCAGCGAGTCATCTTTGGACTGCCGGGCCGTCGGGTGTAGCGTTGGCTGTGTTTTACCTGGGCGTGTTTCTGTTTGCGGTGTATCCCCCCAGTCGGTTGCCCGGGCGCTGGATCGCCGGTCTGGCCCTGGGCTGGCTGGTTTTCGGATGGCTCGTTCCCAGCCAGGTTGCCAGGTATGTTGATCGCCACTCAGACAAACCCCTGATTTGTACTTTTGTCGACGTCGGTCATGGATCATGTGTGCTGATGCAATTGCCCGACGGTCGCAACCTGTTGTACGACGCTGGTTCATTGGGTGCCGCGGATTATGCGGCCAGAACCATTGCCGGTGTGCTTTGGTCGGAACAGATTGAGCGACTTGATGCGGTCGTTCTTTCCCACGCCGATGTCGATCATTTCAATGCTCTTTCGAATTTGGCCCATCGGTTTTCAATTGAGGTCGTTTATGTGACGCAACAAATGGAGGCCAGCGATTCACCGGCGGTCAAAGAATTGTGGGTGGCACTGGAAGAATGCGGGGTTTCAAGGGAGCTGGTTGCTGCAGGTGATGAGCTGTTTGTCGATTCCGCGGTCGGAATGAAGCTACTGGGACCTCCTCGGAACGGAATCGTGGGAAACGACAACGCCAATAGTCTGGTTTTGTTGTTGGAACATCTGGGCAGAAAAGTCCTGTTGCCGGGAGACCTGGAACGGGCCGGTCTGGATCGGTTGCTCGATTCCAACCCCATTGATACCGACGTCGTGATGGCGGCGCATCACGGCAGCCAGAACAGCCAACCCGAAGCCTTCATGAGATGGGCCACACCCGAGTATGTCGTGATCAGTGGTGGGAGTCAGCGGGTGACCGACCGGGTGATCCGGAAGTTCGAGCCGACCCGACGCGAAGTCGCCAGAACCGACGTTGATGGAGCCATTCGGTTCAGCGTTGATAGAAGGGGCGTCCGCTTCGAGCGCTGGGAGTCGGAACCCTGGAGGTGATCGCCCAGTGCCGGGGGAATTCGTTTCAATGAAGGCTCAACCATATCGGTTCAACTTTCGGATGTCATCCTTTGGGAAGGACGAGGCAACCGGCGTGAGATCCACGTCATCATGTTACTTCGACCGTCCGAGTCCGCAGACCGGACTCGTGAATTTCGGAATCTGATTCTGGGTCAGTCTATGTCTGATCTGAAGTGATGTACTCGCGGTTGACAATCATCCACCCGCCCAATGCGAGCGCCGCAAGTGTTATTCCCACAATGATCAAGACGTGCATCATGACGGGCATGCCTTGCCCGAATACCTGACGAAACTCCTCTTCGGTGGACCCGGGAACAAACCACCCGATCCAGTTGATCCCGATTTCCTGCAAGTGGTGTCGAATCGTGATCTTGTTGATTAATGCACCTGGGATCGATGCCATAATGATGTCGGAGCCGACGACGTAGCCGGCGGCGACGACCATCGCCCGCTTGATAAATAATGTTCCGATCAGTGAAAAAACGGCAGCATAAACAATGCATGCGAAAAAATAGACGCCGCATAAGGCGAGCCACAGGCCCTGAGGATCTTCGATACCCAGTCGGGCGTCGGCCAGGATGACGCACATCGAAATGGCCGAAAGCGATATGGCAAACGATACGAGGAATGCAGCCAGGTACTTTCCCAGGAAAATGGAAATTCGTCCTCCTGGTCGACTCGCGATGAAGCTCCAGCTTTTGCCTTCCAATTCCGAGTAAACGTTAGGTGTCGCCCAGAGTAGCAACGAAAGCAGGCACACCAGCGAAACGAGCAGGACCGTAATGATCTTGGAAAATTCCAGAATGCCGGATCTGGCCTGAGCCGCCCCGGACATCTCGGTCCCGAGAATCAATAGTCCCATCATCACCGGCGGAAACAATGCCAACATCACCGAGACAGCCGTCCGCTGAAACGTAAACGAACGTCGAAGCTCGAACGAGCAAGTAGCCAGTGTACCATTGAGCCAGTTATTCATGATGCGATTCCCTGGTTCATCTCACCGCGATGGATTTTCATCAACGTCGAAAAAAGTGTCTTCAAGGAATCATCGGTCGAACTCATCTCGAAAACCGAAATTTGATTTTCGGCCAACAGCGAGGGGAGTTGGTTAAAGACCTGTGACGCCGCGCGAGTCGAGATCAGAAACGAATCCGCGCCGGTAAACGTAACCGATTCAATGTCGCAGCATTGGATCAGCAGGCAGGCCAATTGATGGGGGGCCGATGAACGTATGGTCAGGGTGTAGGGTGAATCCGCGAGGATCGAATGTACTTCTTCCGGAGAACCAGATGCCAGCAGTCGACCACCGGAAATCAACAGGAACGAAGGATGCACGGCTTCGACTTCGTGGAGAATATGACTGGCCAGAATCAGGCTTTTTCCCTTGGCTGCCCAGCCCTTGAGGAACTCGGTCATTTCGTACCGACCGATCGGATCGAGGCCATTGAAGGGTTCATCGAGGATCAGCAGTTCCGGTTCATGGGCAATCGCTTGCGCAATTTTTGTTCGCTGCCTCATGCCAAGCGAGTAATTCCGCATGGGGCGATCCATCGCGTAAGTTAGCTTGACGATTTCCAACGCCTGTTTGGCAAGCTTTTCAGCATTACGAAGTTTCAGACCGTGCAGTTGAACCATGTAGGTAACCCACTCCAGGCCGGTAACGCGTGGATAGGTCACTTCCATTGCCGGGCAAAGTCCGACGCGCCGCAGCAACCCGCTTTTCCGCCACGGGTTTTCTCCAAACAGGCGAACCGATCCAATCGTGGGTTGAAGTTGACCGAGGATCAAGTTGATCAGCGTCGTCTTGCCTGAGCCATTGGGGCCCAGCAACCCGTAAGTTCCCGGCTCAAGCTTGAGACAAATGTCGTTGACTCCGATGACGTTGTGATACAGCTTGGTGGTATTGTTAAGTTCGATCATGGTTCGTTGCGATTTGACCTTGTTGGTTTCTCAAAGCGGAAGCGATCACCCGTCAGACCTGAATCGGGGCTGAAACGCGTCGATAGAGCACGATCAGGGAAAACAGGGTAATGCCAGCCAGCGAGAGAACTTCGGGCCAAACGTCTTTAAGGTCTTCAAAACCAAAAATGACTGCCTGGGCACTGCCAAGGCAGTTATAAAGCGACAAAGCCGACCAGGATTGAACCATCACGCTTTGCAAAACTTCCGGGTCGACGGGAGGGCGTTCCATGCGCACGGCAGTCGCCACCACGATGGTCAGCCAAGCCCCGTGGCCCAGGGCCCAGGCAGCGAACCAGGCGAAATTTGCAAACCGGCTTTCCTGGGTCAACGACGAGAGCATCAAGGCGACCGCCGAAGTCGGAATGACCAGCGCGAATGTGGCCAGAATAATACGAATTGGGATATCCCACGTGCTCCAAATCACGGAGAAACTGGGGGACATCAATAACGCGATCGCGAACAGACCCAATGCCGGCAGTGTCGTGACCGCCATGATGAATGCCGATGGAATGCAAAGCTTGCCAAAAATGTATTCAAACTTACCAATCGGACGAGAGAAGTACAACAGAAACGCCCTTGACCTCAAGTCGCGTGAGATCAGAGTCGGTGCGACCGATCCGACCAAAAACAGGATGATAATCGCTTGCGGGTAGCGAAAGAAAACCATCAGTAACCACCGCCAGACGTCGTTTCGAATCCGATCGGTATCGTTGGATGCAAACGACTCCGATAGCTCTTGTGCATGCGGAAACATCGCAAAGGATGTTGACAGGGCGCGCTGAATCGCCAATCGTGAAACGTTCGGCTGGGGGATCGCCGGGATTTCGCCGATCGTCTGAGTCATCGTCGAAAGTGTCGTATCATCGAGGTCAATCGCTTTTTCTACAAAAAAGAAGCCGATGCCCCAATACATGACCGGCAGCCATGCGACAAACAGGATTCGTTTGACCCATC
>JAHEBQ010000090.1 GCA_024642205.1 Planctomycetaceae bacterium | reverse complement strand
TGAGATTCTCGGTCCGAACCATACGAGCAGTAGCCCGGTATTCCAGCAGATGCCGCTCCTTCTAATTGTGATCCGAACGATCATTGTACTATTTGTGCTGCTGGTTGCCTGTCTGAATACCTGTGCTGACCGCGCGGACTGGAAACATGCGTTGCGTGCGGCGATTTACATCCTGATCCTCTACTTGATTCAGGAACTGGCAGCGTTAAATTCCCGGTCTCCGGACTTTAGGGAATCGATCTTAGGCTTGATTAATGGTCGGGCCCTGGGGCATATGCTGGTTCACGCGGCTTTTATCGGCTTGGCCTATGTCGCCATTGAACCCTACCTGCGCCGATTCTGGCCGCGATCCCTCGTGGGAACGGTACGTATCCTGTCGGGACGATGGAGCGACCCTGTTGTTGGCAAAGAGTTGCTTACGGGCGTCGTGCTCGGTTGTGTGGGTGCCGCTCTCATCACAGTATTCAATATGGTTACTGCCTGGGCGGGCTGGGGGCGTGAGGTGACGTTGTTTGATTGGCTTGAAACTGCGGTTAATTCAAAAGTGTTTGTTGCGTCAGTTGCGCAAAAAGTGAGCGCACCTCTATTGCAGACATTCGTGCTTGCTGCGATTTGTGTCTTGACCCGGCTGGTTTTCCGGCGAGTCCAGTTTGAGGTCATGATTTTCGCGGTTGCGGTTCTGTTCGGAATCCTGGCTGCCCTGGTAGGTTCAGAAGCAAAAGCCTGGTTTGTGCCAATCGTTTTATTTTTGGTCGTTTTCAGCGCTGCAATCCTCCTCTCGCGGGTTGGCTTTCTTGCGATTTATGTCGCGGGCGTGACGTGGGCGATTGTTGCAACCGCCATACCGCTGAATTGGGGAAGCTGGTACACGCATTTGGCGATCGGAATGCTTTGCTTTCCCCTGATAGTTGCCCTTTTTGGATTTATGACATCCCAAGGTGGACTTGCGAAACTCGCGCAGTATTTCGATGCCGTGGAAAAC
Organism: Planctomycetaceae bacterium; assembly: GCA_024642205.1. GTDB lineage: Bacteria > Planctomycetota > Planctomycetia > Pirellulales > Pirellulaceae > Mariniblastus. The sequence continues at coordinate 16,797 of JAHEBQ010000090.1, read as the reverse complement.
ACGTAGTCCGTCCACTGCGTCGGGCCACAACGAGCGCGGCGCCATACGTGTGAGCGCTCCGCTGGCTTGCCATACATTGGTTCACTTTCTGCGACCCGGCAACAGCCGGACTGCTCGGTTGCCTGATGTTGGGACTAACACTGCAACGTCGGCGACTACGTTGCTGCTGAAGCTCGGTTTGCCGGAACTCATCTCCCACCGTCCGTGCCGATAGGGTACCCCCAACGACAAGTGGACCTTGCTGCGCCGCGGAATGCGTACTGCCGCGCCGTGTCCTTGTTGTCCTGCGTTACGCAAAAGAACTTTGAACCTCGTAGGTTCAAGAAAATAAAACGAGGACTTGGTTCGACATTTTCCGAGTTTGCATTGCTCACGGTTCTCATATTTTCGGTAGAGTTTGAATGTGACCTTCGACACAGGTTGAACTTCGCCAAGATTGATTGCAGGATGGGTGCAACAGTCACCAGTCTGATTTTGCGCCGGTGATTGGAAAGCAGGTATCTTTCGATTCAGGCTGCACGTCGATACGAGTGAAGCAGGCCTCCGAGTCGTTCTGTCGTTTCAATTTTCTGATTGAAGTCCAGTTCGATGTTCGAGCGGTTCCATCAACTCGTTATTCAATCCTAGGTGCGGCCGATTGGCAGGCAGGAAACAAGATACTGGTCGATTGCATTCCGCAAGGCCCTTTCGCCGGACAGAATCAACCGATCGAGACACTCGGATTTGAGCGATCCGAAAAAACGCTCAAGGTGAGCATTCATGTTTGGGCTTCGAGGAGGCAAAAGTACGGGCTCTACATTCTCATTGCTCGGGAATGCCCGAAACGATTCACGGAACTTTTTGTCGTGATCCATGATCAGGTATCGTTTGCCTTGGAGAAAACCATCTTCATGGTTTGTCAATTCGCGGGCGATCGGCTTTATCGAGGCTTCGTCAGGGCTTGTCGTGGAGCCGGCGAAATGCACGCGACGGGTTTTCAATTCCATGACAAAGAGGAGACAGAAAGTCACCAAACCGCCTTTTGTCCAAACTTCAACGGAAGCAAAGTCGACCGCTGCCATCACATCCCAGCGTGATTTCAGAAACGTCGCCAACAACCCTTGTAGTTCCTGTCCCGGAGCGAACGATTGGGCGAATTGTGACGTCGCTGAGCGGCCCGCGACCTTAGCCAAAATGTTGACCGCCAAAAAAACAAACACCGATATTCCGCTGTTTTCAAAGTCGGCTGAGATTTTTCAACCCACGCGCCAGCGAGCCCATGTACTTAGCTCGGGTTTCTGCAATACCTGGTCGAAATGAATAGCGAGCTTGAGGGGGTATATTCGCCGACGAGATGTCGTCAAGCGGCGCACTTCACGGCCGAATGTCCACTGCGGGTCCTTTGACAAGTCCACCTTCGGTCCAGTCGCAACGCCAGCCTGGAAATGCGTCTTGGGGAAATGGATCTGGTGCTAACATCCGAGGGGACTCGAACACGATATCAAATTGCCGATCCGAACGAATCCGTCCTACGCGGCAGCGTTTGGAAAGGTGTTGGTTTCTCGGGTCAAGCGAAATGGTCCCACTAGGCCCTTCAAATTCCACCCCCTCTCTTAACGCCTCTCGAACTGCCATCGGCTCGAATGTGCCTGCCTTTTCAACCGCGTGTTTCCACAGATAAACCGAGACATATGCGGATTCCATCGGGTCGCTTAAAACACGATCCTCCCCATGTTCTTTCTGAAACCCTTCGATCAACCGCCTGTTGAGCGCGGAGTTGACCGATTGAAAATAGTTCCACGTGGCAAAATGGCCTTCCACGACTTCGGGTAAGAGACCTCGCAACTCGTCTTCGCCAATGCTGGTCGCGATCACCGGTATGTCTCGGGGTGAAACTCCTTGTCGCTTCAGCTCATTGTAGAAATACAGATTGCTGTCGCCATTGATCATGTTGACCACGACGTCGGAATCGCTTGCTACGATCTGTCGGATCACCGGTTCAAAGTCGCGTGCTCCCTGCGAAACATAGATCTTGCCGGAAATTTCCGTGTCTGGGTAAGTCGCCGCCAAGTGTTTCTCGATCACATGGCTCAGCGTCCACGGAAATATGTAATCGCTACCCACGAGAAAAACCCTTCGCTTGGCACCGCCGGAGAGGCTCCGCAGCCAATCGATGGCAGGAAGGATCTGCTGGTTGGGGAGGCTGCCTGTGTAGACAATGTTCGGCGACGATTCGTTTCCTTCGTACTGGACCGGATAGAACAGCAATCCCCCAAACTCTTCAAAGATAGGCAACACGGCCTTGCGACCGGCGGAGCTCCAACATCCAAAAACGACAGAGACCTTGTCTTCGGTGAGTAACTTGCGCGCTCGCTTGGGGAAAAGATCGATATTTCGTGAGCGCGGATCCTCGACCACAGGTCGGATCATTCGTCCCAGCAATCCTCCCGCCGCATTGATTTCATCAATGGCAAACAACTCGATATCTCGCAGCGAAGTTTCGCTGATGGCCATCGTGCCAGTTTGGGAATGAAGAATGCCAACCTTGATGGGGTTAGCAACAGTTTGTTCAACGCAGCCGCCGGCCAGCAGCATGCTGCCAGCACCAACACCGAGCACGGTCGAACCAGCACGTTTCAGAAATTCACGACGGGGCGGTCGGGTACTGGTGCGATTCGCCAGCCTTGTTTTTGGATATTCAGACATGATTCCCATTCAATCTCTCATCTTGGTCCAATAAAGACTCTCAAACGGCTGGGAGGAAACAGCGACATCGCCTTGAAACGGTCGGTCGAGAACGCCGATCAACATGATCATGGTTCCCAAAAAGAACGCGAGGATTCCTCCCAGGAAAAGGTGCGTCACCAGTCTCATGTCAAATAACCAGATTAGGGCAATATTCAGCGCAGCCCCCACCAGCACCACATACCACATGACTGGCGGAATACCGGTCGTCACCGAATTCTCACGAACTCGATGATTCTCAAGAAACACATTGAACTGCCGAATGGTTTCCGCATGCACGATTTTTTGCGACTCGGTTTCCGGCTCGAATAAAAGCAATCGTTCGTGAAATGCCGCGATTCGAGTTTGCTCTCCCGACGACACATTTCCTTGGCCATATTCGTCCCAGGCATATTTGAAAACATATCGGCAGTAATCACGAAGCAACCAGCGCAGGTTTTGACCGTGCGGCGCGGGGTAAGTGCTTACGTCCTGGTGCAAGGCATCCAGCGACGCGACCTCGCGGGCGACGTTGTTTTGAACGTCTGACAGATTCTGATACGAAGCGACGGCGATCAATCCCAGCAGCAACCCGTAGAACACGCCAAAACAGGACAGGACATAGCCGACGACTTCATTGGAATCGTTTCGATTCTTGACGAACATTCTCAGAAATGGTCGCAAAAAGATGCACCCCGCCCAGCAATACCCCACGAACACTATCGCGGAGATGATGATCAACGGCTTCAGCGGGAGATCGTAGAATTCATTTAGTGACATGACAGTTCAACCACTGTTAATTCGGGACGTTGAGGCAGGATTTTACACGCCACCCGAGGGAAGTGCGCTGCGATTGTCACCGGGATCGGATTCCTGTTTTCTTTAAGACGGAGTCTATTTGGGATGGTTGTCAACCGCGCCGTACCTGAGTTCGTAGTACAGTTTTTCTACGTCTTCAGACATCTCACCGATTGCCCGGTGAGTTTTGAGGTCCGGGTTACCGGGCGGGTAACTGGCCGGATTCTTTCTGGCTTCCTCGGACAGCTGTTTGTGAGCGATTTCGTTCGGATTCGTAAATGGAATCGCCGCGGAAATCATCAAACTGATGTCGGGCCTCAGAATAAAATTGATAAACCTTTCAGCTGCTTCCAGATGAGGTGCATCTTTTGGGATCGCGAGAAAATCGACGTATTGGTGAGCGCCTTCCTTTGGCAAAACGAACTGATAGGCATCCGATTCGGACAATAGCGATGCGGCATCCCCACTCCATGTCAACGCGATATCTGCTTCGCCTCTCAGCATCACCTTTGCCGCTTTATCCGAGTCAAATACTTTCACCTGCGGCATCCAGTCTTCCCAGACTTTTCTAACCGCCTCGAGGGTCGATGGGGTAACGTCGTTGACCGGAAGACCAAGATGGCAAAGCGCGCAACCCAGCCACTCGCGCGGGTCGTTCAAGGCGACAATCCGGCCTTGGTACTTACCGGAAAAAACATCGCTCAAGCTTTCAATTGGCTCCTGGACGCGGTCAGTGTTGACAACGATCCCGACCGTGCCCGCCAACCAGGGAACGCAATACTTGCCCTCGGGGTCATGGGGGAATTTACGAAATTTCGGGGATAGGTTCTTCAGGTTAGGTAATCGATCGTGTCGAAGAGATTGAAGTGCATCCCGCTTGATCAGCGCTTCGGCTGCATAATCGCTTGGCTGAACGAGGTCGTATCGGCTCCCTGCGATCCGATGCCGCAACAATTCCTCGTTTGTGCTGTAGTACTCTACCAACACATCGATTCCCGTTTCGATGGTGAACGCCTTGATCACGGTGCTGGGAACATAGCCCGGCCAACAATAAAGAACCAATTGTTCTTCATCCTGCGCACATGAAAGCGGGAGTGACGACGCGTGTCCCCAACCGAAAAACGTCAATAGGATCCAAGAGCACGTCAAAACACGATTTGAAAAATACATGTGCCGCGGCAACTTGGTCTTCGAAGTCGAATCAAGTCGTTTGAATTTCATTTGCTCAGCGTTCCTCAGGATCTGTTCGATTGTCGCTGCGTTCGGTTGACTGCTCGATTAACTTGCCCATGTAGTATCAATCGGTCATCGCAAGGGATCATCGCTAACTCTTGTCCCTAGGTTGTGGTGACGGAAGGTCGATCGGAATTTGGGTTCTTTTCAGAGAAAACTCGATACCGCCAGTAAGGTGCTGGGTTGAGCAAGATTGTTCCAGGCCCTTCGTAAACGCGGACGAGTCCTTCGCCGGAAGTGAATCGTCCAAGATAGTTTTTCGTTGGGCGACGGACCTTGAATTTGACGTCGCCTGTTCGGCAGATCACATACTTTCCCTCGGTAACTACTTGTTGCCCTTTGCTCAACGGGACAACTTCCACGGGGCCGCGCGTTGTCAAAGCGACTTTGCCGTAGCCTTTGACTCTCGTTTGCAAATAGATGGGCCCTTCGCCGGCCCAAAGTCCGTTCTTTAGACTTTCCCGATGGAAGCTGACTCCCACACTTCCCTCGGATGCCCAATAGGTGCCGCGTTCCAGGATCCAGGACTCGCCGACAAGATCAAGGATGTGAAATCCGCCCAACGATGATTCGAGCGTTATGACGCCTGTCCCAGCATAGGTCGGCCGGAACACCGCTTCATCGGCCAACATCGATTTGATCAGTCCTCCAACTGAAGGTATCAACTGGGAATGAATCGTAATGTCACCGACGAAGTAGCTGAGTGCCCCGGACTCAGCTCTCACCATTTCGTTATTCAGGTGCAATTCGACGTAGCGAGTCCCTTCGAGTTCTTCGATCTTGAATTCAGCCATCTCGCAATCTTCTTATTGTGTGTGGGACGCTCAATATATTTGTCAGGCAGTTAGCATGACGCAACTTCACTTTGTCAATTTCGTCGTGGCATCGCAAGCGATCGCGGATGATTGCATTTGAGCACGCCGATGATGATCGTTAAATCCCTTCGAGTTCACGAACCGGCTGATGACAGCCAAGACACGTGTAATACGTGGACTTCCGAGCTAGCTCCACGTTTTCCTCTCGACCAAAAATATTGAGTCCCAGCAACTGTAGCGCGTAACCGCCAACCACGAAAGCCGCAATCGCACTTCCCATGGCGATCAGAAATGTTGTGTAGTACCAAACTAGAGGTGACACCAGAATAATCAACAACAGCAATGCTGGCCAAAACCCGTCTCTAGCCTCGGCGTAAATCATTGGCGGTTCCTCTTTTTCCGCAGCCGCATCGCACAGGTTGCAAACCAGTTTCCCGTAGTATTCACATTGCTGGTTAAAGCACTGCAAATGGACATCGGGGCCCAGCAGGCGGGCCCGACAGTGAAAACAATAATAGTTGTGACAGGCCGGGCAATGGTAGGCTTCCGGGTCAATTTGAGTTCCGCAAATGGGGCACTTCTCTCGGCCGCCAATTCGCGCCACTTGAGCGGTTGCGGAAACACTGACGTTATTGTCATCGCTGACAGCTTCGCCTTCGCCTATTTCTTCGTCAGTTGTGTCCATATTTAGGGCTCGCTTCAATTCCTCTGCTGACTGTGTTATTTCGCGACTGGTAAACCTGTTGTGAATATGACTCAATGTAACACTGACAACGTTGAATTGCATGTTAATTGCAATTTTTCGATCAAATCTCAAGGCGCGATTCCAGGGCGAAATGAGCCGGCATGTAAAACACACGTCGGGTTCGCTGCAAGAGTTCACGAACCAGGTACTGACCACCCGGGTCGATCCAGCCGAATTCAGGTTGTGTGGTCATCGCCAATATGAATGGCAATTTTTGAAGACAGGGATTACTTCAGGAAAATTCCTGCCAGGTCGCTCAGGTCGACATCCCCATCGTGATCACGATCAAGAATCGCATCCAACAAGCCACCTGATTTGGGTTGCTTTTGCTCAAGTTCCTTTCGAGCCGAGCCAAGAATGTCTGGCAGCGCTTCCGGACTGTTCTTGGGTGACTGTTCTGCTTGACCAAACAAACCGCCCAGAATTGATGGCAGCACGGCGCCTATGATTTTCTTGGTGGTCTCCCCGTCGAGCATCGCGACCTTGCCGATACGATTTTCGACATTGGCGGCCTTGTCCCCGAAAATACCTTTCAGGATTTCGTCGGTTACCTTAGGGTCAAGTTCATGGAACTGAACGCCGGACGACTGGCCAGGAAACTCGGCTGGCAGATTGCCTTGTTCCACGTTCTTTTTCAACAAGTCCCAAAGTCCATTCTGCCCCTCCGTCGTCTTGACCTTTTCGTGAAGGCCCCGAAGTATCGCTCCGATGGCGGCACCGGAGACCGCTTCGGCCTGCTGGCTGTTCTGTTCCGCGCCCGGAACAACTTTGGTTACGTTCTGTGACTTAAATCCTACAATCAATTGTTCCAACAGGCCGGGCATGGCAAACCTCATTGAATATAAATCACCGTATCGTACTGAATTCGATCCGTTAATCTACCCAAAAAACGCAATCAATTGGCGACAGATTCGGTCGATTCAAGAAAATCTTGTCCGGCGTCGTTGCAAATCGCGGTAGTGTTGGTCGTCATTGGAGAGGTTTCAAGTGCGCGGGTAAGTTCATTCGAAAATCAGCCGCGTTGCGACTTTCTAGTGGAGTAAGGGGATCGGTTTAGGCCTGGGATGCGGGTTTTGCGACCTAACCCGCATGTTTATTCGGTTCAACCTTTGAATGAGATCCGATGAGTTTCGCCGTTGAATTTTCGATTATTTCATATTCTGTTTGAAGTTCCCGCACGACGCCCCCTTACCCCCAAGCTGGGACGTTCGCCGCTCAGATTGTTTGGGGGTCAACCGGTGTCCAGGAGAAGCCTGGAAGAAAGCGATCGGAACAACGTTTGGTACGGATAGCTTCGTTCAAACATCCGATGATGAGGTTTTCGAAGTATTAATACACGACAGGTAGTTTGACGCGTGGGCGATCAATGATTTCCGCCAGATTGTTGGGTAGGATTATCGACTTACCCTCGGAGCGACTCCGGAATCAACCCATGTTTTTGAAGATTTCGAGCCAATCCCAAGCAATAATGGAATTTTTTCGATCAATAACTCAGGATACTTTGCATCGGGAGCATTTATACAAATTCGAGGCAACAATAGTGGGAATGCCGCGGCCCGGTATGTTACGGACATTGATATCTTTGGACCGATTGGAACTCAGGCAAAGAGCATTAATTCTATAACGGCTACTTCAGATGGAGATGTCGTTGGATCGATATCTGCTGATGAAGGCATCCGTAGTTTTCTTTTCATGGATGAATACGGCTTTATGGAATTGGATGATCTCGTTGCTGGGTCCACTTCGGAGCTTGCAAGTTGGTTTTCTGCCAACCGAACTGAGGTAAACGATATTAGCGATCGAAATTCCATTGGTTTCGGGACGATTTGTCCGTGGATTTCGATGCCCGATGGTTCCGTCAAAGCTTTCGTATTGACTCCTGTACTGGCAACTCCTCGCACCGCTGAAACGTATTCCAGCCAGGACACGCCCCTCGATATCGCCGACGATGATCCTGGCGGTGTCGCATCGGATATTTTTGGGGTGATCGCCTAATCACTAATCTGACCCTGAACGTGAGTTGCAGCGAAAACCTGCCCAGTATCGCCGCCCAGCGAAATATCGATCCCGCTCGTCTCACTTTCAGCACAAAGGGTGACCTGGACTGGGTGGTGATGACGATCAACGGGATGAGGCAACTCGCCAGTTTGTATTTCGAATCCAACCCGCCAGCAAAGGGGCTTCGCCTGGTTCGGGAATTTCTACCGCATGTGCAAAAGGCGATCGGATCAAAACGCCAGCAGGATCTGCAGGCAATAACCGACCTGGCGGCTGGCTTGGCATCCGCGGGGCATTTCAGTGAGGCGATCCAGTTGCAGGAGGCCGTTCTGCCACTCAAACTTGAAGTCCTCGGCGGGAAGCACCCCGATACGCTTACGGCGAAGGGTAACCTGGCGAAAATGCTCATTCAAACCGGCCGTGCGGACGAGGCTGTCAAGCTTCTCGAGGAATTGCTCCCGCTCCGACGCGAAGTTTCCGGACCAGAGGATGTACTAACCATGAATACGATGGTAGATCTGGCGACTGCTTATGGTGGAGCGGACCACCCCGAAAAAACCGTTCCGTTATGCAAAACAGTAAACGGCGAACGGCATCCGCATACGCTAACGGCGATGGCCAACCTCGCATCCTTCTATTTAATGGACCGGCAAACATCCAGGGCGTACACGCTCTACGAATCGCTTTTCAAGTTGTCTCCCAATGATCTCGATTCATTGAATTCAGCGGCGTGGAATCTCTCCGTCTATCCCGACGACAAGGGTCAGTTCCCATACGGCGCGCAAGCCGAATCCTGGGCGCGGAGACTGAACCAGCTGGTGCCGAACGATGGTTCCTTGTTGAATACCCTGGGAATTGCAAGTTACCGCACTGGAAATTGGGCCGACGCCGTCAAGGCTTTGAAGGATTCCATCGGGTTGGGCCAGGACAAATCACCCAACTGGCTATTCCTCGCAATGGTATTGCACCAACTCAAGCTGCATGACGAATCCAGGACATGGTACGACAAGTCCCTCGCCTGGAAGCGAGCGAACGAGACCGAAGTAGAGGGAGACGTCGAGTTGCAGAGCTTTTATGCCGAGGCAGCAAGGCTGATGGCCCCGGCGCAAACTTCGGATGATGATCACGAAGACGCTGCGGCCCCTGCCCCAAAACATACCGAATTGAAATAAATGTCCTTTGGCACCTTTGTCGCCAAACACTCTACCCACCGCCGTACCCTGCTTGGCGGCACGGATGGCGTGTCATGGCCGTTGCCACTGGTTCGAACTTCGACTTGGCACTGACGGCACCTGCCACAGTACCACTAACTCACATTGAATGAGTGGTAATAGTGAGGCCATGTCTCATCCATGATGCAAATACCTGGACGGTCAACCAAGGAACGGATTTTGAGACTGTCGCTGGTGTTACAGATTCGCGTAACGATAAAACGTGGAACGCGGATTTTCAGCGTTTCGGAAATCTCGTCTACCGCCAGGAATTTGTCCGCCAACTGCGTTATCGCCAGTCAGACCGTGGCGTCATCGGGAGATGTTTTCGGGCGACCTCCCATACATTCCAGCCTGGGTACTTTTCATTGAGTCCCTGTCCGTCCATGGTGTTTTCCGATAGGTTCCAGTTCTGCGAGAATTTGCTCGATAACGTCAGCGCGAATCTGCACTTTCACCGTTTTCCGACCAACATTGATCTCTTTATTGATTCGGATTTCCAGAAACCAAACGTCAAACCTGGCTGCCCGTCTGTGGCGTATCCGGGCGCTAAGCCGGCGGGTTCTCCGGAGCGATCAAGTCGCTTTGAGACGTTCGCGTCAACTTGATCCACGCGTACATGGCAAGCAGCGCGAGGCCAATCACAGGAACCATCAATAGGCTGGCCTTTGGACCAAAATCTCCTCCTGAAAGCCACGCTGGACCTGTCGAGTGCTGCGAAATCAAGCTGCCCGTTTTGTGGCCGCTGGCGGCATAGCCAAATATGGGTCCTTGAAAGTAGTTCCACCCAATATGCATTCCCATCGATAGCTACAAACAGCCAGTGCCCGTGTAACCGAATATTCGGAGATATCCAAACAGCACAATGATGCTCGACGACAGCACACTGGCACTGGGGTTGAATGCGTGAACAAGACCATAAAGCACGCACGAAAAAAGGACCGCGGCAACCAACCCGATGCCTTCGATCAGGTTTTGCAACAGATAGCCGCGAAACACAAGTTCTTCCCACCAGCCAACCATGATGTTGGGCATCAAACTTAGCAACAGAAGCGGTACCAATTTAGTTGGTAAATTGCTTGCAAGCTCCGTGGACGAGTCGGCGGTTGAATTGGTTCCGATTCCGGTTGCCTCGACGAGACCACTCATCAGCATCACCAGGAAAATAAGTCCCGTCATGCCCGCGCTCAATACGAACCCAAGAACAAGGTCTTGAACCGCCAACTTGTTGACCGACAATCCCAGCGAGCCAAAGGTCTTGCGATCGATGTGTTTTCGAGCCAACAGAACGGCAATCGTGGCCGCGCCGGCGATCAGGTAGATGACGAGGTCGGAGCCTCTGGGCAGGCTTCCCAGCATCGCGCGCGTGGACAGCTGGGCGGAAACGGAGAGTACCACGAGTAGGATAATGAAAATCAATATCCTCCAACCAGTCCGTAATCGCCTTTGCTGCTGGTTCCAAAAAACCCACTTCATGAAGGCCCCGTTGTCAATGAAATGAGAATAAAAAAAACATCCTGTTCCCACCTAGGAAACCCACGCAAGTGTCAATTCACACTGCCAATATCACAGGACTTTCAAACAGATCGAGATTTCTGCTCACGCGCCCTTGAATAAGGGCAATTCTGGCACCAGGCGACCGATCAGGAATTGCCCCTCGCGATCCGGACACGAAAAAAATCTCTGGCCGTTGCAAAAATCTCGCATTGTCTTCGGCTGCCTGTTATGATCTTCACATGTCCGACATCACCCGTATCCTTCATCAGTTCGAACTTGGCGACCCGACCGCGTCCGATCAACTTCTACCTCTGGTTTACGAGGAACTTCGTTTGCTCGCCCGCCAACGACTGGCTAACGAGAAACCGGGGCAGACCCTGCAGGCGACGGCCCTGGTACATGAGGCCTACCTGCGTTTGGTGGGTAAGGAAAATGATGCCAGTTGGGACAATCGTGGCCATTTCTTTGCGGCAGCAGCCGAGGCCATGAGGCGGATCCTGATCGAATTGGCCCGGCGGAAACGCGGGCCACGCGCCGGCGGTGACCATCAACGAGTCGACTTGCCGGAACACGAATTGGGGATCATGGACTCCCGGCTGGACATCGTCGAACTGAGCGATGCCCTGGACGAGTTGGCCCAACAGGATTCCCGGGCGGCCGAGCTGGTAAAACTCCGTTTCTTCGCCGGATTGACGCTGGCGCAGGCGGCCCAGGCGCTGGAAGTATCCTTGACGACGGCCAAAACGGACTGGAAATATGCCAAGAATTGGCTGCGAGCCAGCTTGCACCGGCAGCTGTAAGTCGTTCTCTCGCCGGGCGAAAAATAAATATTATTTTCTGCCGACCTTTCTGACAGCAACTCTCGCATTGTTAAATAGCAGGAGCAGCACCCTGCCTTCGAGGATGAGATATGAATACACAGATCGCCGACGAAAAATCGATTTTCAACATTGCCGTCCACATCGACTGCGCCGATGCGCGACGGGAATACCTGGATCAGGCCTGTGCAGATCGACCCGAAATGCGGCAGCGGATTGAAGTGCTGCTGCAGATGGAAGACGAGGACCCCCGGTTCCTGGAAGACTCTGCCCAGACCCAGCCGACACTCGATTTTGACTCAATCGAACTCAACACGCCGGACGCCCAGATTGGACCGTACAAACTGCTGGAAGTCATCGGCGAAGGGGGGATGGGGACGGTCTACATGGCCGAGCAGACCGAACCGGTGAAACGCCGCGTCGCGCTGAAGCTGATCAAGACCGGGATGGATACTCGGCAGGTCATCGCCCGGTTTGAGGCCGAGCGGCAGGCGTTGGCGCTAATGGACCATCCGAATATCGCCAAAGTCCACGATGCCGGAGCCACCGAATCGGGCCGTCCCTACTTCGTGATGGAATTGGTCAAGGGCAAACCGATCACCGAGTTTTGCGACGAGCAGCGACTGGATACCGAAGCGAGATTGAAGCTGTTCCAAAAAGTCTGTCAGGCCGTCCAGCACGCGCACCAGAAAGGGATTATTCATCGCGATCTCAAACCTTCCAACGTAATGGTGGCGATGTACGACGACCAACCGGTCCCGAAAGTGATTGACTTCGGGGTATCCAAGGCTGTCGCCGACAAGCTGACCGATAAGACGATGTTCACCCGCTTTGGTCAGATCGTCGGGACGCTGGAGTACATGTCCCCGGAACAGGCTCAGTTCAACAACCTGGACATTGACACCCGCAGCGACATCTATTCGCTGGGCGCCATCCTGTACGAATTGTTGGCAGGCGAGCCGCCGTTCGAACGCGAGAAGATCAAGTCTCAGGCGTTGGATGAAACGCTGCGGATGATTCGTGAGGACGAACCGACCAAACCAAGTACGCGAATGAGCCAGATCTGCGAGGCGACTCAGACCGCCGAAAACCGGAAGAATTCATTCCAAAAACTGGGCTTGATTCTCCGTCGTGATTTGGACTGGATTGTAATGAAGGCGTTGGAAAAGGACCGCACACGACGATACGAAACCGCCAGCGCATTTACGGATGATATTCAGCGATGTATTGACAATGAACCTGTTGCGGCGGGACCGCCGTCTCAGTCCTATCGCTTGCGAAAGTTCGTTCGTCGGAACAAAACGCGACTCCTTGCCGCAGGTTTGGCCTTTTCGGGGCTAGTAATTTGTGCCTCGGTGAGCACTTGGTACGCGATGGACGCGATTGAATCGGAACAAGCGGCGACTGATGCGGCGGAACGCGCAAGAACTTCTGAAAAGAAAGCCCTGACAGAAGCCAAGATCGCGAACCTTGTAAATGAATTTGTCAATGTTGACCTGCTAGGACAAGCAAATTCGCACAATGAGCCTAGTCCGGACCTGACCGTTCGCGAAGCATTGGACCGCGCAGCTTCGGGAATTGGCGATCGCTTCAAAACCGAGCCAATGGTTAAGGCCGAGCTTCTCAAGACCATTGGAGAAGCTTACGGTTCGATTGGTGCCTATGCGGAAGCCATTGAGAAATTACATGATGCTGATCAACTCTTTCAAGCTCAACTGGGTGAAGCCCATCGAAAGTCGCTGCAAACCCACCTTTCACTACTCTGGGTTACTCACGGCCAACCGGATTTCGATTATTCGAAAATAGAAGATTCGTTGAAATCGTCCCTGCTAATGTGCGAAGTAGAACTCGGAATCGAAGACGAAACCACGTTACAAGCCCGATTTCAAGTTGCCGACCTCTTTCAGCATTTGAAAAGGAGCTCCGAGGCGGTGCAAATCAGTCTTCAGAACCTCGCGATTTGCCGGCGCGTACTGGGAAATACCCACGATACGACCATAAAGACGCTACAAAATCTGGGGATTTGTCAATTTGATCAGGGTAATTTTGTGTTGGCGGAGAATCGATTTCGGCAAGTCGTCGTGGCTTGGACAGAGACGCATGGAAACGATCACCCCGATACGCTGAATGCAATGACCAATCTGGCACGTGCAATTAACGCACAAGGGAAGCCGGAACGGTCCTTACCGATCGCTCAGTCTGCACACAACGGTATCATTCGCGTCTATGGCAATAAAAATGTGCGCACAACAAGATCGGCGGAATTGCTGATTGAAACATTGGAAAAACTTGGACGAATCGACGATTCCATCAAGATTCAGGAATGGTTGGTTGAGCAACGGATAGACATGCTCGGAGTTAACGACCGGGAGACGTTGTCGGCACGATATAACTTGGCCCGATCGTTGGCGGTAGCTGGCAAGTTCGAGGAGGCGCAAGATCAGTATTCCGACCTTGATATTGCGACCGCCGGCATGAGCCCAGATGATCCGGTCCGATTCGGCACAGTAATGACTTACAGCGCTGTCTTGGCTCGGCTTGGCAATTTGCGCGAGACTTCTGAATTGCTTGAACGGCACTACGAGCAGCTTGTCACTGCGAATGGTGCGGACCACAAATTATCTAAAAATGTCTTTGGCAGGCTGATCCATAGCCTGAAAATTCAAGAAAAGATCGAGCAAATCGTTAGAGTTGGCGAAAATCGAATCGCCGCTCTACAGCAGATTGAAACCAATCAAATCTCACCAACGGAATCAAGCTTCATCCTTGCGGATACGTATTCCCAGCTTGGTATCACAATGTTGACAATGGAGAATTTTTCCAGCGCCGCGGGCTATTTTGAGCGCGAGTCCAAAGTTCGGCAACGCTTACACGAACAGAACCCCGACGACAACGACAATACAACCGCTTGGGCAGCGAGCATTTCCAATCAAGCAGTGAGTCTTGAACGGGAAATTAGAAGGAACAATGATCACCTACCGACTTCCGACTTGCTTGATCGTCAACGTGACGCTGAAGCCAAAATTCGGTCCGTCTTGGCTACAAACCCTGCACACAAGGTGGCCCAAGAATCCTTAAGAATCGTGTTAAAAATGCAAACTGACCTACTGATGGAGTCAGGCCAATCCGACAAAGCCTCAACGACGCTTTCCAATCTTGTCGGAATATCCAGCGGATCTGAACGCCTTAAATATCGAACTCTATTGATCAAGTCTCTCTTGGTGAAGGGGCACCGCGAGGTTTCCGCTGAATTGGAAAACTGGATTGCTGACCCTACGAAGTCCAAAGAAGCAATACCGCGTATCGCATCAGCCTATGCATGGTGTTGGATAAACGCAGCAGAGGATCCATTGCTCGAAGACCAGGACAAATACGATTGCCAAACAAGATACTTGAATGCAACCTTCGATTTGTTGACTTCGGCCGTTGACGATCCTGATGGGCTGTTACCTGAAAGCATCAAATACCTATTGAACAACGAGGACTTTGACCCGATTCGTGAAAGGCCGAGGTTTATTGAATTCATCACCAGGGTCAAAAAGCTTTCTCCTGCGGCATCGATGAAGGAGCTCCAGGATTCGAATATCGAATAACGAAGAAAAACAACAAAACGGGCGGGTGAACCCCAGGCAGCAACTTGAAGTCTCACCCGCCCCAGGAACGACACCCGAGCGAACTGTTCGCGCGCTCAGGCCCGTCACTTTCATCTTACCGCGAGCGATGTGGAGAAACGATCATGAAATGTCCCAGTTTTCGAATAGTTGCCTTTTGTTTTGCAATCGTCGCATGCATTCTGATGGCCTCGCCGGTCATAGCTCAGGGCAATGGCAAGGGAGGTGGTGGAAATGGTGGAGGTGGAGGTGATCCACCAGCACAGCCCCCCGTCCACTACACGATCACCCAGATTGGAAGCTTGGGAGGTGAGCTCTTAGCATTCGATGTTAATGCTGATAAGACAGTTGTCGGCAAATTAGTCGATGCAGCTGGAATTGAAAACGCCTTCGTGTGGACATCCGAATCCGGTCTCCAAAACCTCAACGACGTTGCCACGGTAATGGTCAATGGTCAAGTTTCCGATTCTTGGCGGCTCGCTTCGGCAAGAGGAATCAACAGCTCAGGTCAAATCGCTGGCAATGCCGAAGAAATTGCCAACCCAGGTCATTGGGTTGCCTATCGCTACGACCCAGCCACTGGCATTGCTGAACTGATGCCAACGTTTTCCACCGAAAACCACCGGTGCGGTGAATACGAACCGA
This sequence comes from Planctomycetaceae bacterium, assembly GCA_024642205.1. Lineage (GTDB taxonomy): Bacteria > Planctomycetota > Planctomycetia > Pirellulales > Pirellulaceae > Mariniblastus. The sequence goes on along the minus strand of JAHEBQ010000090.1, from coordinate 723 downwards.
TCAACGAACTTGGCGAGTTGGTGTACTACGCTCCTGACGGGGACGTAGAAAATATTTATGTTGATAGCCCAATTGGCTTTTTTGAATACACAGCTCCAGGATATGTCTACGGGCTCAATAACACGGGCCAAGTGGTCGGTAATTTGTATGTTCTGGAACTTGGAAATTCACCGGAAGACAACGCTGTATTGACTGACTACCCAGTCGACGGCCCACGACCGAGGGGAATCAATGACCTTGGCCAGCTTACGGGATCCTTTGACTTTAAGGGTGGCCAACGTGCATTCCGATATGAGCCAATCACCGGGTTGTTAGAAAACTTGGATTCTCGAAAAAACGGGAACAGTTATGGAGAGCACATTAATCTATCCGGCGATGTATCCGGATCTCTGTGGGGCAAATTCTCTCCAGGGGATGCGATTCCGGTCCTGTTTACGGAGGATCACGGTGTCATTGCATTGGACGACACAGTCGATCTTCCGGAAAACGATTTGACGCTTTGGGACGCAGCGGTCGAAGGAGGAGCGAGGAGGTCCATTGAATCGATGACTAATCGAGACGCTACTGGATTTCCAACCATTTTGGTAAGCCGATATTTTTATATAGACGGTGTACCCTCTCGAGTCAGTTTCTTACTTACTCCGAAATCTCGGTGACAGCTCTATGGACTGAACAGGGCTTGGATTGTTCCGGGCTTTTTGGTGTCCGCCAACTTCTCGAGCG
>JAHEBQ010000034.1:26746-66818 GCA_024642205.1 Planctomycetaceae bacterium | reverse complement strand
CAACCAAACAAAACCAAAGAAAAAACGACTGTCCTCTTAACTCTCTCTTGGCTCGTAAGAACTGGCTCTCCTCTTTTGTCCGATTTTACTTTCCCCAGGGTTCAAATTGCCTGTCCTTTTAGTGCTCTTTTATTGCTTGGTTTGTGGTTTGCCTGTCCCGTATGTTGTGTCCCGAATTGTCTTCACGTATTGTCCTTGTTGGGGATTGCTGTTCTTGGTCAGGGGGCCTGGAAAGTTTTTTTTCTGCTGACTCAAAAAACTTGGCTTCGACCTGGGTCCTGGCGTGCTGGTTGGCTTTTCTTTTTATCAATTCCACGAGCTGGCGAAAAATCTTGCGCTGTTCGTCCGACGCCTGGATTTCTGATTTTCCATGCACGCATCCCTCCGGTCCACCGTTCGACCACGACCTTTTTTGAAGCCTAATATCTAGTCCCGTATCGAGCTGGTAAATGTCTTGTGAACCTCTTGGTAATTCAACAGGCAAATTCCATAATTGTTTGTCTTGAATCGTGGCTTTCAAGTCATCAAATTCCGCGATGGAGATGGTCCCTTTCAGATACCTGGACTTTGCCGTCCGATCCGGTTGAGATTTGATCCAAATTTCGACACCATCGGAGCCCGGCAAGAAAATGATCTTGAGACGCACATGCGGTGGGATAAATCCTCCGACAATTCCTTCCGTCAGGGCAATTGTTTCGAAGCCCGCTTCGATTTCGGACGTGACCTTGTCCGGTTCCTGCGGAAACGGCAAACCAACTGGCAGTTCAATCTCGCGAAATTTACAAATAAGAGATGGCGCTAGCGATTTTGTGAATGCACCACCAACGAAACCGTCATTAAATTCAAATGAACTGCACCCGTGCAACATCATGGTGATAACAAGCATCAACAGGTTGATCATGCCAACTCACTTTTATTCAGAGCCTAACAAACAGCAGTCAGTTTCTTCGCATCCATATTTGCCAGTGGTTAGTTGTTGATTGGACCAGCGTTGCCTTTGAACCTGTCCCGCCAGTTGGGTTATACCAGTGACGTCATTTTCAAAGCCTCGGAGAATGACCTTACATGAGTATCTGTTTTCGTGGCAGCTATAATCCCGATTGAGAATTTGAGGCGCAATATCGTAAATTGTCTCTTGTTTTAATCACGTTCCATTTGCCATCGGCTCAATTCTGAGTCATAAACCGCTATTGACGAGAATTTTTCAAGTGACGTTGATTGTCCATCGCCACGCCTGCAGGAATCTCCGCTCCGGCCGTGTTATCAAATTCTTAAGAAAGCCAAAGAAGCCGACTGAAACGGTGACACTTTCTCCTTGTTCATCACGTTCCTCCCTCTGGCATTTAGACGTGTGTTGGAACTCAGGACTTTTTTCCTGCAGGCCCGTGAGTAATTGCCGGTGATTATTTTCTCTGCTCGGTTTCAGCAGGACGGTTGGCCGGTAGCCCTGCATCCGAGGGAAGTCGAACATGCTCGAGCGACTGGTTCAATGCTGCTTGCGAACTTGAGCGTAAATTGCTCGCTCCTTTTTCAGCTCCGGTACCAATCGAATCGATTCCAACCGGCCCTTTGCCAGGTGCCGGCGGCAGTATCACGGCTCCACCATCGACATATGAGCCGGCGGGAAAAGCCGCATATCCATAGTTTCTGTATCCAGGACCGCGATATCCGTAAGCACCGTATCCAGGACCGCGATATCCGCCAGGACGATAGGCCGAGGCCCTGACTCCAATGTTGATTCCCCTTGCGACATTTACATTTCGAGCCGTTAATGCAGCTCCATGGTAACCGCCAAAGCCCTGCCCCTGGCAGTCATTTTGTGACGTCACCAGGAATATCAGGCTCAAAACCGCCAGCACACTTAAATGCTTGATCATTACGCTCTCCGAATTATTCGTTCTTGATGTTTTTTCAGTTTCAACACTCGTGGTTTTGGCCACTCCGACTAACGGCCCTGGCGGGTCTCCGTGTCCCGTTTGAGAACAAGTTCTCCGGTATCTGCCAGAGGCTGATCTCCCAGCATTCGATGGATTGACTTCCAAGTCATCGAGTTGTCATCCACATGCGTCAAAATGTTGGAGGCGCTGGTTGGCGTGCCATCGGTTGTGTATCCCGTCGACGATGTTTCCCAACCGTTTTTGCGTGGTGTCCAAATGGCAAAATCGTGTCCGCCTGTCGAATCGAACAACCAGGATGAGATCTGCTGTTCCGTAGGATTCCAGCCGATGATTTGCACGCCGGTTTGAGTAACGGCTCCATTCTCGGTTACGGAGAACTTTCGCTCAATGTATTTTTTGTCGGCGATCCATCGGCACGTTGTCGCGACGCGTGTTGACCCGTTTTCGCAGCTCCAACTTCCAATGAATTTTTCGAAGTCAGCGACATTGTCGAACGTAGAGGCAATTTCCACACGAACGTCACGTGCCGAAGCGATCATCCACTGGTTGTTCTGTTTCACATAAATGGCCAAGTAGCTGCTGGAGACCGGCGAGGGAGCGTCTACCGTGCCGAGCGTGGTTGTGCCTTCCTGAATCGCAGTTGTGGGCGAAAGTACCTTTACCGAATCAACTTTGATCTGAATCTGAACTCCCGGGTATTGCGAGAAAAATGCCTCGTACTCCTGTTGGATCGCGGCCCGCCCAACGTATCGCTGGCCTTGCTCGTTTACATAGTCGCCGTCCTCAGTCCATTGGGCGGCGATTGATTTCGCATCACCCGCGTTGAATGATTTGGCGAACGCAGTCGCGGATGCACGAATTGCAACTTCATCGGCGCCGGCTGCCGCCTGGGATCCTTGTTGAATGGTCGTCGCGACTGGTTTTTCTGCAGAGATTACCGGACTCGATTCGATCGCCAGGCAAACGACCATCGAAGCCAGTGTCAAACCGATGTGAGTTTGTGACTTAAGCATTCTTAACCTCTAGTAGATTTTGTTCGATTGACTCGGCGCTTTTTCTTTCCGTTGCGACCGAACCAATATCCTAGTGGTTCGCGGCGGATTTTTCATCCGGTTCCGATCGGATTTCCCGTAAATTAATGGCAATGTCGCTGCGCGGGATATCCATTCCGGAGGCCCAGTTGAAGTCATGAACGAAAGCGATAGCTGGGTCAACAATCAAGACGCTCCTGCGAACGATAGAAATTGGACGCTGCTTCCATCCGGACGGTTCACGGCGTGGGCCATGAAAAGATACAAAGTAACTTGCATGAGGCATTCGCTGCAAAAAGTAGTTTGTTCACTGGATCAAACCTAGTTGCTCCAGTTCCCATGGTTGTCGTTGATCTTCAAGAGAAAGCCGATGGCCAGCGAGGTCATTGGCTTTCAATTCTTGTTGTCTGAATGACTCAATTCTTGATAACTACGTACCTCGAACCCAACGGACTCTTGACCAGCAATAGTAGTCCGTCACTGGGGTCCGCATCTTCGATTACGGAGTGAAATTGTTCGAGCGATTCCACGGTCTGCCGGTTGGCCTCGACGATGACCATTCCAGGTTGCAATCCAGCTTGTTGGGCTGGGCTGGCTGATTGAATCGCCGTAATGACGATTCCCTGGGAAGAGTCGAGTCCCAATTGTTTGGCGATCTCCCAATCGAGCTCACCAACTTTCAAACCAATCTTTCCGGAGGAGGGTCGTTCAGATTGACTTGATTGACGATTCGTCGAGGCCGGTCGGCCCAGTGTTTCCGGTTGCGCACCAGCGGTAAAGGCTAATTTTTCCTGATGTCCGTTACGACTGACAACGAGTTGATAGCGTTGACCAACCTCCGCCTGTTCGACAAATGTATGAAATTCGTTCGTGGAAGAAAGTTTTGCGCCGGCAAACTCAATCAGGACATCACCCATCCTCAGACCAGCTTTGGCAGCGGGTGACTCAGGAAGGACCTGTGTGATCAAGAGTCCCTGTTTGGGTTGGACGCCAAAGTAATCGGCGAGTTCCTGCGTAACCGATTGAATTCCAACTCCGAGGAAGGCTCGCTGAACGGAGCCTTTTTCGATCAACTGGTTGGCAACCCATTTTGCCAGGTTGATTGGCACAGCGAATCCAATTCCGTCGCTACCACCACTGCTCGAAGAGATGGCCGTGTTAATTCCGATCACCTGGCCATCCAAGTTCACCATGGGTCCGCCACTGTTGCCCGGGTTGATCGCGGCATCGGTTTGAATGTGATATTCACTGGTCGACAATCCAATTCCGCGACCTTTGGCACTGATAATCCCCGCCGTTACGGTACTTTCGAGACCGAACGGCTGGCCCAAGGCGATCACCCAGTCTCCAACGTATGAATGGTTGCTGTCGCCCAGCGATGCTGCAACCAGGTGTTGAGCGCCCGAGATCCGAACGACGGCGATGTCGGTACTCGGATCCGTAAGGACCTGTTCCGCCCTAAACTCACGACCGTCATACAAGCGAACGACGATGGTTCCACCACCTGCCACAACGTGGTTGTTGGTCAGGATCAAGCCGCTCTCATCGATGATCACGCCTGATCCCGCACCACCGGTTGGACGAGAACGGGAACCGGAAATTCGCATTGCCAGCTCCTGTTGCTCGAGATCGGGGCGATTCTCGATTGCCACCACCGCTGGCAACAATCGATCAGAAACATATCGAAATGCCGTCGACAACGACTTGGCCGACGTTATTGCCGCTTGGGCTTCGGCTTCCGAAATCGGCGCGGCCGGTTTTCCAGCGTAGGCGACATCGGTAATTGTTTTTTTGTTTGATTTGGTATCTGCCTTTGCGGTCGCTACGGAAATACCGCTCAACAGAATTGCCGTTGCCAGACAGGCCCAATAGCCAGGCCATTGACGTGTTGGATGTCTCATCAGATTTCTCCTGGGAAGGAAGGTTGGGTACATTCGCGATTTCGCTGCGCTTGAGCACCCATCGGTTCGATGGGCGCGTCATCTGCTTCAGGATTTAGCGCAAACAACCTAAAGTCAGGCAGCTTTTCAATTTTCCATTTTCGTTCAAGCAACCAAACGAACGGCTTTCCGGCGTAATTCCGGGATCGAGATAAACGATCATCCGGTTCGGAGGGTGGTTGAATCATGTCTTGGTCTTGCCGAGTACACCTGTTCACCGGCTGATCATTCTGTCGACGAGTTGTTTCTACAGTTGGTTTGGTTCGGCAAGGTTGAAAATAACAAAGTTGTCGAACATCATTCGCCAGAGATTGCGTTGTTGCAGTTGACTTGTTTGACGATTTGATGATCACCGCACTACACTTTTGAAAATTTGAAAAGACGATTGGGAAAGCACGCTGATACACGTTAAACTGTCTGCACAGTTGCATACCATGTGCCAATTACCAGCTAACCGGGCAGAACGGAATGCGGAGGTATCGTGGGAAGGAAAGCAACACACTGTTCGTGGTTCGAGTCCAAAAAACCACTGCAGATTCCATGGAAAATCACCACCCGATGTCACGTATGAAGCGGGGCGGAATGCCGCGTTGTCCCAGGATGCCCCGATTTTGAGGCAGACAACGCGTTAGAATTCCCACTGCAAGCGAGACCGAGCCATGAGATTCAACCAATGAAGCTGGCGGCAAAAATCACTTTCGTATCGGTGATTGCGATGAGCGCGGTACTGGCGGCTTCAAATTTTTATGCCGCCCAGATTACGTTCGCGAGCATCAAGAAGAACCATCAGCAGTACGCCGACAATATGACGGAGAAATTGAAAGGCGCAATCGTCGACGCGTGGAAGAAAGGCGGAGTGACCGCCTTGAATGAAAAACTGGCAGCACAGGTAAGTCAACCGATTGCGCGTTGGGTTTGGTTTGAAGAGACGGTGACCGCAACCACACGACCTCAAGCGTCCGGCGATTTTTCGCCAGTCATTACGAAAAAACAAACGGCCTCGTTTATCTCAACCGATCGTGACGGGACTCGCAACCTCTACACCTATCACGCGGTTGACCTTGGCGAACCGAGGGTCGGGGGACTGGAATTCACCACAACTCTCGAGGAATATGATCGCGAAACCGTCAAGGATTTTTACGAATTCCTGATCGCCGTTGGCTTGATGGCCGGCGTTTCGATTCTGGTCGTCTGGATTGCTGGTGTACGGATGATCGCCAGACCCCTGACCAAGCTAAACGAGGCGACCCAACGAATTGGTGACGGCGATTTTTCCCGGCGCGTGAAGCTTGGCGGCAACGATGAACTAAGCCAGTTGGCTGATTCCATCAACGAAATGTCGCAGCACCTCGAGGACCAAAAACAGGCCATCGAAGACGAGACGAGCAACAAGATCAACATGATGATGCAGCTTAGACATTCGGACCGACTGAAAACCGTGGGACGGATGGCGGCCAGTATCGCTCACGAAATCGGGACGCCCCTGAGTGTTGTTTCGGGACGCGCCGCTCTCATCGCCAACGGAAAGTTGACCGAGGACAAGGTCCGGCAAAATGCTGAAACGATTCAATGTGAAATCGAGCGAATATCCGCGATGATCCGGCAAGTTCTGGATTTTGCTCGTCAGGCACCCACCGAAAAATCAGCCGTTGATTTAAACGAGGTTTTGATTCAAGCCATCGGTTTGCTGACTCCGCTGGCCGAAAAGCAACAGGTCGAACTCAAAGTTTCGCTGGCCGACCAGCCGGCAATGTCGTTCGTGGACGCGACTCAGGTGAACCAGGTTTTGACGAACATCATCATGAATGGCGTTCAATCGATGCCCGGTGGTGGAACCTTGGATTTAGGCCTGACGCGGCGCGCAGGAGTCTCAAAATCTTCGAAACCAGACGACTATTGGGAAATTTCAGTCAGGGATCAGGGTTGCGGAATTCCGCCCGAAAATCTGGAGAGCATTTTCGAACCCTTTTTCACCACCAAAGACGTGGGAAAGGGAACCGGGCTGGGCCTTTCGATCGCGTTCGGCATTGTCCAGGAGTTAGGTGGATCGATCGAAGTTGAGAGCGAAGTCGGCAAAGGCACGCGGTTTCAGATCCTTTTGCCGGCGATTGGCGGTTGAATTCGACCGGTTTGGATGGAACCAGTTTGTGTTTCATCCGGTGGCAAACTCGAAGTATCCGGATCACCAAAACGAAAAGACGTCAACCAATTTCCGTCTCCCAATGACGGCATCACTCCGCGGGCTCCGAATTTTCCAATCCTTCATAGCGGAGCAGTTTGCGGTAAAGCGTCTTTCGATCCAGCCCCAGTATTTGGGACGCAACGGTCCGGTTGCCACCGACTGCGTCGAGGACGTGCAATATGTATCTTCGCTCGACTTCCTCAAGCGACCGCAGTTCTTCGGGGTTGTCTCCGGCGATCAGCATTTTTCGCGATTGGAACGTGCGGATGGCTTCGGGCAAGTCTTCGACGGACAGTTTTACCGAATCGGTCAATGTGACTGCTCTCTCCATGGCGTTTCGCAACTCGCGGACGTTGCCGGGCCAGTTGTAGTCCAATAGGCGTTGGGCAACACTATCTGATATTTCTTTTATTTCGACACCCGATTTCTCGGCAAATGTCCGGATGAATTGCTGTGCCAGCAAGAGGATGTCAGTTCCCCGTGTACGTAATGGCGGTAAATCGATTTGAACCACGTTAAGCCGGTAAAACAAATCTTCCCGGAATCTTTTTTCTTCGACCGCGGTTTCCAAATCACGATTCGTGGCGGTGATCAACCGGGCATCAAAGGGAATCTCTTCGTTTCCACCAACCGGACGGACCCGGTTTTCTTCCAGGGCGCGGAGTAGTTTGGGCTGCATGGTCAACGACAACTCACCGATTTCGTCCAGAAACAGCGTGCCCCCATTGGCACGGACAAATAATCCATCGTGTTTTTTGTCCGCTCCGGTAAACGCGCCTGGCACGTGGCCGAAAAGTTCACTCTCCATTAGCGATTCAGGGAGCGCTGCGCAATTGATTGCAACAAACGGCTTGTTATGGCGTTTGCTTTTCTGATGGATGGAATTGGCTGCGAGTTCCTTCCCTGATCCACTCTCTCCGGTAATCAGGACCGTTGTATCGACCGCAGCAACGCGCGCTAGTTGCTGGTACAGTCGTTGCATGGAAGTACTCTTGCCTATCAACTTTCCAAAGGGTTGCGACAGGTCAAGTGCCGCTTTCAGTTGCTTGACTTCCTGTCGCAGTCGAAAGTGGTGAACCGCTCGTTGCAGTACGATTTCGAGGATTTCGAAATCCAGCGGTTTGGTGACGAAATCGAAAGCGCCGGCTCGAATCGCCGAGACTGCCGATTCAAGACTGCCGAATGCGGTCATCACGACAACCGGTAGTTCGGAATATTCACGGCTGATGTATTGGCAAAACTCGATGCCGTTCATGTCCGGCATCTTGAGATCGGTCAAGACAACGTCGAACTGGTTTTGCCTTACCAATTCCAGCGCTTCAACCGCTTGTGTCCGCCATTGAACTTCGTATCCATTGAGGCCAAGCGTATCGGCCAACATTTCGCACATGCTTTTTTGATCATCGACGATCAGGATACGCGCAGGAGATGAATCAAAATTGTCGGATGGGGCTGGCCGGTTCTGGTTTGAGGAATCCTTCACGTGTGGTTGTTTTCCGATTTTTGTGCCAGTGGAAGCGAAAACGATCGCAGACTTGATCCGGAGGGTCTTTTCGGAATCCGATGCCCAACCTGCCGATTCGAACGACGTTCAGCAGGTTCTCGCGCCGGATAGAAGAGATTTCTGTCAGTCATTTATATGACAACGCCAGTATGTTTGCAAAAGTGCTTTGTTGGGAAATTTTCCTGTCCCGTCTCGACGTAGCCAGGGTCCCTATCACTGCGGGCGACGCAAACAGACCCAGATCGAAAGGAAGTCGGATGCGGATAGGTGACTCCAGTCATCCCGGCCAGAAATTAATTTGAAATCCGGGCCGTGCAAGCGATGCACGTATGCTTCAAGTAGCTCTCTTTGGTCTTCCGGGGCCGAGAGTATTGCTTTCGAATTACCCGGCGTTCGGAAACACGATTCAAGGCAGTTACCCAGTCCACCTGGGTCCTTGGACCATCAATGCAGGAAACTGGCTTTTCGAAAATCGGTTCCTCCCGCGTTTCGCAGCGCCGCTCAGAACCGCAATAAATCGAAAAAATTTATCCAATCGTGTGTTCGATCAGCTCAGTCCGGTCAGATTGCACCCCTGATTTGAAATCACCGAGCCTATGAATCAAACTGGAATCATACCTTAAGAGATACGCGTCTGAGATTGCTGTGATTGGGCCTGGCCCGGATTCATGCAGTTGATACGGGTTCTCAACCCCCAAAGGTTGTTCGACAGCGAATTCGGCCGGAAACATCCATGCTGGTCGAGTTCGTGAGGGTTGAATCAGTCAAGCTCCAGATGTGGCAGATTCAGACGTTCGGCGGTAGTTCAAAGAAGCGCCGGGTAAGTCGCGGAGTTTTAGATTGTATCGCGACAACAGGATTGCAACATGATTAGCAGACTTCCATCGCAAACTGCATTTTCGAAGACGTTTGGAATTTCCGCCGTGTCGACGTTTCAACCGCCGTGGATATTGGCGAATGAATGGTTCGAGTCGATGCCGCGAAAATTTGTCAAGCAAACTGGTATCCTCAATCGTCCAGTTTCAACGGAAAACGAAGTCGCCCTGGCAATTCACGCGACGGAGAATCTGATCCGTGAATCCGGTTGCGACATGCGAGACTGTGCCGGAATCGTGTTCACGTCGCCTTCCTTTATTCCGTCGCGCATGGCACGCAAATACTTCAATGCAGAACATGCGCGAAGCGAACAACTTAATCGGGCGGCCGACCAATACGTCCGAAGAATGAACATTCAGCCGCGACGAGTAGCCGCCACCAATACATTTTGTGCCGGATTTGCCAAGGCGTTATCCATCATCAAGTACAAGTTCGCTCCAACGATTCAGTTGCTGCCAGATGAATTCTTGTTGATTCTGACCTCCAGTTGCATCAGTCGAATTACCGACTATTCCTGTCAGGAAACCGCCGCAATTTTTGGCGACCTGGCAACGGCGACCCTCATCTCACGCTCGGATAGCGTAAAGTACCCAATTCGGTTTGAATTGCTCGACGCGGTTGTCGAGAAAATAGCCACGAGCCGACCATTCTTTGACTTTTCTTGTCGCCACCATGTTCTTTCGCCTGCCGCTAACGGCGGAAAACGATTCGATGCCGAACGAGTTGTGTTTTCGCTGGATGGTATGGGAATTGCTGATTCGGCAACCAGGGCGATGGCCCATGCAGCCAGTGAAATGTCGGAGGTCGTTGGATTCCGACCAGATCGTGTCCAGCACATTCTGCCGCACCAGGCGGGTACCGCAATCGTTCGGCTAACGGAGATGAAACTCCGTGACGCGGGCTTCACCGGGGAGGTGATCAATGGTATGACCAGCGAAATTGGCAATGTCAGTTCTGGATCGGTTCCGTTTGCGATCTCAAAGAAATGGGATCAGCTTGACGGAAATATTCTCTGCCCGGTTGCCAGCGTCGGACCTCCGGGAAAGTCCCTTGTGATGCAAGGCTGTATTGCACTGCGATCGGCGGATCGTGGGAATCGACAGCCTTGATCTTCATGATGATTGGTTGGTAACCGGGAGTTGAATACTCGCCGGCGAAAACCAATTCGCCAGTCCTGGCACGCTCGGTTTCCGCTTTTTCTAGTTCCGTCACCGACATTGGTTGCGGGCCGGAGGTTTTTTGTCGAAAAAATGACGCTAGCGGCTAAATGGGAAATCAACTCCGGTTAACGATTATGCCGATGATACGCTTGACGTTGTTTGTTTCGATTGGGGAGAAAATCGTGCGCTTACCGATTGTATTGCTTGTTGCCGGCTGGATGCTTTCCATGGTTCCAACCTCGTATGGACAGACGTACGGGGTCGAGTTGCATAATTCGCTGATGCCGGCATCCAGCGGCATGGGTGGAGCAAGTCTTTCTCAGCCGCAGGATCTTCAATCTGCCATTTACGGTAACCCGGCAACCATGATCCAATTCGAAGGAACGCAATTTTCGTTCGGGGGAGGGTGGGCGGAACCTACGTATAACATCACGCAGACATCGAACGCGCCGCTCGCGGGTGTTTCTCCCTTCCAGGCAAAATCTCAAGCACCTGGTTCGCTGATTCCCAATATTGGCGTTCTGTTCGACACCAGTGTGATGGGAAGACAGGTCAAAGTGGGGATTGGCTTTCTGGGAAATGCGGGGATCGCCGTCGACTTTCGACAGGTCCCGGAGTCTAACGGGACGCATGCATCGTTGCTCGCCCTGGATTTGGTCAACTCGGTCGCGATGCAGATGACCGATCGGATGTCCGTTGGAGCCTCGTTCAACCTGGGAACCGGAGTCTTGGACGGACCGTTTGCGTCCAGTAGTTCTTCACAAACTGATTATGCCACCCGCGGGTCAATCGGTCTGAATTATGATCTTGGACAGGGGAGGACATTCGGAGCCTATTGGCAGTCAAGGAAGGACCATTCATTTAACGATATCGCTCGTTTTCCAACAGGATCGTTCCAGGATATCAACTTGGCGATGCCTTCCAACTTTGGTTTTGGCATTGCCAACCGAAACCTGATGTGTGGGCGACTGTTGCTGGCAACGGATGTACTGTTCAAGCAATATAGCGATGCTGACTTTTTCAAATCTGTTTATGACGATCAATGGGTTTTTCAATTCGGTAGCCAGTATATTGTGAATCCCAGGATTCGACTGCGTGCAGGCTACGCGTATAACGAAAATCCCCTGTTGGCAACTGTTCCATTGACGATTGGTGGCACGATTCCTATCGGCGGTCTTCCAGCAGTGCAGTATGTGCAAGGCCAGTTTGCCTCTGTTTCGCAACATCGAATGACCGGCGGCGTGGGCATTCGCGATGTCATGCCGGGAATGGATCTTGACCTCAGTGTGGGTGGTATGTTCCGAGGCACGGACACGTTTGGCGGGACGACCGCATCGGTCGAAAGCTACTGGGTGGCATTTGGATTAACCTGGCGATGTGGTTGTACACCCATCGCGAGTTCCAATTGCGTGGCTTCCGAATCATCATCCATGCAATATGCTCCCCAAAGCTATCAATAAACTGCGTTGACTCGTTCCTGACATCCAGTTTCGCTTAACTCCCTGGGCGAGTTGTTCCGTTGTGCCGTTTCGAGCACACTGATGTCAGCAAGCGATAGTAAGGGTCGGTCAACGTTGAGCGTCAGCCTGTGAAGCATGTCCGTCAAGGCAATGCGCGGCAAGTGATCCGAAACGTTAACACTGGTCATTTTGTCGAAATCCATGTCGAAGTTTTCTTCCCACGGGAGGATCATGACGTCTTCTTCATTTTCCGGGTCGCAATGACTTTGCCACCGACGTTGAGTCTACCGGTGTAGTCTGTCAACGGTAGCCGTTGCACTAGGTCCTTGCAACTGACCTGTCGTTCGCGGCTTTGCATTCGTCGGCGACGGGACAAAAACGGCGATTGGAGATCTTTTGTCATGGGCCGTTAGATTGGCTTCATGGGTGTTTTTTTGTTGTCTCGAAACTCTGTTTTGTGCATCACTCCGCGAGTCTTCTGGCAGATTGCCGTCCGTTGAGTGGCAGACAGACCGGTTTGTAAATCATCTTTCCTGTTTACCAATCGTCGCGCAGTTGGCTGGCGGACCAGAAACCGAATCGTCCGAATTGGCTGCCGTCTGCGGCTCGTCGCCGGCTGAATTCGATTGTCTGGAAAAACTGGTGGTCTTTAGCTGCCCGAATTTATCCCGACCGGTCAGTCGCTGCGCTGGAGCAAAACGGAACTCCGGGACCTTGAATCAGCCAAGACACAAGCATTGAGTTTCCTTGAAAGTCGGGAAGTGTGTCAGGAATGATCGCAATTAATTCTATCTCTAATTTAATCGCGCTGCCGCCAAGTTGAATCGAATCACCTATGATTGGCAGTTGTGGCCACTGTCTTCTTGTCTTTGAGTTTCTTCACTGCGCTGATGCGCGGTGAGCGCGGCGGGAATTCCCGATTCGCAATAACCTGAGAGTTTAACGGTCTTTTGCGTGATCATCGACGAGATCGCCGTGGTATTCTGGTTTGTGCCTCGCTGGAGGCGTTGGATTTAACAATCGACTCAATCCAACGAACATCCTGAAAGAGCACTGAATTTAAACAGGGTAATACGATGAACGAATCCCACGAAATGAAACCTACCCAAAAATCGGAATCCAGTCTCAGCTGGAAAACCCAGTTTTATGTGTTGTGTTTTATGCTCGTGCTGGCGCTTGTTGGCATGGGTCTGACTCAAGCCTTGCAAAAAGGCGCATGGGAATACTGGCTGTTTGTCGTGATCGTGTATGGCGCACTCGGTTTGTGGCGATCCACTGGTAAAGCCAAGCAGGACGGATTGCCGGTAAAGCAACTGGTCGGTCGCACGTTGGCGCATTGGATGTTCCTGTTGGCCTTTCTCGGTGTTGTGATGCTGCTCGAACGCAAGCAGATTATTAGCCGTGACGGCGCATCTTATGTCGCGCTCATGTTTCTGGCGTTAAGTTGTTGCCTGGCTGGCGTTCACTTTGACTGGTTGTTGATGATCGTGGGCATCGTCTTGACTGTGATGACGATAACGCTGGCGACACTTGAGCAGTATACCGTCGCGGTGTGGGTCATCATGATTCTGGCCGTCGTCGCTGCGGCGACCTATTATTTTTTCAAATCAAAAAACAGCGATTCGGCGATCGAGACATTCAAATCGTAATTCCGGTGCGTTCATTACCGTATTCCAATCATGCAGAGCGGCACGTTTCTGTTGCGGGGTTCAATGATTGTCTTGACATCGGAACACATTTGTGACCATGACACCGAACCCGAAATCCACGGATTCGACGTGAATGATCTGAACCGTGACAAATAGCCGGCATGGAGGAATTCACCGGGGAGCCAGAGGCTGGTTCGGCACGGCGCGAGTCGAGCTTTTACCGCAAAATGATCGGACGATCAGACAGTACTTTTCTTCGCAGATTTGTTTTTTTACCGTCAGTTGGCGACTCTTTTGGGCACCAGATCATACTTGGGATCGCTGCCCATGACGGGGCTCACAGGTTCGGTGCTCGTGCCGAGTTCCCTTAGCCCCATTAATCCCGAGGGCGCACCGGGCGTGGCTATCTGTCGAGCCTCATTCAATTCGGTTTGCCACCTGGATTGGTCTTGGTCGCGACAACTTACTACAATGGATATCACCTTTTTTTGGAAGGCATCAACATGTTTCACAAATCAAAGCTTGAGAAATTCGACGCCAAGTTCCCGCATGACTTGAAAGGGCATGTTCCGGTCCATGTTGATTGCTGGCGCCAGATGCAGTTTGATCACGCGGATCAAGACCCGAATGAGGAAGGGATAACGGCGGAGGAAAAGGCGCGGCGAATCGAGTACCTGGACAAGGTCTGGTGGCCGAGGGTTCTGGCCGGGGTTCAGGAAGAGCACGAGCGCTTGAACGATGAGCACGGCGAATCCTTCATGAAACAGTGGGAACGAATTGTGAATGAGTCGTCGGCTCGACAGCACGGTTTTGACCCGGGCTAAATCTGGTTTATCGACGAGCAGGGTGAGTGCTGCCACGATCCGATTGGTATCGGAACGTCTCGTCGCATCAGCGGTCCTCCGATCATGTTCAAAGTGCACGATGGAAGCGTTAATCCTGCCTGCGCCAACGGAATCCCGCTGAACAATATCACGAGCGTGACGGGAACTTGATTCACGCGAATGACGACGACGGCAGTTCCGCAGCAAACACGCTGCTCGTCAAAGTCGTCAAAGGCGACAGGATTGCACCGGTTTGTTGCCGACAGGATCGCGAAAGTGGATCATGGCTCCCGATGAGTTGAAGTCGATTTTTTTTGGCACCGACAATTAAGAGAGCGATAGGCTATGACCGCCTGAATTGATCGGGGAAACGAGTGCTGACATCACGAGGCTGCCGTACTTTATTATTAATGCTGCTGATTGCGACCCAAGCCGGATTTTCGTCTTGGTGGCCAGTGTCTGCGCAGTTCTCGAACGGGTTTAAGTCCGGTCCACCCGAAGTTTCTTCAGTATCGGTTGCGGAACTTGCTTTTGCGCAGGCCGTCAAACTGGAAGGAAGAAATGATGCGCTGTGCGTCGATTATTTCTTCCAAGCCGCAACGCTTGCCTGGTTCGCTCTTGAGCAGCAACTAATTGAAACCGGTACGCCGACCGGCCGTGCCGCGGAGATCTACCACGCCTCGCTATGCAAACTGATCAACGTCGGTCAGCGGTATGGCCGGTTCCACCCTTCCCGGGGCCTGGAAATTCAGACCGCTGAAGGACCGGTAATCATCCCGATCACGTATCAGGGATTTCTATGGCGACCAGACGAGTTTGATGAGCTGATAACCGTGAGTCAGACTTCCAGCAAAGAACTCAATACCTGGTATCGGTGCCCGGGCCTGGGAATTGCGACGATCGCATTTCATAACCGAAGACCCGGCGAACGATTTCGCAGAGAACAACAGTCGTTTTCAGCAACCGTCGTGCTGCGTCGAACGCTCAGTGATGTTGGTTCAAATTGCCGGTTTGAATTCGTATTTGCGGATCCGCTGCGAGTCTCGGCGCTTACGATCGCGGAAAGAAATATTTCAATTGCAAGGAACCCGTCGGCACCGATTGCGTTTCGATTGGCACAAAAGGACAAGCAGCCGATAAAAGCGTTTCTGCATCCCGGATCGACGACCGAAAATCTGGGGCTGTTTTTAATGGAGCCCTATCAGCCAGGGAAGATTCCCGTCATATTTGTCCACGGCTTACTGTCGGATCCATTCACTTGGGCAAATGCCGCCAACGAGTTCCTTGCCCGTCCTGACTTGATGGAACGATATCAGATCTGGGGATTCGAATATGCAACCGGTGAACCGTTTTTGAAAAGCGCAGCATTGCTTCGCGAACAACTCCGAGAAGTTCAATGGAAACTTGACCCGAACGGGTTGGATCCAGCGCTGTCCCAAATGGTATTGGTCGGACACAGCATGGGCGGATTGGTGGCAAAACTCCAGGTCACCTACAGCGGAACGGAACTCTGGGATGCCGTTTCGTGCCGGCGGTTGGAGGATATTGCGACGACTCCTGAAACCCGGGAGGCGTTGTCAAAATCGTTCTTTTTCGAGCCATCTCTTTCCATTACCCGAATCGTCTTCCTGGGAACACCCCATCGTGGATCACCCTGGGCCAAGCGACCCATCGGTCGGTGGGGTTCGAAGTTGGTCGAGGAGCCATCGTCGACGGAAGCGTTACTTCAGCAATTGGTTCGTGATAATCCTGACGTTTTTTCAAGAGAATTCAGCCGGCGAATCCCAACCAGCATTGATTTGCTTCGAGTTGATAGTCCATTGCTGCAGAGTATCAATAGCTTACCGATTGACGAACGTGTGCAATTGCACTCTATCATCGGAAGCGGATATTGGCTCTTGGGGGCGGGAGACTCTGACCGAGTTGTACCGGTCTCAAGTGCAAGGATTTCATCCGTTGTCAGTGAGAAGTACGTCCACGCCAAGCACACACATATCAATAGCAATCCCGGAACGATCGAAGAATTGTTTTGCATCTTGCGGCGACACATTGTGGAGAATAGCCCCGGGACAAATTCAGCTCCCATGATTCCTTACGCGTCGGCGCATTGAAGCCATCGGAACGAACGGCACCGGCGGCTGATCTATGTCCCGTGCGATGATTTCGCCTGACCGGCCGGATGGCGCCACTTGCGCCGACGCAATTTGCGGCCGTGCGGCAGATTTGATTGCATTGTTTGGAATCGAGTTCCTGCTACCACTCAACAGCCAGTTCCTCTGACCAAGGCTCTCGGCAGACACATTGGGGCGGCGAAATTGCCCATTCGCGGGTGGATCAATTTAATGGCACACGGTCGTTTGAGAACGACATAATCCGCGTTGTAGACGTTCCCCTTCCACCGGTACCAGGTTTTTGCCGAGCCGATAAGTTCTGAATTGACGGTCCCGGAACGCTTTGCGGCGACCGGAATTGATGACGTAGGCTTCATGCATCGCGACCCTGGCGGCCATCAATATCAGCGGCAACGGGTTGGCATAGGTCGTTGTATCAAATGCGTTGGCAACGATTTGATCGCTCCGGATGAGATTGAATAAAACGGCACAGGGTAATATTGCGATCGGAGGAATCATGGCGGCGCTACGCTGCCTGGCCAAAACCCTTACAACGATCTTGACTAGTGCAGCGTCAAGATTTGATTTTTGGCTTGTGGATAAAGTCACGAGTCCTTTTGATTAGGAAAACACCATGACTCCTGGTCTCGTTCGCTACGACCAGCCCGTGTTCCTGGCTGTGACAGAACACCATGGGTTTCCCAAATTGTCTTGTGCACTCGGCTACCTGATTTGAGTGGCAAGAGGTGTCGCGATCAATTTCCGTTAATATGCGATCCCAGATAGGAACCGATTGCGTGATGGTCGACTGAAACCTCTGTCGTCAATCTTATCCCTGAAAATATTTGGAATTGGAACCAGTTGATCCGATTGGGAAGGCTCGGCGTCGGCGAGAATACCAGCGAATTTGTTGGTGTACAGTTGATCGTACATCTATAATGGTCCACAGTTTCAAGAAAAGCTGTTTGCCCGTTTTCAGTATCTCGGAGTAGTCGGTGATCCAATCGTCCAAGACATTTGCAATTTTTTTCGGTCTTTTTGTCGTATCAGTACTAACCAACATTGATTCAAGTTTCGGGCAGCAACCGTTGCCCGTACTCGTCGCGCCATTGCCTGTCGTCGCGGTTTCGGGACGCGTTTGCTGTCAGCGAACTTTTTACGCTCCGACGATTCCGGTGCAGGCAACCTACCCGGCTTTCTACGCGCCCCAGGTGCCGGTCGTACCGATGTCGCCTTGGCCAGTTCCAACGATGTCGGCGTATTACGTACCGACGGGTCCCGTGATGCAGACTTATTCGGCTCCAGTATTGTCGGCGAGGCAAGCGCGACGCTACGCGTCATCAATTGCACCAGCCTTGATTTATCCGGTTTATTGGCAGCCTTATTGAGCTGCTCCGTAGACAGACGGAAACTCGAATATCTCTTGTAAGTCGGTGAATGAAGGTGACGGAATCGTTGCCAACGTACTCCGTAAGTGGAATACGCGATTCTGAGATTCTGGCCTGGGGCGTCAGGGCCATGATATGACAGGAGGTAGTCGCGTCGGCGAGGCTGCACTCATCGGATTAGCACTTGGGTTTCGATGGCGATGAATGTGAGCAGATTTCTGGAAGCCATTCGGGATTCGGACAACACAACAAAAAAGGCTGCCTTTGGGGCAGCCTTGGTTGGTCGGTTGGCGAGATTCGTGATTAATCCCGAACTCGGACTTTTCCGCTGCGACATACAATGACCGTGACTTCGTGGCCACAGCATTTCCAGCACATGGTGGCAATTTGTCGTCCGAAGATTCCATTGCGCCATGTGATGCACGGCTCTTCGCCTGCACAACAAGCAGGAACACAAACGCAAGCTTCGTGGCTACAACCGCACGGATCAACAAGACAGAACGTTGTTTGCGTTGGGGCGGGTGGACAGCAGTTCGGAGCTGGGCAACAGGGCTGGCCGTAGCTGCCGGCGACCATGGGCTGTTCCATCACAACGGAGTCCATCATAACGTCCGAAGGGCTTTCCAAAGGTACATCTGCCGGGACGGGGGCGACAGGTTCCTGCGCGACTGGCTCGATGGGAGCGACTGGCTCGACGGGAGCGACTGGCTCGACGGGAGCGACTGGCTCGACGGGAGCGGCTGGCTCAACCGGTTCCTGCGTAACTTCAACCGCGGGGGTCGGAGGAACTGCTTCATCCTGGACGGCAGTTCCAGGCTGCACTTCTGCAACGGCAAGGACGGAAACGAGACCATCTTTGGAATCGGTGCCGGCGACAGCGATCGCCATGGCGCTAAAAGTAATCACTAACACTGCCACTAAACTAATCGTGGTTTTCATCTGAATTCACCTTGGAGATTGGGTCTTGAACTAAGTCAGGAGGTCGATCTGGACCACCCTGTATTCGTTCTAATCTTCCTATTTTAGTTGCCTTCCCTGCTTCGTAAATGGCTCGAATCCCGGGATTTTCGAAAATTCCGTGAACTTGGCCTTGGATGACGACCGCCTATCGCCAACAGCTCCTTGATCAGAATTCCACTCGGAACAAATTAACGGAAACGGTCTCGCCGCCGGACGCGTGCAACCGGGCCAACTTTCGCATTAGGGAATCTTAGCAACGCATTCTGGGTGGCCTGACGGCTGTCCTGACCGGGTACAACGATTGTCATGGGCCGGCTGTAATTTCCCTGGGCTGGCAAAAGTGTGACCTCCCAAAGATCAAACATTCCGGCGTTGTAGGCTGAAAGCTGCAGATTGATCTCGGAGATTTCGCGAATTGCCTGAATGTTATCCGCATTGGCCTGCGCCTGGGCGCGCAGATAGAACGCCTCTTTTTCCCGTTGTTCTTCATTGTCTTTGGCGGCCTGCCAACGTTGCCACCCGTTTTCCAGGATTGCCCGGTCGGATTCCGAAAACAGGAAAAACGGAATGCCATACCGATCACCACTTTCCAGTTCCAGGATGACACCCTGACAGTCGTACGATTTTTTCGAGCCGGGTAGTTTTCGCAACCAAGTATCCAATCCTTGTTCATCTTTGATTTCGGTATTCTCGAAATGGGAGACAATTTTGGGAATCATCGCCTGATAAATCGCTGGCAGGTTTTTGAAGGCGCGATCGTTCACGTATATCTTGCCACGCAGCGCGCGCTTGATATTCAGCTCCCGTTCGCCAAATTCGATCACTGTTCCTTTGACCTTGAGACCACTTTGCATGGTCCAGGTTTTCGTTGCATCGGACGGAGAGTTTTTGTCTTCATTCGTTCGAGTCGATTTCAAATATTCCTGATCGGCCTTGGATAGATCTTTCAACGCAATCGAAATCAATTCGTCATTTTCTTTTTGCAAGACGACGTGTTCGTCATCGTAGGCGACGAGATTTGCGATGAATTTGTAATGACCGCTTGCGTCGGTCCACTCGCGTGAGTCGGCCAATCCAAAACAACTCGTGACCAGGCAGAGAGAAACGAGTTGACAGACGATCAGTTTGCAGGGCAGCATTGGTTTCACCCTTTCGTGAAATAGTCGATTGCGGGGAGTGGACCTGGCAGGAGACGTCGCCAATCGATCAAGCCAAGTTTCGCGTTTTGCGAATCAGTTCCCATTATAGCCAGTACTCACAGCAAGGCTATTTTGCGTGCGATGTGCGAAATCGCGCGCGAACCTATGGTACCGTCAAGCCGCTGCCGTCAAACTGGTTTTTTTCCCGGCACGATTTCTATTTGTTATGGATTCAACAGAACGATTCGATGGGCCGGTGAGGTTCGCAGCTTTTCAAACGCGTCATTGATATCGCTCATCGCGAATGTCTCGGTCATTGGAGCAATTCCATGTCGCGCGCAAAAATCGAGCATTGTGCGAGTTGTGGCAATGCTTCCCAACGGCGAGCTGGACATGGACTTCTGGCCCATGATCATTGGAAAGACGGTCGCTTCGATTTTGGGAGCTGCTCCCACCGTATGCAAGATACCCTTTGGAGCAAGGGTACTGATATACGTGTCCCAGGGAATGTCCACGTTGGTGGTATTGATAATTAAATCAAACTTCCCGGCGACCGACTCCAAGGCCCCCTCTTCATCGGTTGCGACAAATTCGTGGGCACCGAGGTCACGTGCCGATTGTTCTTTGGAACGGGTCCGCGAGAACGCGGTAACTTCGCAGCCCCAGGCCCGCAAAAACATCAGCGCCATGTGACCCAACCCGCCTATTCCCACGACACCCACTCGGGATGTCGGTGAAAGTTGGTGCTGAATCATTGGGTGAAAGACCGTAATGCCCCCGCACAGGAGTGGTCCGCACATTGCCGGATCAAGTCCGTCGGGAAGTTTGGAAGCCCATCCCCAATGGCACTTTACGCGATCTGCAAACCCCCCGTGTTGATGAGTGATCGTACCCTCGGCCGTCAGACAAAGATTCTGGTTGCCTGAGATACATTGATCACAATGCATGCAGGATCGCGATAGCCAACCGAGGCCAACGCGATCGCCGATTTTCAGGTTGGGAACCAGTTCGCCGACGCTGGCGACCGTGCCCGTGACCTCATGTCCGCCGACAAATGGATACTGCGTCATCTGCCAATCGTTGTTGAGCATGGACAAGTCGCTGTGACAAATCCCGCACGTTTCAACCTTGATTTCGACTTCATCCGACTTGAGCTCGGGCAACTCGTATTCGTATGCCTGGAGTGCCGCACCGGCTTCCATTGCGGCATATGCTTTGACCGTTTCCATGATTCACTGTTTCCTGATCTTAGGGGGGATAGATTTTCCAATTCCAAGGAGATCGCCGATGCAACCAGAGAACAACTCAAACAGACAGTTGCAACTCGTAATTGGTGTTTATCCGCTTTTTGGTCGAACCAATCCGAGATGTTGGAAAGGTCCGGGAGTCCGACCTCCTGATTTGGGATGGCATTAATTTACGGATTTTAACAAGCTGCACGAGTCCAATCGACTTCGGATCTCATCGACGATGCGATTGGTTTCCGTGCCGCCGAGTCCACCGTACTGGTTTTGGAAATCATCACGCGAGATACCCTCGGGTAGTCCCTCAACCTCCGGGAAGTACTCTCCCGTCTCGACTCCCTGACGGATTCTAATCTGTAGATTGAGGGCCGACCGGTTATTCCTGGTTGCCACGGTCGCAAACAACGTGCCAGCACGATCCGCCATTAAATCGACAAACGAAAACCCGGAACCGCCGGCGGTTGCATCCATCAACTCTTTCGTGATGCCGACATCCATGGATCGGCTTTCGCCCGCAAGAATCGTCAAAGCTGCGCTAACCCAAAAATGTCGCGCCAAGTCATTGCGTTTCCTGATTGAGACGCGTTGGTACAGCTTCTTGATGGCAGGCCGGTGATCGATATTGATCCCGCGTCCCGCAACATTGGCAACGCGTTCTTCACCGAGAATCACGCCGAGCGCCAGGATCGCGGCTTTGTTTGGATCGATGCATTCGGTCCCGTGTGAATTGTCCTCGGCAAAGGCGAATGCCATTTTGAGCAGTTGGGCAAATCCCTCATCACCGTCGGGAATATCCTCTGCGTTGTCCAGCAGGTGAAGCCCGGTTGCCCGCGCGGCTTCAAAAAGATCATCGGAAATGCCGGTCGAAGTGCCCCACAGGAATACCCCAGCCGAAAAAAGAATCAGGATCGCCAATGAAATTGCGCTGCGCCGAAGAACGAGTCCGATCAAGGAACCGATGATCGCGCAAATCAACGCAAGTTCGACCTGCATGGCGATCGGAAAATAGCCATAGTTGATCCACATGCTGATAATGGCCAACAGGGCTGACCCGACCAGGACCGAGGGAGCAGCAACGGGAATTCGAACTCGCAAAAGTGTCAGGGACAACAGGATTCCAATCAACCCGATCCCGGTTCCACGCAGGCCGATCGTTGCAATTGCTCGTGCGCCCGCTTCGGACAATCCAACAAGTGACATCATTCCATGGACAGCCCATTTCGGGGCCCCCAGCGGTCGCGGGTCAGGAACGAAGCAAAGGACCAGGAACCAGATGAGCAGGAGTACCGCCCAGATCATTGGCGCGCGTTTCGTCGGGTCGCCGAACCCCGGCCTATGGATCGATTGAGTCACGTGAATTCCTGATGGCTATCACCGGGCTTAGTCGGGAGCCTGGTAGGCACCTCACGGGCTCAATCATCCAAAAAAATCTGTCGCTAACAAGCTTGTCATCTGACAACCACCGTTCACGAGAGTGCCCGGATGTCTGGAATGAAGTTCGAGAAGTCTCCCGAGGCGCATTTGGGCTTTCTGGATCGATCAAACTGGCGAGATTGGTGTTTGGCTACGTTCGTGTTTCGATGTTGCGTACATGTTTCGATGCAGGGGACGACTTGGGTTCCAACTCTCGTATCCGTTGTCTGTGGAATCACAATGCGTCGAACACCGCAAAACGCAGTTGTTGTGTAAGCTGTAACGGTTAAACGGGCAACATTTTCGCACTTTTTGCCTTGAAAAGGGCACCTCCGCGTTTTATCATTGCACCGTCAAATTTATCCCGGAACGAAAACAATGAAGAACACGAAATTTCAATTTTGCATCCTCTTTGCGCTTTGCAGCTCACTTTTGAGTTTCTCGGATGTGCGGGCACAATCCAATTTCGAAGAGCTGGGCAAATGGGTTCCTTCTTCTGCGAACTGCCTTGTGATGGTCCAGGCTGAAGAGATCTTCGGGAGCGCAATTGCCAAACAGGAGGACTGGGGGAAGAACCGGTCCAATGCATTTCGATCCGGCGCGTCGTTTTTTCCGCCAACAACCCAGCGACTGTTGATTGCATCGCAGATCGATTTTGAATTTATGGAATCAGTCTGGCTTGCGGGAGTCTTCCGGAACAAGGGGCCAGCGATCAACATCGTTGACGTGTCCAAGCGTGTCCAGGGCAACATCGAGACGATCGCCAATAAATCGGCTTTGCTGTTACCTAACCAGTCATTTTTGGTTCAAATCGATGACTCAACGCTGGTCACGATGACACCGGCGGATCGTCAGCGGACCACAAGGTGGGTTACTGACAAACTAAGGGGTGAAATCAATGTTTCTCCCTATTTGGAGCAAGCGGTTAAGTTTGCCGACCAGAACGCCCAAGTCATCGTTGCATTTGATCTTGGTGGAGTCATCGGTGAAAGTGCCATCGTCAAGCGACTGAAAGATAGCAAAGTTGTCAGTGAATCGTCTGTCGAAATGCATGCCAAAACACTTGCCTCCCTGACTGGTCTTACGCTCGGTGTCACAGTACGGGACAAGATTACGGGTTCTATCAAAATTGATTTCAAAGAGAACCCAGGCAGTTTGCTTCCCGTCGCGAAAGACATCCTGATCGCGGCGCTCAAGAAAAATGGCTTGATGATTGACGATATTGGGTCGTGGATGGTGTCCGCTGGTCCCAACGAAATCCGACTAACGGGAAGTCTGTCATCCGAGGGACTTCGGCAAATTGGATCTCTGATTCATCAACCGCTCATTGATGATTTTACCGGTGCTGGTGATGAAGGCAGTTTGGGTGCTCAAGACCCGGCGGCCAATATGGCTACCAAATCGCTCCAATATTTCGGAGACGTTCAGAGCGTTCTCGAGATGATCCGGCGAAAAGATCTTGGCCAACTCAACTCCTATTCCAAGTGGTTTGATCGTTATTCCCGGCAACTGGACGCGATATCCATTCTCGGGGTAGATCCGGTCATGGTCGATTACGGCACCTATGTTGCCAACGCGTTTCGCGATGTTTCCGGCGGCTTGAATTCCTCGGACCTGGCGCGAACGAAAAGTGTTCAAGAACAGGGATTTTCGGGTCCCGGTTCACAGACGTTCAACTATGGTTACGGTTACGGAACCATCAGTTCCAGGCAATATACACGTAACAGTCGCCGAGCCGCCAGTGAAATCGCAACCCAGGCAGGTGCGAATGATGCCAAAGATATCATGCGTGAAATTGAGGCGGAAACGGCCAAGGTCAGTCGTGCAATGACCGAAAAATACCAAATCGAGTTTCCCATTTCGACCAAATGATACTTCGGCAGTGCCGCGAGTTATCGAAGGGCGTCCCTTCCGGCAATCCAATGCTGGGACGGGACGCTCCTTTTTTTATGCGCTATTTTTTGACGTGCGCGCGATGCGGTCCGAGTCTCAAGTTTCCGGTCACTGGAGGGGAAGCTGTTCTATCAATCAAACAGCGGCCTCACATGCATCAGGTTGACGACGATCCTAGACTCTTGAACGCCGCGAGCGCCCTCTCCCGTCCCGTTTGATAGTCGACGACATAATCTGGATAATCGATTCCCAATTCCTTGATCGAGGCGGTTAGTTTTTTCGGGTCGTGCAGCGCTGACTTGGGAACACTGCCAAGTTCAGGACACAGCTTTTTGATGAAAACGCCTTCAGGATCGAATCGTTTGCTCTGACTGAATGGGTTGAATATTCGAAAGTAGGGTACCGCATCGGTACCCGTGGAAGCCGACCACTGCCAGCCGCCGTTGTTGGCCGCCATGTCACCATCGATCAGCATGCGCATGAAGTATCGCTCCCCCCAACGCCAATCGATCAGTAGATTCTTGGTCAGAAACATCGCGGTTACCATCCGCAAGCGGTTGTGCATCCAACCCGTTTGATTGAGTTGTCGCATTCCTGCGTCAACGATTGGGTAACCGGTTTGGCCCTGTTGCCAGGCCTCGAAATCGTGTCGGCAGGTGCGCCATTTCAACGCGTCCGTTTTGAGTTTGAACGGTTGGTGCATCGATACGCGTGGGCACGCAACCATCACGTGCGTGTAGAAATCTCGCCAGGCGAGTTCGGAGATCCAGGTGGTGGCGCCTTCACCTCCAACAATTTGCCCCCCGTTGGAAGCAACGGCGGCAGCCAGGCACTGCCGGGGTGAAATGACACCAGCAGCAAGGTAGGGCGAAAGCAGGCTCGTGCCGGCGGCGGACGGGATATCACGTGCCAGGTTGTAGTTGATGATCTTGCTACAGAACTTGCTCAGCCGGTGCCGGGCCTCGGCCTCCCCCGGTCTCCACAAGTCGTCGCGGAATTTACTGAAATCAAAGCCCGGAATTTTGACCGGTATTTTCGACGGCTTGATATCCAACGGCGGTTGCCCGGCGGGACGCGGCGATGATTCAATATAGTCAAGCGCTTTAGAATCCCAAACACGTCGATAGGGGGTGAATACCGAGTAGAATTTGCCCTCCTTGGTGGTAATCTCCCGTGGAGGCACGATAACTCGATCGTGGAAACGGCGGACCATGATGTCGGCTTTTTGACACGCTGACGCAACCGCTTCATCACGCCGCAACTCGTTGACTTCGTACTCGCGATTTAGAAAAACCGCCGAGCATTCATGCTTTTTAGCGAAGTTGACAATCGTTGCAGGAATCCCGGAAAACCAGTCCGTCGTCTCGATCCTCAGCGGAATCCCCAGTTTTGCAAGTTCGGCAGATAGTTCCGCCAGATTGTCGAGCCAGAACTTGACCTTGCAGTCCGCCTCGGCATGTTCCAGCCATTGCCGGGGTGTCACTACGAAAAGTCCAATCACGCCATTGCCGGAATGCCCGGTTGCGTGAAATAGTGCCGCGTTGTCCGCGATTCGCAAATCTCGTCGGAACCAGACTATGGATCTCATGTCAGTTGATGGATTAAAGGAGACGTATCAATATTAAACGATACCAATGTCGGAAATTAATTCCGACACTGGAACCGGCAGCGAAATCGGGTCACAACACAGATTTTCGCGGGATGATAAACTTGATTGGCGAGTGGGTGTCAATCGTCTGGCGTGACATCTCTCCTGTTGTCAAGAATCGTCGAGGATCCGCAGACGCAGCGAGTTTCGGTAGGGACTGGATTTCGGTAAACTATGAACCAGAATTCGACATGACTGACATCGTGCAATTGATGTTCGTCGGGATTCTCGCATGGCGCAGGTAAACGGTTGAGCAACAGTCTAACTCCAGTTCGAATCGTCCGCCGTCCGATGGCAATTTCTGGACTTTTCCGGATCGTCGAATGAGCGGTGCGGTGGTTGGCGAGTTGAATGGATTCCACGAAAACTGTCAACGACTATGAACTCCCCCGGGTTTTTTTCTTTCAATTATCGAATTCATGGACGCGACATGTTTGCTAATTCCCCTCGTCGAATCGGTATCACCCTCTTGGTGATTTGGTCGATGCTTCCCATGACGATGCTGGCTCAGGGACCGGACAATGATGGTTTGAGTCGCCTGGAAGCCTGGAAACAACATCAGCAGATGGCGGCTGACTCTCAGTTCAAAGACCTGGCCTGGCAAACCATGGGACCCAAATTCGCTGGCGGGAGAATCGAGTCGATCGATGCACCTCGGGGAGATTTGAGCACGATTTACGCAGGTGTCGGAGCGGGCGGGATTTGGAAAACGGTAAATGGTGGTTTGACCTGGAAGCCAATTTTTCAACAGGAATCAACGTTCGCGATTGGCGATCTGACGCTTGCTCCGAGCGATCCGGATACCATCTGGGTTGGTACTGGAGAATGCCATATCGGTCGCAGTTCCTACCGGGGCACGGGTGTATTCAAGTCGGAAGATGCGGGCGAAACATGGGTCAACCTGGGACTTCATGAAAGCCACCACATCGGACAGGTGGCGATTGATCCTGACGACAAGAACACAGTTTACATCGCCGCGATGGGTGCCCGGAAATCCGGTGGACAACGCGGGATCTACAAGACTACGGACGGCGGCAAGACTTTTCGACGGGTCTTGTTCGAGGGGGATCGTATTTCGTTTGTCGACCTCGTCATCGATCCGTCCGATTCGCGGCGCCTCTACGCATCGGCATGGGATCGTGGAAATGGGCCCGGAAGTGGTGTCTTTCGAAGCAACGATCGGGGCGAAACCTGGACGCGGCTTGGAAATGGTCTGCTTGAGAGGCAGGCTGACCGCGTGGCGATCGCCGTTTCGAATTCGCAACCAGGGGTCGTTTACGCGTTGATGGCGGACCGAAATTCGCCGAATCTCGCCAGGCGGCGGGAAGCATCGATCCTGTTCCGTTCGGAAGATTTTGGCGAAACATGGGACCGAACAAATGAGAACTATGTACCGACATACGTCGGCTGGGATTTTTGTGATGTGCGGGTCGCGCCGGACGATGCGAATCGCGTCTACATCGGTGGTTTTCGACTGCTCATTTCAGAAGACGGCGGCAAAACGTTTGTTGGCGAAGGGGGACTGGCGCGCAATACCAGTCGCGCTGGTGTTTTTCGGCTTCATCGACATCAGGGTATTGGACTCCACCTCGACGTCCACGATGTCTGGATCGATCCGGAACATCCGCAGCGCGTGCTGCTCGGTAACGATGGCGGACTGTTTGTTTCCCAGGATCGAGGCGCAACCTGGTTGCATCTGAACAACTTGCCGATAGCCGAATTTTATCGTGTGCATCTGGACGACCAGGTTCCGTTTCAGATTTGGGGTGGGACCCAGGATAATGCCAGCCTGGTTGGCCCGTCGACGGCCCGTGATGAGGCCGGCGAAGAGGACAAATGGCAGCATGTGTTTCTGGATCCCTGGTCGGGCGGCGATGGTTTCGCAACTTTTCCTGATCCAAACGATTCCGAGACAGTTTATTTCACTCAGCAGGAAGGCGATTTGAAGCGTGGCAGACTGGGCCGGCTGAATTCCGGCAAGAGCATTCGGCCACGGCCGAGCCGGGAAGAAGCGAACTTGATCTGGGCGTGGGACACTCCTTTTTTTGCTTCGCGGCATCCCGGGGAAACGGTTTTGTATTGTGCCGCCCAACGCATCATGCGATCGGAAGACCGGGGAAAAAGTTGGATACCGGTTAGCCCCGATTTTGGTAACCGCAGCCTCCTGGCGGTCTCCGAGTCACCGCTGGACCCGCAACGATTGGTCGCTGGAGATGGTCAGGGTAATATCCACTTCACGCTTGACGGCGGCAAGCATTGGGAAACGTCGAAGGATCTCCCCAGGAAAACGGTCCGGGACATCAGCGCGTCAATACATGATCCCAATCGCGTATATGTTGTCCTGTCGGGAAGGTTGGATGATGATTCAAACTCTTACGTTTTCGTCACTTCCGATTTTGGAGAATCCTGGAAATCGATCTCAGGTAATCTGCCGAACGAGTCAGCGAACGCGATCGCAGAAGACCCCAAAACAAAAAGCCTGCTCTTTCTTGGCACGGACCTCGGAGCGTATGTCTCCATCAATTACGGATTGAACTGGGAATCACTGTGCAGCACCCTGCCAACTGCGGCGGTTGTCGATATCGAAGTCCATGGCCGCGATGGCGCCCTGGTCGCGGCGACTCATGGACTTAGTCTGTTCCTGTTGGACGTGAAACCAATTCGCCAGGCTGCCAGATTGAATCCTGCAGAGCCAGGGAAATAAATGCGAACCACGGATTGAACGCCGCCACCTGTGGTCGTGAGTCGCCTGAAACGCAGTCAACCGAAACGATGGGACTGCGTTACGGGTTATCTGGCCGTCGAATGGCTCACCACTTCAGGCAGGTTCCGGATTGCAGCAGCAGCATTGCCAGGCTCGAGGTTGCGCTTCATTTCCTTCGATCAATCATGATCTTTCCAGCCTGAATGACCATCAAGGGCGAACGCAATGTTGCAAGATCCGTCAAGGGATTGCTCTCAACCACGATCAGATCCGCGACAAATCCCGGATTCACCAATCCCAGTTGATCTTCCATCCCGATGACTCGCGCAGCAGTTGTGGTCGCGGACCGGATTACTTCAGCAATGGGCATTCCATAGGCAAACATTAATTCCAGTTCACGCGAGTTCGTGCCGTGGGAAAACACACCGACATCACTCCCGCAAGCGACGGTTACCCCGCTTTCGGCGACGTTTTTCATTAACTGTTTTGCCAGCGTGATTCGTGGGTCATCCGGGTCGCCCGGTTTCCAGCCGGCATAAACGGCCATCGATTCAGACGCCGTGAGCGTCGGACACAACACAACTTCCTTGTCACGCATCATTTTGAGAGACTCGATACTTGCCTGGTAACCGTGCTCAATCGTCGCCACACCGGCCGAGACGGCACGCTGAATTCCTTCGTTGGTCGTCGCATGGGCGGAGACTTTCAAGCCAGCCGATTTTGCTTCATCCACGATCGCTTTCAGTTCTTCGAGGGAAAACGTTGGCGTTGATCCATCACCCGTCCGCCGGCGATAATCGGCATAGACCTTGATCCAGTCTGCTCCCGCAGCGATCTGCTCGCGCGTCGCTCGACGGACTTCTCCGATGCCATCCGCCTGTTGGGCGCCTTTGGGCAGCGAGAATCGCGGATCAAACCCCGATGGCCCGTAGCCTCCTGACGTGACCAGTGCCTTGGTTGCCGCCAAAACACGTGGTCCGGGAATCATGCCCAGATTGATCGCATCGCGAAGCGCAACGTCTGCGAAACCGGCACCTTCGGTTCCAAGCTCACGGATCGTCGTAAACCCGGCGTCGAGGGTTTTTTTAGCATGGATCGTTCCGCGAATCGTCCGTAACTCCAGCGACTCTTTCAAGACCTGATCGTTCCAACTCGCCTCGTTGTACGGGTGGAGTAACAAGTGAGAATGCAGATCCATCAAGCCAGGCATCAGGATTTGGCCGTCGAATCTTACGACAACGGTGGAATCCAGGTTACTGGTCACTTGGTTGCCAACCTCAACGATATTTCCCATTGCAATAAGTACGTTGGTTGGATTCGAAACCTGTCCCTTTTCGACGTCCAGCACGCGGATGTTGGTCAGCAGCAAATTGGAATCGGTCTGACCGAGAACTGGTCCACTTGTGTTAGCAATCCCGAACAAAAACATTGCCAGGATCCACAGTGCAACTTGTTTCATCTCTATCCTCGAATTAATGAAGTCTGCTCCGGACACGATGATCCGGTTCGCGTTGGCGGAATGGCTTTTCATTCTACCAGCGATCGCCTCAAAGCGGTTCCTGGAATTTCAATTGGGCGTTTCACGGAATTTCCAGGCGTTTCGTGTCATTTGAGCCGTTGTTTTTTTGAGATATGCACGCGCAACATCACTTAATTGCCTTGGAACTTCGGGTACAATTGGACCGGCAGGAGAAAGCCAATGGTGGCTCTTCGAATTTCGGTTCCGTATTTTTGTTATGGAGTATCTGGATGTTAAAACGCCTGGCCCCTTCCCTCAGTATCGTGATGTTGCTGATTGCATCGAGTGTCGCTCAAGACGACGCCAAAACGGACAAGACGAAACAGGATCCTGCTCGCCAAGACTCCCCCGCCGATGCGGAGCCTGCCAAGCTTGAGGTTGGCGCTCAGGCACCTGATTGGGAACTTGTGGGGTCGGACGGCAAGACCTACAAGCTATCCAGTTACAGAGGCAAGCAGGGCGTCATTGTGGCCTGGTATCCAGCTGCGTTAACCGGTGGCTGAACGATGGAATGCAAATCACTCCGTGAGAGTGGAATGGAACTCGGCAAGTTTGACGTCGCCTATTTTGGGGCCAGTTGCGATACAGCGGACAAAAACCAGCAGTTTGCCAAGAAACTGGAGCTGAATTATCCGCTGCTTAGCGATACCGACCGAGCCGTTGCTGCGGCCTATGGAATCCTTAATGCCAGTGGCACGCGGGCCCAGCGAACCACGATTTTTGTGGACAAGGATGGAAAAATCGCCCACATTCAGACCAAGGTAAACGTACGTGACCATGGGAGTGAAATCGTTGAGCAGCTCAAGAAATTGAATTTTCCCCTCAAAGCCAAACCGGCGGACGGGGAGAAATAATCCGACGTTGGTCGCCGGGACGGAAACCCTGCAAGGTACATCTGCGGATACGGACAACTTGACCCGGAAGAATGGCAGATAACGGATGTCGGAATGAACCAAGGGGCGGATTGAGCCTGCTTCCAGAAACGATCGCCGTGGAACCAGGCCCCCGGGATCAGTCCGCCTGAGTGACGAGATGTCCCATTTGTAGGAAGGCTGGCTGGCGATTCGGATTGGGCTGCCTTTCAACGATGGGTCGACCATTTGAATGATGCCAACCAACCCGATCCATGATTCAATCGAGTTTCTTTTTGAGCGTCGTGCGGTGGATCCCCAGTCGGCGGGCGGCGGCAGAGTACTGATTCTCACTCAGTTCAAACGCTTTCTGAAAAATGGCTGGCTCAACGACCTTTAACAGCGAATCGTAGAGCAATTCATTTGATTGTTTCGACCAGTTCCGCTTCGTCCACTCGGCAACGAGTCTCTGGATATCCGCATTCAGGTCATCGCCGTTGGAGCTGTCTTGCAGTTGAAGTTCGGTATTGTCGATGTGGTTGGCATTCAGGACACCGCCTCGCGCGAAGGTTACGGCTCTTTCAACCACACTTTTCAATTCTCGAACGTTGCCCCGCCAGCAGTGCGCTTTCAAGGCGTCAATAAAGCTGCCGTCAATCGAGATCGTTGCGTGAGCGGAATCAGCTCTCACAAAATGTTCAACCAACTCGGGAATATCTTCCAGGCGTTGTCGAAGCGGCGGCAGCTGGATTTCAAGCGTCCGTAACCGGTAATATAAATCGTGTCGGAATTCCGAGAGGTTGGCTTGTGATAACAGATCCTGATGTGTCGCTGAGATCAAGCGAAAATCGACCTTCACCGGAACATTCGAACCGACAGGCGTGACCTCGCCAAGATCGAGTACACGTAATAATTTAACCTGAACATCCAACGGGATATCCGCAACTTCGTCCAAAAAAAGTGTCCCGCCACTGGCAAGCTGAATCAGGCCGATTCGATCCAGATCGGCTCCCGTGAACGCCCCTTTGACATGTCCGAATAACTCACTCTCCGCCAGGGTGGGGTTGAGCGCGGCAATGTTGACCGCCACAAATGGCTTCGACGCTCGCAAACCAAAACGGTGAATCGAACGGGCTACCAGTTCCTTACCCGTGCCGCTTTCGCCCGTAACCAACACAGGTGAATCCGTAGTTGTCGCAAGTGCGATTTGCTTGTAGATCGACTGCATGACAGGCGAAGAGCCGATCAACGCCATTTCATCAGGATTTTTCGCAGGTCGGAGGTCGGCCTTGTCGGATAACGACGCGCCCGGCAAACTGCTCAACATCTGGGCGGTCGCAGCCGCCTGTTGAATCGTCTTTCGCACAGTTTCCAGGTCAAAGGGTTTGACAATGTATTCATAGGCGCCTTTCTGTACGGCTTCAATCGCAGTCTGCAGATCGCCGAAAGCAGTAATCGTGATGATCGGAATTTTACCCAGTCGTCGCTGAAATTGCTCGATGGCGGTCAGGCCGTCCATGCCTGGCAATCGAACATCCATGATGATGAGGTCAAAGTTCCTGGTGGCGATTAACTCCAGACCTTTTTCTGCACAGGAAGCCGAATCGGACTCCAGACCCATTTGCGTACAGAGTCTGGAAAGTCCCCAGCAAATACTTTCTTCGTCGTCGATGATCAAAACGCGAGTCATTGCATGTCTCCCTCTGCATCCCCGGTGTGGCCAAACCTGAACGTAAAAACCGTTTCGCTGTCGTCACGCCGCCAATCTACAGCGCCCTGGACGCGATCGGCAATTTCTCGAACGAGTGATAACCCCAGTCCCGTGCCTTCGCGTGAGCCCGTGACGAACGGTTCAAACAGGTCTTGTGCGATTTCAGGCGGCGGTCCCGGGCCATTGTCGGTCACTCGAAGCACCAGGCGACCAGTTGGGTTTCGGAACAGTTCGACCCTCACCTGGGGAAAGGATCGGGTAGAATCGTTGTGATCCGGGCATGGCTCCAGCTGGCTTGGGGTACTTGAGTTTCCCTGACTTCCGTTCGAACTAGCGGCCGTGATTGCGTTGCTGATCAGGTTGATCATCAGCTGTTCTGCATCTTCCTCGGTCATCTGGATGACAGGGCGGTCATCAGAGGTTGTGACGACGAGTTCAACGCCCAGGTGTTTCGCCGACGGACGCAACAAGAACACCACTCGATCGAGGGCCTTGTCAATTTCAACGTCGCGAATTTCGTCCATTCGAACGCCACCCGGGGACTTGGAAAGCAACAGGAATTTCTTGATGTAGTTGTTCATCAATCCAATTTGCCGAATCGCAACCTGGTACGTTTCCGTTTCCGATATGCCTTGATGTTCCAGGGCCAGCAGTTCAACCGCCAGCTGGCAACCGGTCGCGGAGTTGCGCAAATGGTGTGCCACTCCGCTACCAAATTGAACCATCGTGCGCAACCTTTCGTTTTGTCGGAGTTGCTCGTCGTGGTTCTGGAGTTGAGTTGCCAGTTCATTGACGGTCGTGTTGAGGTCGCGAATTTCATCATCGCGACTTGTGGGAGGCAACTGAAACACCTCGCCGGCGGCGATCCGCTGAACCTGGTGTTTCAGTCTCGCCAGTGGCCGAGTCACATGACTGGCTAATGCAAGCCCGATCAGGCAGGCCAGCGGCAGCACCAGGGCTGCAATCAATAAAGGCGTTTTGCTGGCGGCCCACCAGATCGATAACTCTGTTTGGCGCGGAATGAAAATGTGAACATGGCTGTTGGGAGAAGGTCCGTCAGGTTCCTGACGCGTTCGAACAATGGAATGATAATATGCAGCACCGTCGACCCTGATTTTGTTCGCCGCAATTGAATCGGAAGACGGGTTTGGCAAAGAGGAGTCACCCGACAACTGAAATAGCTTCGAATCATTCGGCGCGGCGGAAGTCCGGCCAAGGAATTCGCCTGCCGGACCGACGACAGCAAACTCGGCTCCGGACAACGCCTTCATGCTTTCCAGCACCGAAGACGTTAACGGGAAACGGGTGGTGGTCAACAATTCAGCGATTTTCTGATTTTGCTCCAGCTGTCGCGCGCGATTAACGGCAATCACCGACCGGATATTGGCAAACGTGATTGCCGCGATAGTCAGCATCAGCAATAACAGCATCCGAACGAGAATCTGGTTTTTCAGTGGCCAACGCACGAAATGTCTGCTTTCAATGAAGTACCAGGTTAACCCGGGCGATCAACATACGGGTGCCCTGCGTGAATTAATGACCTGTCGACCGAACCGACAGGTTGTCGGCTGGTTCGACAATGAAATCAAATGCGATCAAAAAATAGCGAGGTTAACTGATCGATCAAGCGTGGAACGCCAATTGCTTCTGCATTCAATTCAGAATTCCAAATACGGAATGTTTCCTCATTGAGGCCATGTCGATCCTGCTCCGACGTGGTCTCCGATGAAAGTCCTTACCGCATTTATCCCTTTGAGTCAGTCGCAAGTGAAATTGTATCTTAGTCGCAGACCATCAAGTTCAACTAGCCATGGGTTCACTCTGGTTGAATTGCTGGTTGTGATTGCCATCATTGGAATCTTGATCGGTATGTTACTTCCGGCGGTGCAAATCGTTCGCGAGGCAGCCCGTCGAACGTCATGCATGAATAACTTGAGGCAGATCGTACTTGCCTCGCACGGTTACGAAGGTGCGCATCGGAAATTTCCGTCCAGCTTCCGGATCCAGCCTGGCACAACGCTTACCGGAAACAATGGTTCCTGGTCAATTCATGGACGATTGCTGCCGTTCGTCGAACAGGCCAATGCGTACGACTTGGTTGATTTGCAGGTCTCCTGGGATGCTCAATCCGGGACGGGCGTTCCAACATTGCGCATCCCCTTGTACCAATGTGCCAGCGAAGTCAACGATACGGTGCGACTGAAGAACGGGTTGCCCTACATTTACCCCCAAAACTACGGTTTCAATTTTGGTTCATGGTTGGTTTACGATCCCGTTAGTGGCAAACGGGGCGATGGCCCCTTTTACGTCAATAGCGAAACGAGAATGGGCCAAGTGCGGGATGGAACCAGCAATACGCTTTGCGTTACGGAAGTCAGGGCATTCACGCCGTACTTGCGCAATACGGCCGATCCCGGTCCCACTCCGCCAACCAATCCCCGGGCATTTGTCGATTACTCGGGAGACGCAAAACTTGGCCCTGGCCTGAATGACAACACGGGGCATACCGAGTGGTGTGATGGTCGCGTGCATCATTCCGGGATCACAACCGTATTCACACCCAATACTGTCGTTCCCTATGAGCACAACGGAAGAACGTACGATATCGACTTCAACTCTGTGCAAGAAGGAAAAAGAAGCAACCAATCGACATACGCTGCCATTACTGCGCGGAGTCAACATGCCGGCGGTATCGTGAACGCCGCCATGCTCGATGGCTCAACCCGAACGGTAGCTGACTCGATTGATTTGACCGTCTGGCGAGCCATAGGAACGATCAACGGTGGGGAAATCGTTAACGAGGATTTTTGATGGTTGCTACTGGTCTGGTCACAGAAACGACCGGAACCCGGATTCAATCGGAACAGACAACGGCCGACCGGAAAATTTGTGGCGAGTGTCCTGAGGGCACGAAGTGTGGCAAGGCAGTGACCGACGGTTGGATTGATCGCACATGGACTTACCGGAGCAAGGCCAGACTTGCGCCTCATTGAGGTTTTGTGAGGTGGTGCTGGTTTCGGGGGCGCAGCGTGACCTCCTGGACCAGCACCACCTCCAGGAATTTTGCCGAAAATGAAGAGGATGCAGTGATCCAATTCACTTCCGGCAGAGGTGACCTGGGCTCGGAAATATCGCCGTTTTGCGAGGCGACGCGTTTTTTCAATTGCTGTTCGCCTTTGTCAGTTCGACCATGGCCTGCCCCATTGCTTCGCCAATGTTCATATAGGTCTCGGCATTTCCACCGTAGTGACCGCCGGAACTGCCTCCTTTGGAAAGTGGGTAGCTGTAAACGGTGGCAACATTGTTCTTGAATTCCGGGTATTTTCCGGACGTGCCATCGACCGCAAACATCGCATCAAGGAGCTTCCCTCCGTTGTCGGTATCGCCTTTCTTGGTTTGGCCGAGAGTGGCACAGACGAACTTCGCGTTGGGAGCATCGAAGTCCTTGCGCAGCTGCTTGATCAGGTGAACGAGGTTGTTCTCGTATCGGCTGGATAGTGCGGCACTTCGGCTGTCCCGATCACCCTGCCACCAGAAGAAGCCTGCAATCTCGTATTCCTTCGCACCGGGATAATACTTGTCAAGTTCAGCCAGCACGTTCTTTGCCCTGGCAACATCACCGTCGTACTGCATCCCGGCGTACCAGCCGATCTTCTTCGGCTCCGTGCCCTTCTCCCAGCGCTCAGGAGAACCCTGGTATCCGGGATGAATCCACGTGACACCCTTGTCATCGGTAAACTCAAAGCCTTCACTTCCTGGCGGCAACAAGTCCCAGCCCAGGGCGCGATTCCCGATACAACTCTTGAGAATGAGCACCGGCGCGTCGGTTGCGTGCCCCACCTGATACCCGATCCCAATCTCCGGGCCGATGTTGCCTTTGATGGTCATCCACTCGTTGTTGAAGCCCTTCATTGCCCCCGTGCCACTTCCCATGACACGTACATTGCGCACGTCGTTGCGCACGGTCCAGTTGCCTGCGTCGTCGACCAGGTACGGGTAAAGATGCTTCTCTTTTACGGCGTGTTCGAGCGAGCCTTCGCCGCCTTTGATTTTGCCGAAACCCAGCATGTTGGACTGGCCCATCAGGATGTACACCTGAACGGGCTTGGACATGTCGGCGGGCTTGCCGTCGGGGTCTGGAAGTTGTGCGACCGCCGCCGGCATCGAGGACAGCATGATCGCTAAAATAGCAAATCCTGAAGCCGTCATTAATTGTTTCTTCGTCATGCAATTTGCCTTCAATTTTACTTTTACGGGTTCAACGGAGGAATTATCGTACCACACGTAATCATGTTGGTGGGACAACTGTTGTTGTTGCCGTCCAAAAATCGCCCGGGCTCATCTGGAAAGGAGACAAAATGCTTTGAACCCAGGAAACGCCAGCCAGTTTGCACATTCGATTGCTGGTCGATTGATTCCGTCGGTTGTCGTTTCGGACTTGCTGGTCAGCGATGCTCGACTGGGTCCCGCTCTGAAGATGGAATGACAAGTAGCAAGGTCGATCCAGTTGCTTGTCGTTGCGATCGAGATGCACGCCTTCGCCCGAGAGTCATACCTTCGATTGAATGTCAATCCATTGGAGTATGACGAGGCGTCAATGGCGTTGCCTGACTTGATAGAACGCGAACTCGCCACTAATCACGGTAACCTGGTCGCCTTGGTAGGTGCCGTCTCGAAGGTACACCGTTGATCGGCGTACCATCCTGCTTCGCATGACGTTGCACTCAAGTACGTTGATCGCACCGTCTGTTCGAACCGACTCGACGATCGCGGTATGACGAGGATTACCACGAACTTCCGTTCTGGTTGTATTGCCTCGGACGATCTGAAACTCGTAGTTCTCGAACTGGATGATGTTGCCTGGCTGCAATCGGCGCTCTCGAACGGGAGTGCCCCAACGATACAGTTGATTCCCTCGGCCCTGCGGCGTTTGACCGCCCGCACTCTCAATTGCGTCGTGAGCCAGGGTCCAGCATTCACCATTGCCGACGATCGTTCTGAGGCGTTCAACGGCATAGGCGATAATCTGGCGATTCATCTCCTGAATGGTCATTGGCAGCCCCTCTCTGAAGGAAGATCGAAACGAGGTTCAATTCTGAAAAAGTGTAGCTCGCTGCGTCGGGCGGATCAACGCGCGAGGGAATTTCAATAGCGGAACGAAATCTCAGATTCGTGGATTTGATGCCGGCTTACAAGAAAGACTTCCATGCACAGGTTCGTGAAAAAATTCACGCAGGGATGGTGAGTTTGACATCGATGCAGCGACCTCAGCGGCCAGCGCTCCGATCGATAGCGTTTTCATTTTGGTTCCGGATGCGACGCTTTCAAACTGTTCGTTGTTGAGTTCTCCGTCGCCATTTCCAGTCGTTCAATTTTGGGTACCAGCAACAGAAAAAGTCCGAACTGGCGATGAAAACGATCGCTCAGGCGACCGTGGCATATCCTCCGCAGCACCCGCAAGGCACCCACTGACTTGGTTCCATTCATGCCAACGCGTTGGCCGGGCCAATTCCAACCCGCCGGAGAAACGAGTTTTCCACCCGGAACAACGCCGGCGAGAAGAATTTTATTTGACCTTTTCTTTTCTGATTCGCATATATTATGGTCATCCGAGCTGAATGCCGAAAGCGAATCGCATCAGCCAGTTTGGACGGCGAATTTCGCGTATTGCCGACATTGCCATTTTGATTGGTAATCAAGATCATCCAGAATACAGACTTCCCAGAAACGAGAGTACATATGTTAATCAGACTTGGTGGCCCAGCGCAGGTTCTCGTCCGATGGTGCCTGATCGGCTTCTTGATTGTTCCGCTCGTGGGGCGGGAGGTTTCATGCCTGGCTGCCCAGGAAACGACTCTGCAAGTAGAAAAGATTCCGCCGCCGATCCGGGAAACTCCACAGCAGGCCGAGTCAACTGATCCGGCTGACGAGGTCGCCCCTGCGGCCCTGGCTCCCGAAGCTCTCGACGCATTGCGCGATCGCAAGCCAGCTCCAAGAAATGACAAAAACATTTTTTCCCCTTTGGACCTGCCCACTCCGGGTAGCGTTCGAAATGCCATTGGTTTACCGGGAGAAGAATACTGGCAGCAGCAAGTGGAATACAAGATAGAAACCACTCTGGATACGGATCGCGACGCGATCACGGGCAAAGCCCAAATCACTTATACCAATAATAGCCCGACCGTCTTGCCTTATTTGTGGTTCAGCCTGGAGCAGAACCTTTTTCGCCAGGGGAGTGATGGATCCAAGTTCACGCCACCAGGCTCCCGTTTTAATAATCGGCTCGGGTTCGAAGGTGGTTACCAGCTTGGTCCGGTACATGTCGATGGCCAGAAATTGTGGTTATCCGTTCACGACACGCTTGGTCGACTGGACTTGCCAACTCCCCTCGCAAG
The DNA here is from genome assembly GCA_024642205.1 of Planctomycetaceae bacterium. GTDB lineage: Bacteria > Planctomycetota > Planctomycetia > Pirellulales > Pirellulaceae > Mariniblastus. The sequence goes on along the minus strand of JAHEBQ010000034.1, from coordinate 27,318 downwards.
CAAGGGGGGCAAAGTCGTGATCGACTTGGAATGGTCCTTCAACATTCCAGGCTATGGCGCCGATCGAATGGGGATCAAGGAATACAACGAGGGCAAGGTCTATGAAATGGCCCAGTGGTACCCCAGCGTCTGCAAGTTTGACGACGTTGACGGTTGGAATACGTTGCCTTACCTGGGTCAGGGCGAGTTCTACTCGGACTTTGGCAGCTACGATGTTTCAATCACGGTTCCGGCGGGCCACGTTGTTTGTGCTACTGGTTCCCTGCAAAATCCCGAGGCAGTCCTGTCGCCGGCTCAACGCGACCGACTGGAACAGGCGCGGACCAGTGAAACGACCATCCCGATCCGGACAGAGGAAGAGGTGGGCGACGAATCCGCGACGCCATCAGGTGTAAAAAGTAATACCTGGAATTTCAAAGCCGAAAAAGTCCGCTCGTTCGCCTGGACTTCCTCCGCGGCTACCCTCTGGGATGCCGCCGGCATTGAGTGGCCCGATGGAACCCGAACCCTCGTCCAGTCGGTCTATCCTGCGGAATCGAAAGAGGCCTGGTCACAAAGCACTCAGATGCTGC
>JAHEBQ010000034.1:0-26736 GCA_024642205.1 Planctomycetaceae bacterium | reverse complement strand
CGTACCCCAGCGCCACCAACGTCAACGGCGTTTGCGGAGGCATGGAATACCCGATGATCATCTTCTGCGGTACCAGCCGATCAGCGATGGGCTTGCACGGTGTCACGTCTCATGAAATTGGGCACACCTGGTTTCCGATGATCGTCAATACCGACGAACGACGTTACGCCTGGATGGACGAGGGCTTTAATACTTTTATCAATGGCTACGACTCCTACGCCGCCTACGCCTCCGACGCCGGTGTCGAAACGGCACAAAACTCGGCCAGTCCATTTGGTAATCGGGGGTCCCGGCGACCAGGATCGGGTTCTCGTAGCACGACCCGAAGACGTTTTGTCCCACAGGATTCGCAGCCTGTCTTTTTGCCGGCGGATCAAATTCGTCCCAATCTGCTCGGACGCCTGCAATATTTCAAAGCGGGTTCCGGTCTGCGACTGTTGCGGGAAACAATCCTCGGGCCAGAGCGATTTGACCCGGCATTCAAGCTCTACATCAGTTCCTGGGCGTTTAAATCACCGCAGCCCTCGGACTTCTTCCGTTGCATGGAAAATGCGACTGGCGAAAACTTGGCCTGGTTCTGGCGGGGCTGGTTCATCGAAGATGCCAAGCTGGATCAAGCGGTCGTTTCGGTCAAATCCACCGATTCCAAAAAAACGAGTATCGAATTGGCAAATCGGATGGAAATGGTGATGCCCGTATTCCTGAAAATCGATTTTGACGATGGATCTTCCGAGGAAGTCAGGCTGCCGGTGTACGTCTGGTACTACACCAACCTGTGGACTACGGAAGTTCCAACCGAAGGGAAATCCGTTGTCGGCGTCACGATTGATCCCGATAACAAATTGCCAGACGTTGACCGGGACAACAATCAATGGAAAAAGACGCCAGCTCCTGAAGCCGTTGATACACCACCTGAAAATGGTTAATCGGTTGTTGGACTTCGCTTTCGATGAAGCGGTAGTACGGCCGGAGATGGAACAAATCCCTGTCCGCTTCAACAGCGGGCAGGATACCTGCCGAATGGGTGGAAATAACTTCCGAAGAACATCGACCGGGTTTGTCCAAAACGGCCCTTAAAACAAATGGAGGTTGCGACCGGCGTCGGAAAGTCGGCTGAAGGTTGCGGGGAGATATTGGATGCTCTCCAATGGTAACCGTCTGTCGCTCCCGTGCTCTGGACGGAAATTTTCCCCTGTCATCGCCGGCAGGTTGTTCCTGATCCGTTCCGCCGGGTCAGGAACCTTTCGTTCTCGCAGAAATCACTGCGCAAACGAACCCTGAATGTGGCTGATTGACTCGCGTACTGCAACAGCCGTGTCACTCCGCTGCAACGGCCCGGATTACATTTCGATCGGCAGGCTTCGGAGCGGAAAAGGCATCGGGAAAAGGGAGATTCAAGGTCGGCTCCCTTCTTGTTCGATCCACGGGAGATGGCAATGAGGATTCGAAACCTCCTTTTTTCGCTTCGTTCTCCAGGTGCATTCGACGGAGTTCACACTGCGATCGACAGGCCAACGCTTCGGCCCAATCGTCGGGACGGCCGATACCGTAATCAAGCCTCAGTCGAAAACTGGCTTCCAGCTCGGTCGCAATGTGGATCATGTCCTTGGCAACCTTGATGACTTGATCCTGGTCGTTGGCGTGAAGCCATTCAACTAACTCATGCAATTGAGGATAAGCACGCAAATCAAGTAAACCGGCGCTTGTCCGGATTCCAGTTTTCCTGGCTCGGAATCCAGCTCCAGATAAGTTTTGTTGGTGATCTGTTTTTTTAATCGTACTTGCTGATCATCAACGGCGCGATTTCGACAGCGAGGTGTCCATGCTATTCCGAATTCGTACAAATCCGACTGCTTGAATTGGACAGCGTGGTTACGCGAGGCAAGCAAATATGTGTTGAGATGACTGACTCACTGTCTACCAACTCTGTGGAACTTCAGTCACGCTTGTTGGTTAGTTCGGCGAGCTCGACGGCTTAACCCAGTCACTAAAGCAATAACAAACGTCAGAATTCCGTTTGGTTCAGGAACTGCATTCACGCTAAAATTCTCCCAATGGAACTCCAGATTGTTGTGAAAGTTGTCCTGCTCAAACAGAAAGCCGATTCCGTTTACCCCCGTGAAGTGCTTGTCAACAAACGTGGCGGTTCCCAGGTCAAAATGCAAATCAGTGCCTGCCCCCAGCATTGCGAGTTCTTTCGTTGGATCATAAGCAGCCCACTTCCCATCTGTACTTGCCGCAAATCCTTGATTGCTACTATCCCAGACGTAGGTGCCATTGTTCGATAAACCGGTGAAAAAATGTTCGGACAGCCAATAGTTATTTGCCAAGTCCCTAACGAGCAACCGCAGGCTTGCATTGTTCAACGTCTCAGTACTTGACTGTCCCAGGGTAACGCTCGCCGTCGTTGAAGCGTTGAAGGTAACGGGGTTGTTTCCCGTCAAAAAATCCGGCTGGTTCCAAAGGAAATTTGCGTGCATGCTGTGATTGTGACCGCTTTGAGTTGCCTTTAACTGAACCGAATCATTTCCCCCCTGATTCTTGATTCTCGCATTTTCGAAGGCGTCTCCCGAGGAGATATCATTCTCGTGCACTAAAATCGCTCCGCCGTAGAAACGAGCGCTGCTGCCTGTGTAAGCGCCCGAAACCGGTGGCGAGAAAGGCGTGGATGCGCTAAATGCTGTGCCGCTATATCCGTTTACTCCATCGTTGCCCAGAAGTATGTTTCCAGCCAGATTTTGTGCATCGTTTGCAACGTAGCCTCCGCCCCAATTTACAACCAAGTCTGCTTGCACCGAACAAGAATCTTCTGAAGCCAACGTTAATAAAGCTAAAGCAATGACAACGATCGTCATGAATCTCATATTTTCCACCAATTACCTTTGCCTTTTGAGTATTCTCTGAATCAAATTCCCAAATTGCGTTACATTCTCACGTCAGAGTATCTCTATCTAAATCTAAGAGTTTTTATTGTCAAGCATTTGTCTTCATGACAAAAACCAGAACCAGATTTGGATCCCTGACCTCCAATTGGATTCCGGCAATGTGTGGATGAGCGAATTCGCACGTCGAAAATGTATCGTTCAACGATCAGCCATTTGGGTCGAGGTTTGTGAGGTTCTGACTATCCGGTCGCTTTCGCGTTGGTGTGCGGATTCGGTCGGATGCAAGAAACAACTGTGAGGAATAAAAACTCCCGCCAACGAATCCGTGATTGGAAAAACCAAAAAAAAGACCGACTTGCAGCGACGGTCAGAACAACTTTCGCATTTGACCCACTGGATTCAGGTATTTCATTTGCAAAAGCAGCGTTCAATCCGGTTGGCACTTCACCGCGAATCAATGCTCAGACACGGCCCGCAATGCGGTGCAAACTCAGAAAGGCAGTTGCCGAAGTCCTCAAGAAAACGGAAGGTTGGGAGTTGTTGCAACCTGTCCAGTTGGAGGCCACGGGACGCGAAACATTGCCAGTCACTTGGGAAATTCTGGCCGTTATAAAACAAGCGGTTCAGATTCCGTTCACTTTGCCAATGGCGCAGATGTGGCCTCGATGCTGACGGGTCGCGCATCAATCGCAATCCCGATCAGATCCTGATAAATCTCCTCTTTCGGTTATCACGTCCGCGCGTAGGCCAGGTAAACCGCGTTTCCAGTGACAACCACGTCGATGGTGATATCCCGTCGCCCGTGACGTTCGAGGGCGATAGACCAGAGTGTTTTTCAGTCGCTCGATGAAAATTGGTTTTCTAACTTTTTTCATCGCCTGTCGCAAGTTGATCGCATTTTCGCCAGGTTCGTTTTCGGTATCCATCGTCGTTCGAGTTTCTGCGACCACATTATTGAGCAAATCTTGAGCGTTGTGCCAACCATGCCGTTTGATGCCTAATGCCTTCGAAAATGATCGTGGCATTTGTGATCGATAGTGGTTCTAAGCCAGTATCGAACGGTAACCTTCGGCTGTCACCCGAAATCGACGATGAAACCACAGTCACGGCGGCAAAGCTCCCGGTCCGACGTACTGCACAGCAGTCGCGACCAACCCCCCTGCTGACGACAACGCGCGTAGACCATCAGGGCATACAGATCCGCGAGTCGCTTCCAGGCACCTATCTTGCTGCGTGAAAAGAATTTTACTGAATTCAGAGTTTTTCGCGAATCGTTTTTCTACGAAATACGGAACCAGGAGTAGCGGCATTGGCACGTCAATAAACTCGCTGGATCCAGGAAAAAAGAGAAGGTGAACCATCGAAATCACGAAATGATTCGCATTTGGAAACATGTTTGATCAATTTGCGACGCGAAATCTGTTGACGGCTTACCGAGGCCGATTGCGACCGCTTGATGAAGCGGTCTTTGGTTACTGTTTGGCGGCGAAACGACGACGGCGAGTCAATTCAACAACAGAAACTGGAAGCGGCGATTCAGCTTGATTGATCAAGACCTTTGAAAACAAGAGCGGGCGGGTGAGCCGCAGGTGAAAACAAGAGAACTCACCAAGCCTGTAAAGAACACTCGGGCGGCTGTTCGCGCGCCACGATGCGTTTCCTTTTCCATTTTACCGCGAACGAAATGGAGAACCAGCATGTCCGGCGCACTCAATCGCAAGCAACGTCGTCGACAAAAGTCTCTTTCGCGGAAGTCACGAAAAACTCATGGGCTCGCCATTGGGCGATTGGCCCGTTACCGGCAGCAGTTTAAAGGCCAGAATTGGATCCTTCCCCTGTCCCCATTGCACGCCCATCGGTGGGTCGCCCAGTGGATGCGGGGCCAGTTGGACGCCTTGTGCTGCGACGCCGTCTCTTACGATCATTTCTCACGCCGCAACCACGTTCGCAATCAACTGGCATATGAAACGTTGGAAAACCGCGTGCTGCTGGCTGCGGATTTAGTCCCCTATGTTTTCCCTGAATGGGATGACGTCATCGTGATATCGACCAACACCGGCGACAACCTGGACGACTCGCCAATTACCGTCGAGGACAATGTTTATTTCGATTTTGGCTGGGCCAACGTGGGAGACGCTTCGACCGGTGGTACGTACCGGCTGGACTTCTATCTCGACGGTGAGGTGTTTGTCTTCGATCCGGCGTATCCCGACAGCGGGTCATTGACTGGTCACGCCTATGAAGATCTGTTTGGCAATACACTTACGGCCGGACAGCACGAGATTGGTTTCGTAATTGACACGAACTTGGAAATTGCCGAAGACAACGAAGCAAACAACAGTTTCTTTCGAAACTTTATGGTAACAGCTGTTGGAACTGAGGACTTTGGCGACGCTCCCACCGCAGCTCAGTCTGGATTTCCATTCAGCTATCCGACAACACTGGCTGACGACGGCGCCCGCCACACTCCGCTGGCGGGTTTCACGATAGGTACCCAGATCGATGTAGAGGCCGACGGACAACCGGACCCTGCAGCCAGCCTTGACGACACCAGTGGCACGCCGGACGATGAAGACGGCGTCACGTTCATCAGCACGCCTACAGTGGGAAGTGCCGCATCGGTCGACGTGCTTGTCACCAATACTGCCGGCGTCAGCAACCCACATCTGGACGTCTGGATTGATTTCGACCGTGACGGAGACTGGGACGAAGTTAACGAACACATTTTCTCGGGCACTGCCTCGGCGGGTACGAATACCTTGAACTTCACGGTTCCTGCGGCCGCTTCCGCGGGGCAAACCTTTGCGCGATTTCGACTTTATGACGGGACGACGGCCGATGGTGAAGTTGAAGATCATGCGGTCGATATCGCCACCGCTGGATTGTGGATCGATCAGGGACCGGCGCCGACTCAGAACGCTCAACTGGAGCCGAATACGCAGCCATTCCAACAGGTGACCGGCGCGATCCACACCGTGCTTGCACATCCCACAAACCCCGACATCGTCTATATCGGTGCGGTCAATGGCGGTATCTGGAAAACCACTAATGCAACGGCCCTCAATCCAAATTGGGTACCGCAGACGGACTTTCTGGAGTCGCTGTCCATTGGAGCGTTGGCATTCGATCCGACCGACGCTACTTACAACACCCTCGTGGCGGGTACCGCCAAATACAGCAGTTTCGGCGGGGTTGGCGGAACACGTGGACCCGTCTATCGAACGACGGACGGAGGCAGCACATGGGTGCAATTGACCAGCAATGGTTTGCAAATCGTTGGTGAAAATATTTCCGGAATCGCCGCACGAGGCACTACGATTGTGGTGACTTCGTCGGCGAACTATGGCGGTGTCTTTCGCAGCACCGACGGCGGGGCTAACTTTTCTCCTATCACTTCGGCCGACTTTGTCTCGCCCAATGACAATTTTACGGATCTAGTCGTCGACCCCAGTGACGCCACCGGCCAACGATTGTACGCGGCGGCCGAAAGTACCGGTGGTACGAGTACGACCGGCGGGATCTACCGTTCCGATGACTTTGGCGCGAGCTGGACAAAGATTACTGGACCGGCGATCGATTCCGTAATGGATAGTCTGCTGACGCAGTCCAATAACATCGAGATGGCAGTTCATCCAACGACGGGCCGGTTGTACGTTGCCGTTCTCGTTAGCGCTCAGCCCAGAGGAGTCTTTCACACCAACAATGCGACGGCGGCCAGTCCCACGTGGACTCAAATGGATATCCCAGTATTGCCATTGTCCCTTGGTACTGCCTTGACAGATGCCAGCAATACCTCGCCGATTCAAATCACGTCCCTAGGCCATGGACTTTCAACCGGGGATTTTGTTGTGATCGATAATGTTGGTGGAAACACGGCCGCAAATGGTTTCCACCGTGTGACGGAAATCGATGCCAATACATTTACTCTGGAAGGAAGTATCGGAAACGGAACTTATACAAGTGGCGGTACCTGGACGCAAGTTACCGGCCCGAACCCGAAACCGAAGGACATTGATGAAACCGGAGCCCAGGGACGCATTCACTTTTCAATTCAAGTCCATCCGGCAAATGAAGATATTCTTTATATCGGCGGCGATCGGCAGGACCAGCCGAGTGCCATCGGCGACAGTACGTATGGTGGCGCAATATTTCGCGGCGATGCCAGCATTCCCCGAAATCCCAACCTCGCCCCGTCACCTCAGTGGGATCATATTACGCATGATATTGTTGCTATGGACCCCGACGGTGGCACGGCCAATGGCACCGCGCCGCACGCCGATTCACGTGAGATGACGTTCGACGCGAACGGCGAATTGCTGGAAGTCGACGACGGTGGAATCTATCGACGAACCAGCCCGCTGGACAATACGGGCGATTGGTTCTCGATGGCCGGAGACCTGGGGGTCATCGAATTCCACGATATCGCCTACGACAGTAACTCGAACACTCTAATCGGCGGTACACAGGACAACGGGACTCATTTCCAGGTCACGCCGGCCGATACGGTCTGGGACTTTTTGTCCGGAGGAGATGGGGGCGATGTTGCGGTTGATAACGTCACGCTCGCGGGAAGTAATCAATCCATCAGATATAGTAGCTCTCAAAATCTCGGCAGTTTTCAAAAGACGATTTGGGACCAGGACAATAATCTAGTGGATTCGACGTATCCCTCGTTGACCCTTACCAGCGGCGATCCGTTTGTACCACAGTTCAAGACGCCGGTTGAACTTAACGCCGTTAATCCACAAAGAATGCTTTTTGTCGGTTGGAACTACAAAACTGGCGAGCAAAGGATCTATGAATCGACCGATCAGGGAAACACGATCGCTCAGGTTGGCGGAACAAGTATTGTTGGTTTCAGTCCGGACGCTGTTGCCTACGGCGGTTTTCTAAGTGGCGTTCCGAACCCGGACGTCCTCTACGTCGGTAGCGGCGATGAAATCACAGTACGGACATCGTTTGGCGGTTCAGTCATCACGGTTGATCCTGATACCGCGAGTTATGCCGACATTCGTGACGTGGTGATGGATTCTGACGATTGGACCACGGCTTGGGCCATCGACAATAACCAGGTATTCCAGTCAACCGATTCCGGCAGTACCTGGTTGGACGTCACCGGCAACTTGATGTCAATCGCCGGTGAATCATTACAGACAATAGAGTACGTATCGGGGACGGTTGGCGCACTTGTGGTTGGCGGCAGTTTGGGCGTGTTCAGGGCCATGGTGACATCCATTGGCACGTGGGCCGAAGTTGGAGGCAATTTACCCAACGCTCTTGTGTACGACCTGCAGTACGATGCCACGGACGACGTATTGGTTGCCGGAACGCTCGGTAGAGGCGCGTGGACGTTGTCTAACGCGAGTTCATTGTTTGACACCAATGCACCGCCGGTATTGACTACCAACGCTGGCGCGACGGTAGACGAAGGTTCGACTGGCAACGTCATCACCACGGCAATGCTGGAGACCACCGATGTCGACAACACGGCAGCTCAGCTGACCTATACGCTAACTACTGCTGCCAGTACTGGCACCCTGAGGCTCTCGGGTACGCCGCTGGGCGTCTACGACACGTTTACCCAGGCCGATGTCGATGCAAACCTGGTGACCTTCGATCACGACGGCAGTGAGACGATCAGCGACTCCTTCGGCTTCAGCGTCGATGACGGATTCGGAAACAGCTTCAACGATACGTTTAGTTTCACGGTCACGCCGGTCAACGATGAACAGGTGCTGGCCACCAATATCGGTACGACGGTGGACGAAGCGTCCATTGGCAACATAGTCACGACGGCGATGCTGGAAACGACCGATGTGGACAACACGGCCGCCGAGCTGGTTTACACGCTAACGGCTGCTGCCAGCAATGGCACCTTGAGGCTCTCAGGGACGCCGTTGGGTATCAACGACATGTTTACCCAAGCCGATATCAATGCGGGCCAGATAACGTACGATCACAACGGCAGTGAGACGCTCAGTGACTCCTTCGACTTCAGCGTCAATGACGGTTCGGGTGCTGTTTCCAGCGACACCTTCAGCTTCACGGTCACCCCGGTAAATGACAATCCGGTGGCCACCGGCGAAAGTTACTCGGTCGATGAAGACGCCACTCTCACGGCTACGCTTGGCATTGACGATCTGCTACTCAATGATACTGATGTCGATGGCGATACGTTGACCGTCAACACGAATCCCATTGTCGATACCAGCAACGGCACGTTGGTATTGAGCAATGACGGCACTTTCACGTACACGCCGATTGCCGATTACCATGGCAGCGATACGTTTACCTACGAAATCAGTGATGGCAACGGCGGCACTTCCCAGGCCGTGGTCAACATCACGGTCAATCCGCTCAACGATGCCCCAATCGGAGTGGACGACAGCGATTCGACTGATGAAGACACGCCATTGCTGATCGACTCGGCGGATCTGTTGTCAAACGACACGGACGTCGACTTGGACAGCCTGATGATCACGGGATTTACGCAGCCTGCCAACGGTGGACTGGTTGACAATCTTGATGGCACATATACCTACACACCAAATGCAAACTTTCACGGAACTGATTCGTTTAGCTACACGGTCGAGGACGGCAATGGCGGGAGCGATACGGCCAATGTAGGCATTACGGTCAACGCGATTGTTGATACGTTGCACTGGCAGGGCGATGTCGACAGCGATTGGAGCAACCCGGATAACTGGCTGGAGGGAGTGAGGCCTTTCGACGGTGATTCCGTCGTGTTTGATACCGCCACTTCGGGATTTGCCAGTCGTTTCTCGCCATTAAACGACGTCACTGGTTTGGAATTGGCGGACATCACGATCATTGATAATTCAAACGCCGGCGATTTTACATTGGCGGGTGAGTCCATCACTTTGACCGGGGGAATTAGTGCATCAGGAAGTGCCAGCGATATCCTGACGATCAATTTTACGGATGCAACGCTTGCTGGCGTGACATTGGCCGCTTCCCAGTCGTTTGTATTTGACACGATTGACACCAGATTTGATTCCTCGATCGATTTGGCGACGAATGATCTCATCATTGGTGGTGCGGATAACAATGCTACAACTGCCCGCCTGACCGGCCCAATCAGCGGCAGCGGCGGGTTGACCAAAACGAACCAGTTCCAACTGGTGATCGGCGCTGCTAACGCCTATGACGGCGTCACGACCGTCAACGATGGCGTCCTGCAAATTGTCGACGGTCAATCACTGGGTTCGAACGTCGGTGGGACGATTGTCGCCAATGGAGCGACATTGGAAGTCGCTCTGGCCACCAGCGTTTCGATTGGTGAACCGTTAACAATTGGCGGCACGGGATACAACGACTTGGGAGCCCTTCGTTCCGTGGCCCAGTCGGGCTGGAACGGTGACATCACCCTGAGTGCTGCTTCCACGATTGTCCAGACTAACGGTCCTTTCAATATCAGCGGTACGATCGACAACTCTGGATTTGATCTATCCTACGATCAGTCATCGCAAACTGGGCATGCCGGAAGCATCCCCGGCGATATCATTGGCGCGGGAGGCTTGATCAAGTTGGGTGACGGTCAGTTGATCATTCAAGGTGATGATAATACGTACACCGGCACGACAACGATTTCCGCAGGCAGCATTAATTTGGTCGGCGATGGAAAATTAGGCGATACCAACGCTGGAACCGTTATTGGTGACGACGCCAGTCTATATGTCCTGACATCCCTATATTCCATTTCAGAACCACTGACGATCGGCGAGTTCGGCGTTCTTGCGGGCGTCAACGGTGCCGTTGTCGATTCACCGATTACGCTGGTTGGCAATGCGCGAATCCAGGTCTTTAACGACAATTCGACGATGACTATCAGTGGGCCAATCGACGATCAAGGTAGCGGATATGGCATTATTCTCGATGTGTTTTCCGCACCTAATCGCACATTGGTACTCTCTGGCACGAACACGTATGTTGGTGATACCGTTGTCAGCAGCGGACAACTGGTTGTCAGTGGGTCTCTCGCTGGTTCGACCATTGTGCAAAGCGGCGCTAAACTGGCTGGCACGGGATTGATCAGTCGGACGGTGACAGTTCAGACAGGCGCCGTTGTTTCCCCGGGGGTCAGTCCCGGGATCCTAACCACGGGCAATGTCGTCTTTAAAAGGTGGTCACAGCTGAGCGTGGAAATTGGAGGACCGAACGCAGGCAGTGGACTCGGGTTCCACGACCAGCTGAACGTCATTGGCACGGGCAACATTGGCAGCAATGTAACGTTGAACCTCTCGGCGTTTGACGACGGTACTGGGAATGCCTTTGTTCCGTCCGCTAACAATGAGTTTGTAATCATTGATTCGACAGGAGGAGTCTTATCTTCATTTAACGGATTACCGGAGGGCGCGGTCATAACCGACTTCTTGGGCTCCGGTCTAACCGCCGGCATCACGTATCAAGGTGGTACGGACGGAAAAGACGTTGTGATCAAGGTCGACGATCCTGCCACCAATGATAATCCGGTTTCACAGAACGTCAGCGGAAGCGCCTTTGAAGACGGCGTTGCGGTTAACATTTCGTTCAATGCCAATGATGCGGACGTCGACGACAACCCAGCCACGCTGACCTATACATTGACTTCTTCGCCCGGAGAAGGCTCGGTGGTCAACAACGGCGATGGGACGTTCACTTTCAATCCCGGTACCGATTTCCAGGATCTGGCAGTGGGCGAGACTCGGGACGTGACGTTCACTTACACGGCCACGGACTCAAACAACGCCATCAGCAACACCGCGACGGTAACCATCACAGTAACTGGTGTCAATGACGAACAAGTGCTGGCCACCAACACCGGCACTACGATCAATGAAGCGTCTACAGGCAACGTGATCACGACCACGATGCTGGAGACGACGGATGTCGATAACACCGTAGCCCAGCTGACCTACACGTTTACTTCAGCCACCGCTAACGGCACGTTGAGACTCAGTGGCATTGCCCTTGGTGCCAGCGACACCTTTACGCAAGCGGATGTCGATGCTGGCTTAGTTACCTTCGATCACGACGGCAGTGAGACGGTCAGCGACAGCTTCGGCTTTAGCGTCGATGACGGAACTGGCACCAGCTCCAGCGGCACGTTCAACATCACCGTCAATCCGGTCAACGACGCACCGATTGCGAACGACAATGCGGCGAGTACTGATGAAAACACGCCGGTCACTTTGCAGAACGTCTTCGGCTTGTTATTCAATGACAGTGATCCTGACGGAGATCCGTTGATGATCTCCAGCTATGACACGTCGAGTACACTGGGATCTGTAACCAACGTAAGCAGCAGCAACAACGGCCAGTATACGTACGATCCCAATGGTGCATTCGACTACCTCAACGACGGTGAGACTGGCCACGATTCATTCAGCTACACGGTCAGCGACGGCAACGGTGGATTTGATACAGCAACGGTCAATATCACGGTTACCGGAACCACGGCGCCGACGCCTGTCTTCACAGTCGCACAAACTAGCCCGACTACTGCCAATCCAATCAACTTCGCTGTCGACTTTGGAGAGATCGTAACCGGATTTGAGATTGGCGACATCACGGTTAGCAATGGCACGGCAAGCAATTTCGCGACCGCTGACAATCAGACGTTTACGTTTGACGTAACCCCGATACTCAATGGCGAAGTGGGTGTACAAATCCTTTCAGGGGTTGTCAATGATAACTTTGGGACTGGTAATCTCGTAGCGACGCCGCTATTCCTCACAGCCGAAGACGTCAGCACCGAGCCGATCACGCTCCTGCAAACGCTGCTGCCCGACACACCATCGGCGAACGATCAATTCGGATCTCAAGTTGCGATTAGCGGGAATACGCTCGTCGTGGGGACGCGGGTTGATAACACAGCTTTTCAGAGTGCCGGCAAAGTCGATATTTACGACATCAGTAGCGGCAGCGCTGTGCTAACCGGTACGATATTCAATCCTTCCGCCGATACGTCGAGTGTGGCTTTTGGATCGTCTCTTGCTCTGGACGGCAATAGGTTGGTTGTTGGTTCGTCGTCCGATGATTCAGGCGCAGGTAGCGTTTACATCTATGACTTAAGTACCGGGACCCCACAGCATGAGTGGACTCTCCAGAATCCGGAACCTTCTGGGACCGGAGACCACTTCGGCTTTCACGTTGCGGTGCAGGGCAGTCGATTGATTGTCGGAGCAGATAACGACGATTTCGGGGGATTTATCAGCGTCGGAACTGTTTACGTTTACGACCTGAGCCCGCTTTCGAATACCACCCCCAGCAGTCCAATTCTAGATTGGACGATCGCCAATCCCAATCCGGAAAATGGCGACCACTTCGGAACCAGAGTCGCAATTGACGGTGATATCGTGGTGATATCCGCGTTACTCAACAATACCGCTGGCGTGACAAACTCGGGTAGTGCGTATGCATTCAATCTGACGGGCGCGACCCCGACCGTTCCGACTCATACTATTGAAAATCCGGACCCTGCAATCGCCGATTTGTTTGGAATCTCAGTTTCGATAAGTGGAAACATAGTCGCCATCGGCGCTGACCTTGACGACACCGTAGCAGCCAATTCGGGAAGCGTCTACATTTATGACATCAGTTCCGCCTCGGCCGTGCTTACTGACACCATCAGTCATGCGCAGGAGGGCGCACGACTGGGCTGGTCAACTTCCATGTACGGGAACATTCTGGTAGCTGCAGCTCTCGCAGATGACACCGGAGCTGATGCGGCTGGCAGCGTGTACGTTTATGATGTTAGTAACGGCACCGCCGTGCTAACGGCTACGATCAATGCCCCGTCTCCCGAAACCGGCCTAGCCGAACAATTTGGCTGGTCAACGTCAATCAGCGGCACCAAGATAGTCGTAGGCGCCATTGGAGACAATACGCTTGACGTCAGGGGCGGTGCGGCATACATCTATGAACTAGGCGCCTTTGCACAGATTCTCGGCCTGCCAACTACCGCCGATGAAGGCGATCCCCAACTGAACTTGTCCAGCCTGACCAGTGGGATCGACGCGGCCACTGCAACCTACGTGTGGACAGTAACCGGCACTGCAACGTATTCCATACAGGGACCGCAAAATGCCAGCACCTTAAGACTCGATCTGTTGGACGAAGGCACGTTGGACGTTGCCCTGACGGTTACCGACGGACTTGGGAATAGCGCTAGCGCTACGGAAACGGTAACGGTGGCAAATATCGCACCGACCGTCGATGGCAGTAATGACCTAAACGGCCAGAATACAGGCCTGGATATCGATACAGTTGCCGGGACGGCGACGCTAGACATCGGCTATTTCTTCCAAGATCCCGGCCTCGACACCTGGAGTGCGATTGTCGACTATGATCTGTCTGACGGGATTGATGAAGAGACCGCGGCACCGATAACAACCCAAGGACAAAAAGCCAAGTTTGGGTTATACAAAGAATATGCTTATGACCCACTCGCTTATCCGGATGGATTTGCCAAGTCCATTCAAGTGACGTTGAGCGACGGAGACGGCGGAATCACTACGTCGGAGCAACTGGTGGTCGTTGGGACTACTGGAGTCGATAAGATCTTTGTCAATTTCGGCAGCGCTATTGTGACAATCAACGGCCATTTGCTTGGAACGTTTAACCCGAACGGCGCCGTCTTTATCTATGGCCTGGAAGGCGATGACGAAATCATCGTGGAGTCGGCCTTTTCGGTGCCGACCGTACTGATCGGTGGCCCCGGTAATGACATCTTGCAAGGTGGTGGTGGTGCCAATACCTACATCGGCGGTGACGGCTACGACATCATCAACCTGGTGTCCGGCGAAAACACAATCCTCGACACCGCCGAGGAGATTGCGTTCCTTGCCCAAGACCCGAGTACCGTCGTTGTAACGATAAATGAGGGATCCACATTCAACCTCGTCATGGGTTCCTTTACCGCCCCAAACGCAGCGGAAATCGACTGGGGTGATGGAACGATCGAATCCGGCATCGTTAACACAGCTGCGGGAACAGTCAGCGGAAGTCATTTCGTTGCCGATCAAGGGCAGTACAATCTTCAAATCACCGTGACCGACCCGTCTGTCGAAGTTCGTCAATTGACAGTCAATGTTGCAAACGTGGCGCCGGCGGCCGTTGATGAAGCGCAAACGGTCAGCGAAGGTAGTGGTGTCGTCACGATTGACGTACTCGGAAATGACTCTGATCCGGCCGGTGTTCAAGATCCGCTAACGATCACGGGCATCGACATGACGGGCACCAAAGGGTCGGTCACCTTTACCGGTTCGCAGATCAGCTACGATCCAAACGGTCAGTTTGAATACCTGGCCGCCGGTGAATCCACCAGCGATTCCTTCGGCTACACGATCGATGACGGAGACGGCGGAACAGCCAGCGGCACGGTCACCATCACCATCATCGGTGCCAATGACCAGCCCGTGATCTCCGCGGTTGACGCAATCGGGGAAGTCACAGAATCCGACGCGACCCACCTGACCGACAGTGGGATCCTCGATGTGGAAGATCCAGATTTGGCAACCATTTCTCTTGAATATTTGGCGGTCGACACATTTGACAAGGGCTGGTATCGAAGCGATGGGTTTCACAATTCGACCAATGACAACACGCTGACAGGGATTTCAAACTCCAAAGAACTCCGCACGTTTTTCGCCTTTGATTTAACTGGTATCTCGGACCCGGTTGTCTCGGCGGAATTCGAGCTTTACTCCCATGAGTACTTATCGGTTGACGCATTTAAGCCGTTTTCCATCTTCGCAGTCGTGACACCCATCTCGGATCTGCTTTCGTCGAGCGTGAACGACATTGGAATCTTTGATGATCTTGGCGATGGCACGGTTTTTGGTACTGGCACCGTCTCCGCCGCGAGCAATGGCACAACCCTGATTCTCTCGCTCAACTCCGATGCGATTGACGCCATCAATGCAGCGCTCGGTGGTCAGTTTGCATTTGGACTGGCTTTCACGGATTTGGCATCAGGGTCGGGAAGCAATATTTTTGGACCGGGGGGTACCGCCATTACCACCAGTCGCCTGGCCTTGACAACGGCGGTCGCTTCCACTCCTGAGGTCTACGCAACAATCGATTCAGTTGCGGTTGCATCAGGTAATGACAACGGCATTGATAATGCGACCCTCTTGGCCATGATGAGCGTGGCGCCCAATCCTGTAATTGCCGGCGGAGCCACCACCGGGACGATCACCTGGACGTTTGACAGCGGAAGCGAAGCGTTCAACTACCTGGCAACAGGCGAGTCGCTGGTTTTGACCTATACCATAAAGGCGACCGACGACAGCGGCGTCGGCACGCCCGCAATTTCACCTAACGAGGACGACAGCGATACCGAAACGGTCACGATAACAATCACCGGTACCAATGACGGTCCGACCGTCGATCAGGGAATCGCCGATAAGACTGCTACCGAAGACTCCCCGTTCAGCTTCGTCGTTCCGGGCGATGCGTTTGACGATGTCGATGTCGGTGATGTGCTGACACTAACCGCCAGTGGTCTGCCCGCCTGGTTGTCGTTCGATGGTACGACGTTCAGTGGCACACCGCTCAACGCCGATGTGGGTGTGGTCACGATTACCGTCAATGCCGATGACGGCAACGGCGGCACGCTGGCCAGTACCACGTTCGAACTGAACGTACTGAATACCAACGATGATCCAACCGTCGACCAGGGAATCGCCGATCAGACTGCAACCGAAGACTCGGCGTTCAGCTTTGCCGTTCCAGGCGATGCCTTTGGCGACGTCGATCTGGGCGATTCATTGACGCTGACGGCCAGCGGTCTGCCCGCCTGGTTGTCGTTCGACGGCACAACGTTCAGCGGCACACCGCTCAACGCCGATGTGGGCGTGGTCACGATTACCGTCAATGCCGATGACGGCAACGGCGGCACGCTGGCCAGCACCACGTTCGAACTGACCGTGCTGAATACCAACGACGATCCGACCGTCGATCAGGGAATCGCCGACCAGACCGCCACCGAAGACTCCCCGTTCAGCTTCGCGGTTCCCGGTGATGCGTTTGATGATGTGGATGTCGGCGATGTGCTGACGCTGACGGCCAGCGGTCTGCCCGCCTGGTTGTCGTTCGACGGCACAACGTTCAGCGGCACACCACTCAACGCCGACGTCGGTATGACAACCATCACGGTCAACGCCGACGATGGCAACGGCGGTACACTGGCCAGCACCACCTTCAATCTGACGGTCGAGAATACCAACGACGATCCAATAGCGGTCGACGATTGGGACGCGACCGATGAAGACACAGCATTTTTGACGATCAACGTGCTGACCAACGACGACGATCAGGATGTTGCTGATACGCTGTCTGTGCTCAGCTTTGATGCCACTAGTGCCATTGGAATTGTCACTGACAACGGTGACGGAACGTTTAATTACGATCCCAACGGGCAATTTGAATTCCTTAACGATGGCGAATCGGCGTCGGATTCCTTCACTTACACCGTATCGGATGGTAACGGTGGCACTTCAACTGCGACCGTTAATATTACCATCGCCGGCGTGAATGATACGCCTTCTGTTTCCATTGGTGGCATCCCGGCCACGATCGCCGAAGGCGATGCATTTACGCTCACCAGCACGATCAACCTGATCGATGCGAATTTGGCAACCTATCAATGGACAGTCACCGGTGATCCAGCCATTTATTTGACACAAGGCTCGACAACAGCGGCCAGCCTCAACCTCGAGATGCTGAATGACGGTTCGGTGACGGTCCAAATTGATGTTTTTGAAAACGCCGTATTGGTCGCATCGGACTTGCAGACAATTACCGCTGCCAATGTCGCACCGGTAGTTGATGGCCGTACCGACCTGAAAGGTAAAGATACAGGCTTGACAATTGATTTGGGGGCCCAGACGGCAACCCTCGACATTGGTTACCTCTTTACTGATCCCGGCCAAGACAACTGGATCGCAACCATTGATTACGGTGACGGGGTCCCCAGATCTGCAACCGTCACGCAGCAGGGGCAGCAAGATCCCAAAGTTAATCTGTTTCATACCTACACTGGCGTGACCTCAACACCGTTTATCGAAACGATTCAGGTGACGCTTGACGACCAGGATGGTGGCATCGCGACCTCGAATAACTTGATCGTCGTTGGAACGCCCGGCAACGATCAAATTACTATCAATTTCGGCAGCGCGATTGTGACTATCAACGGTCAGTTGCTTGGGACATTTAATCCTGACGGAGCCGTTTTCATCTTCGGACTGGACGGAGACGATGAGATAATTGTTGAGTCAGCGTTCGAGGTGCCGACTGTCCTCGATGGTGGAGCCGGCGACGATACGCTGCAGGGGGGTGGTGGGCCGAGCACATTCGTCGGTGGTGACGGATACGACATCATTCGACTGGGCTCAGAAGTGATCACGATTTTGGACACGGCCGAAGAGATCGCATTTGTCTCGGCAGTCCCGGCCAATACTCGTGTGACCATCAACGAAGGCAGCAATTTCAACCTGATTATGGGTTCCTTTATTACTCCTAACGCTGCCGAAATCGCCTGGGGCGATGGAGCAGTTGACAACGGAATCGTCGACACCGCCGCAGGCACGGTCAGCGGCAGCCATGTATTTGGCGATAATGGACAATATGGTATCGAGGTCACGGTGACTGATCCAAACGTTGAAGAACGTGGATTTACAATTAACGTGGTCAACCTTGCTCCAGTTCCATCGATCGATCTAATCAGTACTCCACAAGTCGAGGGGACGCAAATCAATATTGTCGCCAACGCCACTGATCCGGCTGGAGTTGATGACACGCTAACGTATACCTACGGAGTTTTCAAAGACGGCGCGATGACCCCCTATGCCAGCGGAATAGGCGTCGACCAAACGAACTTCAGCTTTACCCCTGATGACAATGGTACCTACCAAGTCGTGCTAACCGTCAATGACGAGGATGGCGGCAGCGCAAGCGTTAGTCAGGACATCACGGTCGGCAACGTTGCCCCCGATCTGTCAATCGATGATCTGGCAATCACGTCCTATGTGCTGGCCGTTGGCGAGGCCCAGATTTTTGATGGTTTGTTTAGCGATCAGGGATCGCAAGATACGCACACCGCCGAGTGGATGTTCACGTATCTATCCGATGGATCCCTGGTATCAGAAACCAGAACGGGAACTCTTACGCAAGGAGCCGGCAGCGGAAGCGTTAACGACGCCTTTGCTTTCCAGGAAGCGGGTGTCTATACCGTAACCCTGTCCGTCACCGACAGTGACGGGGCCATCACGACTTCTGCCGAATCGACGTTTGTCGTCTACGATCCATCGGCCGGATTTGTCACCGGCGGCGGATCCATCGATTCACCCGCCGGTGCCTTCGTGCCGGATCCAACGTTAACGGGACGCGCCACGTTTGGCTTTGTTTCGAAATACAAAAAGGGGCGAAATGTGCCCGATGGGCAGACGCAGTTTCAATTCCGTAGCGGGGACTTTGATTTTCATAGCGACGTCTATCAGTGGTTGGTCGTCGGTGGGGCCAGGGCCCAGTTCAAGGGTCTCGGGACGGTTAACGGCGAAGCGGGCTACGGTTTTCTACTGACCGCCATTGACGGGCAGGTCAGTGGCGGTGGTGACAGCGACAAATTCCGAATCAAAATCTTTGATACGGCCACTGACGAGATCGTGTATGACAACCAGATGGGCGATGATGATGACGCCGCTCTGACAACGGTTTTGACGGGTGGCCAAGTGATCATACACAAAGGTAACAGCCATTTACTTGCCAAATCGTCAATGGAAACCCTCGTCGCGAACCCACTGGATCCCGAAAAACTATCCGCGACCATCAAGTACGCTGTCGAACAATGGCGAACGGAAATTGATCACACACAAGAATGGAGCCGATTAACTGACGTCGTTATTCGCGTTGCCGATCTACCTGGCTCGGTGCTGGGAATAGCATCCGAGTCGTCCAGCGTAATCTGGATTGATGCCAACGCAGCTGGGATGGGCTGGTTTGTCGATTCATCTCCTTGGGAGAACTCTGAGTTTGAAACGGGCGACGGAATCGGCAATCGTTACGATCTGTTGTCGGTCGTCGCTCACGAACTGGGCCATTTGCTCGGTTTTGAACACGACGTGATGGGGGAGAGTTTAGAAGTTAATCAACGAAATCTTAGCTGGCTGGATTCGGGCCATCCTGAGGTGATGCAAGCTAACCTCGCAGCTGGTCAGCAGTCCAACTCCTATTGGCTGCCTGAATCGAAAAACCCGGCAGCACAAACCCATTTCAGGGCAAGGGCTTCCTGGCAACGAATGTCGGATCAAGAAAGGCGTTTGAGTCAATCTGCCTTGGCCGAAAGTACGCTTGATCAGTCCGAAACCTCTCGGATCGACGATCACCGCCTTGACGAAATCATGAACTCGTACAAGTGGAGAGATGAAACTGATGCCGAGCTCGTTTTCGATTTCGATTGGATAGAAGGCGAGTTGCTGGTGGACTTGGCCAAAGTTCATGTCGAATTGAAACGATAGGCGATCAAGAACCGGGAGTAAACGATAATTGAATTGCTGCCAAGAGAAATGAAATTTCAAGATACGCGAATGGGTAGGAACACGATCGCTTTTTATTAGCAGCTTCGTGAAATGGCCCTGCGATGTTCCAGCGGGACTTAACGCTGTTTTGACGGCGAATTTCGTAACGGAATTGGTTGTTTTTTATGGCTCAGAAATTTGAGAAACGCTCTCAGTGAGAATTGCAGCAAGCCAAGTATGGAAAAGTGGCGTGAGCCTCATGTGCTCCTTTAAAAAACCGATTTGCTGCTCAGGTCGGTGAAACGGAATTTCCAGCGGAATCCCGTCATCTTGGGTAGAACCAATCCCCCTCTGTGACAGCGTCGCAGCTCTGTGACACAGTCTCAGCTTTGTGACACAGTCTCAGCTTTGTGACACAGTCTCAGAAATCTTGGCAACAGGTGTGATTTAACCACCAGCAACCTGCTAGGGGCTGCTCGTAATTGTGGTGATCTACCGCGGACCGCGTGGCTTGACCAAAACACGATCGTTACGAGGTTGCTACCGGTGGATCATTGGTGGGAGATTGGATTGCCGGACGCACCTGCGCCGGACTTGGGCGCACGGTATGCAATCTCGAAATCTGCCATAAGGATCGAATCTTGTTTGATTGTCGCCAAAACGAAAATTGTAGCCGTAAATCCTCGATCGGCCGCATTGGTGTAGCACAACCGCAGCGATAAACCCCACAGGCCGAGCACCATCAGAATTCGCCCCCCGGAAAGGATGTTTTAATATTGTGTTTGCAAATCTCTGTTCCCCATCCATTTTGTTTCAGTTGGTCTTTCTGAATGACGAAAACCACAAACGTCAGCCGCTGGATTAATTTGGTGAAGGCCGGTGACTCGACCGCCGCGAATCAAATTTTGCAACTTTACTTCGACCGACTCGTGAGTTCGGTGCGGGGCCGGCTGCATGGTCAAAATAGGGCTGTCTCGGACGAAGAAGATATCGTGCTAAGTGTCTTCGACAGTTTCTACAACGCGGTCGACAACGGCCGGTTTCCTGACTTGACCGATCGAGACGATCTGTGGCGGTTGTTGCTGCGAATGGCTGCCCGGAAAGTGGTCGACAAACGACGACATGACCAGCGCCACCGACGTGGCGGAAAAATCAAGCTCCATTCTTTGGACCACGCAGGTGACGACGAAAATATCTTTGAAGCCATTGGCGACGAACCATCCCCAGAAATGGTGCTGATGATGCAGGAATCTGTCGAACAAATTTTTTCACATTTAGGTGTCGGGCAGCTTCGGGATTTAGCGGGTGCTAAGTTAGAAGGGTATTCCAACGCTAAACTCGCACAGCGATTTGGCTGCTCGGATCGGACAATCGAGCGACGTCTGCACTTGATTCGAGAAAAATGTCAACAGGAATTGGTCGAACTCAATGAACAACCGTCAAAAAAAACTACCGATCGCGGCCTTAGAACGCATTGATGATTTATGCGCTGATTTTGAGCGACAATGGCAATCCAACCTGCTTCCGAAGATCGAATCGGTGCTCTCCGAGGAAATCTCATCAATCGAACGAAACGTCTTGCTGGCCGAACTCATCGAGCTGGATATCGACTACCGGCGGTGGCGGCGGCGGCGATCCCCCGCCCACTCGGCCAGTCCCCTTTGATTATCAACTGGAGTACTACCGGCCACCCGCAGGGACCCCGGGAGTTAACCTTTATGGAATGCAGCAAATCAACGGAGGTACCTTTGTCGTCGGAAATTACGGGCCGGACGGGGAGACCCGAGCGTTTGTTTACGACCATCAGAACGGTGAGTTTACCGATGTAGCTGATCTACTTCAGATGCAGACGCATAAGGCTTCGTCGTGCCGATCGATGAACGCCAACGGGATTGTTGTCGGCAGCTTTGCTGACTTAGCCGGAGCTCGCCGCTCCTATTGGTTCGATTTTTTTTCGAGCACCCCAACCTTACATTTCTTTGACGATCAGTTTCCGGAACTAACAGGTTTTTCTAAAGCCAGGGACATAAACATTCATGGGGATGTTGTAATCGAAAGTGACGGCGGTGCGTTTCGAGTCAATCCATTCACAGGCGAATCATTTCCGCTCGACCTAAACAAGCCTCTGGCCATTACTGACTCGGGATTCATTCTCAGTGACGACTACAACGACCCGGTAACCAATGAGCCTGTCGTTGCTCGATGGTCACCGTTATTTGGCAAGGAAACGTTTACCAACCTCAAAATCTGGACGGATTTTGGAGCCATCAATGAATTGGGCGAGTTTGGAGCCATCATAAAAAATGGAGGGGCCGCGCGCGGAACGGCATGTCGCGTTGGAAGCAGTATCAACTGGACCGGCCCAAACAATGAAGCGTATTATGTTTCCTCTGTAAACAACTCGGGCGACCTCGGCTACATGCAGACAGTCGACTATCGGGAAAAGGCGTTCTTCCATCATGATGGAGTGGACCAGGTTTTTGCGATCGACACGCTGGTCGAGGACAGCTTTCTAAATAGCGGGCGACAAAATGGCGCATTTCTCACCGAACGAGATACGACATTGACGATACCAGCGCCAACCATTGTTGGCGTTGTTTATAACGAAGACCAATCCGATTTCCGGATCTATTTTCTGATCCCCAAAGAGCCAACTCAAACCTCATCGGAGACGTATTCGACTCTCGATGAAAATCCGGATCCTGACCCGCCAATCGACATCCCGGACAACGATCTCGCTGGGATTAGCTCAATCATTTTGGCAGGCGACCACTTGATTTCGGGACTGTCCGTGTCGCTGAATATCAATCACCCCCCCCAACGGATCTGAAAGTCTATTTGTTTGACCCGGACAATGACCCCAACGATCCGCTTTCGTCGTCTGTTCTCTTGCCAATCATTCAGGGTGACAATCCGGTCGACTTGTCGGACATTGACGTTACCAACAGCCTGGGACCATGGACGATCGTGGTCGTCGACGATCGCAATAAGAAATCGGGAACCTTACTCGACTGGTCAATCACGATTGAACATTAAGCGTTTCTGGTCATCTGTTGGATTCCCCGATCGGCCAAAAATGTCGATTGGGGGCTGACGGGTTCGATCGCTGTTTTTCGAGCTATTCAGTCCAGGCCCCAATAGCCTTGTTCTGACAATCCCGATTCATCGCAGTCCCCGCTGCTAGTGAATTGGGCGTCTCTCTATTTCCACGAGATAACCCCTTCTGACGTTTGCAAGTCGACTTATGGATGGCCCCTTGTCCATCCTTACCATGAATCACTGCAAACATCAGAAATACCCTCGGTTGCCGATAACCAGGCACTCACCAGTCGTCCCGCACTCCGAAAGTCATCTCGTGATACAACAACATCTCAATGACAATCTTTTGTTGGATGAAATACAGCATGGCAACCAGCAGGCCACGGAATATCTGCTGCGACGTCACCGTGCCCGACTTTAGCGGTTTATTGCTGCGGTGCTGGATCGACGCCTGCGGGCACGGATCGATCCGGCTGATATCGTTCAGGACGCGCTCCTGCACGTGGCCATTCGCCTGCCCGATTATATCCAGGATAGGCCGACTGCCTTTTTTCCATGGCTGAAATCAATCGTCGAAAACGAGTTAATCCGCGCTCATCGACATCACCTCGTAGCCCAGAGACGTTCGGTATTACGGGAACACGAATTAGGATGGTATGCGCTCGACATTTTTCGGCAACAACCGGTCGATCAAATTCCTGGCTCTGATCCGTCGCCCAGCCAGCAGGCCATGATTCACGAGCAAAAAGCCAGGATGCGACAGATTCTCCAACGGTTACCCATCCGCGAACGGGAAATCCTGACGATGCGCTATGATCAGCAGTTGAAAATTCGCGAGATTGCCAGTCAGTTGAAGATCAGTCCTCCGGCCGTTCGATCGCGACTGCAACGTGCCAAAAAAGCCGCCAGTCAATGGCCCGCCCTTTACGAACCTCAAGGACACGACTCTCGCAAATCCTTATCAATGGATGGGGGCCAGGATACGATGCCAAAAGGCTTCCAAGATGAAGAAACTTCCGAAAAGAAGGGAAACCGCTTCGGCTCCAAATTGCGTCATACACCCACGCCAGGCCCGAAACAGGAACGACATTTGGATCAAGCCTCTTCCGCGGTAACAGTCGAGGAGGTAACAGTCGGGTAATAGTCGCGGACACAAACTTTTTCCCTTCTTCGGATTGCTAGCTTGTGAACCTGCGACACGATCGCTAACCGGGCGGATTTGTATCCCGCACGCCAATTTCGACTATCTTGAAGGCTTTACCTGCTGTGGAAAACCGTTTGTCTGCTATTCCAGATTGTCGATTGACTTCATGCCTGCGTTTCAGATCAAGACACCCGGTGCTGCAACTCAAAACTGGCTGGAAAAATAGCCGGGCACAGGAAAACCCAGTTGCCCCGTTTCGCGTCCTGATGGCCGCCACCACTGATGCCTGAGGTACAACCCGGCTCGACGTAAAACAGGCTCGAAAGAGTAATCTTCCGGGCCTCGTTTTTGTGCGCAACCTATCGTCGGTTTTTAGCGCGTTCCGAACACTGGGCCGGCGATAGTTACGGGACTGTCCTTGCAAAGAATCGATACCAAAAAGGCTCAATCGGGCCCGAAGGCCTAATTCCACGGGACTCACCCGAATTGCGTCCACGAGACGTAGGTCGCTGTAAATAAATATCTTTTAACGACAGTCCAGGAAAGGCTGTTTTGGTGGCCGCCGCCCATTGGTGGCGGGAGGAAAAAGCGAGTCCCAGGAGGAATCGGAGAAGCTATGGCGGGCTTTCCAAGGCAAGCGGCGGCACGCCAGTCAGCACCGAATTCGGCGATCGAACTAGTTTTTCCCAAAAAAAATTGCTTCAGGGCAAGTTTTCGAGGATCATCCGGATTCGCCCTGCTGAATCTGTTTTGATGGCAATTAGAGATCGACGAATGCAGACTCACGATTCCGAAGAAATATTGGCCCTTGCGCAACAAGGCGACCCGATTGCCTGGTCTCAACTGGTCACGAAATACCAAACGCGGTTGAGACGAATGATTAACGTTTATCTGGATTCTCGACTTTCGGCGCGTGTCGATGCCTCGGACGTGGTGCAGGAAGTATTTATTTGTGCTGCGAAACGACTCCCGGACTATCTCAAGAATCGACCAGTCGATTTTTATCCCTGGTTACGGGGACTCGTGCGTGACGAACTGATTCGTTTGCAGCGACATCATCTATACGCACAGCGCCGGACGATTCACAAGGAACAGCCTTTCGAATTGAACATGTCCGGCGAATCGGTACAACTGTTGGCAAATCATTTGATCAGTAATCAGTCTTCCCCAAGTCAAAAATTCAGCGCGGGAGAACGTCGCTCGCAAGTTCACACGGCACTCGAGCAATTACCGGCCGGCGACCGGGAAATCCTGTTGATGCGTTGCCTTGAGCAATTGCATGTCCAAGATATCGCAGAGATATTGCAACTGAGTGAGGCGGCTGCCAAGTCTCGACTTCGCCGAGCATTTCAGAAAATAAGTCAATTCTTAAACGACTGAACGTCATGGCCCCTGATCAAATGACAACCCGTGTAACGAATTTGGATGATCTCATCGACGAAATCTGCACAGCCTTGCAATCAGGTGATAACGTCGACATCGAACAGCTTGCTGGCGCACATTCGCACCTGGCCGACAAGCTTCGGAAGGTGTTCCCCGCCCTGGTTGCGGTCAATTCAATTAATTCGCGCCCACCAGGTCATTCGAATACAACGTCGTTCCATTCTCACCATGGCCAACAATTGGGCGACTTCCGCATCCTTCGTCAGATCGGCCGGGGCGGGATGGGAGTGGTGTATGAAGCCGAGCAGCTTTCAATTCCGCGCAACGTGGCCTTGAAGGTGTTGCCGCTGGCCTCATTGATTGATCCCCGCGCCCTGGAACGGTTCAAGAACGAAGTTGCCGCGGTGGCGACACTTCAGCATCCAAACATCGTGCCCGTGTATGCGGTCGGTGAGGAACGGGGAATTCACTATTACGCCATGCAGTTGATCCGCGGTCAGAGTCTGGCCGCCGTCGTTCGGGAACTGCGGGCACGGGTCGAACGCGAGGAGCGCCTGGGTGGCAAAGCGTGCAACGAAGCCGTCTCCTCCATTGAAGAACAACAAAAGGGGCCAGGGCCCTTGAGTGCCCCGTACTCGGCGGAACAATCCGGCCAAAGCGTTCCGACCTCACTTCCCGACGACAAAGAGCTCGATGAGACGGCACCGGAAACCGCGGCACGCGGGCAGTCGCGAACCGCCAGAGCCGCTTTCGACCAGGCCTATTT
>JAHEBQ010000033.1 GCA_024642205.1 Planctomycetaceae bacterium | reverse complement strand
CCTTAACCAAGCCGCATACGACAACTCGCCGGATCATTATGCAAAAGGCACGCTGTCACACTGAACGAATCATAGTGCTCCAACCGCTTGTAGGTATATGGTTTCAGGTTCTTTCCCTCCCCTAGACGGGGTTCTTTTCATCTTTCACTCGCGCTACTGAGTTCACTATCGGTCATTAGAGAGTATTTAGCCTTACGGGATGGTCCCCGTAGATTCAGACCAGGTTTCACGTGACTGGTCCTACTCAGGTGCTCTGCGAGAGACTTGTAGCTTTCAAATACGGGACTGTCACCCTCTGTGGTCGACCGTTCCAAGTCGTTCTTCTAGCCAAAGTTTTCTAACTCTCATGTGCAAAGTCCTACAACCCCACCAGGGAAACCCCAGTGGTTTGGGCTGTTCCGCTTTCGCTCGCCGCTACTGACGGAATCGATTTTTCTTTCTCTTCCTCGAGTTACTTAGATGTTTCAGTTCACTCGGTTCGCTGCAATGTACCTATGTATTCAGTACACGCTGGTTCGGGAATCTCGGGATCAACGTCTATTTGTCGACTACCCCAAGCTTTTCGCAGACTTTCACGCCCTTCATAGCCTTCTAATGCCAAGACATCCCCCATATACCCTTAATAGCTTGACCACAAATATCCAACTCTCCCTGACAAACAAGTTGCCGAAGGTGAATCGTCTATCCGCAATTAAACCATATAGATCCAGATTAACGATAATCGCTTCATTTTCGGTTCTTTTGACAAGCCAACTTCATCAAGAAAAACTTGACTCCACTGACTCGACGCTACTTAAGAGTGGTGTATCGAATGCTTGATTTTTGCGTCACCTCTTCCGACTCGCCCCCGCTAAGAAACGAACCCTCCAAGGCAACATCAAACATTCTGATGCCATCTACTTCACAACCAAATTGTCAAAGATCATCTCGCCGGAATCGCGTCCGACGGTCGCTTCTCAAGTTGAGAGCGGTTCATCCTGCATTCCTCACAACCTTGATTGTGAAGTCAGAGCAAACCGGTACCAACTTGAAACTCATGGGGAATCGACGATTTTACTATTTACTCGGTTACTGTCAACCGCAGCTGAATCTCGATTATCAAGAAAGGCCAATTAAACGGGGCGGCGTTTCCAAGACCCAATTGGTCGTTTTCGTCACCCATGGCTACTTCCGCATCACTGTATCAGCGATGAGCCAAAGTATACGGATCTGTGTTAAACACTCAAGCCCCATATTGGATAATTTTCGAAAAAAGTCTGGTTGCCGGATTCGGTACTAAAACAGTACCAGAAAACCCGGCTTTTCAATTCGAATTCAATCCTTCAAACACCGAAACCAGTGCTTCATCCTCACCCGGCTGTACCGTTCGCATGTCGAGAATCAATCGTTCCTTCTGAACCCGCCCAATGACGCTTGGCTTGGCAACCCGCAGTGCTCCGGCGAGCTTCGTGATGGATTGCTCGGCCGGCCCAATGGAGATACTCCACGTCGGTATTTTTTGGGTGGGCAAACTCCCGCCGCCCAGCATCGATTGATCTTCCACAACATCACACGAACCGATGAATGGCAAGTAGCCAATCTGTCGAGCGATCTTGTCCGCCCGAAGCCTCAGGTTTTCAATCGGCATTGCGAGCATCCGCAATATCGGAACTTCCTGCATCGCAACCTCCGGATCGCGATACAAACGAAGCGTCGCAGCAAGCGCAGCCAACGTCATTTTGTCCACTCGCATCGCGCGCATCAGTGGGCTTTTGAGGATTTTTTCGATGTATTTCTGCTTGCCAACCACAATCCCACATTGCGGACCACCAATCAATTTATCCCCACTAAACAACACCACATCCGCACCGTCCTTCAAACTGTCACCCACCATCGGCTCGTTCAACAACCCGAACCTGGAAAAATCAATCAAGGCACCCGAGCCCACGTCGTCAATCATCGGAATGGAGTGCCGGACAGCCAATTCGACCATCTCTTTCGTCGAAACCGTCTTGGTAAACCCCACCACCTCGAAATTACTCGGATGCACCTTCAGGAGCGCTCCCGTCTGGTCGCCAATCGCCCGTTCGTAATCCGCCAGATGCGTTTTGTTGGTCGTTCCGACTTCGCGCAGTTTCGCACCACTGCATTCCATGACATCAGGGAGCCTGTAACTTCCGCCAATTTCGATCAGTTGACCACGCGAAACAATGACTTCCTTGCCACCCGCCAATGCGGAAAGCGTCAACATCGTCGCGGCAGCGTTGTTGTTCACAATCGCCACCGCCTGGGCGCCTGTCAATTCACACAACAATCGCTCAACCGATTTGATTCGTTGTCCCCGTTCACCCGTTTTTATGTCGACTTCGACGCTTGCGTAGCCGGCCGAAATCTCTTGAATTGCCGCCAGCGCCGACGCAGCCAAAGGAGCTCGACCCAAACCGGTATGCAGGATGATACCCGTCCCATTAATCACCGGTCGCAAATAGGGCTGCTCTTCGGATTTCAACCATTCCGCAATTCTTTCCGCTAACTCCTGTGGGCTGGGAATTGTGACGTCATCGGCGGCGTTGCTGACCTGTTCGCGAAGATCATCCAAAAAGCTGCGGACACCTTCTACGACGACATTGTGGTTCACGGTTTCCACCATCTGCTTGAGCTGCGGGCTTTCCAACAACTGGCTGACCGACGGTAGCTTGCGGAAAATGTTTGGCATGAAAATGTCCTGCTGTTTCGTTCCATGGATAGTTGCGAAAAGTTCCATGTCGCAAGGATTGAAAAATTCGTGTTGTCAATCCGATCCAAAGCGACATCAGGCTTCAGTATTTCCAGTTTTGGTGTCTCCTGCGAGCCGAAGCCGTTCAACGCTTTTTTTTCCGGGATTTCGCTAGAATCGGACCCGAACGACTTGCAATTTGTCCAAGCTTGTGACTCGGGCCCAAATCGAACGCCGACGGCCCTGGTATCGAAAGGTCCTTTATTGAGTTTTCGTGTCATCCGAAGCAGGATCGTTCGAAACATCCAATTCGTCGGGGATATTGGGCATGAATCCGGATTCCTGAAAACGGCTGTCGGCTTCAAGTAATTTGACTCGATGTTCCATCTCTTTACCCGGCTTAAACGTCACGACAAACTTTTCCGGGACGTGGACTTTATCTCCGGTTTTTGGATTCCTCGCCTTGCGAGAGGCCCGTTTCTTAACCTCGAAAACTCCAAAATTTCGCAATTCAATCCTTCGCTCGCTAACCAGTGCATCAATAATCGCATCGAACGTCTTTTGAACGATCTCTTTGGTTTTTAGTTGAGTGAGGCCAATTTCTTCGGAGATCGTTCTGACGATTTCCTTTTTTGTCATTGAGAGCTCCGAGGTTTTGGCAAATGAGCAACGGCAAGGTCACTAACTTGTGGTTCTGGTGAATCTGAGGGTTGGGAGAAACTGAAAGACCTCGGTAAAAAGGGAATCGGTCACTCTCAACTATCGCGCGGACCCGATATGAATTGATTACGCCGGCGGAAGAATAAGACAAATCGGAGACGGACAGTTGACCTAACTGTATACCCCGTAAGTATTAAAAGCAACGCCGATCCCTTGGACCGCTGTTGGAAAATCGCCCGTTCGAAGTTTTCCATCGAGCTGGTGCTCGCGAAAATTCAGATCTTCATCGTCTTTCGAAACGCTTCGATCTCGCCAATCTGAAAAAGTTTCCCGGTTCCGCTCCCCGGACATTCTTCACATGTACGCTTCCAAGCTTCCGGGGTTCGCAAATTACTTTCCCAAAAAGGCCACGTCCTGCATTGGCGTGGACGCGCATCGTAAACTTCGCATTGGCGAGTTTCCTTGTCGAAGAACACGCAGTCGCCATTGCCGAATTCTTTGAGACTTCGACGAATTCCGATTTTTCGCGTGTACTGATCCTCGAATTCCTCGACCGGCAATTCAACGATTTCTGCGATTGCCTCGATTTCCTCCTGGTTGACCCACACGTAGCCTGGAGCGCCCGTGCAGCAATCTCCGCATCCGGAACACGTAAATTTCAACCCGTCTTTGTACCAGGGTTCCCGGGAATCGTTTTTGGCCATTATTTTCTCAAGGGAATTCGACATTCTAGCCAGCACTTGGTCTGGTAACACAGTTGGCCTGGCACTCGGTGAAACCCGCAATCGCGTGAATCAACAGGTATTAGCCCGAAAAAAAGTCGTCGCTCGACCCGTAGCGAGTCATCAACAACCTGGCGATTGTCACCGTGCCGCCCCGGTCAACCGGCGACTGCCCTAATCGTAATCAACCGAAAACAAAATGAAAACTACTTCGACATCAACACGGCCTCGCTGGCTTGAAGGACAATCTCATGTGATACTCATTGGTTCAGAAAAACCAACAATTGATCCACTTAATCGCCGTACCTGGAATTCGAAAGTCCATGATGAACTGCATGTTTCGTCTCCTCCTCGTGTCGCTCGTTTCCGTTCTTGGCTCGCCTTCGAGCGCACATGCGGAAGAAAAGCCGAATGTTGTATTTCTGTTTGCCGACGACCTGGGCTGGACGGGTTTGGGCTGCTTTGATAGTGATTTTTACGAAACCCCCAACCTGGACGCATTGGCTGCCTCAGGAGTCAAATTCACTAATGCCTATTCCGCATGTACGGTTTGCTCTCCGACCCGGGCATCGCTGATGACCGGGATGTATCCGGCCAAACTGAAACTGACAGATTTCCTGACCGGCCAAAACCGCCCTTTTGCGAAATTGAAAATCCCCAACTGGACCCAACAGCTCGACAGTCACTACGTCACGATCGCCGAAGCACTAAAAAACGCCGGCTATCGAACGGCTCATGTCGGCAAATGGCATTTGTCAGGAAAAGGCGACAACTCAGCCGGGACGATGCCGACCGATCAGGGGTTCGACGTCTCGTACGACGGCCCGGCACCGAGGAATGGCTATTTCGTCAAGGATAGCGACCGGTCCGTAACCGGCACTAACTACCTGACCGATGTTCTAACGGACAAGGCCTGTGAGTTTATCGATCAATCGAAAGACGATCCGTTCTTTCTCTATTTCGCCTATCACGTTCCACACACGCCGATTCAGGGTCGGGCTGATCTGGTCGAGTATTTTCAAACCAAACTCAAAAACACGTCCGCAAAAAAGCCGTTACTCCACGACAATCCCAAGTACGCAGCGATGGTCAAGAGCATGGACCAAAGCGTGGGGCGAATTTTGAAAACGCTTGAACAACACCGGCTTACCGACAAAACACTTGTCGTCTTTACCTCGGACAACGGTGGCTTAACACAACGATACGGCAAGCATGATCGATTCACCGAAAATCTGCCCCTTCGACGAGGAAAGGGCTCGGCCTATGAAGGGGGCGTCCGCGTTCCCCTCATCACGCGGTGGCCCGCCGGAGGTGCCTTGGGGCAAGTTTGCGATACGCCTGTGATGAGCATCGACTTTTATCCGACTTTGCTTGAATTTACCGGGGCGACGGGAAAACTGGAACACAACCAGTCAATCGACGGCGTCAGCCTTGTTCCGTTGATCAACGGTGAAAGCCTCAACGGCAGCAGTCAGTTAGTCCAGCGAGATCTGTTTTGGCACTACCCGCATTACCACGCGGGAGGCGACGGACCCTATAGCGCCGTTCGTTCCGGCAATTTCCGTTTAATTGAATTCCATGAAGACAAAAGCCTGCGTCTCTACGATTTGACCAACGACATCGGTGAACAAAACGATCTCGTAAATACGATGCCCGACAAGTCCCGCGACCTCTTGAAGCGACTGAACGAGTGGCGGGCTTCCGTACAAGCTCAAATGCCTACGGCGAACCCGAATTTTGATGCTGAAAAGGCGACCAAGGTTGGAAAGGTGAATTCTCCGAACAACTCCAATTGAATCGTCACAAAAGCCTGATGTCCAGGAACAAACTTCCGAACGGGTGTTCCGTGTCTTCGCGATCAATTTGGGCCGTTTGTTTGCCGGGCCTTAAAGACCATACGAATGGACAGATTTATCGGTCGATCCCAAACGATCAGCGACGATGGTACAATCACGTTAACCACCCAACCACCATTTCTCGCACCAGCACAGCATGCCGTCAAGAAGAAAACCCCGCCGTCCTTCCTTTGCCACGTGGATCGTCTGCATTCAGATCTGCCTGTGCAACATCGTGTCACAGGGAATTGCGCAAGAAAAAATCTCATTCAATCGCGATGTCCGACCGCTCCTCGCAGCACACTGTTTCGCTTGCCATGGGCCGGATGAAGACAAACGTGAGTCGGATCTGCGTTTGGACCAACGCGACATCGCCATCGAAACCGAAGCAATCGTCCCGCATGATCCGGAAAACAGCAACCTGGTGCAGCGGATTTTCTCGGAGGATCAAGATGTCGTAATGCCACCTCTGGCGTCCGGACATGTGCTGACGCCGGCGCAGAAACAGATTCTAAAACGATGGATTGGGGAGGGCGCCGCCTACGACACCCATTGGGCATTCAAACCGCCGGCCGCCCTCGAGCCACCGACCGTTGACTCGGATTGGCCACGCAATGGAATCGACTCGTTTGTCTTCCAGAAACTTGCGAACAATGGGCTCAAGCCGAATAGTGAAGCCGATCGTTATACGCTGGTCCGCCGCATTTACCTTGACTTGATCGGATTGCCTCCGACCGTCGAACAGGCCGACGCATTCGTGAATTCCGACGACCCGCTGGCCTACGAAGAACTGGTTGATCAATTGTTGGACTCACCGCATTACGGCGAACGCTGGGCACAGTCCTGGCTGGATCTCGCTCGCTATTCCGACACCAACGGCTATGAAAAGGATCGTGAGCGTTCGATTTGGCCGTATCGCGATTGGGTAATCAAAGCCCTGAATCAAGACATGCCTTACGATGAGTTTTCCATCGAACAGCTCGCCGGAGACATGCTGGAGGATCCGACTCCAGCACAACTGATCGCAACCGGTTTTCACCGCAACACCATGCTCAATGAAGAAGGCGGCATCGATCCGCTGGAATATCGGTACCTCGCCATGGTCGACCGAGTCGCAACGACGGGAACCGTTTGGATGGGTATGACAACGGGATGTGCACAATGTCATACTCACAAATACGACCCGATTTCACAAACCGATTACTACCGGTTGATGGCATTGCTGAATAATGCCGATGAACCTGACTTTCGCATCCCCGATGAATTGCGACTGAAACAGATCAGTGAGGCGGAAGACCGGATCCGCAAACTGGAATCGGAGCTGGAGACCCGATTCGAACCCGACCCTGGTAAAGAAAGCCCGGAAATTCGTCGGAACGAACAGTTCGCCCGCGAGTTTGACAATTGGGTGCGAGACGCGGCTGCCAGATCTGTCACATGGAATATCATTCGCCCTTCGGCCATGAAGACCAACCTGCCCAAGCTTGAAATCCTCGACGACGGTTCAATTTTTTCCAGTGGGGACACCACCAAACGCGACGAGTTTGAATTGACATTCGATTTAGAGGTCGCTGAACATGAAATCACGGCGATTCGTCTGGAAGCACTCCCGGACGCCCGCCTGCCCGGTTTCGGACCGGGACGGACTTATTACGAAGGCCGAAAGGGAGACTTTTTTGTGAGTGAAGTCTCAGCAACCCTTGACGGTCAACGCATTGAGTTTGCGGCCGCTTCTCACGACTTTTCGGATCCAGACGAAAAGAACCCGAAACAGACGGCCCTCAATGTATTCGATGGGGACGGTTCAACCGGTTGGTCACCCGGAAATAA
Source organism: Planctomycetaceae bacterium (assembly GCA_024642205.1). Lineage (GTDB taxonomy): Bacteria > Planctomycetota > Planctomycetia > Pirellulales > Pirellulaceae > Mariniblastus. The sequence continues at coordinate 59,227 of JAHEBQ010000033.1, read as the reverse complement.
CAAAAGCACGCGGCTCAAGTTGGTCATGAATCTGAAGGAGCCCATCAAAAAATCGGGGCAGCTCAGGGTCAAACTGTTGTTTGAACGCCATTACACGGTCAGCCTGGGGAGGTTTCGTTTTTCGACAACGTCAGACAAGAACGCGGTTGCCAACCGTTTGGATGAGGACGTCGAGAACATTCTCGCCTCCTGGATTTCTGCCTCAGACAGCCCGCATTCAAACCCGCCACCTGACTGGTCACCCGCTGAACGGGCCAAACTGAAGCGAATATTCCTGCTCAACACTCCCCAGCTGGCGGAAGCCAGGAAGGAACTCGACGCGTTGCGAGGACGGATCCCGAAGCTTGACGAGTCGATGGTGATGCAGGAACGGTCGGTCGACAATCCGCGCAAAACCTTTCGCCACCACCGCGGTGAATACCTGAATCCCAAGGAAGAGGTGGCCCCGGGCCTCCCCGAATTCTTGGCTGAAATCAGCCAGACAAATCAGCTCCCAACCAATCGCCTCCAGTTCGCGAAATGGCTCGTCGGAGATTCAAACCCGCTCGCGGCGCGCGTTGCCGTCAATCGTGCCTGGCGCGAACTGTTCGGCGCCGGCTTGGTGCGAACCAACGGAGATTTTGGCGTTCAATCCGAACCGCCGACCCACCCGGAGCTGTTGGATTGGCTGGCAGTTCATTTCCAGCGTGATTTGAAGTGGTCCACCAGGAAGCTTCATCGGTTAATCGTGACCAGCGCAACCTATCGGCAGGCTTCCAACGCGACCCAAGAACAGATGGAACAAGATCCAGACAACCGCCTGCTCGCACGCGGAGCCGCTTTTCGTGTTACCGGTGAGGTCGTTCGCGACATTGCCCTGGCAGCGACCGGCGCACTGTCAACGCAGATGTATGGCCCCGGAGTTCGCCCGCCACAACCGGCCAGCGTGACGGAACTGGCGTACGGGTCGACAAAGTGGGTGCCAGCGACCGGTCAGGACCGCTATCGACGTTCGATTTATACCTTCAAGAAACGCACGGCCGCCTTTGCTGCGTATACAGTGTTCGATGGGCCGACCGGAGAATTGTGCACCGCCAAACGAAATCGCAGCAACACACCGCTTCAGGCACTAACGGTCCTGAACGATGAAATGTATCTCGAACTGGCCCAGATTCTTGCTCACAAAGCGTCTGAAAAAACGTTTGTCAGCGATGAAGCAGCGATCACCTGGATTTTTCGCCGTTTCTTGACTCGTCCACCGACGAAACCGGAACTGGCAAACTTGCATCAATTCCACTCTAGCCAATTATCGCGATTGCTGGATGGCGAGCTTGATTCAGCTGCCATTGGTGGTAACGATTCATCGGCACAGCAAGCTGCTTTGACGATGGTCGCCCGCGTTGTCATGAACCTCGATGAGACGATTACCAGACGTTAAAATCCAAAAAGCGTAGTCCCTTGGCGACACTTGAATGTTGGATTGAATCAAACAGCGTTGGCCTTTAATAATGGACTCTCGAGTTTGCGTCCGATCCGTTCCAATTGAATCCAGGTGAACCATTTTTGCCGCTTACCTTGAAGCTTTTGACCAGCATCCACAAATCGCGCAGCAAGTCCACGACGTCCTGTCGATGCTTCCATCGGAGGTCCTGCGAGACTTTATCGCGGATCCGTACTTTCGGATTTGCCTGGACAACTGCGAACCTGGCCGTGGTCGCACCGTAGTAATGGCGCAACTCGGACCCAATGGGACCAGTCGCTGTGTCGTGCTGAAACCGCGACTGGAACACTGCTCCAGCGCATTTGCACGGTACATCATTGCCCACGAACTTGCGCATGCTCACCTGCACAACGGGGGATGGGGAGAGATCACCGACCGCGAAGAAGCCGCCGACGCGCTGGCCGCCTGTTGGGGCTTTCCCAAGATCCCGTTTGAATGGATTTAGCGAGGACTTCGGTCTGCCAGCTGATCAGGATGTTCAACGATTCCGGAACCCCAACCTGGTTGTTCCCCGGCAGTCCCGGGGAACTCGAATTGCGTTCGACTACATCCAAGCGGTTTGCCGCCAGGAATTTGCGTCCGAGACCTGATCGTTCAGCGTGAATGCATCGTAAACCAACCCAATACCTAACAGGCCACCCGTGAATAAATAGATGATTCCGGTGAAAACCTTGGCTTGATAGAAACGGTGTAAACCGAACCAGCCAAGAAACACGAAAAGTACCCAGGCCAGGTTGTAGTCGACGGCACCCGCCTGAAAACGCATGTCGGCTTCCCGATCCATGGAAGGGATCAGAAACATGTCAACAAGCCAGCCGATTCCGAGCAATCCAAACGTAAAGAACCACAACAGCCCGGTCAAAGGACGGCCGTAATAGAATCGGTGAGCACCGGTGAACCCAACCAACCAGAACAGGTAGCCGATCGCCTTTGAGTGCGTATCCGCATAACCCACCGGCACGTACTTGACGTAGCGAATCTCTCCACCCGCCTGCGGTTTTGTGGCAGATTTGATGGGTGGATAACAAGTCCCGTAGTCCATTTCTGATCCCCGATTTGTCGCCAATGTCTTAACCAGTATTACCATTCGACGGCAAATCGTGGTTCTTGGGAAAGTTAACCGGAATACCTGAAATTCTGCCAGTTTTCAACCGATCCGTTTGATTCGAATCAGACGGACTTGGCTTCCTCAATTCCTGGTAATCCGGAAGACAGCCACCGTTGCCGGCAGATTGCGATGGAAATCAGCGGGTTAGGGTCGCCTGTTTAGCCCCCGCTGCGATGGCGCACGATACCTGTCCTGGATTGGATTCGGTACACCGGAAATGTCAGAGCCTGGGGCGAGGCGCCTTGCTGGTTGAGTACGTCGCGTCAATGTTGATCGACCGCGGCATGCGGACTTTGCATGTCGAAACAGCAGGCACCAGCGATTTCGAGCAGGTTCGATCCTCTGACCGCAAGAAAGGTCTCAAAAATGAAGGCAGGATGCGCGATTACGACGATTCCGGCTTGGACAAGTTCATCTATCGGAAGCAACTGATCTCCCAGGTTGACTCGCAGCATCCTGTCACGGTGCCCGGGACCCTTCGAACAACTCCAACGCACCTTCGCCGATCCGCCCGTTAACCGTTTGAGCCCGGCAACTGGATTGGGGTTTGCTTGAGGTTGTCGCATCGATACGGTTGTTGACGGCGATAAAGCTCCAACCGGAAACGCAATCCCTGTTGTTGATCGTCTGAGTAGGTTTCCGTGGTTTGCGCCTCGGAGACCAGGTCCAGCGCCTGTTGCTGGAACCGCACCGCCTCATCGTATTTTCCGTTTTCGGCAAGACTGGCAGCGTAGATTTCCATTATCGATGGTGACGTCTCACCAAACTGTTCCAGCATCGGGATGATGATCTTCATCGCCTCTTCGCCGCTGCGTTGACTTTCGTCCGGGCTGGTGGCAAACAACCAGGCAAGCACGTTCCTGGAACGGCGGTGGCCGGGTTCCAGTTGTTGGACTCGCTGCAGCGACCCGATGGCTTCGTCGAATTTGCCGGTGAAGAATTCGGAATCAGCAAGCCAGCAGAGGACGTTTGTATCCGATGGTTGCAAGCGATTCGCGATCGTGAGAATTTGCCGTGAGCGTTCAAACTGGCCAATTCTGAGATAGAGAAAGCCCAGGTCACCCGCGACAAACGGCAACGAGGGGCGATGCTCAAACGCGTCCGTCAAATACCTGGCAGCTTCATCAAACCTCTTTTCACGGATCAACAGTCGTCCAAGCATGGCGTGAATCTCGTAGCAAGTCGGATGGACCTGAACAAACTTGATCATCAGATCAACGGCTTTCGCTACCTGATTCTGGTCTATTGCGACGTTTGCCAACCCCACAATTGCCTCCGTATTCAGTGGATCAAGCTTGATCGCCTTTTCAAAACCAGCAACCGCCGAATTCCGCATTCTGATTTGGAGTTCCGGTTCAATGCGACCGTCTTCCATTGCCAACCGCCTGAGCAGTTTGGCCTCGCCGATTAGTGCCGGAACGCAATTCTGGTCCATCTCGATCGATTTCGCATAATACTCTCGGGCCGCCTTGGGATCACCCGACGCTTCAAGTTCAATCGCTTTCTGGCAAAGTTCAAACGCGCGTTGTTCATGGGATTTCTTCCGCAACGCTTCGTTATCAACCAGGTAACCGACGTCCTTTAAACGGTTTCCCAAACGGCTTACATTGGCGTATCGACTACCTGCAGCCCAACGACCACCTCGCGGTGAAATCAAATCGCGATACCACAACTGGGATTCGCCGATCCGATCGATACTGTCCAAAAAACGGTCTGCCGTGAGGTCGTTGTTTGAAGAGTATTCGACGACTCGCCCCTCGCCGTCCAACCAAATCCCAAATGGAAGGTTTGGCGGTTGTTGGAAGTTGAACCATTCGCCACCCAGGTACTTGAGTTTGTTACGGGAGCTTTCGCTGAGAGTCCCGATCGGGAATGGGAAATTACAGCGATCAGCAATCTTCCTGGCATAACGTAATTGCGCGAGCGGATCGTCTGAATTGGTGTCCACCAGGATTGCGAAACAGTCTACATTTCCTGAAATCAATCGGGACGAGGCGTCTGAAATACGCTGTAACAAGGCTTCAGAATCGGAATCGCGTTTACCAAAAACAGCTAATATCGGCCGTTGATTGACTGGCTGAAGCGTCCACCACTCGTTGGGCTGTAATTGAATCTGCAAGCTCGGAATAGGCGGACGTGGATAAAACACGCATTTCCGCATGGCCGACGGTAAGGAATCGTCTCCCTCCAGGACGCTTGGTTGAATCGCCAATCGGGTCCGCTCGTTTGTTTTTGCTTTGATTTCCGGGTTGCCTTCGACCACTTCGTAGCGTGCGTTCGGTACGATCATTCCAAAGGACTCGGTCTCCCCTGTCGGCCAGGTAACGTCGACACGTTCAATCGTTGGCGATTTTCCGAGCCCAAACATCAGTCGCTTCGTGGACTGACTGAGGTTACCCGAACCAGCCAACAAGGACTTAACCAACGGTTCTTCGCGGCCTTGCAGGTATACTTCAACCCGGGCCCCAATCGCATCCGCATTCGACCTGGTCCCCACCAGGTCAAATTGCACATAGTCGTTTTCCGAATCGAGTTGATTGCAAAGGATCCGGATCTGGGGGCCGCCACGGCACGTCATCACGATGTCAGCATCGCCATCGCAATCCCAATCGGTCGCCGCAATCGCCCTTGCATCGTCGGGAAAATCGATGCCGGATAGAGCAGAAAAATTGGCGAACCCCAACTGGCCGATACTCAGGAAGCAACGATTCCGCTGATGGCTTCCCAGAGAATAACCTTCTCGAACCAGGTCTGAGACTTCACGAGCCCGACGCGCAATGCTTGACGAAACGTCCGAATCACCAGACTCCCTCCGGTCGTATGACCCACCATCATGCGTTGGATCAGTCCGGAATTCGGTTGGCGGTTCGTCACCTCCAAGGCCGCCGGCCGTGCCCGGGGTCAGCGCATCAGCATTGGAAACCAGCAATTCATCGACTTCGAAATTTGCGAATCGAGTGAGCACTCCATTGGTCACAATCACTTCGTCAAGCCCATCGTTATTGAGATCGGCGGCCGTGGAACTGTAGGCGGATTCGGCGGAGAAAATTGGTGCCTTGAGAAAAAATGGAACGAACTTCTGCCCCTCGGCACCAGTCAACCACACTTGGCTTTCACCTTTCAGCACGTCCACGATCGATGAACTCAAGTCAGGGCGCGAATTCGTGTTACCAGACGTTCGCAACTCCCGAAACGTGGACAACGGGGCGTCGGTGGCGACAAAAAAATCAAGATTGCCGTCCTGGTTGAATTCACCCAGGGAAACACTGCGATGACGCGACGCGATGGTTAGCCCCAACTGTTCCGATATTTCGGAAAACCTGCCTCCCAGGTTCATAAAAAACTGGTCGTTCATGAATTCGTTGGCGACGTACAAATCGAGGTCGCCATCGAAATCATAGTCATGCCAGATGGCCGAACGCGACCAATATCGGTTCCTGGTTTCGAGCCCACATTGGTTGGTCACGTCAAGAAAGATCCAGGCTTCGTCGTTACGCAATAATATGTTTCGACCACCGTCGTCGGCCGCATTGAATTGACGGGGAAACATCAGCAAGTCACTGGGGCGGCTGACGTCTTGGAATTTGCAGAGATACAGATCAAGATCGCCGTCCTGGTCGAAATCGGCTGCGGAAATACTGTGGGCTTTTCGACCAATCGGCATCGCATGTTCCATATGAAACACACCATTGCCTTGATTGGACATCAACAGCAGGTTTTCATCCGTCGATATCACAAGGTCCTGATCCCGATCATTATCAATGTCGATCATGAGCGCTGCATGTGACTGATCCAGAAAATCCAGCTGGCTGAACTTGCTGACGTCTTTGACCGTGCCGTCAGGGTTTTGGATCAACAGGCAATTGGGAAGCCCGTGTGGCTGACACAGGTAGAGATCATCGAGCCCGTCTCCATTGACATCACCAATCGCGACCCCATGGTTCCCCATGATGTCCATGTTTGGAATCCGGCGAGACCATTGATCCAGGCCGAAAGCCAATTGGTCTGTCAACGTGTCGCAATCGACAAAAATGGATTCGGTGCAATCCAGCAATAGTTTTCCTTCACCAAAACTGGCGGCAATTTCCTCCTGTGCCTGAACCTGGATTGATTCCAGCAACAGTTGATCATCGTCCAGCTTCCAGGATGTATTCCAAATCGCAGTGGCCTGGATCCCCTGTTTTTCCGTGGTCCGGCCAGATGACTCAACCACCAAACAGGCTTCCAGGAGATTGTCCAGCAAACTACGCGAATGGACTTTCATTTCAATCCGAAAATCAGTGGAGTTGATCCAGGGCTTGAACACGTTGGAGGCCAGACGATCGAAGGACCGTTGGCCATCGAAAACCGGCGCAACTTCGGAAACTTGCCAACGCTGGACCGTGATCTGTCCGTCAGTAAACTTGAATTTGAAATTAGTTCGATCGATTCCGGTTGCCGTAAATTCAGGTGAAACCCGACGCAATCCAACTTCGAGTTGACCGACGACCGCGGCCGCGACCTGACTTTCCAGTTTGTCGATTGAAGCGGCCAACAAAGTTCCGATTCTGAATTCGTCTCCGGCCTGATCGGACAACGTTTGGAACAGATCCGTGATCTCCGAAACTGGCTGGGGATAAACGTCGAACGATTCAAAACTGCTCGCCGCAATTCTGGTCTCGTCCGGTTCCGGTTCACCTGTAAACCACGAGGGCGCGAATAACAAGAAACAAACGAGAGCAATGGCAACGTAAACAAACGCCGGAGGCAATTTCAGCATTGACGTCAGAAACTCGCTTTTCCGTCTTTTCATGGGGTCAAGCCAAAGAAATGATTCCGATTACCGAACCGTTCGCGAGCGATTTTCCGCCCGGACTGTCCTCTGGTCGATCGAGCATTCACTGGTCACCGACACACCCATTATGGTTTGTCCGACATCCGTAAGGTCAAAAAAAACCGACGAATTAACGCCAAAACTCCGAACCCATTCGCGATTTACAGGTAAATCAAATCACCAATTGATCGACTTGATCTCCCGCGTGTGACAAATACCACGCTGGACAACCTCAATCGCTGGTTACCTTGTCCCGGTCCGCTTCAATGCATTCGGTTTTGGGCTGGGAACAGACGCCGCACGTTGATTCACTCGCGCTGCTTTTCATGTTTGCCAAACCGCCACACGACCCGGCTACCGGCTTATTGGCAAAAATTGATCCGACCGCCATTGCCAGGACGGCAAATCCAAACACGACCGCGGCACCGACAAATGTCGGCCAGATGCTTTGCGTCTGCGGCTGCGCGCCCATTGATTCCGAAGCGAGTGGAAAACCTCTGGAAATATATTCGGTCAGTTTTTCTCCAAAATCTGAATCGCGTTCCACCAGCAAATACTCAACTCCCAGCCTGTCGCACAGTTCTTGACCGCGTTCAACTCCCAAAACCATGATGGCCGTTGCCAACGCGTCTGCCGTCATGCAATCGTCCGCTACGACGCAGGCCGATGCCAGGGCATGCGAGACTGGACGGCAGGTTTTCGGGTCGATCGTATGCGAAAATCGCTTTCCCTGGTACTCGACAAAGTTCCGATAATCGCCCGAGGTTGCCATCGCGCGGTCGGATATTTCCGCGATGCTGTCAATCTCGCGACCAAGATCGGTGGGACGCTCCACCCCGATGCGCCACGGACCACCAATGAACCGTTCGCCTCGAGTCATCACTTCGCCGCCGACTTCAACCATGAATTTCCTGCATCCGATCCCGTCAAGCATCTGGGCGACTTGATCCACCGCGTAGCCTTTGGCGATTGCCGAAAGATCGATTTTCGCCGCAGGCTTTGATTTCCTGATTGCCGGCGGATCTAGTCGGACATCGAGACAGTCATAGCCGATCATTTGTCTGACAGCCCTGACAGATTCATCGCTGGGAAGCTGAAAACCGGTCTTCTCGGGTCCAAAATTCCACAAATTCACCGCCGGACCGACGGTAACATCAAAGGCCCCGCCGGTTTGTTTGCTGATTTCAATTGACTTGGCCACCACATTTGCCGTTTCCGAGTCAACATTCTGAAACTCGGTTGAAACCGAAGTGTTGAATCGGCTGACATCCGATTCGGGAATATAGGTCGACATCAGTCCGTTGACGCGTTCCAACGACGCAGCGACCTTTTCCTGGATCTCAACGGGAGTCACGGATTTGGGATGATCCGCAATGACAACCTTGTAAGCGATCGGCCCCATTGTCCGGCCGGTTATCTCAAATGGAACCTCGATCGGATCCTGTGCCGACGACCCGGCGGCAGCAACAACCAGGACCAGGGAAACCGAGGCGAACAGGCACAAGCGGAGGAGTATCATGGCGATCGGTTCGCGGGATGAGGGATGGATACCGGTCCAGCCAGCGGCAAAACTATTTCTTCGCATCCTTCTCTTTAGCTGCGGCTGCCTGGATTGCCTTGGTATCCAGACGGGCACCGTCAAACAATCCTTCCTTGATCATGCTGTCGATGGTCATCGTCTGCTGCGAAACATTCTTGAACGCCTCCCGAAACTCCTTGGCGACCATTTTATCGAAATCGGCGACAGCTCCCTTGTCTTTCGTGACAGATTCCGGATCCAGTTTTTTTGCCGCTTCGTCTTTCGCCGTCGCGTCGGCAAATTTGTCTGAGAGCCCCTTGCCCTTCAACTCCTGGTAGATTCGTTCAGCGAACGGTGTTCGCAGTTTCCGGTTGTCGCCGTCTGGATGACAGGTTTTGCACGAAAACGACTTGAGCATGTATTGCTCCTTGAGCACGTCTTGAAACACTTCATGGGCAGTCGCAGAGGAAACAAGTCCCAAGATCAGAGCGCAACCAACGAACGATGCAAGCAGTCGATGAACCATTATTCCTATCTCTTCCTGTGATCTGGTGTGGATTGGTTTGATGGGGCGTTGTTCCGTTTGTGATCGCGCCCGGATCCGGTTTATTGTAGCAGATCACGACCGAATGCAAGTTTTGGAAAACGCGTTCGTATTCGGCAAATGCGATTTCCGTACCTGGAAAACCCAAGGGATGTCGCCCAACCGATCGACGGATTCAGAACAACGTACCTGTGAGTTGCCAGGCGAAACGGACTGGCAACGTCAACTTTCTCGCGTACTGGCGTCTACCCGCCGAAATCGTCAAACGCGATGTTTTCGGGTTCAACACCAAAATTCTCGCACATTTCCATGACACACTTGTTCATCATCGGCGGACCGCAGAAATAGAATTCGATGTCTTCCGGGGCAGGGTGATCCTTGAGGTAATGGTCGATCACGACTTGGTGAATGAAACCGGTCAAACCGGTCCAGTTGTCTTCCGGGAGCGGCTCTGAGAGCGCAAGATGGAAAGTGAAATTCGGGAATTCTTTTTCGATCTCGCGGAATTCATCGATGTAGAACAGCTCGCGAAGACTTCGACCGCCGTACCAGTAAGAGACCTTCCTGCCGGTCTTGAGATTTTTGAACAGTTCAAAAATGTGACTGCGAAGCGGTGCCATTCCAGCACCACCTCCGACGTAGAGCATTTCAGCTTCGGTTTCCTTGATGAAGAACTCGCCGTAAGGCCCGGAAATCGTAACTTTATCGCCCGGCTTCAAGTTGAAAATGTAGGATGACATTTTCCCTGGCGGGACATGTTCAAGACGTGGAGGCGGCGAGGCAACACGAACATTGAGCATGATGATGCCCTTTTCGCCCGGGTAATTTGCCATCGAATAGGCTCGAATCACCGTCTCGTCAACTTTCGAGGTGTATCGCCAGACATCATACTTGTCCCAGTCCGACCGGTATTCTTCTTCGATATTGAAGTCTTTGTAATGGACGATATGCGGTGGGGCTTCGATTTGAATGTAACCGCCGGCTTTGAAGTTGACGTCTTCACCCTCAGGAAGTTCGAGGACCAGTTCCTTGATGAACGTCGCAACATTATGGTTGGAGCGGACGGTGCATTCCCACTTCTTGGTTTCGAAAGCTTCATGTGGAACCTCGACGACCATGTCCTGCTTGACCGCCACCTGGCAGGAAAGCCGACAACCTTCGCGGGCTTCGCGTTTGTTGATATGACCGGTTTCGGTTGGCAAAATGTCACCGCCACCGGATAGAACCTTGACCTCACATTGGGCGCACGTTCCACCGCCACCACAGGCGGACGACACGAAGATGCCGGCATCAGCCAGGGCACCCATCAGTTTACCGCCGGCGGGAACCTCGATCTCTTTCTGGTTGTTGACCAGGATCTTCACGTTTCCACTGGACACGAGGTAGCTCTTGGCCACCAGAATCAGTGCTACCAACGCCAGTACGACAATCGTGAAGGTCAAAACGCCGAGTAAGATATTATCCATGGCAACAGTTCAATATTTGAAGTTGAAAAGCAAGCTGTTGGTGGTTCAAAAATCCACACAACACGTCGACAAAACCACCCGATCAAATTCCCAGGAAGGCTTGAAATCCAAGCGCCATCAGGCCCACAATAATAAAGGTAATCCCCAGCCCTCGAAGGCCGTGCGGAATATCACTGTATTTGAGTTTCTCCCGAATTCCGGCCAGGGCGACAATCGCCAGCGCCCAACCAAACCCGCTCCCCACACCAAACACGCAGCTTTCCGGAAAACTGTATTCACGTTGCTGCATGAACAACGTGCCACCAAGAATCGCGCAGTTCACGGTGATCAGCGGCAGAAAAATGCCCAGGGTGTTGTACAGAGCCGGGAAGAACTTATCGAGAAACATCTCCAGGATTTGAACCATTGCAGCGATCACGCCAATAAAGCAGATCAGGCTCAGAAATTCGAGGTCGGCCTTCAGAAAATAGGCACCCTCTTTCAAAACCAGGTTCAAAATCAACTGGTTAATCGGAACCGTAATCGCCTGAACTACGATTACGGCAACACCAAGTCCCATCGCGGTCTTGACGTTTTTGGAAACCGCCAGAAACGTGCACATCCCCAGGAAGTACGCCAAGGCGAGGTTGTCGACAAACGCCGACCGCAAAAACAACTCAATCAAGTCGGTCATCGTTATGCTTCCTCCACCTGATCAGGCTTCCAGGTTCGCAAGACCCAGATAAAAATTCCAATTATAAAAAACGCACTGGGTGAAAGCAGCAACAACCCGTTGGGCTCATACCAGCCTTGGCTGACGCCATCGATGATTTCTTTTTTTGGCAAAACCGTGATGCCGAATAACGTACCGCTGCCAAACAACTCGCGAAAGAAACCGACCACCATCAGAATCAAGCTATAACCCAGTCCGTTTCCGACCCCGTCCCAGAAACTGTCGCTCGCCGTATTTTTCATCGCGAATCCCTCCGCCCGTCCCATGACGATGCAGTTGGTGATGATCAAGCCAACGAACACGGAAAGCTCTTTGCTCAATTGAAACGCGAATGCCTTGAGAATCTGGTCGACCAGAATCACGAATGACGCAATGATCGTCATCTGCACGATGATGCGGATACTGCTGGGAATTCGATCCCTAATCAACGCCACTGCCGCGCTCGAGCAAGCCGTCACCGCCAGCACGGCGATTGACATGGTCAAGGAGGTTGAAAGTTTCGTCGTGACTGCGAGCGCTGAACAAATCCCCAGGATCTGAAGCGCGATGGGATTATTGTTGAAGACCGGATCGAGAATCAGCTCTTTTACCGATGATTTACTGGCCATGACTGCCTCCGAAGGTCGACGCTTGATCGTTTGATTTATCGAGCGATCCCGATTTCTTAAGCTGGATATACGGTCCGAACCCGTTTTTGCCCATCCAGAAATCAAGCATGCTGGAAACACCGTTTGACGTAATCGTCGCTCCGGAAAGTGCGTCGACGCCATTCGGGTTCTTGGTTTGATCGCCCTTGATGACCTTCAGGGCAACGTCACCCTGAGCATCGTAGATTTGTTTTTTCAGCCACTTCTTCTTCCATTGTTTGTTTTCAACTTCGCCGCCCAAACCGGGTGTTTCGCCTTGTTGATAGAACGTCAGGCCGGCAACCGTCTGAAAATCCGGCTCGACCGCAAGGTACCCCTGCATCAGCGACCACAACCCGTTGCCTCGAACCGGAAACACATACCGTTCAACTTCTCCGGCTTTGTTTTTAAGCACGAAGACCTGGGAATAGATCTCCCGCTTCTTGATACCACAAGGATCTTCTTTCTTGGCCAGCTCCACGCTCAGCCCCTTGGCGGGCGGCGTCTTCGAAGCCCACAACTGGTCGTATTCGGAATGGATATCTCCAATTGAACGATCCCGGGCCTTTTCCACGGCGACCTTGCATTGTTCAGCCGCCTCCTTGCCACTCCGCAAATCGACAATTTGCACATCGAATCGCTCCGCGAACAATGGCTCGACGCCCCCTGCTGCTTTGATGTCCTCCTGGGTAAATCCCGTCACGCCAAGGATGTTCTTGATTCGGTCCAGCTGAGCATTCTTGCTCTGGTATGGTTTCAGGACCACGGCAGCAGCCGAAACCACCAATGCACAAACCAGGCACAGCACGGTCGCGACAATCAAGGTGTTGGATAGTGAGTCTTTGTTAGGCTGCATAGCGTGCGGCCCTCCTCTTGATGTTGGCCTGGATTACGCACCAGTCGATGAACGGTGCGAACACGTTTCCGAACAAGATCGCCAGCATGATACCCTCCGGGAATGCCGGATTGATCGATCGAACCAGCACCGTCATGAACCCAATCAGAGCACCATAAATCCACTTGCCGGTATCTGTCATCGAAGCCGAGACAGGGTCCGTCGCCATGAATACGGTTCCGAAAGCAAACCCGCCAATGACCAAGTGCCACCATGGCAGGATATGTGAACCCTGACCCCAGACTTCCGTCGTTGGCAACACGTACAGCAGGAATGAAAATGCCGTCATTCCGCCCAACACTCCCGCCATGATTCTCCATGATCCAATCCGAGTCATGATCAAAAAGATGGCACCTAACAGGCAGCACAGCGCCGACGTCTCACCCATCGAACCGTGTACATTTCCAATAAAGAAATCCCACCACGTCAATTTCATGCCCACAACCGTGGCACTCATCGCTTCGGCGCCTGGTTGAGCAATTTTTCCGAGCACCGTCGCTCCGGAGTAACCATCGACCGCTGTCCAAACGGCATCGCCGCTGATTTTGGTGGGGTAAGCAAAATACAGGAAGGCCCTGGCTGTCAAAGCCGGATTGAGGAAATTTCGGCCCGTTCCACCGAAAATCTCCTTGCCAACCACCACGCCGAAAATGATCCCGACTGCAACTTGCCAAAGGGGGATGGTCGGAGGGAGCGTCAAAGGAAACAGCATCCCGGTAACCAGGAATCCCTCGTTGATTTCGTGCTTGCGAATGACACTGAAAATCAATTCGCAGTGGCCGCCGACCACCATGCAAACCAGATAAACCGGGAGGAAATACAACGCCCCCCACAGAATGCAACCCGGCATGCTGCCGAGACTAAGGAATGATCCAGGATTCGAACAAACCAGGCTTTCATTCATCACGCCGAACCACTGCAGCACATCGTACCGCCAGGTTCCGCTCCAGATCGCACCAAACAGGGTTTCACTGGTCGGTACAACCGCCTGACCCTCGGCAATCAGCTTCTGCGCTTGATAGCCCGTATTGTACATCGCCATCAGGATGCAAGGAATCAAGGCCACGATGACCATGCTCATCATCCGCTTGAGATCAATCGCGTCGCGCACGTGCGTTTGACCGTCGGTCACTTCACCCGGAGTATACAGAAACGTATCATTGGCTTCGTAAAGCGGGTAGAGCTTTTCGAACCGTCCGCCTTTTTCGAACATCGGTTCGATTTTGTCCAGTAGATTTCTCAACATCGTGCGCTTATCCCTCTTTCTCGATAAGGGTCAGGTTCTTACGCAAAATCGGACCGTATTCGTATTTGCCGGGACAAACGAACGTGCACAGCGCGAGATCTTCTTCGTCCAGTTCCAAAGCACCAAGCAGTTGTGATTCTTCCGTGTCTCCGTTGAGCAGGGCCCGTAACAACTGCGTCGGCAACAAGTCCAGCGGCATCACCCGTTCGTAAGTCCCGACGGGCACCATCGCTCGCTTACTCCCCCCAGTGCTGGTCGTGAGCGGAAACAGCTTTCCTTTGAGCCATGACCCTCCGTATATCCTGGTAACTGAAAACTTGTCAAATCCCGGTTTTTGCCAACCCAGAAACTCGCGATGAGTCCCTTCCTCGAGCACGGAGATTTGATTGTGGAACCGACCAAGGTAATTTTTCGTCGGGACCGATTTTCGCCCCGACAGAACCGAACCGGAAACAACCCGGGAATTGGCCAATTTCGGTCCGGCCACCGTGATCGCCTCGTCAAGACAAGCTCCCAGACGGACCTTGTAAAGTCCCGGCTTCTCAACTTGCGGGCCAGCGATCGACACCACTCGCTCGGTCATGATTCGGCCGGTTGTAAACAGGTGGCCGATCGCAATCACATCCTGGTAACCGATTTGCCAGACGGTTTTTGTTTGGCTGACTGGATCCAGAAAATGAATGTGTGTCCCCGGAAGTCCGGCTGGATGAGGCCCTTGAAATTGCTCAAACACGACATCTGGAATCTGGCTGCCAGGCACCCGAGAATCGTCCCGCGTACAGACGTATGTTTTGCCCAACGTCAACCGACTGATGATCTGCAAGCCGCTCACAAACAAATCCGAGTTGGCCGAGATAATCAACTCAGGTTCGGCAGCCAACGGATTGGTATCTGTCGCCGTTACAAATATTGAATGCGGCTCACTACCCAACGCCGGAGTGCGACTGAACGGACGTGTTCGAAACGATTGCCACATTCCCGACTTGACCAGTTGGTCTTCGATCGTTTGACGGTCTATGCTGGCCAGGTCCGCAAACGTCTGAAACGTCGCTTCTTCGTCACCCGAAAGGTCAATTTCGATTGATTCAAATTTGCGTTTCGCTCCACGATTGATCGCTGTGACCGTCCCGCACCCCGGCGAGGTAAAAATTACGCCTTCCGTTTTCTTGTCGGAAAACAGCGGTTGACCCAATTTGACCCGATCACCTTCATTCACCAACATCGTCGGACGCATGCCGACATAGTCGTCACCCAACAAAGCCAATTTTGTGAAATCCATTCCTGGATGGATGTCCTGAATGGGCTTGCCGGAAATCGGCAGGTCGAGTCCCTCTTTGAAATGATAAACCATGTGTCTTGCTTTAAAAGCGTGTTAGCCAATCCAGGTCGCGTTTTCGCCTGGCTACACTAATCCGTTGTTCTCAACCGACATCGTGAAATTTTTCACAGGGATTTCCCTAAAAAAACACGCCATCCCCTAAACCGATTTGCTCGAAGGTTTAGCAACAGCGCGATCTTTTGGTGCCAAGTCACCCCACTCTTAATTTCTCAGATGTTATTGAGAAACTCAAAATATGGCAATCACTCGGGCCCTTGAATTCAGGCATTGATTGTTACAACACCATCCCAATTCGTAAATGCCACATGGACAACTCAAAACACCCGAGGAAGTTGGGCCAGTCCAAGATTCCCTCATGTCGACCAACCAGCAGAAACCATGATTTGACGGATTGAATTCTGCCAAAGTAATCGCATAAAGCCGGTTAGTCTTCCCAACTCATCGTGTTCGGTACGATTGGAAGTCTGGGTAATCCAGAAACCACCAGAAATTGAGAACTCACCTGGAAAAAGTACGCCTTTCGATTGCGGGTATCACACCCCGTAGGGAGGTTGTTCTGCTTCCTGTCGCTTTTTTTCGTTGGTGACCAGTCGCGGCGCAGTTTGGGTCCAGACCGACTTCGCGGGAACCACGCATTTCTACATGAACTGGCCAATTTCCCAGGCGGAGCTGAAAAAAACGTGGTGCTCGGTTGCGATCTAGTGCACAAATGTATAAACTGGAAAATCCCAACCAGATTCAGGAGAGACGCAATGTTGCAAGACAAACTCACGAAGCGCCAACAGACGATTTTCGACTTCATTCGAACCAAAATCCAGGAGCGAGGCTATGGACCAACCATTCGCGAAATCGCCGAAGAAATGGGGTTTCGCTCGCCCAACGGAGTCATCTGCCATTTAACAGCACTTCAAAAAAAGGGCTTGATTACACGCACCAGTAATCGCTCGCGCTCAATTGTGTTAACGGATGAAGTTAACGAGGAACTCAACGGATTTCCTTTGATCGGTCGCGTCGCAGCAGGGGCTCTGATGGAAGCCATCGAGCAAAGTGAACGCATTGATGTCGCAACCATGTGGCCCAAAAAAGGGACCTATGTTCTGGAAGTCGACGGGGATTCAATGATTGACGCGCAAATTGCCTCGGGGGACTATGTGGTCGTCAAACGTCGCAGCACGGCTTCAAAGGGCGACATTGTCGTCGCCCGGACGTCCGAAGGGGATGCGACCCTCAAGTATTGGTTTCCTGAAAAAAATCGGGTGCGACTTCAGCCCGCGAATAAAGAGATGAAACCAATCTACTCGCGAGACGCAAAAGTAATCGGTGTCGTCATTGGGGTGATTCGAAACTTGAATCGGTAGCTTGGAATCAGACCCGAAAAAAGATGCTCAACAGGAAAGTGTCGAAACAAGACGATGGCCGGCTCAGAACCGCTCACTCCAATAACGGTAACTTCGGAGTCCGTTTATGGGCAACAGATCATTGTCCGATCGGGAACGACCACGAGCGCTCAATCACGACGTCATTTGGCCTGAATGAAGGTTACAGAGAGAAGGCCGAGCCGACCACAAGCGGGGCGTTGATTCGCTCAGCGCAAAAAAAACGAGGAGTTTCAGCTCGCCGCTACTGAAACTCCTCTAAAATTGGCTGTCCGACAATGGAAGTAATCCCAAGATCGGAGACCCACAGCCAATATTGATATCGACTGCAACTGAGCGATTTCGCGCAAAAAAGAAATTTCGCCGCCTAATCTGTTACAACTGGTAAAGTCGGTCCCTAAATTGGTACATTGTTCGCTTAAGCTTGCGTTTAGATTCAATTAACAGCTGTGGAGCATTGAATGATCTCCGACGGATCACCCCTACAAGACGTTACAGATCCCCAAGCCCCCGCCAAACAACCATTTTCTGACCGTCAGCCAGCCAAACTGGCCTTGGAAGACGGAACAGTTTTTTCCGGTTTTTCGTTCGGTTCCCGCGGGACCTGTCTTGGCGAAGTCGTTTTCAACACTTCGATGACCGGGTATCAAGAGATTTTGACCGATCCTAGTTACCGAGGCCAAATCATTACGATGACCTATCCAGAGATGGGTAACTATGGTGTCAACGAAGAGGACGTGGAAAGCAGTAACCCCCATCTGTCGGGGTTTATTATTCGAAGCGTAAGCCGCGTTGCCAGCAATTTCCGGTCCTCCTCGACCCTCCAGGATTATCTGGAAAGGCACAACATTGTCGGGATCTCCGATATCGACACTCGATCGCTCGTTCGAAAAATCCGCAGCCTCGGGGCGCTAAAAGGAGTCATCTCCACCGAGGAACTCAATGACGCGAAGCTGATTGACATGGCTCGAAACAGTCCTGGACTGGTTGGACGCGATCTGGTCAGCGAAGTGCTGCCGGATCAACCCGTTAATTGGGAATCCCATTTGAGCAAGTGGTGGGACGCGCGGACCAATGCCCCAACGCCCGTCGGGTTGGCCGAAGACGCTCCGCATGTGGTGGCGCTTGATTTCGGCATGAAATGGAATATCGCCAGGCACCTATTCAACCAGGGCTGCCGGGTCACCGTTTTGCCGGGGACCGCGACGGCCGATGAAATTCTGGCGCTGGAACCCGACGGCATCTTTCTTTCCAATGGGCCTGGCGATCCGGAACCATTGGAATATGCAATTGAAACCATTGGCAAGTTGATTGGAAAAGCACCGCTGTTTGGAATTTGCCTTGGCCATCAACTGTTTGCCCTGGCCTGCGGTGGCTCGACCACGAAAATGAAATTTGGACATCGGGGAGCCAACCAGCCCGTACTCGACGTTTCCACCGGTAAAGTGGAAATCACGTCTCAGAACCATGGCTTTGTTGTTTCACGGCAGGACTTACCGGATTGCCTGGAAATCACGCACGTCAATCTGAACGACGATACAATCGCTGGTCTAAAGCACCGACAATATCCGGCATTCAGCGTTCAATACCACCCGGAAGCCTCGGCTGGACCACACGACAGCCAATACCTGTTCGTACAATTTCGAGAAATGATCGATTCAAACCGGGTTATCGCTTGACCATATCAAGCATCCGCGTGGACAAGTCGTGCTTGGAAACCGGCAATTGGTTCGGCGCAGGCGTCGTGGGGCCTCGTCGATAACGGCCAAGTTTTGGCTCAATTGGAAATGCCGAACCATCTGAGGCCGAACGTCAGCAACAGGGGCGTCATCACCAGGCTCGCCACCGATGTCGCGATGCATACCTGAACAGCAACGCCTGGCTTGCCACCAAAATACTTCGCCAATACGATCGGGAAAATGGCCGCAGGCATTGCCGACTCGACAATCAAGACTCGTTTCAGTTCCGGTGAAAATGAGACGGCGCTTGCACCCCCCAAAAACACGAGCGGCATGATTAGAAACCGAATCAACAAGGCACCGGAGACGATTTTCCAATCGGTTTTCCATCGATGACTTTCGATAACGCTTGCCAACGCCGCGCCAACCAAAACGAGACTGATGGGAATTGAGCAGTTACCGAGGTCGCCGATCGCTTTATTCGCAAAATCAGGAATGAAGACATAAAGTCCGCTGAAGTTCAAAATCAGTCCCGCAAGGATCGCGATCGTCGGCCCGTTGATCAGGCGTCTGGTGGCGCCGGCGATCGTTCCGCTGATTATGATGATTCCGACCGTCCAGAGCGCAAATTCAAGCCCCAGATTATGGACGAAGAGGACACCCAGTGTTTCATCGGCGATATCACCGAACAAAGCCATGATCAAGGGGATTGGAACAAAGCCATAGTTCTGGACTGCTGTTGAAACGCAAAAAGTATTCAGGCCGTCCTTTTTCGAGATCCTGAAACCCAAACCGACAAATCGAGAGACAATCAGCCCCGCAAGGGTCAGCAGAAAACCGGCTGCCAATGCAACCGCGACGACCGAATAATGTTGCAAGCTTTCATTTCCAGGAATTTTCGCAAGGATGAAGCACGGGTAGAGCACATTAACGATCAAGCGCAGGATACTATTCTCGGCGTCGTCAGATAGCACACCCAACATTCGCGTCGCGTAGCCGACGGCAACCAGTAGAAAAACGGGCAATATTTGAATCAGAATGTCAAAAAAACTCATGAGTTCTGAGTTTCGCTGGTGTCCAGCATCAAATTTCCGTTGCCATCCGGTTCACAATCAAGGCGACGCGCATTGTGATCCGTTGCAGCCGCAGGGATCCTGTTCGATTTAGAGCCGACAATTGCGATACAAAAGACGCAAGACTGGGCAAAAGGAATAAGTGTAATCATTACTAGAATTAACCATTGGTAAATGCCAAGAACGCACGACACCCGATTGCAGGTGCCGTCGTTCGCCGTCAAACCCCACGCATGAATGCATCTTATTTGGACGGAGCCAGCCACATGAAGGAGGCAGGGTGTTATTCTGATTTTATCGTCAAGATATCTGCGAATTTTCAAGCTGGCGTTGCGTCAGGATTTGTTGTTTTGGGCAGGGGATAAGGTCACGAGTCCCGTTGATCAAGAAAACGCAACGGCTCGCAGCTTCGTCCCATACGACCAACCCTATTCTTGGCTGAAACTGAACACGGGTGAATCGATCACGGTTTGCTTGCCAGGCGGCACGACTCCCTGACGCACTATTCCTGGCAAGCGCGCCAGGCACTGGATTCGCAAGCATTAAGAAATCGTATCGATAGGTGTCTCCGAATTGCCGCAAAACAGGTAACCGCACCAGCCACCGAAGTTATGCTGCCGATGAATCTCTCGACCCCGGAGGGCCAAATCAAGACCTGTTTTTCATCGCGAACGAGAGCCTAGGGCGAGAATACAGGGACGTAATTAAATGGCATTTGCAGAATGATGCAAGCCATCGCTGCACCGAATTCTGCGCCCGCTTCGCTGGAACGCCACGATCCTTCCGCGTCCTGGTTCTTGATCAACTGGTCACGAATCAGGGGATACCATTCGTCCCAGTATTTACCACCGGCGTGCCACATCGCTTGAACGGCATAATAGTTCGAGTAAAAGTAATGCCCGCCACCCTGTTGGGCCCCATTGGGTTTAAACTTCATCAAATACTCGATTGCCTTTTCAACCTGCTGGCCTTCATAGATACCTGCACTATACAGCGACGTGACTCCCGCCGCGGTCATGGCAAACGTCGTGTGTCCGCCTTGCATGGTGTATCGGAAACTGCCGTCCGAATTCTGGCTGTTCTGTACGTATTCGATACATTTTTTTCGAACTTCATCCGAAACGTCGACACCCGCGTCGCGCGCCCCACGCAGACCCATGATTTGACAAACGGTAATCGAGAGATCTGCGTCACTCTTGGTGGGCTGATAACGCCAGCCGCCTTGGTCGTTTTGACATTGGCAAGTCAATTTGACGGCTTTGCGAAGTTTATCACCGATTTCGCGTTTCCGCGTCATGCCATACGCCTGCGAAAGAAACAACATACTGAACCCGTGTCCGTACATATTTTCTCGGGCGCCACCATCGCGAGTCGCAATGTAGCCTGTTTCCCGGACATTGCTCAAAACGAACTCGGTACACAGGTCGATCGATTTTCCAAATCTACCCTGTCCCGGCGCATGGCCGCCACACATCAGCGCCAATCCGCCCAGCGACGCGGTCGCGACGCCCGCAGAAATGCCGCTGTTGCCGAAAGCCCCTCGGTTTCGACCTGATTTGACCTGGTTGCGAAGCAGGAACTCAAGACCTTTATCAATCGCTTTTCTGGCGGGTGCCGTTACAAGTTCAGCAGGGGATTTTTCATTGGGCGAGTTTTTCCGATCCCGGGCCCAGGCTGGCGACGCGCTCAATCCGAGTTTCCCGAGCGCAGCTGCGCCGATTCCGGCCGCGGCCAGGCGGGTAAACGCACGGCGATCCAGACTGAATCCGGAGGTGCACACTCCTTGCCGAATCGCTTCATCAAAATCAACGTCACGGAATTTCTGTTCCACGGCATCAGCCATTTACTTCCTCCAGTTGAATTCAGTCCTCAGAACATGATAACCCAGTCAGTGAAAATGGTCAAAACCGATCGGTGCCCATGGACTCTTGACAGGACACCCCGTTGGGATCCATTGAGAATGCAAACCTGCGGCAAATCGTCGATCCACAATTGACCGCCAAGTAAAACCATTGATAATCTCGAACAATTGATCGTTTCCTGGAAATCCTGAATTTTCCCCTGGAAGGCCAGAAACCTTGATTCTATCGCATCCATCGACGTTTTCTTGCAAATGACGATCGGATATTGCGTTCCAACCCATTAACCCACAAAAGCCTGCCCATTCGTCCCACCGGGTATGCTTTTTTACTTAACCATTCGATGGTCAAAGGTCCACAAATGACAACGTCTGCAATTGACATTCAGCAAACCACCATCAACACCATCCGGACGTTGTCGATGGACGCGGTTCAACAAGCCAACAGTGGCCACCCGGGAACGCCGATGGCGCTAGCGCCAGTGGCATACACCTTGTGGGCGAACCACCTCAACTACGATCCCGCGAATCCGAACTGGGTCGCACGAGACCGGTTTGTGCTGTCTTGCGGTCATGCGTCCATGCTGCTTTATTCGTTGCTTCACCTGGCCGGCGTCGCGAAATCGGATGCGGGTCAGGACGGCTGCGATGAAGCCTCAATTTCGCTGGATGATATCCGCAACTTTCGGCAACTTCACAGTCCGTGTGCGGGTCATCCAGAATATGGATACGCTGCCGGGATCGAGACAACGACAGGTCCACTGGGCCAAGGCCTGGGAAATAGCGTTGGAATGGCGATCGCCAGCAAGTGGTTGGCGGCGACATACGATCGAACGTCATTCAAGTTGTTTGGCTACAACACCTACGCGATTTGCAGCGATGGTGACATCATGGAAGGCATCGGCTGCGAAGCGGCGTCGCTTGCCGGCCATCTTGAGCTTTCGAACCTCTGCTGGATATACGACGACAACCAGATCACGATCGAAGGCCGGACCGAGCTCGCGTTCAGCGAAAATGTGGCGGAACGATTTGAAAGCCTGGGTTGGCAGGTCATCACGGTCACCGACGCCAATGATTTGGCAAGTCTCGACGCAGCCTATGAGAGATTTCTGGATTCAGATGATAAACCGACGTTGATCATCGTCAAAAGTATTATTGGTTTTGGCGCTCCGAACAAGCAAGACACCTCGGCCGCCCACGGCTCTCCGCTGGGCGATGCGGAAATCCGGCTTGCCAAAGAAAACTACGGCTGGTCGCGCGAAAAATTTGCCGTTCCCCAAGAAGTCCTTGAGCACTTTCAAAACAAGCTCGGGAAACGCGGAGCAAGTGCATATGAGGATTGGTCAAACCAATTTGCAGCGTATTGTGCCGAGTATCCTGTCGAAGCCCGCGAACTGGACGCAATTTTTGCAGGGGTGCTTCCTGATGGCTGGGAGGCCTCGCTACCTACATTTGATGCCGACGAAAAAGGAATGGCGACCCGCGTTTCGTCGGGAAAAGTTTTAAACGCGGTGGCGGCAGCAATCCCGAACTTCATTGGTGGGTCAGCGGACCTGGCCGGATCCAATAAATCGAACAACGACGCCCCCGACGCCGGTCATTTCAGCGCCAAATATTATCGTGGGAAAAACTTCCATTTCGGGATCCGCGAACACGTCATGGCGGCGATCGGAAACGGCATGTCGTTAAGCAGAATTCGACCCTACGTCGCCACGTTTTTTGTGTTTACCGACTACCTCCGACCAGCGCTCCGCTTGAGTTGCATCATGCACCAGCCCGTGCTGTACATCATGACCCACGATTCAATCGGACTTGGTGAAGACGGTCCGACTCACCAGCCAGTCGAGCATTTGATGGCTTGCCGGGCGATTCCGAACGTATTGGTCATGCGACCGGCCGATGCCAACGAAGTTTCCAAATGTTACCAGGCAGCACTTTCGGAGCGACATCGGCCCACCGTTCTTGTTCTCAGCCGACAGGATCTGCCGACCCTTGACCGAACCAGATACACCAGCGCTGACGGTACGCTTAAAGGTGGCTATGTCATTCTCGACACCGACGGAACTCCCGAGGTCATTCTGATGGGGACCGGCAGTGAGCTTCACGACTGTCTCCGAGCGGCACACCAACTGAACACCGAAGGCGTCAAGACGCGGGTGGTCAGTATGCCTTGCTGGGAATTGTTCGATGAACAATCCGCCGAGTACCGGGAATCAGTTTTACCCGCCGCGGTGACCAAACGGGTCGCGGTTGAAGCTGGAATCAAGATGGGTTGGGAACGATACCTCGGAACGACCGGTCAATTCATCGGGATGACGGGATTCGGCGCATCGGCTCCCTCGGAAGTTCTCTACGAGCATTTCGGAATTACGGCCGCCGGAATCGTGGCCAAAGTCAACGAACTGTAAGTCGCGGTCCCATCGTCGTTCCGGAATGTGATCATTGGCCAACCCGTGCGCTTGTTTGCGATTTCGGGAAAGGCCGGGCAGGATTCGGAAAATCGTGAGTCAATTTGTGTTCCTTGCTCTCCATTGGCGAGAGAATGCGCTTCGACACGCCGATTGGCCACATGCTGGAGATTTGAAGATCGATGGAACATGGCTTGCCAAAGGGAAGTGTACCTTCGATTCCGAGCATGCCGGATCGAAGACCAATCGGTTCGGCCCGGATCGACAGCAACCATCCTGTACTCATTATCTTGCGACCGAACAATCCCCTCGATAAACTCTGTTCAATCAAGTCAAAATTATCGCTGAGGACCAAAGCATGAAAAATTCCCGGATTAGCGTTTCCCTGACAAGGCTGTTTTTTGGCCTGTCCCTTTTGATTGGTGCGTTTTCTGCGATCCGAGCCGATGCCGATGAAGGGATGTGGTTGTTTAACGACCTGCCGATCAAACACCTCCAGGAAAAACATGGATTCACTCCGACACCCGAGTGGTCGGATCATGTAATGAAATCATGCGTTCGATTTAACGTCGGAGGCTCTGCTTCATTCATTTCCAGCAACGGTCTGGTGCTGACCAATCACCATGTCGGTTCAGACACCTTATTCAAGTTGTCAAACGAAAACAACGATTATTACAACGATGGATTCCTGGCCAGGAGCCTGGACCAGGAATTAAAGGCCCCCGACCTGGAGCTTAACCAGTTGATCAACATCAAGGACGTGACGGCGGAGGTCAACGCTTCGGTCGATGAAGGTCTTTCTGCCGCCGATGCGGCCAAGGCCCGCCGAGCCGCGATCGCCAACATTGAAAAAAAGGCCAGCGACGAGTCGGGACTTCGTTCCAATGTCGTAACGCTGTATGGTGGTGGACGCTACCATCTCTATCAATACAAGAAATATACCGACGTACGATTGGTTTGGTCGCCCGAGGCCAACGCAGCTTTTTTTGGTGGTGATGCCGACAATTTTGAATACCCGCGGTATTGCCTTGATGCCTGTATCTTTCGTGTTTACGAGAATGACAAACCAGCAAAGATCGAGCACTTCTTGAAATGGTCGGAGAACGGGCCCGCCGAAAACGAGCTGGTTTTTGTCGCAGGGAACCCAGGCGCAACCAGTCGTATTTTTACCGTCGATGCCCTCAAATTTCAGCGCGATGTTCGCCTGCCCTACATTCTGGATTTTATCCGTCGCAGGGAAATCCTGCTGCAACAGTTTGCATTGCAGGGCAAGGAAGCTGCACGTCGAGCTCACGATGGCCTGTTCGGTTTTCAAAATGCACGTAAAGCCCGAGTTGGTATGCTGCAAGGACTGCAGGACCCAGCCGTGATGGCCGCCAAAGAGCAAGCGGAAGCGGACCTTTTGAGCAAAATCAAGGCCGACCCCAATCTCCGAAAATATGCTGGTGCCTGGCAGAAAATCGCCGATGTTCAAAAACGTCGAGCCGAGCAACAGGGAAAAGGTGTGAACCTCAATGAGGAGTTGTTTAACATCGCACAGCAGCTGGTTCAAATGGCCGAAGAAGACAAGAAACCGTCCGCCGAGCGACTACCGGCCTACCAGGACGCAAATCGAGCCTCCCTTGAACAACAGCTTTTCTCAACCGCTCCGATCTACAAAGATCTGGAACAGGCCATCCTCGCGGACGTAATTGCCCGAATGGTCGAACAACGGGGCGGAGACGATGACCTGTGTAAGCAGATTCTGGCCGGCAAAAACCCGGTTGATCGCGCCGAGGAATTGATCAGCGGAACCAGGCTTGAAGATCCAGAATTCCGAAAATCACTGGCTGGGGGCGGGTTGACCGCTGTCGATGAATCCGACGATCCAATGATTCAATTGGCCCGCCTCGTCGATTCGGAGGTTCGCGCCGAACTGCTGGTCACTGACGAGCTGGCCGAGATTGAAAGACAAGCCTACGCTCAAATCGCCGAAGCAAAATTTGCCACGGAGGGAACATCGACCTATCCCGACGCGACGTTTAGTTTGCGCCTGGCTTTTGGGCCGGTCGTCGGCTACACGGAAAAAGGGAAACAAATCCCGGCCATGACGGATATCGAAGGTGCATTCAAACATGAACAAGCACACGAAGGCCAAGAGTACTTCGAATTACCGGCTAGCTGGCACAAGGCGCGAGAGGAACAAAAAATCAATCCCAAGACGCCTTTTGACTTCGTTTGTACGGCAGATATCATCGGAGGTAATTCGGGGAGTCCCGTGTTGAACAAGAACATGGAACTGGTCGGGTTGATTTTTGACGGTAACATTCAATCGCTGACAGCGGATTACCTGTACAGCGATCGACAAGCGCGCTCGGTGAGTGTTCACTCAAATGCGATCCGTGATGCAATTCGGTATATTTATGATGCCGAAGCCCTCGCCGATCAACTTGGACAATAATGATTCGTCCGGTAACCATTCACGATGCCGCGAGAATCGCGGAAATCTACAATTATTACATTACCGATACAATCATCACGTTCGAAGAGGAAGTCGTCGACGCATCGGAGTACGTTTCGAGGATCGAGGCACTTATCGACAGGAAATTTCCGTGGTTAGTCTGGGAATCATCCGATGGCGTCGTGGCGGGGTACGCGTACGCGGGCCCCTGGAGGACGCGTGTCGCGTACCGATTTACGGCGGAAAGTGCTGTCTATGTTGACCGTGACCGGCAAGGGAAAGGGATCGGGACAGAATTGTACGCGGCTTTATTTGACGAACTTCGACGCCGCAATTTCAGGTCCGTGATGGGCCTGATCTCGTTGCCGAACCCAGCGAGTATCCGCCTCCACGAGCAGATGGGATTCAAGAAGGTTGGCGAACACTCCCAAGTTGGTTGGAAATTCAACCGTTGGATCGATGTTGGAGCCTGGCAGTTGATGCTGGCGGATACCTGATCCCGAGGTTCGAAAAATCGAATCGGTTGGAACCGGACAGGCGAGGGGGGTTGCTCCCAAGACGCAGATGGCTCGCCACCTGACGGCGGCGGGACGGCAAAATTCCGATTATCGATTCTTTCTCAACAAAAAGCGAACCCTTTTCCAAAATCCCGCGTCAAACGTCTTGAAAGAAACCGTTCTGTTTCGGAGAATCTATCAAACTTGGTTGGTCTGGTTCCCACGTGGACCAAAAACATATTTATGGGAAGAGTGGCTGAGTGGTCGAAAGCGCCTGATTGCTAATTAGGTGAACGGGTCAAACTGTTCCGCAGGTTCGAATCCTGTCTCTTCCGCTGGTGAAAAGCCCGTTGTTCGGAATCCGAATAACGGGCTTTTTCTGTGACGGCAACGGACGATCGGTTCCCGAACAGGATCAAAACGCGACACGATTGTCACGCCTGCCGACGCGACCAGCGAAGCGGTACTCGGCGCGAATCGAGCTGACGCCTTTTTAAAACTAGACATCGACGGACGTCGAGCGATTCCGCCCTTCGTTTTTTGATTGGTACATGGCGCGATCAGATTTGCTCAATAACTCTCGAGCGGAAACGCCTGGAGAGCTGGCGATCGCGACACCGATGCTGATCGATATCCCGGCTGGCTTCGAGGAAGTCGGATCGGTGCGGACGCTTTCGCACAACTCCTTGAATCGACTTTCAATCCTGTCACGGTCCGACACGTCAAGCACAACACCAAATTCGTCTCCTCCCAAGCGGGCAATACACACGGCATCCGGGAAACTCTCCCGGAGCCGATCGGCCAACCATTGAATCGCCCGATCACCTGCTTCATGACCATGCCGATCGTTGATATGCTTGAAAAAATCAACGTCGATAATGGCGAGGGCAAGTTGCCGATGGAGGTTTTCTTCGAGAATGATCTGAAACGCGCGGCGATTCATCAGGCTGCTCAAATGATCGGTGCGCGCCTGCTGATACAACTCAGATTCAGTCGGGATTCGCAAAAGAGGACTCTTGAGTCGCACCATCAACCAAGGCTGACCGTCAATCTCAATTGACTCAATCACGCGGTCCAAATAGCCTGCAGCACTGGCTCGACGCTCGTTTTTCACTGAACCCAGGATTTTCTTCGCTCCGCCAGAACGAAGAAAACCAAGTTCATCCGGTGTCGGCAGCGCGCAACACCGGACCGCGTCATTTGACGAGAATTCTTCGGCACCCAACTCGAAAAGAACTTCGGCGGCACGATTCCAGTAACGAATCCTGTTTTCCGGGTCGACAAACAGGATTCCTTCTGCTGAACGATCCATCAGCGATTGGAAAAGTTGAAGTCGGATCCCGTTATCGGATGAGTCCAAGACTATTTCTTCTTTGGCTTTTTTGTGGTCTTCCCGCTGGACCTGGACTTGCTCTTGCCACTGGGGGTCGCCTTGGCTTTCTTGGGTTTTTCGCCAAATGCGGCGCTCCAGTTGTCAGAATATTTCTTGGTTGTGCCGCTACGAAGAATAGTCATGCCTGCTCCTGATCATTGAATGGGTAATTGTTAAAATGGTCACCGAGTACTTTGATTCCCGGCGTTGCTGATCGTTTGGCTCCGGGAATACGTCCCGCTACCGAGTGCAAACCCCGTCGCTATTGTCAAAGGGTTCCCGGGGTTTCGACAAAGCGAATGTTGCCTCGTCGGGGCTACATCATGAAATCAGTTTTTTGTATCGGAACCGTCTTGGTTCATCGTCTTTGAGACCCAATCGTTCGCGACGCTGTTGTTCGTAGGTTTGGTAGTTGCCTTCGCACCAGTGAACATAGCCATCGCCTTCGAACGCCAGGATATGAGTCGCGATCCGGTCGAGGAACCAACGATCGTGGCTGGTCACAACGACACATCCGGCATAGTTCTCGATCGCTTCTTCGAGCGCCCGGAGCGTGTCGACGTCGAGGTCATTGGTCGGTTCGTCCAGGAGCAGCACGTTGGAACCACGTCGCAGCAACTTTGCCAGGTGAACCCGGTTTCGTTCTCCACCGGACAGCACACCGACTTTCTTTTCCTGGTCGGGGCCACGGAAGTTGAACCGATTCACATAAGCCCGCGCATTGACTTTTCGTTTGCCAATTTCCAGTGTATCGTGACCCTCCGAAATTTCCTTGTAAACGGAGAGCTCGTCATTGAGACTGTCGCGAGATTGATCGACATACCCCAGTTCAACCGTTTCACCCACTTTTAACGTGCCGGAGTCGGGCTGTTCCTGGCCGGTGATCATACGAAACAACGTCGTCTTGCCGGCGCCATTGGGGCCGATGATTCCCACGATGCCACCGGGAGGCAGCCGAAACGTGACATCTTCCATCAGGATTTTGTCGCCAAATGCTTTACCCAGGTTTTCCGCCTCGATCACGACATCGCCGAGGTGAGGCCCGGAAGGAATCTGAATCTCCAGATCCTCTTCCCGATCGCGTTGATCCTCGTTGAGCATCTGTTCGTACGAACTGATCCTGGCTTTACTCTTTGATTGCCGCGCTTTGGGAGACATCTTGATCCATTCGGCTTCCCGTTTAAGCGCCTTGATACGCGCTTCATTCTGTTTCTCTTCGACTTTCAACCGCGCCTGTTTTTGCTCCAACCAGGAAGAATAGTTACCTTCGAAGGGGTGTCCCTGACCACGATCAAGTTCAAGGATCCAGCCGGCAACATTGTCAAGGAAGTACCGGTCGTGGGTAACCGCGACAATCGTACCGGGGTAGTCACTCAACGTTCTTTCAAGCCAATTGACAGAGTCGGCATCGAGGTGGTTGGTTGGTTCATCCAGCAGCAGCAGGTCGGGTTTTTCCAGTAGCAGTTTGCACAACGCAACCCGGCGTTTCTCGCCGCCCGAAAGGGTTGTCACATCTGCGTCTTTCGGCGGAAGATTCATGACATCGAATGCCACTTCAATTTCATGGTCAAGCGACCAGGTGTTGGAAGCGTCGATTTGATCCTGGACGCGAGCCATCTCGTCGTAC
Organism: Planctomycetaceae bacterium; assembly: GCA_024642205.1. Lineage (GTDB taxonomy): Bacteria > Planctomycetota > Planctomycetia > Pirellulales > Pirellulaceae > Mariniblastus. The sequence goes on along the minus strand of JAHEBQ010000033.1, from coordinate 29,149 downwards.
ACTTTCTGCATCGCCGCGTCATCGAGCGGCTCCCCGCATTTGGCGCTTAGCTCGTTGTATCGCTCAAGTAACCGGCGACGTGGTGCGACCGAATCCTGCACGTTTTCCCAAACGTTTTTTTCGGGGTCCAGCCGAGGTTCCTGGGAAAGGTAGCCAACGGTAAATCCATCTGTCAAACGGGCTTCACCATCAAAGTCCTTGTCGATGCCAGCCATGATCCGCAACAGCGTGCTTTTTCCGGATCCGTTTCGTCCGAGAACTCCAATTTTCGCACCGGGATAGAACGACAGCCAGATGTTATTGAGGACGGTTTTGGTACCGTGTTTCTTGGTCATGTCGACCATTTGAAAAATGTATTGTTTGCTCATGTGTTTGATGGAAGGTTGAACGGTCTATTGAATATTTCTAGTCAGGCATTTTGGCCCGGGTGTATCTGGAGGGGCCCCAACGGCCGGGGCAGGGTCATTCCCACTCGATCGTCGCGGGTGGCTTGGAGCTGATGTCGTAGCAAACGCGATTCACGCCGGCGACTTCGTTAATAATACGCGTCGACATCCTGGCAAGCACGTCATACGGCAATCGGGACCAATCGGCGGTCATGAAATCGTCCGTGTCGACGCACCGAATGACGAGGGCGTTTTCGTAGGTTCGGGCGTCTCCCATGACCCCGACGCTTTGGACAGGCAACAAGACGGCGAACAACTGAGACGTTTTTCGGTAGAGGCCGGCATTGCGAATCTCTTCGATCACGATTGCATCTGCCTCGCGGAGAACCTTGAGTTTTTCTTCTTTGACTTCACCGAGACAGCGGACCGCAAGGCCAGGTCCGGGAAACGGGTGTCGCCAAACCAGATTCTCGGGCAACCCAAGCTCAAGGCCGAGCCGCCGGACCTCGTCCTTGAAAAGATCGCGCAGTGGCTCAATCAGTTCGAAGCCGAGTTCCTCGGGCAAACCACCGACATTGTGATGCAGTTTGATCGTCGCGGCTGGGCCATCCTGAGCCGCCCCACTTTCAATGACATCGGGATACAACGTTCCCTGGGCAAGGAACCTGGCGTCCTTGATCTTCGTCGCTTCCGCTTTGAAACATTCGATAAACACATGTCCGATGCATTTTCGTTTTTCCTGCGGCTCGGTGATTCCAGACAACGCCGCCAGAAATTGATCCTGGCCGTCGACAACGTGCAAATCGGTCTTAAAGTGATTGGAAAATTCCTCCGTAACGGATTCCGCTTCGTCTTTTCGAAGCAGACCATTGTCAACGAGGATGCAGGAGAGTTGCGGTCCAATTGCCTTGTAAATCAGTGCAGCCACGACAGACGAGTCGACTCCACCGGAAAGCCCGCAAATAACGCGATCGTCGCCGACCTGTTTTCGAATCCGCTCGATCGCCTCGGCGGCGAAATCCTCCAGTTTCCAGGTACCGGTACATTTACAAACTTCGAACAGGAAATTCTTCAGTAACGTCGCCCCTTCGGGCGTGTGCGTGACTTCAGGATGAAATTGTAATCCGTAGACCGGCAACGTCACATGTTTGACCGCGGCAACAGGGCACGTATCAGTGCGTGCCAACGACTTGAAAACCTCACTGACTTGCTGGACCTGGTCCCCGTGACTCATCCAGACCTGCGCCTGGGATGGAAAGTCCTTGAACAATTCGTCGTTCGAGTCAACTTCGCAGATTGCCCGGCCAAATTCGCGAGTGCTGCTACTGGCAACTTTGCCCCCCAGAAAGTCACACGCCAACTGCATCCCGTAACAGATTCCTAGGACGGGGATGCCCATCTCGAAAATCCCAGTATCACATTTGGGTGCTTCCGACTCATACACGCTGCTTGGTCCACCGGACAGGATCAGTCCAGCTGGTTCATGATTACGAATTTGTTCCGGCGTGATGTCGTGACGGACAATTTCACAGTAAACGTTTTGCTCCCGCACCCGACGAGCGATCAACTGGGCATATTGGGAGCCAAAATCCAAAACGAGAACTCGTTCGTCAGTAGATTTGGCTTTAACATCCGACGGTTGCTCGGCGGCAAGGGCCATGCGATTGTCCAAATGGTTGGTGACTAAATGACAAAACCCGCACATAATGGACGGGTCGGGGAATCTCGAATTATACGAACTCATCGCGGCATTTCCAACGACCGTTATCAATAACTTGAGAACTTCGGCTGGGACCATGACAATGGCGGCTGAATTTTCGCTGGACCGGTAAAACGGAAGACTGTTTGACACTATCGAACCTGTGCTGGCGTACTATTTCGGCAAATTGAGGAAAGCCTATACTGTCGGACTCCCGTTTTCCTCCTTTCGGAAATTTCATGAGAGTTTTGATCACCAACGACGATGGCGTTCACTCGCAGGGTATTATTCAGCTTGCCAAACAGGTCCGAGCCCATGCCGATGAAGTTTACGTCGTCGCGCCGCGAGTGGAACAAAGTGGTGTGAGCCAAGCGATTACATTCCTGTCGCCACTATTTCCACTGGCTTTGGGCGGCAACCTGGATTCGCAAGACGATCAGATCCCGGGGTTTTCGGTGAATGGAACCCCGGCGGACTGCGTCAAACTGGCGGTTGTTGAGCTGTGTCCCTGGAAGCCGGATCTGGTACTGAGCGGGATTAACGGGGGACTCAATGCGGGTATCAATGTTTGCCATTCCGGAACCGCCGGTGGGGCCCTGGTTGCCGCTACGTTCGGTATTCCTTCGATCGCCATCAGCCTTGAAAACTCGGAAACGATGGATTTTCGACTGGCGTCGGCAACGGTATGGCCGCTGATCGATCGATTTCGAAAAATCGAATTGCCTGCCCGCTCGGCTATCAATATCAATATTCCAACGGCAGCACTGTACCGTTCACAGGCTGGCCCGCCCGAGGTCGTTCTTGTTCCTGTCGAAACCAACCCGATGGCTTATCATTTTGAAACAGGCCAGGATCCGAAGGGAAGACCCTATTTCTGGTCCACGAACAAGCCGCATCCCGAGCCGTCGAGTTTCGAAACAGATACGCAAGCGCTGGCCCAGGGGAAAATAACAGTTTCAACAATTACCTATGATCTCAATTCGTCCCATGCAATGTCCGTGCTAATGGACAACTATGACAGTCGTGTCGGATAACTCCGTCTCGTTTTCTCTCCGGCAAACCACACCTTCTCGTGTTCACGGCGCAAATTCGAAGCCGTGTTCTCAGCGTCCCCGTTGTGAATCGACTGCAGGAAAGACAGGCACAGTCCTGAATCATCCGGACATGGGTCACCAATCCGATCAAAAAAAAAACGGACCGATCTAACAGGGCGTTCTCAAATCCGGCCGTCGTCTATTTGGGTGTCGTTTGTTCAATTGCGAACAATCGCTCACTCGCAGACCGCAGGCGGCGACTGACTTCGCGCCCCATATTCATCATGATGATCGTATACTGCTCCAAATCCTGTTGGTACAACTTGGCCAACGTCGTCCGCGGGATTTCAAGTGCCCGGCAATCCGTTTCGGCACGGACCGAAGCGGAACGACCCATCAAGTCAATAATGGCCATTTCCCCAATACAGTCTCCAATCCCCAATCTCCGCAACTTGATCGGAGTACCTCGCCAGTCTTTCTCAACGATGACGACCCCCGATTTGATGACAAAAAACGACTTGGCCGGTTCGCCTTCTAGAAAGAAATGATCGCCCGCCCGGACCTTGATCGTTTGCGAATGATCAAGAATCAGTGTCAGCGCCGAATCACTCAATCCGGCAAATATCGGCATTCGCCTCAACATGTTGAACATCTTTTCCAAGTCTGACATCGATTCGCCTCACGGGTAATCGCATTTCCGATTCGTCGCAATCAGCGACACAATGATAATTTTCCAATCCAATTACCGATCGCCAAAACTCCCGTAAACAGCGCCCAGCAGAGACAATTGTGGTCGCAGTCCAAATTGAGCGTAAGTCCAGGTGAGCAGGTGATCGCGAAAATCTTTTGAATGGTATCGATCATGGTCCGATCCAGGAAGCCGTTTCGAATTCAAAATTGGATGCATCGCAAGACTCGATCTGGTCAAGGGATGAACTTCGCAGTATTGTTGGAATCGACGGGAATCAACTGACCGTTGGAGGCGAGTTTTCCTGCAGGCAGGTCAACCCGTGGTGCATGAATGCTACCGGGTCGAATAACGGGCTGGAGAAGAATATCGCCGGCTGTAAACGCGTTGAAAGCGCTCGGCTGAATCCGTCACTTGCGCGGCCGACTCGATTTGAAATCGGAAAACCTGGATCGAGCGATTGGCAGTTACCAACAACCCCATTTAACAGCGACCTGGAAAGCGAATTTATTTTCATGGCCCAACCAACAAAAATCGGAATCATGACGGTTTCGGATCGAGCCAGCCGAGGCGAATATCAAGATCTCGGTGGTCCTGCGATCGCAGCCTACCTGGATCTGGTAATCTGTTCACCATTCACCGTGGTTGCAAAAGTCATTCCCGACGACGTCGATACAATCGAAGCGAGCCTGATTGAATTGTGTGACAACGAAAACTGTTCTCTCGTCGTTACGACCGGAGGAACCGGGCCAGCGATCCGCGATGTCACACCCGAAGCGACCGAGCGGGTCTGCGACAAATTGTTGCCGGGATTTGGCGAGCTGATGCGCAGCGTTTCGTTGCAAAAAGTCGCGACCGCCATCCTCTCGCGTCAAACGGCCGGAATTCGCTCCCGTCAGCGAGGTGGATCGCTGATCCTCAATCTGCCGGGAAATCCGAAGGCGATTGCCGAATGTCTGGACGCCGTATTCGCCGCAATTCCTTATTGCATTGACTTGATCGGTGGTCCGTTTCTCGAAACCAACCCGGAACGAATCCGTGCGTTTCGACCCAAACAAAAATAACGCCTTCGATAAGTCGTTCGGCGAGGATCAAGACGAATCATTCAAAATCGACTTTTCAATTCACCTGGAAACCCGCTTCGCTCACCTCGGACAATAACTGCCGGACAAGTTCCAATTCTGTAACATTGTGACAGGGCCAAAGCCCAATTTTGCTTCCTTAGCTACGGTTGGGAAATGGCCATCAGACGATGGCGCCAGGCTTTTTTTGATACCGAATCGACCTGCACAAAACCTACCTGGTTTTGTCGTGCCTTGTGTGCCTGGTTGTATTATTTTCGGACACCGCTTCGTGATCCAATCGAGGATCAGAAAGAGGAATTCACGTGGCACCCCACTCTTCAAATTAGCGCTGATTCACAGCAGAGAATGGACACACATCCGTGATGTCCGGCCAGGTCTAAGTGCCTGTCCAAGGGACGTTTTTGATTCATCGATCGAAAAACCTTCCAGGTTAGGTTTATGGGTTGGCGTCGCTGACTCGCTGGACGTTTGTGCGATTTGCTTGCCACTAAGACTGGGTAAATCCAGCGGGCTCGCGCAGTCGGTTACCTGTTGTCGCCCCGAACAGCAATCAGGAAACTAAAGCGACCTCCATTGGACCAACGTCCCCAGGACACACCGAGATTCCCTCAAGATTCAGACAGGGAGTGACTCGTTGCGCAGCAACCTGATTTCGACGAATCGGATCAACTGAATTGCAAATTTCAGATATTCGCAGCACGTTCGCAGGTCAAATTGAACCTCTACAACACCGATTGAATACTCTTAATCGGGTGGCATTCGCGGAGGATGTTCGTGACTTGATGTTGCCTTGCTGTTCCCCTTTCACTTGTCGGCGACAGCTTTCTCAGCCTTCAACCGCAATCGCTCCATTTGCATTCTCAGCTGCTCAATTTCCTGTTGTTTTTCCTTGATTTGGTTCTCAAGTCTCTCCAGTCGGTGTTCCGAGTCCCGCCGAAGCAACGCATCGATCACGTCTAACGCGACGACCGCGCGCCACGAACGCAGCACTAATCCACGCATGCGGTAGATTTTTGCGGTCCTGGACAGCTGCTTGAGTTTAACCAGTCGCCCCAATCGCGCCGCGCCCATGAAGTTGACGAGCGGCAGCAGGACCACCGCCAAGTCGATCCAGTTCTGCTTGCAATACCGCATCCGCTTCTCGACAACCGAGATCATCACCACAAATTCGAAAACGAATGCCATCCAGATAAATCCTGAGCACGTATCAATCACGAACTTGCGCATCGGACGCGCAGCGATTGCGTCCGCATAAAAAAACTCGACTCCGACAACCGGGAGCACAAGCAGGGCAATCACAATCATTGGGCCACTGAAGACTCGGGCCAGATAAGTTTCCAGTCGAGGTGTTCGCTTTCGCCATCCCAATCCGGGCACCCATGCCTGATCGCCTTCGATATGATCGCGCGGACACAGACGCATCATCGGAATACACAGATAGGCAATATGTTGCTTCATGTTTGCCGCACCGGAATGCCAATGGGCGACAGCTTCGACGACAAAAAACAGGTATAAAATTCCCAAACCAGTCAATAAACGGATACCCAATGATCCGGTTAATTCCTGGCCGGTCAGATGCAGCAATGCTCCTGTGATAAGCAGAAAGAGCAACGACACGACAAACATTGGAACCGCAAAAAAACGGTCCAAAGGAGTACATCGCCTGGAATGGCCTTCGGATTCAGTTCCCATTTCAAACGACTATTCGATCGTCATGGCAGGTTATTGTTGTTTCTCAAGACCAAATTGGTGTTTCGCGATGCTCGAATGGGTATTTCTGGCATAGCACCGCAAATCCATGCGTTTCTTGCCTCCTGGCGACGACTGTCGAATACCTTTCCCCAAAAAAGCCGGAAAGAATCCGTTGCGCCCCCAACAATCATCAGTCCCCGACATTTCCCGTAGAGGCCGACGGGCATGCAGAGAATGTGGTGTCAGCCTAACTTGACGGACGATTCCCAATTAACGATTTCTATCGCTGGAACCATGAACGAATGCTGTTTCTGCGACAGCATTGCAGCCATCGCAATGCCAGCGTCAATGCCCATAGCAATAGCCGGTTGACGAACGCTGGTCAATGGCGGTGTCATGTGACGTGACTCCACCTGATCATCAACCCCAGCCAACGAAACGTCCTCGGGAACGATTAGACCGTGTCGATACAGCGCCAGCTTTGCACCGAAGGCCAACATGTCGTTGGCGGCAAACACCGCCCTGAAACTTTTCTAATTGGCCATTAATTCCTCAATGGCTTCTTCGCCAGAGATTCCATCAAGCCCTCTTTCGAATACCAATTCATCATCGTACAGAACTCCGGCTTCTTCCAGGGCAAATAGATAGCCCTTGAATCGGCGAATTGCATCCTGATGCGACTTGGATCCCAGTGACATGAACGATCTCCCGGTGGACGAGATCAATCAGAAATTTCGTGGCGCGACAGCCAATATCAAAATTGTCGAGAAACAGACATCGGTCTTCCAGTCCTTCAATTTCACGCCCTACGACAAGTATTGGTTTCTTCCTGCCAAATTGCTGCAATTATTTCCTCTCAACGTCGCCCCTGACAATGATCAATCCATCCACCTGGCGGTGATGCAACGTTTCAATCCCTTTGAGCTCAAGGTCTTTACCCCGGAAACCTTCCACCAAAACGAGTGAGTATCAGACAACGACTGGAGACCACCTCGAATCACCAAGTCGTAAAACGGGCATCCCAGCTAACAAGTCTGGATACCAATGATCAGCGATTGACCATCTGCCAAGCCACTGGCAAACGAATTCGGCTGAAAGTCCAATCCCGCGATAGACTTGAGAACAGCCTCACGTATGAGTTCAGTGACCGGAGCCGTATTATTCATGACTCGCGAACCGGTGTTTTTGGAGACGTTCGCGTGTTCGGCGATATCCTGCGTGGTAATCTTTTTTTGCCACCGGAAATTCAGCTGCCTGCTTCGGGGCCTGCCAATCCGGGGAGGTTCCAGTCAATTTCCACCATTGACGTACGTCTAACAACAAATTCGAAACCTGCGGCACAACCCGACAACTCCCGCGTCGGCGTCAACTCAAATCACTGTTGGTTGCCTGCGACAAGACGTTTTCATGCTTCAATCGTTTTCGCCGATGCCGCATGAATTGGAATTGACTCACTGACCCCAGTCAATCTCAAACGCCACAAAAAACAGCTCAACGGCCTGCCGTGAGCAATCCAGTCGATTATCGTTTTGCATCAAGCCGTCAAAACGGTGGCTTCGAGCCTCACCTCTTATCGATCCGATGCATCCCAACTTTCGCTCTCCAGTCCATTGAGCCGCTTATCGTGGCCCCGAAAATCAGGGCAACCGATATTATTCAAGCTGACCGCCCGCCGAGGATGGACGAGTTTGAAACTCCCATTGAATCGTCAAGTGCCAGATCAACCCTGCTCGAGAAACCAGGCGGTGGTCAATCTCAATTTCGATTCGCCTCGCCCACCTCTGCGCGTCAATGTGAATAATTGGTTGTGAAAAACCCGGCACCGTTACCACCAGGAAAGGAATATTGATTAAGCTTAGCATTCAATGGCGACGAATCACCATTGATCCAAGTTTTGTCTACCCGCAGAATACCCTGCCGGGATTCAATCGTGGACTCGCGGACAGGGAAACCCCCTGACATTTTTTCTCAACGATTTCACGTTGGAACCAACGTCCAACGCGATCTCGTTAAAAAACTTTTTTGTATCAAAGAAGCAATACTGTTAGGAGTGAATTGATGACGATCGGAATTGGTGGCGTTTCCAAACCAGAGGCACTCGCCCGACTATCCAATATGACATCGGGATATGTTCCGATTTCACGGCAGGAGTTCGAACTGCGAATTGGCAAACTGCAAAATCTCATGAAGCAGTCCGGGGCGGCAGCGATCTATCTCCACCCCGGAACCAATCTCTATTATTTCACCGGGCTCCAATGGAGTCCCAGTGAACGCATGGTCGCCGCAATCATTCCGGCGGAAGGCTCGATTTGTTATATCGCCCCCCATTTCGAACTCGATACGCTGCGTGATTACTGGATATTCGAATCAGATATTTTCGGCTGGCACGAACACGAGAGCCCATACGATCGATTCGGCGAGGCGTTGGCCTCCTTTGGAATCGATTCTGGAAAGGTCTTGCTGGACGAAGCGACGCCCTATTTTGCCGTGGCAGGTCTCACGGCTGCCAATCCGAACATCGAATTCGAACTTGCCCAACCCCTGACTCAAAGCCTGCGTTCAATCAAATCGGCAGCGGAAATCGCCCTGATTCAACGGGCCCATGAAATGACCCTGGAAGTCCTCAAGGCGGCTGCCTCAATTCTGAAACCGGGAATCACGACCACCGAAGTCGAAGGTTTTATTGATGAGGCCCACCGCGTCGTCGGTGCACCGGCAGGTTCCTATTTTTGCATCGTCCTGTTTGGCGTTGCGACTTCATTTCCGCATGGAGTCAAGGAACCTCAAACGCTGAAACAGGACGATTGGGTCCTGTTGGACACGGGATGCGTTTTGCACGAGTATATCTCTGACATCACCCGGAGTTTTTGTTTTGGCGAACCCTCCGACGAACACCGAGTCGCTTGGACAGCAGAGAAACAGGCGCAGCTGGCGGCCTTTTCGGCTGCCCAGCTGGGTGCGGCGTGCGAATCTCCCGACGCTGCGGCGCGAGAATCTCTCGTCCGTTCAGGCTATGGTCCGGATTACGAACTTCCCGGTTTGCCTCATCGAACCGGACATGGTTGCGGCCTCGATATTCACGAAGGACCAAATCTCGTTCGAGGAGAAACGAGACCATTGCAACAGGGGATGGTCTTCAGTGACGAACCGATGCTGGTACTGCCTGCCAAATTTGGGGTTCGCCTGGAAGATCACTTTCACATGACCGCCGAAGGTCCCAAGTGGTTTACCACTCCCAGTTTGAGCATTGATGATCCATTTGGATTGGCGGAAAAAACATAGTTGCCCCATCGTTCTGTTGCAAGGCAGCAGTTCGTTTATTACGGCGAGCCTGATATACCTGCGAGATGATTCCGGGCACAAAGAATTCCGTGCGTTTACGCCCAGAGCGTGTTAAATCACGCGATTGCGTTGGCATCGGCCGCCGAATTCGTTGATGGACGAAAAGCCAATCGCCATCCCAAACCGGGCTCTTGGCGGAAAACGGGGCCGTTCCACCTTCGCGGTGGTTGTAACAGCTGTGTAACGGCAACCTATTCTGAGATTCTTTTTTGAATTCTCCTGCGTAAAATCGAAATGGCTCGTTATCAAAGTGGCCAGCAAGACTTCAAACCTAAAGGAGATCCAAATGATACGCTTTTCCATCGCCAGAATGGCCACTACGACACTTTTGGCTTTGCTCCCGATTTTCCATCAACAATCCGTCGCTGGCGGACAGGACATTACAATCACGGTGCACCAGGATGATAAACCCACCAAACAACCGTTCAGCGGACAAAGACCCGCTGTCGACGTGGCGATCCTTTTGGATACCTCGAATTCGATGGACGGTTTGATCCATCAGGCCAAGTCTCAACTTTGGACGATCATTCAGGAATTTGCTTGCGCCGAAAAAGCGGGAAAGACTCCCGAGTTGCGCGTCGCCGTTTTCGAGTATGGCAACACCAACCTGCCAGCCAGCGAAGGGTACGTTCGTCAGGTTTGCCAATTAACCAATGACCTGGACAAGGTCTCGGAGTCTTTATTTGGTCTCAAGACCAATGGCGGTGACGAATATTGTGGCACCGTGATCAATGAAGCACTCAAGCGGCTGGATTGGAGTACCCAAACCAACGCCTACAAGGCCATCTTCATCGCCGGCAATGAACCTTTTACCCAGGGCTCGGTTGACTACAAAGAGGCTTGCAGTAAAGCGATTCAATCAGGCGTCGTCGTCAATACAATTCACTGTGGCGATTACCAGGCTGGCGTCAATGGCATGTGGAAGCATGGTGCCGAGCTGGCCGAAGGCAAGTACATGAATATCAATCAGGACCGGGCCGTGGTTCACATCAAAGCGCCACAGGACAAGATTATTATTGAGCTCAACACCGAACTTAACAAAACCTACTTATGGTATGGTGCAAAAGCCGAACGCGACAATCTCAGCAGGAATCAGTCAGTCCAGGATAGCAACGCGCTCGGAGTTGGGGGATTTTCAAATCGTGTTGCAAGCAAGGCCAGCAGTCTTTACCGCAATGAAGGGCGTGATCTGGTTGACACCTTTGCGACGGACGAACAACTGCTCTCCAAACTCAAAGATTCACTGCTGCCAGAAGAAATGCAACGAATGACGCTCGAAGAGCGAACCGAACACGTCAAAAAATTGGCGGAAAAACGGGCGGAGCTCAAAAAGAAGATGATCGAAATAAACCAGGCTCGCGACGCATTTGTAGCAGCAGAACAACGAAAACTGGCGGAAGCGAGCGGTGAAGAAGGTTCAACATTGGGGGATGCAATTACCGGAGCCGTTCGGGACCAACTGCAGAACTCCGGGTTTGAACTCAAGAAAAAGAACTAAGCGGATTGAGTCGTTACCAACGGCGCATCGAGCCTGGGCAATTAGCTGAACAGCCATCGACCATGGGTTGGTGGCTGTTTTTGCCATCCAGCTCGTCACTCAGATCAGATCAATGACTCAAAATCAATCATCCCGATCGGTTCCCTCGAAATAAAGGGTTCGCCATACTTCACACCAATTGATCTGCCCCAATACGCGGCATCGTCGCGAAGCTGATCGAGGAACATGGGGTCCATGTGTTCCCGTCCCTTGATAAATTGGCTGTGATAGCAACGAATGGATTCGAGTTTCTTTTCCCAGTACTGGCTGATATCCAGGACAAACGCCGGATTCGCGTGCATCTTGAGGTGCACGCAATAGTAATGGTAAATTCGCTGGGGATGAAATGGCTCGCCCGGCATGTCGGTCTTGGAGAGTTTTGCCCAAAACCGCGCCGCTTCCACCAATTCCGTGGCTGCCACATGATCGGGATGGGCGTCAATCCAAAACGGTGCAAACATCCACTTGGGCCGGGTCAGTCGAATGATGCCTGCCAGTTTTTTTCGTGCCTCAAGACTCGCTTCGACGCTTCGATTTGGCAACCCAAGGTTTTGCCGCCAACTCAGCCCGAGCACCTTGGTCGCTGCTTCGGTTTCGGCAGCCCGTATCTCGACCGACCCATGCGGTGTCGGCTCGCCGTCAGTCAAATCCAGGATCCCGACTTTCAAACCAGAATCCAGCAACCTCAGAATACCACCCCCCATTCCCAACTCGGCGTCGTCGGGGTGAGGGGCTATCACCAGAACATCCAGTACCATTTTTGCCTCAAAGAAAACTCAGAGCCATCGAGGAAACCATTAGACGCGATTTCGAATTGCCTTCGAAGTACGTCAATTGCAATTTTTCGCCTCGTCGCCGGGAAGTCCCGCCTGCGACTCTCAATAACGTGCAGATGTCATCCTGACCGAACCGGCGGAGGATCGAATGAATCTCGCCAGCCTGGAGTAGCACCGACTTTCGAACATGCAACATTCAATTGCAGAGCCGACGCCGGTTCGGAATTCCCCTATTTATCAACGGAATCTTTTCGTGGGCCGTACTTTTCTTCAAATAGCTTGACTGGATCGTAGTCTGGTTTCCCATACAACTTTTGTTGCCGATCAATGCGGCAGTTGGGATAAAAATCAAAAATATCACCGTCCCCCAGAACTCGCGGATCCTGCTGCGAAGTCAGTTCGGTATTCAACTGGTGGGATAGCCGTATCCTGATCTCAGAAAAATCCGGATCGCTGGCCAGGTTACGAACACAATCCGGATCAGCGAGAACGTCAAACAGCTCTTCTTCCGGCCGTTTGCCGAAACTCATTTCGAAGAACCGGTAGTCAGCGTCCTCTTTTTTCAACTCCGTCAAAAACTTTTTCGTCGGCGAGGCATCGCAGTTCATGAAATCATACTCGGGATTTCCACCGGGCCATCGTTCAGGTTTGAAGTTATGAACGAACAGAAACTGATCGGTTCGGATGGCGCGTGATGGATAGGCGACTGACAATCGCTCACCGTCGGTCCGCCCGATATCATGTCGCTCCTTTCCCAATAGCGTATGGTCCCGGGCCGGGTCGATGCGGCCGGAACCCTTGGCCAACAACTGCCTGGTGAAACTCCGACCTGTCATTTGCGAATGCGGCGGAAGCCCGACAATCTCCATCAACGTCGGAGCGAGGTCGGGAAACGAAACAAAATCTGTCACGATTCTTCCGGGCGGAATTTTTTCCCCCCAGCGAACGGCAAACGGGACATGAAAACCGTCATCGTAGATCTGGCCCTTGACCCTTGGAAACGGCATACCGTGATCCGATGTCGCGATAATCAGCGTTTGTTCCAGCAACCCCCGCGCCTCCAGTAAGTCGAGCGCGCGCCCAATATGATCGTCGTACCATTCAACCTCGATCGCGTAATCGGCCAAATCACCACGAATGGTCTCGTTGTCCGGATAGTATGCGGGAACGGTGACTTCGTCGAGGTTCCGACCGTCCAGTTTCCAGTTGTCTTTACCATACCCACGATGAGGTTCTTTGGTGCCCAGCCAAAAGCAGAAGGGCTTGCCTTTCGGTTTCCTGTCCAGAAACTCACCAAAATTCGCGCCGTAATCGACGTTACTGATTCCCTGGTAAGGCGGTTTCAATGTCAGGTTGTTATAAGGATGGCCCGCAGGGTTTCGCTTTTTGAAATTGGACTTGCCACTGTCGTTCCCCTGGTAAATCCCCGGCCCCCAGCCTTTGCCCGTAAACCCAACAAAATACCCGGCGTCCTCCAGCAGAAACGGATAAAACACCCATTCGTCAGACAAAAACGGATTGTGATTGCATGCTTCTTTGAGCTGCCAGGAGTACCGCCCGGTCAACAAACATGCGCGGGCAGGTGCACATTTTGGATTGCAGTTATACGCCTGGGTAAACAGCGTTCCCTCGCGGGCGATTCGATCAAAATTCGGTGTCTTGACATACGTGCTGCCATAAACACCCATGCTGTCACGGGAAGCGTCGTCCGCAATGATAAACAGAATATTGGGTGGCTGATCGCCGGTTGCCAATCGACAACCAATCAAGGCAGCTACGACCGCCAAGAAAAACTGGAACCTTGAGAACATGGCGGAGCTTCCTGTGTGAAACAACAACAAACCAACGGGGTCAAGATATCACGCCAGCAGGATTGCATGCAATGTTTTGCCGTGTTTTTGACCCGGAATCCAGGATGGGATCGGCTTGTCGATTGCTGCCAGATGATCGCTCTGGACTCGCCATCGTGATTTTGAGAAAGTCCCACGGACGAAATGAGAGTTTGGATCACTTTGTTTTTCAATTTTGGACAATTATTCAAACCGATGTGAGGGATCACAATGCGTTTTTTTCTGATGGCGTGCATGTTTTGCCTGTCGATCGCCAGCATCGGATGCATGACGAACAACTGGTCTTCACCGCTGTTCCCTGGGACGGCGATGGGCCAGGACAGAATCGTGGATGGCGAAGTCGCAGAGGCAACAAAGCCGAAATCGAATTTCTGGACTTCCAAATTCGGCGAATCCTCTGGACTTGATCCCCGTGCTCAGGAGATTGAGAAACGCTTTGGTCTTTAAACCCGAGTTTTCATCGATCGACCAAAACCCCGATGGATCCCGAACAGTCGCCGCATGAATCAAGCCGCGGACCATCTTACGATCCAAAGGGTCCTTCCACGGAGTGCCGACGACCGCTGTGCGTCCGATCAACACCGACATGCCTCCGCGGTAACGACATTCCCAACTCGACTCGACTACCCCATTTCGCGAGCCAATACCGGTTCCAGAACTCGTTCATCTCCTGTGGGGCTGACATAGGATTTGCGGCGGGGCTGTTCCTCATCCGCGTCATCAAAATGATGGTCATCCGGATGTATCGGCATTCCCAATTTGATCAACATCGTTCCGTAGATGTGATAAAAGACAGGCACCAGGATCAGAATCAATAAAGTCCCGGTCATCAACCCAAACACCAGACTAGCGGCCATTGGAATCAAGACCTGAGCCTGAAGTGACGTTTCCAGCAGAATGGGAAACAAACCGGCGACCGTCGTAAATGAAGTCAACATGATCGGTCTGAACCTGCGGCGCCCAGCCAGCAGTAGAGAGTCAAACAGCGGTGTGCCTTCCCGAACCTTCTGATTGATGTAATCCACCAGCACGATCGAATCGTTCACAATCACACCTGTCAGCGCGATCAGTCCGAAGAAACTGAAGAGCGTGAGGTTGATTCCCATTACATAATGGCCAAGGATCGCGCCCAGCCAGCCGAACGGAATGATCGCCATGATAATCGCCGGCTGTACGTATGACCGAAACTGAAGTGTCAACAGCACGAACATGCCCAAGAGCGCGATCGCAAATCCCGTAAACATACTTTGAGTCGATTCGTCGTTTTGAGCCTGCTCACCCTCCCAGTTCACCGAAAAATTCGCACCGTACTTCGTTCGGTAATTCGCCAATAATTCCGGAAAGACCTCCGACTTCATTTCTTCAATGATCTTCTTGGCATTGGCTTTCTGGTCATCGACATTCGCCGAAATGGTGACGCTCCGTCGCTGGTCAAGTCGATTGATCTCCGAGTAAGCTCGTCTTTCCTCGACATCGGCAACCTCAATCAACGGCCGCTCGACCCCTTCATTGTCTCGGATGCGAATCTGTTCAAAATCCTCCATGTTCTGACGTGCATCCAACGGATATCGAACCATCAACTTGACCTCATGTCGACCGCGTTGCAGCCGCATTACTTCCGCACCGAAGTACCCGTCGCGAATCGTTGACGCCAAGCTGCTCTCATTGAGTCCTAATGTTCGACCCAATTCGTTGAGCCGCAAAATCTTCTCGTACTTGCCCTCCCGAGCGTCATCCTCGATGTCTGAAACGCCAAACTTTTTGGCCAATTCATTCTTGACGTCTTCAACAGCCATTTCGTATACCGGACGCTTGGATTGGGGATCAAGCAGTGCGACGCTTTTTTCGTCTGACAACAGCTTGAATTCAATGGACGCACCACCCGGCCCCATCGACTGCATGTCAAATTTCAACACCTCGGCACCCGCAATCCTGGGCAACGCCTCCCGCCATAACGCATTGAGTCTTGCCGTCGTAAACTTCTTGCCCTCTGCATCATAAGGACGCTGGTCCGAAGGAATCAGCTGAACTTCAACACTTCCCACATGGCTGCCGTTGGTAACACCCATGGGCCCCATATTGGAGTTGCCGACTTCGCCAATTCGACGATAAATGTTCAAGTCTCCAGAACGGTCGGTTGAGATCACATGTTTGTTGTATTTTCTGTAAATATCTTCATCCACTCTCCGAAACGCAGCCTCCAAGTCGTCAACAGCGGCGAGCGAAAACTCTTCGGGGCTGCCGTTGGGAAATGCCACTGTCGCACTGACCTCACGTCCGTCCATCTTGGGCATCAGTGAACTTGGCACGATCCCTGAAATCGCCAGGCCGATAGAAAACATGAACAATGCGATAACGAATGAAAGGACAATCCGCTTGTTGTGCAGTGACCAGAAAAGCAACGGCTCGTACAGCCGGTCAATACTCCATTCGGTGAAATTCGACGCCAGGCGGTTTATCAATTTAAATATGGCCAGCAAGGGTTTGAAGGCATACAACACCACGCTAACCAGTCGCATGAACAAATTGTTCTCATGCGCCAGGTGGGCCGGCAGGATAAACGTGCTCTCGATCAATGAAACCACCAACATGGCGATGACGGCGACGGGCATGATTTCGATAAACTTGCCCATCACGCCGGTGACATACATCAGCGGCAAGAAGGCGATGATTGTAGTCGCGACTGAAGCACAAACGGCTGGCAGAACCTCGGCTGTTCCTTCAACCGCGGCTTTGAAGTAGTCCAGGCCCTCCTGTCGTTTCGAGTAGATATTCTCGCCGATCACAATGGCGTCATCGACAACAATCCCGAGTGCCATCAGGAATGCGAACATCGAAAGCATGTTAAGCGTTTGACCGGTCACCAGTAAAACAAACCCGGCACCCAGGATCGAAACGGGAATTCCCATCGCGACCCAAAATGCCAACCGTAAGTCCAGGAAAACCGCCAAAACGATGAATACGAAAATCAGACCCTGAATACCATTTCGGGTAAGCAGATCCATGCGATCTCGCACGTCGACGGAAATGTCACCCCATTTTTCGATCGAATAACCTTCCGGCATTTTTCGCTCGGACACATACTGCCTGACCGTATCGGTTATCGTAAACAGATCTTCTTCTGCCGTCTTGGATACGCGAACGACCAGCCCCGAACGTCCATTGATCAGGTGAGTCGACGACGACTCCGCGAACCCGTCGACGACGTTTGCAATGTCTCCGACCGTCAGCGGCTCTCCGCTGCCGCTTGAAACTTTGATGGGAAGCTCGGCAATTTCGGTTCCGATTTCCCGTTTGTTGTTTCCCCGCAGCAACAGCTCCTGGCTGGGGGTTTCCATCGTCCCGCCCGGGGTGTCGGCATTCTGCTGACGAATGATCTGTGCCACCGATTGCAGACTCAAACCGTACTTCCGAAGATTGTCCTCGGACACTTCAATGGAAATTTCATACGGTCGGGCCGCCGTAATCTCGGCCGAGGAAACAGCCGGGCCCTTGGGCTGGAACAGGCCTCGCAATGCTCGACGGAACGGACCGGTCGGCGGAACGGGCCGCAACTCAAGCAACTCGGATCGGACGTCCTCGGCCAGATCACGTAATTCCATTTCTTCCTGAAGCGTCGGGGGGCGTTCCCGTTTCGGCGCAAGGATCCCCACCGAAATCGCGGGGGCCCGAAACACTATCTGTTTGACATCCGGATCCTCCGCATTCGGCGGAAACGTCGAAATCTGGTCGATCGCGGAACGGACGTCGTTAAGCGTCTTTTGCACGTCGCCCACGTCGTTGTTCAGTTCCAGAATGACGTAGCCGAAATTCTCCATCGCGACCGACGTCATTTTCTTGACGCCATCCAGGTTGGCAACCGCCGATTCAATCTTCTGACAAATCCCCTCTTCCGTTTCGTCTGGAGTCGCCCCCGGAAACGGGACGGAAACCAATACGATTTCAAGTGCAAAGTTCGGAAAAACCTCACGTCGCATGACGATCATGCTGACAGCGCCAATAATCAGCGAAGCGATCAGGAATGTATTCATGGCGGGCGAATTCTTGATCGCCCAGCGAATGACAGATCTCATGGATTGCTCAGTTCATACTTTTTTGAATGTTATGATTGACAGGTGATGATCACCGGCCCCTTAACCGACTGCGACTGACTGCGATTGACTGCGATTCGAATCGGCGTTCAGCCCGACACCAGTCCGCTTGATTTACTACTCGACCGCCGGCAGCGATCCGGTTTCGGTAATGTCCTGTTCGCGCTCCAACATTACCTGGGCCCCAACACTCGGTTGTGGGATCGGCGTGGTCACAACCTCATCACCCGGTTGTAGTGTGCCTTGCCTAGTGGCAACGATGACGATTTTGGTGATCTTGGTGTCGATCCTTTGATCCGTATAGTCAATGACCTCCACCGGAACCTTCTTTAATTTGTGTTCTTCCACCACCCAAACGAAGTTGCCCGGCTGAAGGGCAACCGCCGGAAACGCGAGGAAATCTCGCTGGGATTCGTCAGCACTCGTCTGAACCTCAATCCGGCACTTGACATACATACCTCGGACCAGCGCACGTTGACCAGCCTCGGTTTGGACGATCGGTTTTTCGATCGTAATCCTGCAGGGAATGGTCCGAGTCGATTCGTCGCGTCCAATCCCGTCAAATCGCTCCAGCACTCCCTCCCAAATGATATTGGGTTCCGCTACTTCGGAAACAGAAACGCGGGTTTTGGGAATGTGGTAGACCGAGAATGAATCTTGATCGGAAATTTCATCGCCAAATTCGGAACTGCTCGGGGCATTATCCCGGATCCAGGCCAGATCCGTGGGTGTGAGATTGCAGATCACCTCCGATCGACTGGTATCTTCGAACATGACCAACTGGTCACCCGCCCGAACATAGTCGCCTTCCTGAACCACTTCGCGAACAATCACCCCGTCATCAGGGGCCACAATCGTGGTTTTCGACAGGTTCAATTTCGTTCGATTCAGCTGAGCATTTGAGAGGGCCAGCGATGCTTGCATTCGATGAAGCTTTGCATCCAACATGCCAAGATTGTTCTTTCGCGTTACTAACGCCGACTCGACAGTCAGGAGGTTTCGCTTCGCCTGATCCAACTCGGTGGAAGATAAGGCCGTACTGATCCGTGTATTACGATCGAATTCCTCCTGGGCCAGTTTGTACTCGGTTTCGGCGATCGCGATGTTTCGTTTGGCACCCGCAATCTCTTCTTGAGTCTCCTCCATCATCTTTTGAGCCTGCTCAACTTCCGCCAAACCCGATTCCAGTTGCAACTGGTAATCGGTTGGGTCAATCTCCAACAACTTCGTGCCTTTTTTCACAAAATTGCCAGCTTCGAATTCGTCATATTTTTTGATTACATTGCCGCTGACCTCCGCGGCAACTCGAATCTCCCGGTAAGGAACCACCGTGCCTGAAATGACTTTGTCCAACAAGCCAGCGTATGGCGCTGCGCGCGTCGTGTCCACCAACGGTGTAAGCTGGTCTGGAGACTGCTCCTTGGGCGGTTCCTTAAGCAAATACAGTCCAAACATCACACCCACTCCCCCGATCAGTATCAAGATCGAGAGGAGGTATTTCAGGATTTCCCTGGTTCTGGACCTGACGGGAACTGCGTCTGTGCCATAAAGCTCCCGCGCGGCGAGTTCCGGTGTCACAATTGATTCCGTGCGACGGACAGGGGCCGGTGTTTGAATCGGCGCGGACAATGCCTCAAACGACGAGTCGGTGGTCGGTTGTACAGAAGTTTCTGGCATGTTTGCTCTCAGATGTCGTTGGTGACGGGGTTCCGTTCGCGGAAAGCGGGACGGTGTCTATCCGGCTGATTTGTTATTTACTTGGTCGATCCGGTTGTTGTTTCCGGTATCTCCGTTAACGGCTCGTTTTTCTGTCTAATCTGGTAGATCGCACCCAGAGAAAATTCCGTGATGTGAGCGGCCAAACCTTCCAGGTTGAAGTGCTCTTGGTATTCCTGCTCCTCAATCATCATCGAGGTAATGTCTGCTGAAAAGCGATAGTAAAGACATTGGCCAATGATGCTGAATCCAATCTGGCTTCTGCGATGCTCCGGCAATCTTCGACCCACGATTTCGTCGATCACACTACAAAGCCGTTCAAAAAACGGCCGAAAATATTCTTCCACCAGGTGTTTGCAGGCCTCGGTTGGCTGCAAAATCTCGCGCATCAACAACCGAACTTGCCAAGGCTCGGTCTGCATCGCAACCAATCGATGCAACAAGAGGCTGATGAAGTCTGCCAATTTTTTTTCTGAAGACGTGGAATCATCCCAAGTCGGGTAGGGGACCTGCTGAACTCGCATTTCCCGCGCCATCACGACGGTTTCGGTATACAAGTGTTGCTTGTCACCAAAGTAGTAATTGATACTCGCGAGATTAACCCTTGCCTGGTCGCATATTTCGCGAATCGTGGTTGCTCGAAAACCTTTGCGCGCAAAAATAGGACCGGCTTCCATTAAAATCCGGTGGCGCGTCGAGTCTGTTGATTTTTTATTTACGTCCAAAATGCTCAGGTTTATTCGAGAGGCAACGTCGATCTTTGTTCGCAATCTAGCTTCCAATCTTGCCTAACCCACAGGCATGCTAGTTTCGCGTCCATTTTCCCACTAAACAACTGTATTAAACAGTTGTTTATTCACAAGGTTCGTTTCCAAAAAAATTGTTTCTTTTCGTGGAAACATTGCCGGAGGGGGCAATAATTCAATTCCTGTTGACTAACCTGCAATTTTCGCCTGTTCCCCAGTTTTTCGCGATGCCAGTTCCTCGCGAGTGTATGACAACATCCAAAATTCGGCGACAAATCGCCTATCAAGCAGCCATGCTGATGTATCAGCGGCAGGAATCCGAATACTACCGGGCCAAAATGAAGGCAGCCCGACAGATCTGCAAAGGCTGGGTCAAGCCAAAAGACTTGCCCAGCAACGCCGAAATTCGGGACGAGATTCAGCATCTCGCACGTATGTTGGAAGGTGAATCACGCACACATCATCTTCAGGAGATGCGTCTGGAAGCCCTGCGCATGATGCTGATCCTGGAAAAGTATCGCCCCCGTCTGATCGGCAGCGTGTTTACCGGCCATGTCCGTAGGGGCTCCGACATCGACCTGCACGTTTTCTCCGACAGCATTGAATCCGTAACCGGTGAACTCGACTACCACGGCATTGCTTACGACACCCAGTACAAACGGATCGTCAAGAACGGCGAGCGACAGGTTTTCAAACACATCCATGTCGTGGATCGATATCCGTTCGAATTGACGGTCTACCCCACCAGCAAGGTTAGCTACGCATTCAAGAGCTCCATTACTGGCAAGGCAATCGAGAAGGCGTCGATCAACCAGCTGATCGAGTTTCTCGGTATCGAATATCCCGATTTGGACATCGAGAGTGCTTTGAAAACCAGCGCCGAAAAAGTTGATCGGTTTCAAGTCTATTACTCACTCCTGTTGCCGCTGGAAAATGTCAAGCAGAACCCAAGATACCACCCCGAAGGCGATGTGCTTTATCACAGCCTCCAGGTTTACGATCGGGCTTGCGACGAACTACCCTATGATGAGGAGTTCCTCCTGGCCGCGTTATTACACGATGTCGGCAAAGGAATCGATCCCCATGCGCATGTTGAGAGCGGACTCGAGGCCCTTGACGGTTTTATTACCGAGCGGACGGCATGGTTGATTGAGCACCACATGTTCGCCCACAAACTTCATGATCGTACGATTGGTGCCCGTGCTCGTAAGCGACTCATGCTCAATGAGAGCTTCGACGAATTGGTTCTATTGGGCCACTGCGATCGTGACGGCCGTCAAATCGGCATACCGACGACAACGCTTGAGAATGCAATCGAATATATCAGAGAAATTAGTGACACTTACGGGTAACGTGCAGAAATCGTGATGTCCGGAACCATCCGCTGACCTCGCGGTTTTTCCCTTCTTGTACGAGAGCGAGCTGAGGGTAAAGCATTTGGACACGGTCGATGGCTCTTTTGACCGTTGCCGACTGCGGGTTGTCGAGTCCATGCTGACCTCGATGACGGATCGAGCGCACATCTTTTCCACTTATCGCATGTTTCCAGGCAGGCTAGAATCAGCGCATGATTAAACAACTCACGATCTTTGGTGTCGGATTGATTGGCGGATCCTTAGCCTTGGCGCTGCGCAAGGCCGCGGCATGCACCAGGCTTGTCGGCTGTAGCCGCAACTCTGTCCATCTTCAACAGGCCATCGACCTCAACGTGATCGATGAATTCACGCTTGATCCCATCGAAGCAGTACGCGACGCGGACGTGATACTTCTGGCAGTTCCGATGGGGGCGATGGAGGCGATCATGGAACAGATCGCGGACCACCTGCCGCCAGCGGCCATCGTCACTGATGCAGGAAGTTCCAAAGCCAGTGTGGTCGCCGCGGCCGCCCGGGTATTCGGCGAGGTTCCCGAGTTTTTTGTGCCGGCCCACCCGATTGCTGGACGTGAAAAAAGTGGCGTCTCGGCGGCGATCGCAAACCTGTTTGTGGATCATAAGGTCATTTTGACACCACTTGATAACACCTGCCCGAGTGCCATTGAGCGAGTCACCAGGATGTGGCAAACCGCGGGCGCGCAAGTCCAAACGCTGGGAGTGGAACAACATGATCTTGTCCTGGCGGCGACCAGTCACCTGCCACACGTCCTGGCTTATGGACTTGTCGATACGCTTTCAGAAACCGACTATGTTGAGGAGATTTTTCAATTTGCGGCCGGCGGTTTTCGCGATTTCTCACGCATTGCTTCGAGCGACCCCGTCATGTGGCGGGACATTTGCCTCGAAAACAAAACCGCCATCCTCGACGCGTTGCAAAATTTCCAAGACAATCTTGAAATGCTTCGAAATTCCATTGAGCGATCCGACGGTAACGCGTTGCTGAAAACGTTTACCCATGCCAAAACGATTCGCGATAAAAATGTAATGAAACACAAGACGAAACCGGAGTGAACATTGCCTTCACGCGATTTTCCGCCGACCTGCGGCATCCAATCCAATTCCGTCCCTCGACCCCTGGTTGTCGCAGGAGTTCCGGAACACTTCAATTTACCCTGGCATTTGGCAATTGAATCTGGTCAATTCGCCGACGCGGGCATCCAGGTCCAATTTCAAGATGTTCCGGGTGGCACCGGCGCGATGATGAAAGGCCTGAGCGAGAACACTTTCGATATCGCGATCGTATTGTCCGAAGGGGGAGTCGCCTCATTACTGAAAGGCAACCCCAGCTGGATTGTGAAATCGTATGTCGAGACTCCGCTGATTTGGGGAATCCACGTTGCCGCGGACAGTGACATTCATGATGTCGATCAAATCAGGGACCAGCGTTACGCGATCAGTCGGTTTGGCTCGGGTTCCCATCTGATGTCGATCGTCGACGCCGCTGAAAGAGGCTGGCCGACCACCGATTTGCGTTTCGAAAAAATTGGTGATCTTGAGGGTGCCCGAAAGGCACTCGCTTCGGGAGATGCCGATACTTTTCTGTGGGAACGGTTTACCACTTCGCCATTCGTTGTTTCCGGAGAATTCCGCCGTATCGGCGAGCGTCGTACTTTGTGGCCTGCGTTTATCATCTGTGCAACCAGCGAAGTCCTGCAAAAACGCGCAGATGATGTCAAAACGGTCTTGAAGATCCTCAACGAAACCTGCCGAACGTTCATGATGGATGAGCAAGCCTGTGAGCTCATCTCGAATCGGTACGACTTGTTGAAGAGCGACGTGGAAAAATGGTTCGCGCAGACGCGTTGGAGCATCGATTTCGCCTGTCCGACTGCGGCGATCGACAACATCAAATCGTATCTGCTGGAACTTGGGCTGATTACCGAGGCTGAGTCAACTTCGCGGGCGCTCTGGTATGATTTCAACACCTGAACCGGCTTGCCATTGGCCGCAAACGTCTCGAAGCAGGTTTCTCGTAGCAATACCGGTCGAATTCAAAAAGCCGTCACCCACCAACCTACAAGGACAACAAGTGATCCGACACACGGTTATGTTTACGCTGAACCATGAGCCAGGCTCCAAAGCAGAGCGTGAGTTTCTCGAAGCCGCACTCGCACTTACGAAGATCGAAACGGTCAAGAGATTCGAACGACTCCGGCAGACCAGTCCGAAATGCGATCATCATTTCGGTTTTTCGATGGAATTCGATTCTCAGGCGGATTACGAGACCTACAACAATCACCCCGAACACACGAAATTCGTCAACGAGCGGTGGGTGCCGGAAGTCGCTGCATTTCAGGAAATTGACTACGAAAATTACGAGTAGGTCCGATTCAATTCGCGCGGCCCAATACCGTGCGGCAGCGGGGTGGATGGCGAGCCGTTGCAGAAATCGCGTCCTAGGAATTTAGCCGGGCGGCCACACCGAACAGTTTCACACCAATCTCCCGGACAGAATTCTGCTGGCCTGCATCGACCAACGAACCGTCCTTTCCGAACGCTTCGTGCGCCTTGGGAATCGCGATCTGATCTGGAATTACGGTGACACCGATGTTTCCCAGCAGCATGCGAAGGAAGACAAGGCCCCGAATTCCGCCCAGTCCTCCCGGTGAACAAGCCATGATCGCGGCACATTTTCCGGCATACGCAACCAGCGGCGGCTCTTCCTTTGAGGTAGTGCGTGAAGCCCAATCGATGGCGTTTTTCAATAGCGGGCTGAATGCGCTGTTGTATTCCGGAGATGCGATCAAGAAACCATCGTGATCCATCAATAGTTGCTTGAACCTGCCGGCGAATTCCGGCATCCCGCTTTCCGACTCCAAGTCCTGGTCAAAAATTGGCATCGGATACTCTGCCAGATCAATGAACGTAACCTCGGCACCGGCCTCGGCAGCCCCCTGTCCAGCGATCTTGACCAGAGATTTATTCCATGAGTTTTTGCGTGCACTTCCTGCGAATGCCAATATCTTCGTCATACTTTCTCCTTGTGAGCGATCGGTTATCAAGTCGATTCGATTGTCTCCGCCGGCCCGTCTTTTTCTCTTGTTACAATCCCTGATTAATCCGTTATTGGGATTGACCATGTCGCGCCGACTCAAACCGGCGAAACCAGTCATTGGTGTGAATCACAAAGACAATTGACAACACCAGGGCTACGACCCACCAGTCGCGAGTTTGCATGCTTTGTCGATCAAACATTGCAAATATTCCCAGAAGAAAAACTCCAGCCAGAAGGAAAACCGAAAACCAAAACGGTTTTTTAAAATCGCCAGTAATTGGATGGTTTTGAAATCGAAGGCCCATCAAGGGGCCCATGGTCGCACCAAACAGAACCGAGAACACGACCGCCATGGGCATGTCGACGCACCATAAGGGAATCGCTCGTTGACCAAATAACGGTTCCGGCTCATAAACAAACGGCGACAACAAGTACATCAGGGCAAGGTAGGATAGCCCTCCTGCGAATCCCCCAATGCCGCCGACGAATTGAACGCTACGCCGGGAGTTGGGAAACCGTAATATTGCCCCAGTTGAAACCAGCGCGATCAGCGAGGCGCACAAAAGCTGGCGAAACAGCGTCAAGTCGGCTTGAAAGGCAGCCGACAGAGACGCCGCGACTGTGGTGATCGCCAACAAATCGAGAATCTTAAACTTGAAATTCAACTGATCGACTCGTTTGGACGGCCGTCTGGACCAACAATCGCGCTGCCTGATCGCACGACGGAAAAAAAATCTTATGAATGGGTGCTTGAAACAGGTTTTTTGAAGCGCCTTTTATTGTGTCGCTGATTTCTTTTTCTTTGGTTTGGGCGCATCGAGCCCCTCTTGCGCCAATCGTGTATCCAGTGCGGCTCGGTTTTCAGCGAGGAATTCGGCGTGACTTTTACTGTCGGCCAGATTCGTGAATTGCTTGGGATCGGAGTTCATATCGTACAGTTCTTCGCTGCGGTCGGCATACCGAATGTAAGCCCACCGGTCACTCCGTAGTGCAAACCCTTGATGAATTGAAAGAGCCGATTCCCGAACACGCACCGTTGGATCCGTAAGCACCGAACAGAGGCTCTTGCCTTGAACGTCCTTCGGCACATTGACGCCGACCAATTCCGCGAACGTTGGATAGAGATCAACCAATTCAACCGGCGAGTTCGTTCGGCCTGGCCGAAACCCAGGAGCTGAAATTACCAACGGAACACGCGTCACTTCTTCATGCAAGTTGGACTTCTGCCAGAACTCGTGCTCGCCCAAATGGTATCCGTGATCGCTGGTGAATACGATTGCGGTTGAGTCTCGGAGTCCCAATCGCTCCAATTCACCGACAATTTTTCCGAGTTGCGCGTCCATAAATGAAACGGACGCGTAATATCCGGCCCACATCCGTTTCTGATTATCAGGAAAATCACCCATTTTGTTGACGCTTGACAACGATTGCGACATCCCCATTTTTGGAATGTCGTTTTGGTCGCCTTGATATGATTCGGGCAATTGAATGTTTTGCCACGGGTATCGCTCAAAAAACTCCTTGGGGGCCACCATCGGATAATGGGGACGGACAAGCCCCACGGCAAGAAAAAAGGGCTCGTCGGAGCTTTTTCGCTTCCGCAGAATCTCGATCGCCTTTTGTGCCGATTTGTAATCTGGTTGATCTGCCCCGTCCCCCTGAAGCTCAACTGTGACAAAAGGCCGGTGTGGCATTTTTGTCGACTGTCGATTGGCCAACTCCGTAGTAAAAATGTTCAAATTCAAACACGCATAATCTCCGGGCGTATGGGCTTCCTGTCCGGTCGAATTAAACCGCTCTGTCCAAGACGAAGCCACGTCCAGCCCATTGGTGCCGGCAATGATGTCACCTGGGACACGCATGTGGTAGATCTTCCCAACACGGGCAGAGTAATAACCGTGGTTACGGAAATTCTCTCCCATGTTGATCGTGCCGCCGGATTGGTAACGGCTGAACATGAACGATTGCCGCGATGGAGCACACCAGGTTCCCTGGCAATAAGCTCTCTGAAAAACCATCCCCTGCTGAGCTAGCCGGTCGATGTTGGGAGTCTGACAAACCTGATTGCCGTAGCAGCCAAGCACACTGGCCTTCAAGTCGTCCGAAATAATGAACAATACGTTCTTGATTTGAAATTGGTGGTCGTCCGCACTCGCCGCCGTTGGAAGCGAAGGCAACAAAATCACAAGCAGCACAATGATGCGCTGGAATATCCAAACGGGGGACAACGACAGTTGCCAATGAGCCAGCAACAGAAAAATCGAGCCAAACTTGTTTTGAACCATGCTCTTGCAAATCGCTTTCATGTTGAACCTTCAGTTACCAGGACTCGGCACAACCGTCATTCTAACAAGTTTTTTGCAACACACGTTGGTTCAATTTCGTAAATCAATCATCCGAGCCGCCATGCCAATCAGAGAAAGATTTCGCAAGCGGTCGAAATTCGATACAGAATTAACGAATCGGCAAGGAACAACGTCGGCGTGTTTGAGCTCTGACTTTCAAACCAAAACTCGTACATTATCTCCAAACTTTCTATTTCAAATGATCGGTAATGAAAATTGGTCCGACCGATTGAAGAGGAAAAACACCGATTTCATCAACTGGCCGACCGATGGAATTCCGACCACGAAAGCCCCTGAAACCAACGCATTCGTCACGTCAGGCGGACGAAGTAACTGAAGCGGAAAGCTAAAACCTCCGCCACTACGCCCTCCCAAACAAAAAAAAGGACAGGCTGTTAATACAAAAGGACAGGCATTTCAATTCCGCCCACCGTTTATTCTGAACACAAAAGGACAGGCACTTAAATTACACGACTTATTCATTCTGGGGCAGAAAAAAAAGAAAAACACCAGCGTTTCGAGCGCATCTCGCGTCTGCGCAGAAATCGAGTTTCTAGAAATCAGAAGCCGATACAAGCTCGCCGCAATTGCGGGTAATCAGTTTTGCGAAAACCCCAACTTCAATCGACTCCGCCAAAAACGCGACATGACCATCCGCAAACAAACCATTGATGCCTCCAGCGTGAAACGAATAAGGTTCGTTATCATTTTTTCGATTCATGGCACTATTGCACTCATCGAACGGACCACCCCCTTCGATGCTTCCATCCTTATTCGCGGCATCGAAACTGAAGGCTCCCTCGCTGTCAGCCCACCCAATGCCTTGGTCATTCGCCAAATCACGTCGCAAACTACGGCCCCGGTACACATCCGGTCGTCCGGCACATTCAACGACCATAATTGTATTGGAAGATCCATCAAGAATACTCGCGTAACCATTTCGAGAGTTACGATGCATCACCGAATAGCGATTGCCTGAATGGTAGATCGGAAAAGGTAAATGCGGATTAATTGAACCGGGCTGGACTCCCATAATTGCTTCATAATCCGTGGGGGCAATCGGATTTTCAAAATTCATTGACGGCCGTGGAGGATGAGCTACGGCAGAAAGTACCGGGGTTCGGAATGGAGTCGTGGGACATTGAAATAGCAAAACAGGGACGGCGGCTGTCGTCGGATTCGTCTCTTGCCACCAGTTTTCACCGAAATCGTAAAGCTTTTGCAAATTCGTCTGCTCGACAAATGGCAACAACAAAGGGCGCCAGCCAACATATTTTCCAGCGGGATTGCCTGGCCCCGACTTCGTCCAACCCGAAGCCGGGAATACTTCATAAGTGGACTCAAAACATAATGCAGCCAAACCCAATTGCCTAACGTTGTTCGAACATTGAGCACGACGAGCACTCTCTCGAACTGTCTGTACGGCAGGTAACAGGATCCCGATGAGAATCCCAATGATTGCGATCACAACCAGCAATTCCACCAATGTGAATGCACTTTGTTTCTTGGATTCACGAATCAAGTAACGCTCCCAATCTGTCCATCGCTTGCAAAGCTCCATTATGAATTCAACGTCGCTGCTTGTCGACAGACTTTTAAGAGTACATAAATTAAAAGGACAGGCATCTTGAACCCCGCATGACAAGCATTAAAAGGACAGGCAATTTGAACCCTGGGGAAAGTAAAATCGGACAAAAGAGGAGAGCCAGTTCTTACGAGCCAAGAGAGAGTT
>JAHEBQ010000148.1 GCA_024642205.1 Planctomycetaceae bacterium | reverse complement strand
ACGATCGGGACACATCCGGATTCCCCCAGATCTTCACGCGTGTCGAGGTCATGGTTACCACTGGAAAAGGAAGAAATCAAACCACCACCAGCGAAACTCGTTTCTTTATGCTCACGCCGGAGCTGCCGTAAATCAGCGAACGGAAGGCATATTTGATAACCGTCTATCTAAAGAAATCGGGCGGAAAATGATTTCCCGCGTCACAAAGCGTTTTAACTAGTGCACGTCGATCTCACTGGACAATTCTGGATTGAAGCGCTAATCCTAAATCTACAAACTCAAGGCTTGCAATGATTCGCAATTTAACCTGTACGGTCGTTTTCGTGATTTCGATCTGCTTCGCTACAATTGCAGACGCAGATGTTCTCAACCTATATGGAGTTGGTCAGTTTCAGGACTTGATTACCGTTGATTGCCAAACCGGACAGCCCATGGTCGTGGGAAACTCTGGCTGGGGGCCTTTTTCAGGCATGACGTTTGATTCGAATCAGCAAACGCTTTATGCGATGAGTAGTTACAGTTTTAGCGCTGGTTTATTCTCAATTGATCCTATGACCGCTGACACCACGTTGATTAATTATGTAAATCGCACATCTCAAGAACGATTTAACGGCTTGGCTTTCGATACGGCAAATGACATTCTTTATGGAGCGTCCAACCTTGGGGAGCTCGTGAGTTTTGATACATCAACAGGCGACCTGACGTCAATTGGACCGACCGGGACCAATTTTATTACAGGGCTGGCGTATGATGATGCCTCAGGCATGATGTACGGCGTTGACAGTCAATCGTTGCAACTTATGACCCTCAACACGTCCACAGGTGCAGCGTCACCTGTTGGTTCGATAGGATATACGGTAAATGGACTGAGTTTTCACCCTACTTCGGGTCAGCTTTTTGGTATGGGGAGAATCGGAACAGGTGCTCAAAGTTTGATCACAATCAATCGCAACACGGGCGCTGGCACTCTGGTCGCGGAAGTCTCGTATGCGGATATTAACGGACTAGCGTTTGCGTCCGTTCCCGAACCTTCCATGTGTACCTTCCTGGCGATCCTCTCAGTCATACCTTTGGTGGGCCGTCGTCGAAGAGAATATCCCATCGTGAGTAACGGTCCCAGGAACTTTGGAAGGTAAAGAAATCCGATTTACGAACGAGTCGGAACGCCGAACCAAGTCCGACTTTCTCAGATATGAAGTCCAGTTTTCCGTACATTTAATGCCACGCTTGGTCTAACAGTCCCTTGGCTGCCTCGATGGGACAAATTCTCCGGACCCGGGGGCTACTTTGATTCCACCCGCGTACAGGTTGCGACTAGCGATTCCAGCTCTCGTTCCAATTCCGCCGCCTTCATTTTCAGCTATACACTGCTCCGACGGAAGTCACGCACCATGCTAACCGGCAGTCGAGTTCACATTCGACGGCATGGACGAAATGACGCTCATGCCTGGCCGAGACTGGGAAGTTACTAATGGTGGTACCATTGATGGTATGATCTTTTTTTGTCAAGGTGACGAATCTGGATTTACTGCAAACAATGCAATCAATACAAAATAGAAACCATTCATTCTCAACGGAAACACGTCATGCAAACAAATGCCCACACCGGAACAACAATCAACGAGGTTGCAGAGGGAATTTACCGCATCAATACTCCGCTGCGGATCGACGCCTTTCCCGGTGGGTTCAATCTGAGTCAATATCTGATCGTTGACGATGAGTCGATGATCTTCCACACGGGCTGGCGTCGGTGGTTTCCGTTCGTGTCCGAAGCAATTTCGAAGGTCATTCCGCTCGACCGCATCCGCCACATCGGTTATTCGCATTTCGAGGGAGACGAATCTGGTGCCATGAATGAGTTTCTGGCTGTTGCACCACACGCAGTTCCGTTTGCCAGCAACATTGGTCTAATGACATCGCTCAACGATCATGCCGACCGAGAGGGCCGAGGCTTGGCTGATGGTGAGACTTTCTCGACAGGTCAGAAGACGTGGCAGTGGATTGATACCCCGCATGTGCCGCACGGCTGGGACTGCGGCGTGCTGTTTGATCAGACAACCAGCACGCTATTGTGTGGCGACCTATTTACCCAGCCCGGTGCGGAAACAAAACCCATCACAGAATCAGAGATTCTGACTGCCAGCGAAACCATGCGCAAACCAATGGATTACTTCGCCCACTCAACGAAGACCGGCACGACATTAGAGCGTCTGGCTTCGCTCAATCCTGCGACGCTCGCCTGTCAACATGGGAGTGCCTACAGAGGCGATGGTGCGGCCTTGTTGCGAGAACTTGCTGCGATCCTCCAAAAAGAACAGCAGGCTGCGTTAGCGTAACAAGCTATGAATCGGAACTGGCCATGGGAGAACGTCATCATCAATGACTTCCGTACTCCCATATTCTCCGGGTTGGGCATCAAACGACCGTATTTGAAACTCGTCTATCGTTTTGCCAGGCGATCGCTTCGTTCATGGTTACCAATTGGTCGCAGATTGTCCGCAAGTGCAAACAATGGTTAATTGACTGTTCCGGGAATCTGAAATAACGGATAATTTTACTGAGTCAAGCAAAATTAACGCCGTCAACAAGCCCAGGATCTTGCCCGGCATTCGAAGCCGGAACTGGCTGCCAACGTCTATACGTATCTGACAATTAAGGACGCGGCCGCCGATGTTGAGAAACTTCCGACGCTGCCGACCGGGCAAAGGCACAAGAATCGAGCCACGGGGACCAATGGCAAAAGCTTGTCTACGCAGCTGGCTACGCAGGTTTTGGAAAATGGGGGCTATTCTGGGCCTATTGGCCGAAAACAGCAAAGTGCCAGAAGTGGCAATAGAAGCGGTAAAAACCGGGATAAAACAAGCGACGCAGACGGGACTCGAACCCGCAACCTCCGGATCGACAGTCCGGGACTCTAACCAATTGAGCTACTGCGCCTGATTTGCAGAAGTAGGAAATTATCCTGAATTCTGGTTGTTTGCAAGTCGTAATGTAGTTTTCGGTGAAATACAACTTGAACTGAAGCAAATGCCGGTCTCCGGACACGCAAGCGGCCAAAAATCCCTGACACTGGTCGAAAACCCGCACTCCCCGTGTTCCAACCCAACACCACCCTTTTTGCACGTCGAATCGAGGCAAATACTCGACCCCGATTCCACCGTTAACCTGGCAATTTTCTGCTCCGATCCAGCAAAATCTCTGGACAGGATCCCGCGAAATCTCCGGAAGGGATCCCGCGAAATCCCCAGAATGGAACCTGGGATCCGAACGTTCTCGCCTACAGTCCCGACTACCGGAACAATCGTTTCACCCCATCGACGAAATTTGCCAATCCTTTCTTGTGGGCGTTTTCCCACATCAACCGAAACGTAACTTTGGACAACCGTTCGTTGGTTCCAGGAGACCCGCTCGGTTCCGAACCAGAGACCTTTTTTCTCAGAGACCAAGTAAAATGGATGCAATTTCCGACTTCATTTCGCGTTACGCCTTGAAGCTGTCCTATGAGTTGGGCCAGATCGCCCAGCGACTCGACGGAACCGGATGGGTTATGGTTTCGGGCGCCCTGCTCGTTTGTGGCTGGTTCTTTTTGCGCGGAAACAAAATTCGCTCAACGTAGTGGTTTGTCAGCGATGAAAATCAGGGTTGAAGACGAGGTAGGTAACCCGACGCGCAGGCAAAGGAACCCCGAGTTTTTCCGATTCACCCCTTGCTCACGCGTCAGGTTGCCAATGGTGTGCCATACGAGGTGCCGCAAAGTGGCGATCGCATTTTCTTTGCCAAGAGTGAAGCGCTCGTTAACGTCGGCGCGGTAGGGCTTAGAACAGGCTTGCGTCCGGCGGAAAACCAAGGGCCTGGATACAACACTGGTCCTTGGCGGCTGCCTGGGCATTGCCCCCACGCTCATGGACCTTCATTCGATGGTACAACAACACCGCCGTCGTCCGCCTGGCCATCCGCTTGCGTCGTTTCACTTTCTGAACCGAAAGCTCGACTGAATTGTAAAGCGAACTGTTCATTGCCGCCTGGCTGAATTGGGCGGCCAACACCGCCAGGTCCAAATCTTCCAAGACGGATTGATAG
Organism: Planctomycetaceae bacterium; assembly: GCA_024642205.1. GTDB lineage: Bacteria > Planctomycetota > Planctomycetia > Pirellulales > Pirellulaceae > Mariniblastus. Next base: position 722 of record JAHEBQ010000148.1, on the reverse strand, counting down.
CTGGAATAGCGGGTCGATCGTCCGAACGCGTCCACCGCTGACCAATCGGATGTGTCGTCTGGCCACGGCTGCATGCCCGCAATAAACCCGCGCGTGTCGAGATAGATCGTTGCTGTTCCAAGTGCGTCCAGGCAGGCGATGTCGGATGGAAGCTCGATCGCCAACTTCGAAAAATCAAAGCCAAGCTCTTGAACCCGTAATCGATCGGCATCGACACATGCGGTTCGCTGGCAATCCTCCAAAATCAAAGCTCGAGTCGTCAGCATCAAAGCCAACGAGTTCTTTTGGATCTCACGATTGGCCCGTGCATTGAGCGTCTGCTTTTCATCCTGCTTGGTGATTGGCAAGGTGTTATTGATTTTTTCAGCCACCAGGGCTTTCACCGCACCATCCAGGTGTGCCAGTCGCACCTCGTATTGCGAGATCATTCGGTCCAGCAATCGCAAGGCCTGACGACGACCATCGACATGACGTGAAATCAACCCCGCGGACACAACCGTCCGCACCTGCAAAGGAAGAATGTAGGATCCCCAGTATCGGGACTCTTCGTACTCGATCGCCTTTTGAATGTCGGCGGCTGCCTTGGGAAGTTCTGTGTTGGCCAAGCCCCTGAAGTAAGCCAGGTTGTTTAACTCGACTGGAGTCCGGGCCACGCGACTGGAAAGTGATTTCTTGTATTCGGCCAACGCTTCGTCAAACCGTCCCAGGTACTGAAGACAGGT
>JAHEBQ010000147.1 GCA_024642205.1 Planctomycetaceae bacterium | reverse complement strand
CGCAAACGCCAATCCATTATTGAGCGGAATTTCCAGAACGCTGAACCTGTTTTGCGTCTTTTCCTTGTTTCTTTGGGCCAAAGCTGGAGAATCAAAACTCCCCATCAGAAACACAGCCAGAAGAACAACGGCTCCAATTCGTGAGATATTCACAGTATTCTCCTCCAAGGTCGGGTTTTGTTCAAACTGGTTCGTGAAAAAGCAATAGACCCCACGGCCGAAAATTCGCAGGTCAGGACACCCTCCACAAACCAATGCGCCGCCCAACTGTTCAAACGATCAGTCTTTTTCGAAACGAATCAAAAAAAAACGCGGCTTCGCTGATTTACAAGACGGGAAATTTCCAAATGACCCAGGTCGGCGTTGCCGCCTGACAAGCCGGGACCATCGTTGCATCAACGGGATGGGCCGAACGATCATGGTTAATCGCGACACCGGAGGTCGACCCAAACTTTGCTTACCGTTGCATGCGACTCGGAATTATTGGTTCTTTGCAAGCAGCAAGTAACCATGGATCTCGCTTACAGGCCGAGGAATTCTCAAAAGCCCGGTGTTATCGCCCTGGTTGTTAATGGCCTTAGCCAACTGCAGGGTTTTGTTGCCTGTATCAATTAGAAAATTCAGGTTTTTCAGTTCGCCGTCAACGAACAAGTAAGGGTGTGGTCGTCCCTTTTTGGCATCCGCCAAGCCGACAATCTGACCCGAATTATTGACATCGAATGATCAACTGTTGCTGTTGTCACCACCAAATGTCCCAATGTTGGTTGTCGGGTTTGTGAAATCAAATGGTCGCCAGGCAAATCCACGGTCGGGAGCTGAAAAGTCTCCGGTAGCATCTGCACGGGTGCTGCCAACCACCGTCAGTCGCGAATCATCGTACGAGAAGTCATTCAAGACTTCGGCGTTAAAATAGACTAACGAAGATTTGATTTTCTTCAATATTGAGCAAAACCGGACGCCTCGAGCGCGGGTGGATTTTGCCACTAATGATTCACGCGCTGAAGGCGCCTGAAACCGATCAGTATTTTTTCAAGAAAAAGAAAATCCCCGCTATTCGCCGGGATCGGTGCCCATCTCACGCCGCAGCCAGGCGCGGGCGTAACGCCAATGCCGGCGTGCCGTGATGGTCGACACGCCGAGGACTTTGCCAACCTGTTCATGATTGAGTCCGACAAAGAATCGCAAACGAACAATTTCCGCCTTTTTCGGTTCTTCAAGTTGGAGCTGGCTTCGTCCAATGTCAAAACATCGTCGATTGGAATCCCGATTCGGCAAGGTATATCGTAGAGGTCTTCTCGGTGTTGCCCGCCCCCATGCTTGACACGCTTTTTGCGACGAGCGTTTTCAACCAGAATTCTTTGCATGGCCTGGGCGGCGGCGGCAAAGAAATGTCGCCGTCCTTCCCACTGCTGGGGAACCGAGTCGGATCCACCCACCAGCCTCAGATAGGCTTCGTGCACAAGAGCCGTCCCCTGCAACGTCTGGCCGGCTTTCTCCCGGGATATGCGGTGCACGGCCAGTCGCCGCAGTTCGTCATATACCAGCGGAAGCAACTCATTCGATGCGGAATGATCGCCTTCTTCGATGCGATGCAGAATATTTGTCAGGTCCGTCATTTCACTTGCCACGATAGTATGGAACCTGTCGTCTGCCAACAACCGGACACACGGGAGAAAAATGATAATCGACCAAATTTGCGCGTGCGATTAACGCACCTGAAAGGTAATCGACCTATGGAAATCGTTCCTCGAATGGAACGTCTAAAAACATTGTGTAAATGACACAGCGACTGGAATCCGTCCTGAATGCCCCTTCCAGGGTTAAATAAAGCGATCAGTTTCAGGATAGCCGACGGTTAGACGCCACTTTCCCAAAATGCTTATCAGTTTTTTCCCCACATCGCGATTTCCGCGCAAGGTTACATAACGCTAAAGCGTCGAACGGGAGATCTTCAACCTATCACAGATGCCATCCAACTCAATCGATTTGTCGCAAAACAATTTATTGGCAAGCTTGATTTTTGGATGATTGCGATCCATCACTGGCCGCCCGCCAATCCGACCACGCGCTCGAACCGCCGCCAATCCTGCATTGGTCCTTTCCTGAATTAGTCTTCTCTCGAATTGGGCGAGAGCGGAAAAAATGTTGAGTACCAGTTCGCCAGATGCGGATGTGGTGTCGATCATGCCATCCGAAATGGAACGGAAACCGATACCGCGTTCTTTGTGATCTTCGATCATGTTGACCAGATGACGCATCGAACGCCCAAGCCGGTCTAGTCGCCGAACGACAAGCGTATCGCCCTCACACAACATTTCATTGCAGGCCGTTAGGCCAGGACGTTCCTCTTTTGCACCAGAGATTTTGTCACAAAACAAATGTTCCTTCTGAACACCATGCTGCAGCAATGCGTCGATTTAAAGACTGAGCTCTTGTTCAGTGGTGCTGACCCGCGCATAGCCAACAAGTCGAGATTTGGATTGAATGATGATCATCGGAGGTCCCCATAAAATAGGTCTCCCCCGTGGTGGCCCAATGTCGCGACGACATCGGCAGGTAAATCCACTTTTTGACTATGATTAGCCCATCATCGCTTTGCCAAACCAAAGGATCCGTCATCAAAGGGTCGATTTTTGCATCAATTCAAAAAACGGTTGAGTTGATGGCACAAGCTGAACATCGCTCTTGATGGCGATGGTGCGGAAGACAACTCCAAAACTGACGAAAACGCCTTGGCTTTGGCGATTGCTCGTGCCTGGCAATGGCAGGAAGAGTTGGAGTCGGGTGAGTATTCGACGGTCGAAGAATTGGCAACGGCGAAAAAGATTGACGTCAGCTACGTGCGCCGGATGTTCCGCCTCAATTCGCTGGCTCCCGATATCGTCGAGGCGATTTTGATGGGTAATGGACCGGATGGCTTAAGCTTACGGCAACTCCATCGCGGGATTCCGGTGTCGTGGATAACGCAGCGCGAGTTATAAGCATGAAAAAACCCCGACCGGTGAGATCGGGGTTGGTGCTTATCGAGACTTGGCCCGTTTAATAGTCGACCGTGATCGACCAGCTGTTGAGCGTGCCGGTCCGCTTCCTACGCGTGTCGTAAACTTCCAGCGTCCACAGGCCAAGGCTACTCTCGCCGTTGAAGTCGGCCACCACGTTGTCGCCGGAGAAATTGAACAGCTGAACGGGAGGACCACCATCAGGACCGATCAGGTAGACTTCCAGATCCGCTGGCCGCTGGTGAGTAATGTCCACGTTAACCGTAAGGTTCGTGATCAAGTGATCGCCAACTCCAATGGTTGATGGCGGATCGATACCGTTCGGGTCGTTATCCGGAATCTCGAGGTTTGAGTTGGCGACATCACTGTCGTACGTTTCTGATCCACCCCCCGATGGAGAGTCATCATCTTCGTTAGTAACTGAGACATCATCGGCGTTGAGGCCGTCGTAATCCGGATCAGAACTGGTAGCAGCGGCCGTGATAATCGTGTAGGCCACGTCGCCATCTTCGATCGCGTCATCAACACCTGTGATCTTGACGGTTTGTGGTGTGTCCCAGTTGGCTGGAGTGAAAGTCAGGCTGGCTTGGTCAACGGTTCCTTCGGCGGTGTTGGACGAGCTGATGCCGATAGTCACATCGGACGTCGGCTCGGAGTCGAGTACGACATTGAACGAATCACTGTCTCCGGTTTCGGTTGTGGTTAATCCATTGACTGGTGTCACCGAAACGCCGGGCGTGGATTCCAGGGATTCTGGGATCAAAAAGAAAAGTCGCCGGTCGGTATCTCCATCTGTAATGAGTCCACAAACAATGGGAGCTGAGAGCGTCGGTGACAGTTCGATACGATTTGGTAATCGCATGTCCCATAGGGTTCCAGCAACAAAAAATTCATCGGAGGTCAACGATTGCAATGAGAGCGTTGGCCCCGTTTCAATCTCTGTACCATTGGAATAATGTAAGAATCCGTCGGGGTTACCAAAACCCTTAACCTGTCCACAAATATCGCCTGAGTCGTTGATACCTTCTGTAGCCAGTATTTCAAACGGATCGGAAGACCAGTCAACTTGAGTGCTGCCATATCGCACTGCATATTGTCTATCTGGATCACGTCGCCTAGGAGTTCCAGCGTAGTCTTGGCGAGCACAGAACTCGTCGTGGTTATTGATTCCGGGATCTCCCAGCAAATAAAACTGTGGAAAATATTCCACTTTCGATGGGTCCGGTTCCCCTGAAGCATCGGTGTCGTGGATGTTGTATCTTAGAGCTCCTCCTTCTGGAGTATCCGTTAAGACAGTTCCTAGATCATTGATGTCCCTCGCAGTATCGGAATCACTTGGAAGCTGGTAGGCAACATTCAAAAATGGATTAACAACAATCCCTCCGCGTTCCATCACGATGTCACCCACGGAATTAATTCGATACGGAACGCTGCCGGATTCAGAGGGCGGAGGAATTTCAGCAAACTGGTCGTTCAGGCTGTGAAGTTGAGGCGTACCTGATTCAAAAAGATCAAAATACACGGCATGCACGAGATTATCGGCATCTCTAATGCCCGCGACGACAATGCCGGATTTATTCATGCCAAAGCACACAAGGTTGATAAAGTCTAAGTCGGCAAGCCCCAAGAGTGTCGGAATGTCGATAAAATCTGAGTTTTCGTAGTGATAAACGAATCCGCGGCGATTAGGGACGCCCATTAATGAATACCAACCGACAACGTACAGACCGTCGTTAATTCCGTCATTCACTTTAACAACGTCTTCAATTGAAAGTCCGTCGAGGCCGGTAGGAAGCTCAATTGAAGATTTGGAAT
>JAHEBQ010000146.1 GCA_024642205.1 Planctomycetaceae bacterium | reverse complement strand
CAGAAAATCGACCAGTCCGCTGGTATGGTGGAAGTGCCACGACCCGTCCAGCAGATACAACACGGGATAAGATTTCTCGGTGTCGGTCTCATATCCGTCGGGCAGTCCCACAATGATACGGCGTGTTTCGCCGAGCACTTTTGATTCCAGCGAGCGCCATGTGCCGATGGAAAACTCCTGGCCGTCTTCCTGCGCGGTCACGACACAGGAAAGGCTCACGACAACGAAGCATACCAGCACGGAGGCGGATTTTCGGGGCGATAAGATGCTCATTCCAGACGGCTCCTTCAAACGTTTGGTTAAATGTTCGAAGGCACATTGTAGCAGTTGGCGACGCGGGACGGGAGTAATCCGGGACCGGTACGCAGAGGCCGCGGACGAGAAAGGAAGAAACTGGGACAAGGAAGGACGACGGAAGACCGGGGACGGGTCCGAATTGCATCACAGCGCCGAATTGACGAATTTCAGGAAGCTGTCCGAAGAAGAATCACTCGGGGACACAGCCCGGAAGTGATAACTGATCGGTACTGATCAAACGCCATCATCTAGATCATACGAAAAATTGCATGGGGACACTGCGCTGCGACCCCGCAGCCCCAATGATCACCCTAGTTCTGTGACCCCATTGCCCTCTCCCGAACGTGGCGATTGAGTCGGCGGGCGTCACCTTGGTCAAAGGCGACCTGCGTAGAATAGTCAAGGCTGTGAAGCTCAACCGACGAACCATGCAGAACATCAGGCAAAACCTGTTCTTCGCCTTCGTCTGCAACGCTCTCGGTGTGCTGGTTGCCGCTGGGGTTCTTTATCCCCTCATGGGACTGCTGTTGAATCCGATGATTGCTGCCGCTACCATGAGCTTCAGCAGCGTGTCCGTGATCGGCAACTCACTGCGACTGAGAACGACAAAGCTCACATAGAATCTATTCAGGAAACTTCACAACCGTCATTCGTCCATACCCAGCAGTTCATCGACTTTCGACTTCAACTTGGCCGACGAATTCGTCTTCGCTAAGTTCGGCAGTGAAGTTGTTTTTCAATTTGCCGGTCTGGTCGATATAGAGCTTCACCAAGTACGGCCCCGGTGACAGCCGTTGTGATTCGATCTCCTCGTAGGCAGTCAGGGCTTCGTGAAATGCGCCCGAGATTAGCAGAGTTTTGGGATCGGGAGGTGTCTGATTTTTCGCTTTTGCGAGCTGCCCAATGCTCCAGCGTGCGGACTCCTCACGGTTTTTCACATGCACATCAGCATGGGGCCCCGGAAGCACCCAGTTAACGGACGGAAACTCTTCGGAAACGACTTCGTAGACAGCGATCGCTTCCTCGGCGTTGAGGCCGTCAACTGTTGGAGAGTAGTGTGAGACGTACTCCTCATCTGGCCACCATTTTGGCCACACGACGATGCCGCCTTTCCACATTTGCTCAAGTAATTGATAGCAAATGTCAACAACCAAAACACCAAGAACCAGACGCCGCAGTCAGCGAACAGACGACGGCAAGAAGGCGGCTGTGAGTGGCCAATAAGCCGTCGAGAAGCCGCTAGATCCACTCAAGGAAGAGCGTAATTCCAATAAAAAAGCCACTTTGCGATGAATCACAAAGTGGCCCTAGTGGAGGCGGCCACAAGGACTCGCAACGGGCCTAGTGGAATTTCCTCAAGGTATTACCGGATTCGACCCTTGGCCGAAACAAGGTTATAATCACGAGAGGAGCCAATCATGACGAACCAAGAACTGCTTGTCACCATTCAGTCACTACCGCCAAGTCAACAGCTGGAACTTGCCAACACGATTTTGGATCGCTTGGCAGAATCGGGGACTTGGCCGATTAGCGACGAGATGAAACAGTTGCTGGATCAACGCGCAGATGCCGCAGATGCCAACCCTGATCGTCTTCGCCCTTCGGAAAAGGTATTCGCCGACCTTAGAGCGAAGTTGAAAGCAAGCTGATGGGGTTTCCCGTTCGCTTTACGGAGGAAGCTGAAAAGGATCTTGCAGACACCGCAACGTGGTTTGCTGACGAAGTAGGTTTGGAATTGGCCGACCGGTTCATCGATCTGATGGAATCTACCATTCAGAAAGTCGCCGAAACCCCAGAGCATTACGCGGTCGTCTATAAAGATTATCGACAGTGTGTCATCCGCCCGTTCTCGCACATTGTGACCTATCGGATTCAGTCCCAAGTAGTCGAAATACTCGCCATCACTCACGGCAGTCGGGATCTGCAAGTCAGGAAGCAGCGGTAATCCAAAGACCGGCCCAGTGCGAATGAATTGGCCAGGCTCGACGAACTACGCACACGGCGCAAACAGGTAGGCCAGGCAATCCGGTCGCTGTTGACGCTTGATGATCCCGAAAGCGAGTTTCTTCAATCGGAACTCAAGGACCTGCATGGCCAATTGAAATCACTGGACGATTCGATCCGCCAGATCGAGACTCGGCCGGCAACCGAAGCCGATCTGAAAGCCGTAACTTTGGCGCTAAATCGCCTGGACCCGATCTGGGACGTGCTATATCCGGAAGAGCAGCGACGCATATTGGAATTGCTGGTGGACGAAATCGATGTTGGCAAGACGGCTGTGACGGTTCAGTTCCGGGCTGAGGGGATCGAGCAAATCGTAGCTGAACTGGAACCCATTGGAGAACGAATTGGACGAGCGAGCACTCAATGAGAAATACCCCGGTCGCATGGTATTCCGGGAGGGCGATCGGATCGTGGTCAAAACCCCGGTGCGATTTCGCCGGCGCAACGGGCGACAAATGATCGTCGCTGCGGGGGAGGGCGAGGGAAGTAAGGCAGGGTCGGATGACAACGCCTTGGCTTTGGCGATTGCTCGTGCCTGGCAATGGCAAGAAGAGTTGGAGTCGGGTGAGTATTCGACAGTCGAGGAACTGGCAGCCACGAAAAAGATTGACGTCAGCTACGTGCGCCGGATGTTCCGCCTCAACTCGCTAGCTCCAGATATCGTCGAGGCGATGCTGCAAAATCGAACACCGGTAGGTTTGAGCTTGCGGCAGCTCCGCCGTGGGATCCCGCTGGCGTGGTGCAAGCAGCGCGAATTATGGGCATAGAAAAACCCCGACCGGCGCTGGGCACAGGTCGGGGTTGGGAAGTGGCAGCCCGGGTTCGGTTGCAACAAGCGCCCCAATCAGTAGTCGATGACGCCCTCCCAGGTGACGACCATCGGGACATTTTCCGGGCCGTTGTCAACGTCCAGCGTGGCGTGGATCAAACCACTTCCGGTGGCATTTTTAAATCGACCGGTGCCTCCGGTGAACTGGTACTCGGCGGTACCGGTCCCATCGAGATTGAGAATACCGAAAAAGAAGGTCTCCAATTGGTCACGGTTTGCGGCGCCGAGCGTCACCCATCCGATGACGGGAAAATTGTCGTCCATATCCGGTGCGCCGGTCGCCAGCAGTCGGCCGGTTGCTCGAAATCGGCCAAGGTGGCTCGCCCTTCCCGAGCCATCGTTGAACTGCATCCCCGTGCCAGGCGGAAAGGCATTGAGCAAATTATCCCAGGTGGCCGTTCCCAAGAGACGAAAAGGGACCGGCTTCTGGGCTTCGGCCTGGGCAAGAGGCAGCAAGCAGAAAATCAAGGCGGTGATAAGAGTTCGAAAAATGGTAATTCTTTTTTGCATTGTAAGCTCCAGAAATGAGTGTCTTGACTAAGGTCGAGCCATCCAAAATCAATGGTGTTGGAATCAGTACTTACGGAGTGTCTTCCGGGAACAAAAAGATCAATCGATGTTCATGATTGCTTTGTTCGCTCGATGCCCCAACAACAATGGGCGAGGGTGTTAGCAACGACTGATCCCGACCGAGAATCTTTGGATGGGACCAACCTGCTTGCAAGTTATTAAAGAAGTCGTCATTGACTAAATCACCCAGCCCAAATACTTGGCCGAGAGTTGAATGGTAAATGTAAAACGTTTCACCGGAATCCGTAGCACTTCGACCAGTGGCGTCACCATCGTCATTAAGTGAGGTTGCAAATATTGTTTCAAAAGGCTCTGACGACCATATTGGATCAACATTTGAATTACTGCCTTGATGGATAAACGAATATCGTTTTGTCCGATTACGTCTGATATTGACGTCCCACACTCCACAAAACTGGTCGGCATTGTTGATGTCGTTGGCTCCGCCACTGGCATATTGTGGAAAGACAGACATGGTGCTGGTCGCGACGTCGTATCTAACAGCAGCTTGCGGTTCAAATGGAATTACCAGACGACCAACGACAACTCTGGAATTATTAACAGCGTTGGCGGAAAAACCATCGAACTCTGCTGCCTCCAACGTAAATGGATTTACCAGGAAATTCTCGCTAACAAGCGAGCCGTCTTGGGTACTTCCTATTAACATGTCTCCATTACTGTTTACATCCACGCAATATCGATTTATGCCGGTTGTGTCAGGGTTGACTTCTGGAAAGTCGTCTTCCAGAAATCTCAGAGTTGGAATTGCATCGAGAAAATCAAACCAAACAGGTCAATTCAGCCCACCAGTTTCGCGAACGTAACCAACAACTATTCCATTCCTGTTTACCGAAAAGCAGGGAGTTCGTTCCCATGCGTTGCCTAGACTCAGCAAGTCGTTAATGTCGTTAAACGTGCCCGTTCCGTGATCGTATACGAAGCCTCGGCGCGTATCCGCGGGATCAGTGTCTTTCCGGTAATAGCCAACCGCAAGGATAGTGAAGTTCCCCAGAGTTGGTAGACAGTGAGTCACCTTATGTCATATTGATGACGAAAGGAAGATTCATGAAACGAAGTCGACGAAAATTTGCCCGAGATTACAAGCTCGCAGCGGTTAAG
>JAHEBQ010000032.1 GCA_024642205.1 Planctomycetaceae bacterium | reverse complement strand
CCAGGCTCTTGGTTTGGCTGTCCGAACCGTCGGTTCCCAATCCGGAATCCAACTGTAGACCGGTCGAAACAAACCCGGAGAGTCCATCCGTACCGCCGGACAAGCCACTGGAGAATCCACCTGGTGATCCGACTGGCAACTTCAGTCCGCCAAACGGGGCCGACATCAGAATTCCGAAAATTGCCGATGTATCTCCAGCATTGATGATTCCGCTTCCATTCACATCCGAGAAGGCCTCATACCCTGGAGTTGTGGTTGTAAGACCACCGAATGGGGCACCCATCAACAGTCCAAACACCTTACTTGTATCACCAGCGTTGGTAACCGCAGTCGCAGGATTCGTCGAATGCGTTGCATCGCCAGGTAAGACGTTGAAGTTGAAGTTGAAGTCGGTTCCAGGCGATCCGTTACCTGAAGCGAACGATGAGGAGTTGTTCGTCCAATCGCCATCCAACGTGACTCCACCGGCACTCTTGACTGTGTCCAGAACTTCCACTCGCAATTTGTCGTTGAGGATATAACCGCTGAGCGAAAGTTTCGCAGTTCGGGTCGCCGCATCGTAGGAAATTGGAGTCGAAGCTGCAAATGTCGGAGTGCTGTTGAGTCCATGCAGGACGAAACTGCTTGTCGTCAACGTCGAGACATCCACGTCGTCGTTGAATTGAACGAGGACGGTGTTGATGTTTGTCCATGGAACTGTGTCATCCTGGGCACCACCCGTTGGAATCGAGTAACCCTGGAATCCAGCCGTGGTTCCTGAATCAACAAAATTGTTGAACGAGGTCGTCCAGTCCGTTGAACCCACTTTGACTTTCAGGACGGCGAACGTGTCGTTGTCCAGGATATCCAGTGTATCCATGCTACAGTCCGGATGAATCGCAACCCCTTCGCCGTTAAGCGTCGTGATTGGCAGATTCGTGGAGTCCAGAATATCAAGGATCGAGATTGAGACGGTTTCCGTTGGTTCCACGATAAAGTCGTTAAGAACCGGGATCGAAACCAGTGCCGAACCTGAACCTTCAAAGATCTGTACTTCTCCAACGACAGTCGCATAGTCTTCTCCCACCGTCGCGGTGTCAGTCGGTTTGCCGACTTCAAACGCGACGATGATGTATCCGGAAGTCGTGCTTCCAGCAGGTACCACGGTTGGGTTTCCATCGGCGTCAACCAATGTGAACTCGAACAGGCCGTCGTCGGCATCATTGACACCCGGTTCTTTACCACCGTGGACTTCGAGAACTTTGACGAAGAATCCATCGGCATTGTCCTTGATCGTAACGACAGCGGAGTTATCAGGCGATTCAGCAGGCTTGATGTCCGTGTTGCCATCCCGACCGGTAATGGTGATGGTCACATCTTCCATGTCTTCGGTTTCCACATCGTCGACCACAACCACGTTGAGCATCACCATCGACTCACCTTCAAGGATCTTGACCGATCCCACGCCAGTCGTCGAGTTGTAGGTCAGCATGTTGGCCGCAGGTGCAGTGAGCGAGTAGTCAGCACCAATGGTGGCTTGACCTGAACCCAACGCAATCTGGAAGTGAACGACCGTGTCGGTGTCGCTGACGGCAGCAGCGCCGCCTTCCTCGTCCAACGTGATCGTGAACTTGCCGTCCATCGAACCTTCGACTCCCATCGGAATCGTTGCAGCGATCTTGAGTTCGCCGCGATCACCGTTGTTGATGCGGACGGTGTCTACATCTTTGGCGGAGTCGATCGTGATATCGGCATCCGGACTGCCCAACAGTGCGTTAAGCGTCATGGTGGCGTACTCGTCATCTTCGATCAGCGGAGCGTCGTCGATTGCAACCAGTGTGACGACCACTTCGGTTTGACCCGGAGCGATATCGATCGAGAACATGTTACTGCCCAGATCCGTCAGGTTGTTGCCTGGGGATTCGAGAGTGTAATCGGTGCCCAGGATCGCATCACCTGACATGGTGAACTTGACCGTCGTCACCGTCTGGCTCGGATTGGTTTGCGTAATCGTGTACGCACCATTGCCGTAGTTCGGATCATGTCCGGGCTCGGAGGCCTCGTAGTCACTGTCAGCGTTTGCCGGACCCATGACCATGACATTCACCGTCGCTGAATCGTCATCGACGATCGTGGCGGTCGAATCATCCATGTCCATGTAACTACGGGTTTCCAAGTCGGCGGTACTGGCTGTCAGTGAAGCGACGAACGTCTCAACACCTGGAGATACCGTTGGTCCACCTTCGACGATCAAGTCCTGAATGACAGGAACCGTCACCATAATCCTGTCGCCAGAACCGTAGTCACCCGAATTGAAGGTAATCGTCTGAGTCGTTCCCCGGTAGTCAGTTCCATAGGAAGCTGCACCACCCGTAATGGCACCACCAGCGGTCACATTGAACGATCCGCCCGTTGCGGTTCCTCCACCGAATGAGACAGCGACGTCAACGTCCGTATCAATCGGATTGGAAAGTTCGACTTCGAATTGAACCGCAGTCGTTGGCGACCCGTTGTTGTACGGATTCGGGGAATCAGTTCCCTCCGTGACCGTCGGATCCGAATTAGTCGTGCTGCCTTTTTCAAAGATCGTGAACGTAGCTTTGTCATTGTCTTTGATCCAGCCTTCACCGTTGATCACGTTGATCTCGAGTCCACCGGCCGTCATTCCTTCAGTGGAAGCACCATCGACAATCATGTTTGCAAAGAACGACTCGTGGTTCTCGACCCAGATGTCATCGGTGATATCAACCATGATGGTCTGAACCAAACCGTTGGCACCATTGGCAAGGAACGTTACCGATGGATTCGTATTGGACCGGTCATAGTCTTGGTCCGAAGTACTGGTATCGCCGCCCGTTCCATTGCCCTGTCCGTCGCCGAAGTATCCAGTCGCCGTGTTGTCAACCAACTCCAGGAATACCGAAACATCTTCGTCGATCGGTTCGCTCAATGTAATTTCGAAGGTAATGTATCCATCGCCTTCGTCGGCCATAGCCATTGCACCCCCAACACCGGACACGGTGAAGGTCGGGAAATCATCGTCTTTGATCGAAATCGTGGCTTTTGCCATCGAACCATCAACCGTGATGACCGAATTGTTCGTCGACACAACTTTGACCGTAACGTTCTCCAGCGATTCCTGGGTCAGGTCGTTGGTGGTCGTCAAGTCGATGATGGCCGATTGTTGCCCGGCCAGAATTGTGACCGTTCCCATGATCGGAGAAATCACGGTGGTGGCACCGGACAGCGTATAGTCGCCGCCGACACCGGCACCATAAGTGGCCGTGGTTTCTGCATCGACCACCATGAAGGTCACAACCGTATCGGTCGTGCTGATCTTGTTCATCAAGACTTCGAACTTACCGTTGTTCGGAGCACCAGGATTGCCTTCACGGACATCGTTGTCTGCATTGGTTGAATCGCTCTTGATGGAGACCAAAGCCGTGTCGTTGTCGAGAATGTTGACGGAATCCATCAACATCGACGGCATCGAGTGCAGTTCGATCGACCGGACACCTTCACTGTCGGCAACACCCGTGGCGTTGACAGCGACCGTTTCGGTGAGTTCGACTTCCAGATCATTCAGCACGTGGACTTCGATCACGCCCTGACCGTCGCCACCGAAGCCAGTCGTTGGCGTAACACCAAGACCGCCGGTGAAGGCAGGGATTTGGACCATGCCGCTCAAAGCTACATAGTCGACATCGGGAGTCGCCGTGCTGCTGTCCTTGACTTCGTAGGTCACATCGGTATCCGAATCACTGACCAGCAGCGTTCCCGAACCGTCCGCATCAACGAGGTAGACACTGAATGAAGCATCCGGATTCAATCCGCCCGGTTCTTTGCCGGAAACATCCAGCTTGACCAGTTTCAACAATCCTTCATCCTTGTCAGCGATCGTGACTTCCACGGCGTTATCCGGTGAACCAGGGATCGTGATCTGGTCGGGTTGATCGGGTTGATTATTGACGGCGTTACTGACAGCGGTCACTGTCAGGATGACCGATTCGTCATCCTCGATGATGATGTCGTCAAGCGTCATGACATTGATCTTGACACACGATTCACCTGCAGGAATCAAAACGGTTCCCAAGCCGGTGGCCTCGTTATAGGTAAGGACAAAGCCTTCGCCGCCGTCGGTGCTGGCATCGAGTACGAGTTTGTAATCGGCTCCCGCCAGAGTTGATCCGCCGAGAATCGCATCACCCGTGATCGCGAATGACACCAACGTCGGTTGATCACTAATGATCGGAGTGCCGTCTTCGAGCAACTTGATCGTGATCTGACCGTTGTCATTAACTGGATCGCTGACACCGTTATCGGGCTCCATCGCGTTTTGAACCACGTTCGGTGTAACGACCGCGGTGTCGTCATCCGCGATATAGACCGTCGCGGATGGGAAATCGGTTACGAAACATCGGTAGCCGTAAACACCGACTGGTGCGTTTTCGACCATTCCCGAGCCTTCCGGTCCGGTTGTTGTTTCGTAGTCGAAACCTTGTAGCGTAACGGTGACGTTTTCCAACAATTCGATCAATTGATCGTCCAGGACCGTCACATCGATGTTGACGTGATCAGCTCCCGCAGGAATGACTACCTGGCCATCGATCGAGACCAAGACAAAGTCTGGATTTGATGGATCGTATCCAACCAGATCCTCGTAATCGGCCGGGTCCAGCGCCCCTGAGGCAAGCGACGCGGTGGTGGCTGTTCCGGAGATCGTGTAGTTGACAATCGTATCACCGAAGTTCCAAGGACTGTTGATCGTCACCTGGAATTGGCCGTTCTCACCGGAGCCCAGAGGCAATGTACCCGGTTCGCTGCCATTCTCTTCGTTGGCGAAGATATTGACCTTGAAGGTTTCATCGACGATCTGAATTTCGTCCATGTTCATGCCCATTCCAGGAACCTGGAAGTCGATGCAAGGTGAGCCATCGTCCCAGACAAAATCAATGTAGCCTGCCTGACCTTCTCCCTCGGGTACCATCACATCGAGCTGGATCTGGTTGTCACCGATGACACCATCGCCGCCGGATGCAATTGGAGCGTAGTTCGGATCCAGCATCAGTTTGACAAACTCTTCGCCCATGTCGATTTCTGGCGTGTTGGGATTGCCATCGGGAGGAGTTTCGCCGAGCAACTGGACGGTTAACGTCTTCATCGACTCACCGGGAGCAAACGTGAGAATGACATGCCAGTCACCAGAACCGGGCGAGGATTCAACGGCGCCCGGGATGATGTAATCCTGACCGTAGGTCGCATTGGTTCCCGAAACAGCGGACACGACATCCACTTTGACCGTGGTCGAGGTTTCACTGGTAATCATGTTGCCATCGAGATCGACCAGCGAGACCTTGAATTCACCGGACTGGCCAGGAGCTTCGCCGGGCTGAGTCGATTCCATCGCGTCCTGAGTTCCGACAATAATGACTTTGGCCACATCGTCGTCAAAAATCGTGACGGTTTCCGTGTTTGGCAAACCGATACCAATGTTCGCCGTCGGGTTGCCCGAAACCACACTCACAATCTTCAAGTTCAGGTTTTCGTCAACTTCGACTACGTTGTCATCATTCACGTTTACATTGACCATGACCGATTTCTGATTCTTGAGAATCTTGATCGACCACATGCCACCACCAAGATCGGTCAGCATGTTGCTTGCGTTCATCGTCGAGAGCGTGTAATCATTTAGCTCGGCATCGGTGCCTGGTGCGACCATAAAGGTCACCGTCGTGTCGGTGGTACTGGTCCGCGTCAGGCTGAGCGTAAATTTGCCGGGTGCCAACGGCTCGTCGACGGAACCATCTCGTTCCTTGCCATCGAGTCGATCGCCCTCTTTGAAACCAAAGTGAACTTCCGCCGATTCGTTGTCGATAATCTTGACAACACCCATGTTTTCCATGTCAACATTCGGTGCCACAATCGTGATATCGGAATCGCCAACGGCGGCGTCCAGGCCGATCTTGACATATTCCGTCCCCTCCAGTGAGTTGTCATCGTAGACAAAGACGGAGGCAACATTATTCAAGCTGTTAAAAAGCACAGCCGAACTTTGGCCAGGCATGAAATACGTACTGCCGGGTAAGAAGGCGTGATCCGATCCGTTGGTCGCTGTGCTTTCAGCCTTGTAGGTGTAGTTCACCTGGGTGTAAGTCTGGCTGGTGACCGGAGTCAGCGTAACCGGGTCACGCAGCCCCAGCACAATGTCCTTGTGATTGAGCGGATTCTCAGAAGCCGGATCAACCATCGCTTCCATTTCCGTGTTATCGGAAACGACATACACCTCACCAAGATCATGATCGCAGATCTCGACCGTCGCATGAATCATGGTCGGAATCAACAGATCGAGATGTTGGGGTTCTTCAGAACCTTGGTTCCCATAAAACAGCGTGCTGGAGACAAGCTCTCCCGATGTTGGCAAAGGTCCATTGAGGTTCGCGCGATAGATGGAACTGCTTGAATTGCTTCCTTCTGTCCAATAAACGAAGCCATTCATCAAGTCCAGATCGACTCCATGAGCGCTGTAATAATTGCCGTACGCCACGCTCTCGACACTCGTTCCATCGAGATTTGCACGCCTGACACCGTAATACTCGTCGGACCAGTACATTTTACCACCGGCCACATCGAGGTCGATTGACGACGGATAATAAACGTCGGTGTTGTTGAGCACCACCTTGACATCCGTGCCATCCAATTTGGAAGAAGAAATACGACTGCCAAAACTGTCTTGTGACGTCCAATAAATTCGTCCATGAACGTTGTCCACCGCAATGTCGGTCAAGTTCTGCGCGTATCCGTAATAGTAAGCGTCCTGATAGAAATTCACATCGACAATCAACTGGGCGGAACCGCTACCATCCTTGTTTATCCGGAAGATTTCGGCCGATGTATTATCAACCCAATAGACTTGGTCACCAACGACTTGCAATCCATGCGGCGACACCGGTGTCCCATAAATCAATTCAACATCGCTGCCATCGAGATTGGATCGCCATATTCCGGTCTGATAGCCAGAATAGCCATAGTAGTCTGAACGACCTTCCGACCAGTAGACTTTGCCTTCTGCCTGGTCAATCGAAACTCCCCACGGAGCGCTGTAGTAACCGTTGTAGTACTGGGTGTCGACGATCTCGGTCAAACCGGATCCGCCGACATCAACTCTTCCAATTCCTGGATTGTTCCCAGGCCCATAGTAGTAGTAATATTCATTTTGAGCGAAGTAGATTTGCCCCGTGCTGATGTCTTCATCACCGTCGGAGACGGTTTTGAGCCACAGGGAAACTTCTTCGGTTTCTTCGATCTGCGTATCGTTGAAGACTTCGACATTGACCATCACCGACTCTTCGCCGGCTGGAATGGTGATGCACCACAGACCCGTGCTTTCGTCAAACACAAGCTCGTTGTCGCTGGTCAGGACGTAGTCAGCGATCAGGTGATTTTCGACCGCCACATCAACGCTGTAATCCGCGCCAACGCTGGCGACCACCGTCAGCTTGTAAGTGCCGGCCGATAATACTCCGTGAGCGATCGAAATCGAGCTGCCACCGGTGCCGACCACACTACCGCCGACCATTTCCAGCTGCATGGCACTGACCGGACCGGTCGCCATGATATCAACCGCATCGCCGTCGTTGAGCACGGTGAAGGTGTACATATCGCTTGTTGCGTCACCAACCCCGTTAACGACCGTATGCGGAACGCCCGCACCATTGAGCGACCAATTATTCGCTCCACCGTATCCGCCATACATAGACCCGTAGGTGTCGATATCTTGACCCGTTGAGCTTTGACCCTCATCTTCGGTTTGATCACCGAGGAACGGTGTCGCGGTATCCATGACCATGAACTTGACCGTCGTATCCGTCGATGAAATGGTCGGATCGTTGGCCTGGCCATCGACGAACTTCTTGATCGTGACGTTGAAACCAGTATCGACACTGCCATCCTGCAGATCATCGCCCTTGTTCTGTTTGGCTTTGACCTCGATAAATCCGGAATCGTTGTCCTTGATCTTGACCGCAGCATTGCTCTTGAGGAACGCGAGACCTTCCTCGTTGTAATAGGTCAAGCCCTGGTTTTCTACGGAATATTCCAGCGTTCCGGTCGTCGGATCGTCGTCGCCGTCCGCATTGTCAAAATCTGCAACGGTCACGGTATAAAAATAACCGTTTTCGTCACTAGCGAAGAAGAAATCGCCATCAAAGTTACCCGTTTGAGCGTGCACCATCGCCGTCACATTAGTGGAGAACGACGAGGGGCTTGAGCCCCACAACGGAATTCCCGTCGCCGGACCAAGTGTTTCGTATCCCGGGTTCCCGTTGTTGGCGACATGATGCAATTTCATATCAACAGGACTGTAGGCAATCGTTTGTTCGCTTCCCGTAAGGACTGCCGACGCAGTTGTCACCGCGGCGGTGTTCTTGTCGATTGAAAACAGCTGGTTGGCCGAGGTCGGTCCAGCATCGTTGTTGGTAATTCCAAAGAGGTTTCCGCTGGCATCGAACGCGATATCGTCGATGTTGAAATCGCCTGGATCGGATCCATCGGTACCCAGGACACCCACGGTCGTGGCCAAACCGGTTGCCGGATCGATCGTCACCAACTCATAGGTGCCGTCGAACTCCAGAACCGCATACAGCTTCCAGGTCGTCGGATCAACGGCCAGGCCTTCGCCGCCGTCGATATCGCCATTGGTGCGTCCATCCACCATCGAAATTGCAAAAGACTCTTGTTCCATACCGGTATTGGGATCAATGGTGCTCAAATACCGACCATTTTCCCTCAGTCCGTACAGATCCTTCTGGATCTTCACGTCCGCGTCGTTTGGATCACCAGTACCAACCGTCGGTGCGACCGACTCCAACATGATCGATACGTACTCGTCACGTTCGATTGTCATGTCGTCCAACATTTCCACTTCGAAGATGGCATAACCATCGGCTTGTGGAATGACTACCGTTCCCGTCAACGTGGTGTAGTCCGCACCTGGAGTTCCGTAGTTGACCGGATCGCCAACAAAGACCGTGTAGGTGACCGTCAGATCGCCATCGGCCAGGTTGTATTGGCCATCCATCGGTCCACCGGAAATTTCCGGTAGCTGAACGATGAACGATGGATTGGTGTCGCTGCCTTCGGTTCCCATCATATTATAGAAGTCAACCGTGACGGCCGGGTCGGCCTTGATGTCGACGATTGCGGTTCCATCATCTGCCGTGACCGTACTGCACAAACTCCAGTTGGACGATACATAGGAAACGGCCAGTTTGACCTGCTCGGTACTCCATTCCGGAATGGCATCGTTAAGCACTACCACGTCGACGAAAGCCATCGTCTCGAACGGACCAAAGGTGACCGTATGGGTCAATTCGCCATTGACGTACAATTCATAATCTTCCCCTTCGATGGCATCCGCGTTGGGGCCCATCCCCAGGACGACATCTACATTGACCACAATCGGTCCGTCGCTGATCGCTGGACCGCCACCGTTGGGATTGACAAGTGACAACTTGAACTGGCCGTGATCGGAGGCTTCGCGAGCCATCGCGTCGGAGGCTTCGATCATGACGACGACGCTGTCGTTGTCCTGAATCAAAACGGTAGCCTGATCCATTCCGTTCATGGTTTGAACGGAAATCTGGTCAGGATTGTCGGTTCCGGTCAGCTGAACATCGACCGTTTCGTCGAATTCGTTGACAATATCATCCAATACATGGACATTGATAAATGCCATTGAATCGCCTGCTAGAATCGTTACCTCACCTGGCAATGTTTCGTAGTCGATGTTAAATCCATCCCCCGGTGCAGCGCCAGCCTGGGCAGTGGACGAATCGAGCGTGTCATAGTAGACAACCACGTCGGTTCCCGTGGTGACCATTTGACCGGCGGCATTGACCAACGTGACCTTGAATTGACCGTCCATGTCTGGCTCTTTGCCATCATGAATTCGCTCAATTTTGACAAACGCTTCATCGTTGTCATACAACGGAATTTCCGCCGAATCGAATCCAGCCTTGACACCCACCACATCCGAGTCGGCATCAATCACCTCGGTCAGCTTGATCTTGATCCACTCGGTCGGCTCGACCATCGTATCATCGACGGCGGTCACCAGGATTTTGCCCGAAGCAGAATAAGCCGGAATCCGGACGACACCGATACCCGTCGACGAGTCGTAGGAGATCACATTGCCTTCACCGACGGTAATGTGGAAGTAATCGGACGGATCCGGAATCGATCCATCTTCCAACCCTGCCGGCAGTTGAGCCTGTGGCGCGGTGTCAGCGAACATCAACATGAATTCAACATCCGTGTGAGAATCGGAAGTTCGCGGCGTCGGAACCGGATTGCTCGGTGACTGAACGGGTGTCAACGAAACGGTGAACACACCCTTCTGTCCCCCTTCGACGGCTCCGACGGTGTTGTTGATCGCGACTTCCGCGAGATCTTCATCGCCGATCAGCACCGTCGGAATACCAGCAGCCGCCGGCATTACCATGATGTTCGGATCGAGCACGTTGTCGCCACTGACGACCACATCGATCCGGACGAATTCGTCGTCTTCGAGAAAGTTATCGTTGATCACGTTGACGTTAATGCAGACTTCCGTTTCACCAGCGGGAATAGTGATGAAACCATAGCCTTTATTGGCACCACTGGTGAAAACCGTGAAAGCAACCGGATTGCCACTGGAGTCAGTGCCGCTAAGCGTATAGTCGTAACCATACGTGGCTTCATCCGGAATGTCTTCGGTTCCCGGTGTCGGTGGCGCAGGTGTGTTTTTGAAATTGTCAATCTTGAATTTGACTTTCGTATCGGTCGAGCTTTCATCGCTCAACGTCAACGTGAATTTTCCATCGACGCTCACCAGTGGATCGGTGTATTCCGGATCTTCGTGACCGTTTTGGGTACCCGTAATTTTAAGCGTGGCATCATCGTCGTCCACGATGTCGACGGTCGTTGAGGACATGGCCTGCATGACCATGATGTCGCCATCGGCCTGGGATTTGAACCCGGTCATGGTGAAGACCACGTCTTCGGAGCCTGGGTTATTGACAAGCCCGCCTTCGACGATGTCATCGTCGATCGGATCAATGTTGAACATGGTCATCGTCTGACCAGCCGGAATCAGGATCCCTTCTTCGTTGTTTTCGATTGAAATCTGCAAGGTGTACTCATCACCGGCCTGTAAAACGCTTGTCCTGGCTGAGTTCGTTGGGTCAGTGTCGGGACCGGTATGCCGCGAAACCTCGATGTAATAGGTGCCTGCCGTGAGGACGCCTGTTGTCCCGAAAGAATCCAGGGGACTGGTGCTTCCACCCGCCCCATCAGTCACCGCGCTGTTGTTGTTACCGAATACCGCCGTCGCTCCCAATATCCGGACATGTGAATCGAATCCATTGGTATGGTCGATGTCGACTCGAATTTTTCCGTCAGCGTACAGGACGACTTCGTAGAACTCTTTTCCGCCGGTGGCGACACTGCGAACGGTATTGTGCACCCAACTGGTTGGGCTGGCGATATCGGGATCAAACTTCCGTGACCAGAAACCGTCGACTCGCTGGGCAGTCGCGACGCTCGTGCCATTGGTACTTGTAATGCTTGTCTGGTAATCAACGCCTGGAAGTGCTTCACCACCAACATCCACCATGATCAGCGTATCGGAACTGCTGGTGGTTTCGCCGGTTTGGGTTGTGTTCTTTTTGTCCAGAGTGACTTTGATTTTGCCGGAAACATCAGGTTCGGCCGCATCTTTAATTGTCTCAATGCGGACCTTGCCTTCATCGTCGTCACAGATGGTGACGGTGGCTTCGGTGGTATCGATGGTCGGTTGATTCGGTACCACAGGAATTGCACTTATCGCGTCAATCGTTAGCGTGGCGTCTTCGTGGCCAAACCCTGGATCGCCGAATCCACCTTCAATGATCATGTCATCGATCACCGTCAATTTAACCAATCGCTGCAACTGGCCAGCCGGAATCGTTACCTGAACGGTTGATGTGCTCGGCAAATCAACATCGAATACACCGGGGAAATTGACAGGGTCCCCTTCGACCGAAAGGTAATAATCCAATCCGTTGACCGCATCGCCGGTCGTCGTATCGATGTCGACCACCAGATCTTCATCCAATGCGACATCCAGTTTCACGGCATACTGACCCATCGTTCCCTTGGCGGTGACTCCACTGGCACCGAGGAAGGCAAACGTGCCGCCATCAAACGGGTTACCGGACAGGTCAGTCGCGCTCGTGTTCACACTGACTTCGACGAACTTCAGAGTCCGGAGCGGATTGGGATAGTAGATCGAACCGTAGATGTTCACGTCCTCTGTGTCACCCAAAACGCCTCCCGCGGTATCTGAGGTGTCTCGCCCGGAAACCAGGTTGTAAAGATCAGTGGATTCACTGATGCTTGCCCGCCAGTCTTCAAACGTATGAGTTACCAACGCACTGGTTCCATCGGTGTAGTAAAACCGCACGCTGACCTGGGCTCGGCCATCGGCTGCCGCACCAAAGAGGTGGATTTCAGAGTATTCCTGATCCAGAACATCGAACCGGAACACATCGGGAATTTCACCTGAGGTCAACCGAGCATTGACGCCGTCGTTGTTGTCGTTGTAGGAAAGCACAGCTCCGGGGCCAAACGCATTGGCACCAAACATGCCGCCGTTGGGGAGCCCCTCTTCAGTCGGCGTTCCCAAGGCATCAGCCAGGGACTGAGTGATATAGATTGAGTTTTCGCCGCCGCCAACAGGGGCTTCAAACGCGTCCTGAACCATATCCACGGACGTACCACCATTGTCATTGGAAACAATGTCGTCAGTGAAAATCGGATTGCCACTGTCGGAACCGTTGACATTGAGGCTGTTACCCATCGGGAACTGGAACGACTCAGCTGCGATGTTATCCAGGGCCATAATCGAAACTTCCGAACCATCTTCATTGTCCAGAATCGTGACTTCGATGGGGGAACTGGCATCGTCCGCGCAGTCGACACTGACCACCTTGACGGTAAACTTTTCGTTACCTTCATAAATCAAGTCAGGCTTCATGTTGATGTCGAGCTTGAGTTCCGTCACTCCAGCTTTGATGATCAACGTTCCCATGTAGGCTCCACCCGCAAGGGTCGGATAGGGAACCGGAACGATATTTGGATCTGAAGTCGCAAAATTGAAGTTCTCGTCCGAAGGATCAACTTCATAGTCCACGCCGGCAGTGGCAGTGTCACCGGCCATGCCGATCATATAAGTGATGGTGGTATCGGTCGCCGAAGCCACATCCAGCGAGAACGTGACTTGCGAATTGATCAAGGTGATCGACGGCAGCAAGTCTTCCTGTGGCCCCGTTTCGTTGACTCCAAAGGTCAAGGTCGGAACAACCTTGATTTCGATTGCATCCGAAAGCAGTGCGCCAACGAATGGCTGGCCAGCCGCCAGGTTGATCGCGGCATTCTGCTCATACAAATCATATGTCGTCGTGTCGATGGGCAGCGCCGAAGTAATTCCGAACCCACTCAATGAACTTGAGAAAGAAGCTCCAAGTGTTGGGTTGGCAACGAAATAAACACCATCGATACCAGGGTCATAGGTACCAGGCGTTCCCAGTCCGGACGTGTTGTCCAGAATGATATTCTTGCCACCACCCAATATTGGACTGGCACTAATATCGGAGATTGTTAACGTTGGATTGGTGGAAGTCGTTGTTAATGTGTCCGACCCTCCGGCAATGCCCCCATTGTCTACATAGGCTCCAGGAGTAGCCGCGGTGATATCCGCATTCAAGACAATCGTAACAACCGCTGTGGCGGTCGTTTCAGTAAGTCCATTTGAGTCGGTGGCGTTGGCCACGATTGTATAGATGTCGGCTCCACCACCGAGGCTGGACTTGAAGTTGGAGAATGGAAAGGCCTCAGACCAGCTTAAAGGCGATGCTCCACCGGTAATCGTTGTCGAAGTGGGAGCGGCTGTCCACATACCCAGGCCATCATCCCAGGTTTCGCCGGTCGACTTGGTAATGGTCAAGTCAACGGAGGCGATCGAGTCGAACTCTGTTGGCGTGTCCGGATCGGTGGATGTTCCATCGATCATGCCAGGCCATGTCGCTTCAGTATATGATCCCGTTACCAGGGTATCGAAAGTGGTTGCCGGCGGAGAGTTCACTTTAACATCATCCAGATAAAGGCGCGCACCTATTGCTCCCCCGTTGGTTGCATCGTGGGCAGCGACCTGAAATTCAAAATGAAATTCACCGGTTTCGGGGAGCAAACCCGAATAAGTACCACTCTCGCCCGTACCAGAGGCGAATTCACTTGAACTCATTGCTTTGAGGACAATCGACGTCGACGGCCCAACCAGCGTTGCCGAATAGCCACCTCTATCGCTATATGCACTAAAATCATATTCCAGCGAAAAATCGGCTCCCATGACCCCGGAAAAATGATCCGAAGAATACACATCAGAAAAGGCCGTATTACCATAATCGACAGAATCAAGATTCCCGCCAATATTTATAACGCCTTTATAGGAACCCTCGGTGAGCTGAGGAGTGATTCTGTTCAGATAATCTGATACGGACCCACTCTGGCCCGAACTCCCGCCATGAGAGTGCCAGTCATCCGTCGTGCCCGTGAATACCGACTCAAATCCACCGTTCAATGGCAGCGCCGCCAACAGTTGCCGTGGCTCAAGGTTCTCATATCCCATCGCGTTCGCCAGTTTCAAACCGGCTCGCGAACCGTTTGTGTTGCGGCCTTTGGAGACCGCTGCGGGTACCCTCACCGTCGGAATCATGCGGGCTACGAGAGTGGTCATGGCGGCCCAGAACGCGCGGAAGCGTGAGAGGTTAAGCGGGACGAACGAGAACGCTGACTTCCATCGTGCAACGCGACTTTGTCGCTCCCGGTAACTCGCCATCCACTTGGCGTCAGAACGATGGGTTCTCAACAAGGCCTTAGCGGCTCGACGACTGTGACGTGAAATCGATGAAAATAAGCGGCTGTTGCGTCGGAACATGGAAGAGCCCTCGTGGATTCTTGGAAGTGACTTGGAAAAAAACCTGTTGATTATCGCAGTTAAAGTCAGGCGCACGAAGCAGGATGCTTCTCTTGCGCGAGGCGTGCAGAGACTTATCTTATTTGGACCTCAATATCACGCAAGTAATTTTCAAGCAAAATTTACTGAATCGGAAAAATTCATTTAAGCCGCACAAGTCCGCACGAAACCGTGCGAAATCGGGCGTTTTTTGGCCGAAATTTGCTGGCAAAGCGAGTCAGTGCGCCTAAGCCTTCCCCAATAGGCTTCCCCAGTTGCAGAATAAAATGACAGATTGTCTTCCCCATTGACAGGTTTTCAACTACAACGGTTGGCTTTTTGATCCGGCGGATGGGTCGGTGTGCAAAACAACAATCGCAGGTTGCGGAACGCCCGGACGAAGTGCCAGATCAACGGCCTTGTGGTTCGATCGTTAGGTGCACGGACATGTCACAAAGGACCCGGTGCTGATCGGATTCTCAAGGTTGCGTCACTGTTAGCTGTTGAATTGCTGCAATCGCGATCCGCGAACGACGGGTTTTGAACTGGAGGAAACAGAAGAAAGGACATGAGTTCGAGGGGATTTCAAAATGTGGATTTCAATGAATTGTTGGGCGTTGGCGCAATGGCACTTGCTTTGGCCAAGGTTGGACAACGGGCGTGAGTCCGAGTCGTCAGTCGTTTCTTTTCGACACGGAGATGACCAGGACATATCAAGCCTGGTTTTGACATGACCTGTGTGCGCGGCTCTTTTGTTTTTGGACACGGCGACCTGATCCTTAAGTGGCATTTCACTCCGTGAAATAGCGCACATTCACGGAGTGAATGGCCACATACGGAGTGAATGGCCACATACGGAGTGAATGGCCACATACGGAGTGAATGGCCACATACGGAGTGAATGGCCACATACGGAGTGAATGGCCATATGCGCCGAATTGAGTGACGGTCCAGGAGATGTCTTTGATGCATCGATCGGAAAACCATGCTGAAATAAAATGACGGCTTGGAGACACAGGCTCGCTTGACTTCGGGACGTTTGGGTTGCCCGAAACAAAGGAGTAAATCCAGCGGGCGCCCGCAAACGGTAACTTGATTTCGCCCGAATGATTTCGCCCGAATGAATTCGCCCGAATGAATTCGCCCGATTGATTTCGCCCGACTGTTGTCGCCCGAATGATTTCGCCCAATTGCTGTTGCCCGACTGTTGTCGCCCGAAGGGGGATCTGGAATCCAAAGTAATCGCCATTGGGCTTACGCCGACGGCTCAGGTTTTGAAACTCCGTCGAGTTTCAAGGCGCAGGACGGTGGTGACGAACCCTGGTTTTGGTTTGCGCCGTCAAAGAAAAGTCCTGTCCTCAAATTCCCGGTCCCTCCGTTACCTCCTATTCCAAACTTGTGTTTCAAACCGGACCTCAGACGTCAGGATCTCAAGTGCGACTTTGTCACCGAACGTGGAATAACTTCCAATGACAACATGAAAAAACGAAACTGGGTCACGTTTGATCGGTTTTTCGTGGCGGTGGCGGACGACCGGCTGGCGGATTGGGTGTAGGATTGAGAGTGCAATTAAGAGTAAGATTGGGATTAAAGACATGGTTCCCTGGAAGGATCAGCGTTGGTTGGTGACTTGTGTTTATTAATAGGATCCGTGCATGAGCCAAATTGCAGGAAAGCCGGGACTTCAGATTCCCGAACGCATTCGATTCAAATTGGAGAAATTCCAGCGACGAATCTGGATGGTCAAGCTGGCCGAAGGACTCTGCGCCGCGGCGTTCGGGTTGCTGGTTTCCTACCTCGTGGTGTTTGCCCTCGACCGAGTCTATGATACCGGCGGTTGGCTTCGCTGGGCGATTCTGTTAACCGGGGCCATCGGGCTGGCGGTCTGGTTTCCGTTGGTCTGCCATCGCTGGATCTGGAACAGCCGTCGGCTGGAACAGGTTGCCAGAATGCTCAAAGTCAAGCATCCGCGACTGGGCGATTACCTGCTGGGCATCATCGAACTGGTCAATACCCAGAACCTGGATGGCAGTAGCGAATCCCTGTGCCGGGCGGCGCTCGCCCAAGCCGATCGTGAAACCGCAGACAAGGACTTCCTCCATGATGTCCCGCACCCGCGCCATCGTCGATGGGCCTTGATCGCGGGCGTGCCATTGGCACTATCTGCCGCGGCCCTGTTGGTAGTTCCCGCTGCCGGATCCAATGCGCTGCAGCGCTGGATCATGCCCTGGAAGAGCATTGACCGGTATACGTTTACGCAAGTCGACACACTGCCGGAGAAAATGATTGTTCCGCTGGCCGAACAAATCGAGCTTGACGCAAAACTCACCGAATCGTCCCGATGGAATCCCGATTCAGGGTCAGCCTGGATTGGAAGCCACCGAGTTGATTCGAAACTCAACGACCGCCATTACAAATTTGACTTACCCCCGTTCAAATCGCCAGCCCAGGTCAAACTGCGAATCGGCGATGTGCTGGAGAACGTTCAGATCGATCCTCAGCCGCGACCAGAACTCGCATCCCTGGCAGCATTGATCACGCTGCCCGATTACCTGCAACGGACGACACCGGTTCGGCGCGAGCTTCGCGGAGGCGGGATGTCGGTCGTCGGCGGCAGCAAAATCGCGATTGAAGCGACCGCGACGCGGACGCTGACGTCCGCGACCGTCGATGGGGAATCGGTGAACGTCAGTGGCGAAACGATCGTGACCAACCCGGTTCTGTTGTCGGAAACCAGGACGCTGGAGCTCGCCTGGCGGGATGCACTGGGTTTGACCGCCAAGTCACCGTTGAAACTCAAAATTCGGTCGGCCGAAGATGAGGCCCCATCGCTGGTCTGTCGCGAGCTGGAACAACAACGCGTGGTGATGGTCAACGATGTACTGTCATTCGAAGTTGAGGCATCAGACGATTACGGTGTGAAAACAATTGGAATGGAATGGACGGGCAAACCGGCAGCAACATCCGCCGATGAACCGGCCCAGGGTGACAAAATCGTATATGCCGGAAACCCGGAAGCCACGGAGGTCAACGCGATCACTGCCACGTTTTCTCCGCAGCGCGAAAAAATCGCACCGCAAACCATTCAACTGAGATTGTTCGCCGAAGACTACCTCCCGGATCGCGAGCGGGTCTATTCGCAGCCATACACTGTCTACGTTCTGAGTGAAGACGAGCATGCGATCTGGATGACGCGGCGGCTGAACGATTGGTTCAAGCAATCGCTCGAAACTTACGAGCAGGAGCAGCAGCTGTACAAACAGAACGTTGAACTGCGGAACTTGCCACCCGACGAATTGGATCGCCCGGAGACGCGTCGCAAAATTGAATCTCAAGCCGCGGCGGAACGTGCCCAGGCTCGCCGTCTCAGTGCGCTGACCGATGCGGGAGAACAACTGATCAAGGAAGCGGCTCGCAACGAGAATTTCGGCGTCGACCATCTGGAAAAACTGGCTGAGATGATCCAGAGTTTGAACGATATCCATGAGAACCGGATGCCCTCGGTGTCCGACCTCCTGAAGAAGGCCTCCGAGGCCGCGGCGTCGGCTGGCCCTGCGGAACAAAATTCCCGATCGCCGTCCAAATCGGTCTCCGATAACCCCTCGATCCCCGGCCAGCAGCCGCCGAAGTCGAAACCGGGTGCCAACGGACCGGACGAAAATGAAAAACCCCCTTCGATCTCGATGAAGGAATCATCGATGGATCAACCAGACGACAAACAGCCGGGCGACGAAGCTGCCGAACCTTCAGCCCCCAAGGCCTCAAAATTCACGTTGCCGGCTGTGGTGTTGGCGGACAACTCACCGGGACAGGGGGGCGGTTCGTGCCCGGCGGGCCAGCAGATGGACCAGGCCATCGAGTCGCAGGAAGCGTTGTTGGCGGAATTCCAGAAAGTTGCCGAAGAACTTCAAAAGTTGATCGCCAATCTCGAAGGAAGCACGTTTGTCAAACGGCTCAAAGCGATGTCGCGACGCGAGCTCGTGATCGCCAATGACGTCAACCAGTCGACGTTGACCGGTTTTGGTGCCCGTCACTCGGAACTGAAAGCTGCGACCGTGGAACGCATGAGTCTGTTGGCTGATCGGCAAAAGGCGCACGGCCAGACGTTGCAGCATATCGAAGACGACCTGGAGGCGTATTCCAACCGTATCCAGGAAGGAAAATTCAAAACAGTGCTCGCCGAAATGCGTGAGATCGAGGTGGTCAAGCAAGTCAACGTGGTGGCTGATCGGATGGTCGCAAACGAACCGGGAACGTCGATTGCCCATTCGGAATTCCTGGCCGATACTCTTGACCGCTGGGCGGAACAGCTGGTCGGCCCTGGCTGAAAGGGGGGCTCGTGACCGGGCTCAAAAGGTGGCAGTTTGCCACCCTCGCTGGTGTTGGAAGTGATGAAAATCTTGACCGCAGAGATTTCGTTGCGGGAAGAAACCCGCGGCTTGGAACAAGCCAGATCCCAAATGAAAAATGAAAAGTTCAATGCTTCGGCAGATGAACTTTCGATTACCCAGGCAGAGCTGGCCAATCGTACGACAGAGGTGATTGAGAAAATTTACGAACTGCCTGAAGGCGAACAGAAATTTGCCAAAGAGATCGCGCAGTTGACCAACGCCGCCAAAGCGATGGATGACGCCGAAGAAATCCTGGCGGGCTTCGACACCGGGGCACCTGCAATTGCTGCCGAGACCGACGCGATCGAGTGGCTGCTGAGGGCCAAACGAGCCGGCAGTGGTAGCGGCGGTGGAGGATCGGATCCGGGCGGCGGCAGTCGATCGGGTGCCAATTACACAGCGTCGGCATTGGCACTGCTGGGTGATTCGCAAGAAAAACAGGCCAATGTTGTCGAGCGCGAAACGAATCAGGCAACCGGCAAATCGGGCCGCGAGCTCCCCGAAGAGTTCCGCACCGGTTTGGATCGCTATTTCGAAGCGTTGGAAGGAAACGTCGAGCAGGAGCCGAGCAAGTAACCGTCGTCAAGCCGCGAGTCTATAACACCAACCCGTCAATATTGCTTCAGCCCGGTTTTCGGATCGATGGATCAAAAACATCTTCTGGACAGCCAATCAACTTGGCGGGGCATGACGGGTCTGTGGCCCTTGACTGCGTGAATGTGCGCTATTTCTCGGAAAGCAATGCCACATGATTGTTCCCTGTTGATCCTCCAAGGGATCACGAAACGGTGTCCGAAACCGAAAGAGCCACGCATGCAAGGCGCGACAAAACGAGGTATATTTTGAGCTGGTCGTTTCTGTGCCGAAAATCAAGGGCTGACGCCATGGGCACATTGCCATCGGCCCATCCGTGGCTAAAGTAAGCACCATGGGCCCCTGAGGCTCACGAGAGTCGCTTCCAAAATCACCAGGCTCAAGAGAATAGCGCACGCGGCTTACGTCTCTTGACGCGACAAGATTTGATTTTTGGGTTGTGGATGAGGTCGTAAGACCTTTTGATCAAGCAAACGCCAGGACTCGTAGCCTCGTCCACGACGACCGACCTGTATTCCTGGCTGAGACAGAACACTACGAATCACGCCACAAAGGAAAACGGATGTCGTTCTTAATTCAAGACATTACCCGACGAACCGGTTTCTCGACCTTGATCTGCTTGTTCGCCGCGGTAAGCGGCTCAGGGATGCCAATATTCTCATTGGCGCAAGACGTCGAACCGGGCGTCGCCTCGGAAATTCAGGACGAGGTCGTCGAGGAGGCAGAAGCCGTTATGGCGGTGCAAGTTGTCGGCCTCCCCGGCATGGAAGCCCGCCGGATGATGGCGGCCAAGCGATTTCAATTGACCCAGATTTTCCTGGTGGAAGTCGAAGAGATTCAAAACATTTGCAAGCTGGACAAAAAACAGATCACCAAACTGCGGATCGGTGCCAAAGGCGCTGTCAAGAAATTGACGGCTGAATGGAACAAGCAGACGAGCCAACAGAGGGGGCTTGTCCAGCAGGGTGGACAGGTCGATGACGAATCAGATACAGCGGAAGAGGAAGAAATCCAGATCAACGACGCGGACGAGATCGATCAGAACACGCTGCAGATGATCATGATGAATGGAATGGGAAATCCGTTCAAATTCGACGATCCGCTGGATCACCGGTTTTGGCAATCAACCCTTCGCAATGTCTTGACCGACGCCCAGTTGGAGAAATTCCGAGAGTATAGACAGGATCGCAAAGCCGCCAAGCGAAACGCGTTGATCGATTCGGCGATGGGTTCGCTGACCATTGAACTTGGACTGACTGGCGAGCAACGGATCAAACTGGCGGAAATCATCCGGCCGCCGATGGAGAAAGCGGAAATTTCCTGTTTCACGTTTTACGAACCGTTCGTGCTGTATTATTACGCTTCCCAGGCAGATTCGAAGAAATTGAAGGAAGTCCTTTCGCCTGCGCAATTGCAAAAATGGAAAATTTTCATCGCGCCCTCGAAAGAAATTGGTCAAATGATGGGGATGGAAGACGAAGGGGTCGCTGTTCGAGGAGGCGTGGCGATCGAGGAAAGTAACCTCCTGTTGCTGATTGACCGAGCGCTCGAAACCATCGCCAGGTCGGTCAAAGCGTTGCTCAATATCTACGCAAAATAGCCAATGGTCCGAGGATCGAACCAAACCCGGTCCATTCCGACTCCGAACACCGACCACGCAAGCTCCGACCACGCAAACTCCGACTTCCATGAAACCAATCCTGCCCACTGTTTTTGCTTCGCTTGTCCTTTGGCTTGTCCCCCAGGCTGGCCATGGGCAGCTTGAACAACTGGAGCTTCATGAAGGGACGGGGATTCCTGCGGGAGTCAGTACGATTTACCTCAAGGGAGCGGAGTATCTTGCCAAATCGCAGCGCACCGATGGGAGTTGGGGAGCCGGTCAGCAATTTCATGGCGACGAAGCGTGTGGAATCTGTGCGTT
Source organism: Planctomycetaceae bacterium (assembly GCA_024642205.1). GTDB lineage: Bacteria > Planctomycetota > Planctomycetia > Pirellulales > Pirellulaceae > Mariniblastus. The sequence goes on along the minus strand of JAHEBQ010000032.1, from coordinate 45,825 downwards.
GGCGACGATGGCGTTTCTGTCGACCGGCGAAGATCCGAACTTTGGTCGTTACGCCCGGAATGTGCGAGCCGCGATTCGCTATATCATCCGCAATCAAAAAGCGCAAACGGGGTATATTCCCGGCAACATGTACGTGCACGGATTTGCAATGTTGGCTTTGTCCGAGGCCTATGGAGCCGTCGACGAGGAAATGCTCTGGTCGGGTGAAGAAAAATCGGAGGCACAACGATCGATTGGCGAGGCCCTGGAACTGGCCGTTCGACTGGCTGTGTCGTCACAGAAAAAAAACCCCAGCAAGGGCTGGCGATATTCGCCGAACGACGGTTCGGCAGATACGTCGGTGGTGGGCGCGGTCCTGATGGGACTGCTGGCGGCTCGTAACGCCGGGATCGACGTTCCGGACAAGACCATTGACGACGCGCTCGACTACATGAAGTCCATGACTTCTGCCGAATCGGGCGAGGTCGGATACAGTGGGCTTGGTGGGTTGGGCGAGTCAGGCGCAAGAACTTCGATTGCCTGCCTGGTGTTTTCGATTGGGAAACGCAAGTCCTGGGGCGAACTGGAGGGGACCCGGAAATACCTGGCTGACCACCTCGACCTCAGTGCCAACCAGAGCTGGCCGTACTATGAACGGTATTATAAAGCCCAGGCGCTGTTTCAAGCCGACTATGAATCGTGGCAGCAGTGGAATCAGAATACGATTCAAGAGTTACGCAATCTGCAATCGGAAGACGGTCAGATCGGGAACAGCGACCATGGGCCGGCGTATTCGACGAGCATGTCGCTGTTAGCGATGGCGCTGAATTACCGATTCCTGCCGATTTATGAGCGATGACAGGAATCTGCCGCAAACCACCGTGAGCCGCCGGCGTCAGCCTCGGGCGGTGGAGGAACAGATTTCACAATCTCGAAAACGGATATCAATATTTTCGCAGCCTGATGAAACAGACAGCGGTCCAGGTTCGCTTCGGGAGAACACCATTGGCAGAAACAGTGATTGTGTTTGGATTACTCGCGACAGTGGCTTGCGGTGGTCCATTTGACCACCGGTCAATGCAGCTGAAGTGTCGGGTTGAACGATAATCGAAAACAGGACAAAAACCGGGGCGGTAATGAAACGAAACGGGATCTTATCGATGACAAATTCGACCCGCTTGCGATGCGGGCACTTTCCCTGGCAGGTGTTCCAGGCCATGTTTTTTCTTGCCCTGGTTTGCCTGGCGGCGAACCGTTCTGCCGCACAGGAATCCCGTGTCCCGGATGATCCTTTCAACGGCGAACTGACCTGGAAAAATGGTGACAAGCTTCCCGGGCATGTTGTCTCGGGAACTCGTTCCCGTTTGAAATGGCAGACCAGCTTGTTTCGAGATCCGCTCAACCTGGACCTGGCTTACCTTGACCAGATCCAGTTCCAATCCGGGACCCAGTGGAGCAAGACCAGCGAGACTTACTCGATTCAGACGATCGATGGGTTCAGCCTATTCGGTGAAATTACAAGACTGGATGATCGCGTATTGAGTATCTCGTCGCCCAGGTTTGGTGTAATTGATGTCGATCGTGCTCAAGTCGCATCCATTCTCAATCTGAAAACCTCCGGTAGTTTGATCAATGGCGAGTTTGATCTGGATAAATGGGACGCCAATCGCAGCGAAAAAAAATATTGGAAGGTTAACGAACTGGGGCAATTGGAAAGCCTGCGAAGCAATGTTCATTTATTCCTGAAAACCGAGCTGCCCGATTCCGCTTTGATCGAAGTCGAACTGGAATGGGAGAAGAAGCTGGATTTCACGTTTGGATTTGGAGTGCCCCGCAATTCGCGCAAGATCGAATCGCTTCCGCGACTGGAGTCATGGGACGATTCGATCGTGCTGAGTTTCAACGACGATTTTGAAATCGTGATGGAATCCAGCAATGGTGATACGAAACGAATGAAGTTCCTGATTCACTGGGATCGCAAACTTGACACACTGGTCATCCATGACGAACAAGGGAAGCGGCTGGCGATGGCGGACCTGGGAAAGCCCTCTTCCAATATCGATCCCGGGATTTACATCGAAAACAAATCGGGAGATTTGAAAATGACCTCATTGATGATCCGGCGGTCCGCCACAGGATTCAACGCAACCGAACCCTCGATCCAGACGCTCGACGAAGCTGCCATCAATGGAACGGTTCAGTCCTTTGATGGAACGCAGTGGGTGATTTCAACGCCAGACCAGGACGGTGACAGGGATGGTAAACCGGGATTACCTACGACCGTTGCCGTTGACCGGTTCTGTGGAGCATTCTTGATAAACCGCGTCAAGCAACGGCCTGCAGGGCGAACGAGGTTGAAGTTCCATGACGGCATGTACGCCAGTGGCGAGTTTGTTTCCATTGAAGGCGATTCGATCACGATGAAGACCGAATTGGCAAATGAGCCAATCACGTACAAGCTCACAGGCGCAACTCGGCTCCGATTTGATACACCGGCATCCAGCGCCATGGGAGCTGAATCATTTACGAACCGACTGTTCAATAACGCGGGTGAAATCCAGGGTCGCCTGGAAAAAGGCACCGGCGGCAAGGACGACATATTGCGATGGCGGGTCGCGGGAGCCGAATCGGCAGTTCCGCTTTCCCGCGGCGACGCGCGGATCGTTTTGCAGAAAAAACAGGCGATCGTCGCCGTTGCAGATCAATGGGCCGACACCCTGTATTTGACCAACCGGGACACGATCCCCTGTCACATTGTCGGCATGGATGAACGTGCCGTTACCATTGAATCGTTTACCGAAATTAAACAGATTGATCAGAATCGGGTCAAGGCGATCGACTTTCGTAACATCGCCCTTGGGGAAGAAGTGACGGTCAGCGACAGAGAGTGGGTCATTCTCGAGGCCTCCAAAGCCAAAGTCAAAGTGGCTGGCACGAAAATGGAAGTATCCAAGAACGGCGAATTCGGGCATCCCTGGCTGTTCTCCAGCGGCGGTTTTGAGTTTGATCTAGCCTGGAATAGTAACAGCTACGGCGTTCTGGAATGCCGGACCCTGATCACGGACGCGGAGTCTGCCGAAGGGGGCCAAAAGATCAATATCATGCTGTATGGAGAAAACCTCTTCGTATGCAATCCGGGTCAGGCCAATCCTGCCAATGGAATGATCCCGGTCAGGAACAACAAAGCCAAGTTCGCATTCAAATTTCAGGAAGGAAATATTTTTGTCACCGTCAACGGAAAGAATGCCTACTCGGAAAAAGTACCCTCGAATTCGAATCGAGGTCGAGGCGTCCAGTTCAAACTTACTGACATGTATCAGCAGAACATCAAGTGCACGCTTTCCGGTTTCAAGCTCAATTTTGCCGATTCGGGAAATGGCATCCTCGTCGATCCACAGCGGAAGGAACTGTTGTTAACGATCCCGCGACTCAAGAAAAAAACCCCACCGAAGCAGATTCTATGTGCCACCAACATGGACATGCTTCGCGGTGAATTGGTTGCCATGGACGATCAGTACGTGATGTTTCGCGCCAACCACCAGGTCCAACGCTTCCCACGAGACATTGTGACGAGCATCGTCTGGTTGCACGCCGAGGGCCTTGCCGACACCGAAGCAGATGCCGTCAGTGAATCCGGGAAACCCGCGGTTGATTCCACGCCAGACGAACCTGGCGAAACGACCGCGGATTCCGCGCAGGTGGTCAAAATCGAGACACTCTCCGACCCGTCCGAGGAAACGGTCGGGCAAACGGCACAGGTGCTGATGCAAGGTGGGCGCCGAATGACGCTGGCACTGGCGTCGTGGACCGATGAAAACCTGACGGGCAAGTCGAACGCGTTGGGTACGTGTCAAATTCCGATGGACCAAATCTACGAGCTTCGGTTCGGCAGGTTCGCCAGCCAGGCAACGGATGTTCCCTATTCGGATTGGGTTGCCAGGCTGGCGCCGGCACCGAAAATGGAAACCGGTGCCAATGGCGACCGAGGATCCGGATTTGCGTTTGGCAGCGGTTCACCGTTGATCGGAACAACGCCGAAATCGTTTACGGCTCCGCTGGTCGGTGGTCAAGAGTTTTCGCTGCAATCACAGCTTGGAAAAGTCGTGGTGCTGGACTTTTGGGCGACCTGGTGCGGCCCCTGCGTTCAGGCTTTGCCGAAAATTGAACAGACGATCGCTCAATATCCATCCGACCAGGTTGCATTTCTGGCAGTGAATCAGGAAGAGGACGCCGATCAGATTTCGGAGTTTCTCGAAACACGTAATTTGAAAATCCCGGTCGCGCTGGACTCGGGAGCAATCGGACGACAGTTCGATGTTCATTCACTTCCTCAAACCGTGATCATTGATCAAGAGGGCAACGTGGCGTTTGTGAAAGTCGGCAGTTCCGGCGATCTGGAACAAAAGCTGAAAGCAGCGATAGATTTGCTGTTGTCAGATGATGACGAAGCCAAGGACAAGATATTCTGAACAGGGTAAACGCGGCAATCCAGGTCAGTCGTCGGCGTCAGGCTCGGGCCCGGATTGGGTTGAGCCATGGGGCGCTAACTTCGGACGTTGACGGCTCGTGAGTGTTAACCGCAATTGATTGCCGACAATACCAGTCGAACACCTGCGGCTCACGGGCATCGGGAAATGGTGTACCCTGTTGCTGGATCGATTTGCGATGTGCAAACGCTACCTGGAACAAGAGTGACCTCCCATGAAACAGACGTTTTTCAGCCTCGTATTCGCCCTCGCATGGGTGGCGCAAACCGCAAACGCAATCGCGGAAAAACCAAACATCATCGTGATTTACACCGATGACCAGGGCTATGGCGATACGAGTTGCCTCAATCCGGATGCGAAATTCAAAACGCCGAACCTCGATCGAGTTGCGGCCGAGGGAATCTGTTTTACCAACGGACATTGCAGTGACACCGTATGCACACCGTCCCGTTACGGTTTGTTGACTGGGCGCTACTGCTGGCGGACGATCAGGAAAACCGGCGTGATGGGTGCCGAAGGCGACTGCCTGATCAAGGACCGACGGATGACGCTCGCTTCGTTGCTCAAGTCAAACGGCTATCAGACCGCGATGGTCGGCAAGTGGCATCTGGGGATGGACTTTCCGGGTGACCGGAAAACCCGCGATTGGACGAAACCGATTGCCGACATGCCGCTGGACAAGGGATTCGACTATTTCTTTGGCGTGCCGGCCTCGTTGAACTATGGCGTGCTGGCCTGGTTTGAAGGCCGGTTTGCGAAAGTCCCGCCGACATTGTATACGGCCAAAAAACCAAACCAGCGACATGTCGATTACCGCATCATGCCTCCCTATCAACCGACCCCCCAGGCGACGAAACAGGAACTGGGCACGCTCGGAATGGAAGTTGCGCCGGACTTCATCGACAACCAGTGCCTGACCCGTTTTACCGACAAGGCGATCCAGTGGATGAAGGAGAAAACTGCGGATGCGCGAAACGGCAAGCCGTTTTTTCTATACCTGCCTTATACCTCGCCGCACTACCCGGTCTGCCCGCTTCCCGAGTTCTGGGGACAGGGTGATTGTGGTGGGTATGGGGAGTTCGTGATTGAAACGGATCACCACGTCGGTCGCGTCCTGGAGTTTCTCCAGACATCCGGTCTGGACGAAAACACGCTGATCGTTTTTACCAGCGATAACGGTCCGGAAAAATCCTGGCAACAACGGATCACCGATTTCGATCACCACAGTAACGGCCAGTACCGGGGTGGTAAACGGGACATCTACGAAGGGGGCCACCGCGTCCCGTTCTTCATCCGCTGGCCCGGTGGAATCAAGAACCCGGGTCGGGCTTGTAACGAGCTCGTTGGCCAAGTCGATTTGCTGGCCACGTTCGCTGAACTGATTGGCGTGGAACTTCCACCCGAGGCCGGCGAGGACAGCCAGAGCTTTGCCTCGGTATTGCTGGATCCAGATTACCAACACCAGCGTGTCCCGTTGATCAACCACTCGGCTGCGGGCCGGTTTTCGGTCACCGAGGGCAAATGGAAGTTGATTCTTCCACACCAGAAAAGCCAGCGAGAGCTTTACGATTTGCAGGCCGATCCCGCCGAGACCCGAAACCTGTTCGATCAACAACCGGACGTGGCCAATTCACTTGAAGCCAGAATTACGAAAATCGTATGTTCCGGACGTTCGACTCCCGGGGAGCGACAATCCAACGACACCGGTTACTGGAAAGATCTGACCTGGATCCAACCGGATGACTACGCCGCCATGGAAAAATGATGGCGGCGCGCGATGTCGGATGATTTCCGTCTTGATTGATTCTACCGATACCTGTCAGCGAATTCGCGTCAGCGGCCGTTCCGGTTAGTGGCCGTTCCGGTTAGTGGCCGTTCGCTCCGCGAACGAGCACTCATTCGCGGAGCGAATGGCCACCTTCGGAGGATGGCTCGCCTGTGACCGGACTGACCCTGCGGCTTACTTCTTCAACTCGCTTCGCATGACGGTAATCGAGTGAGGCTTTTCCCCGTCGATGTTGACGACTTCGTACGTCACCTGGGGATCGTCGACAGTCGTGTCAAAGGTGACCAGGCCGAAGGATTGCGGTTTGTTGTAGCTGAAGATCGCCCCCTGTTTCTCCATCGTTGCATGGACATGTTGGTTGGTCAGTCGGGACGAATTGAATTCATACAGATCGTATCCATTGGGCCGCGACATCTTCCAGGCATCGGACCGGTGCCGGTCGGCGGACATCAGCAACACTCCCTCGATGTTTTGCGATTCAATAAAACTCAGAATCTCCTCGTGTTCTTCCTTGTAACCGTTCCAGGTATCGAGACTGTCCCCTTTGGTGCGGAAATCCCATGGGACCGATGAACAGATGACTTTGAAAGTCCCGGTAGCCGATGTCAATTGCTCTTTGAGCCATTTCTTCTGGACGGGTCCCAGCATCGAGCGCGGCGACTCCTTGGGGCTGGTTCGATAGTAACGACAGTCGAGCATGATGAAGTCGACATCGCCAATGTGAAATGTGTACCAACATCCCGGTTGGTCATCGCCACCGCCGTATCCCGGGTTGGCCCAGTTTTGACGAAAGATGGGAAAAACCCAGTCTTTTTTCCAGAACGGCAGATCGATATCCGCACCGCCCCAACTGTCATTGGTGCTGAAGTCGTGATCGTCCCAAATCGTAAATACCGGCGACCTCGCCGTCAGCTTTCGCCATTCCGGGCGCGACTGGCGCCGGTGATACGTGTATTGCTGCATTACAATCGATTCAGGGTCATCGATATAGACATTGTCGCCGAGCAGTAAAATGGCCTGCGGATCGAAGCTTCCAATCGTATTCCACATGCGTTCGTTTTCCGGAACGTAACCCGCGCCGCCGCCGAACGCGATCACAAACCTGGAAGCCTTACCTTGGGGGCTGAGCGTGCGAAAGGAACCTGGCGAACAGGGTCGACCGTCGAGGTCGATCGAATATTGATATTCGGTGTTCGGTTCAAGCCCGCTGACGTTGGCCACGGCGGTGTAGTCTTCGCTGGCATTCGACGTTGTTTTTTCGCTTCGGCCTGCCACGTCACCGGTTTTCGGGTCAATCACGGTGACCTGGATTTGACTTTCTGTCGAGGTACGGACCCAAAACGAAGCTGCGGAGTCGGTGACGCTGCCGACCAGCGGACCATGCACGAGTTCCCGGGTGTATTTGTGCCGTAGGTCCTCCATCAACTTTGTCGCCTCAATCGGCTCGATCATTTTTCGAGGGCCGGCTATCAACCGGCCATCGGGCAAGCCCGCCGCGAGGGCACGTTGCAGGAAGGCTTCGGCCCTGGGAATGTTGCCACGCTGTCCGTAAAGGATGCCCAGCATATACAGCGTTTCGGCATCGCCAGGGTGTTTTTCCAGGTATTGATCGAGAAATGTTTCGGTCTCATCCAGCTGGCCGCGCAGAATAAACCGCAGCGCAGCCTGGTGGACGCGCTTGTACTGGTCTTCTTTCTTGAACGAGAGATCCGGGTTCGGTTTACTCGCTCCGCCAAGATCGTATGCCGGAAGAACCTGGGCTTCTGCCGGAGAAGCGGCAAGCAGGCACAATAGCATCAACAGCAGTTTGGATTTCATCGTTGCCTCAGACAGGTTGGAACTGGATTTGGCTGTCAAGTTTCACCTGTTTTCGGTGGTGATGCAAGGCTCTCAGTTGGCATTCGGCTTCCGGGCAGTCGGAGGAGCCAAACGCCTGGTCGCTGCGTGTCCGGAGAAGCATGCTTTCCGTCATTCGGTGCCATCGGCAAGATGGTTACGGGAAAGCGTGACGCTTTCGGGTCCCGCCGCCGGATTTCTGGCCGTGTTTTCTGCCGCTCGCGATCACGACGTTTTTTTCCTGTACATTGGATGTTTGATCATCCCTGGCAGGTCAAGAGTTGAAAACCAGTATCCTGCCGCGGAGCTTGCGGCCGACGAATCATTACAATCGAGAGCACGATGAAACGAAGAGATATTCTGCGACTTGGAGCGGCGTCAAGTGTCGTACTGCTAATGGGTCCGTCCAGGTTGCTTGCGGACCACGATCCTGGTCAGGAGAAAACCGGCGACACCACGGAGTGGCTGAAGGTTGCCGTGCAACAGTACTCGTTCAACAAACAACTTCGCTCTGGCGAATTGAAGATGGAAGACTATCCCCAGACGGTCGTCGACGGCACTGGCATCAAGGCACTCGAATATTTCAACGGCCACATGGAAGACAAGGCGAAGGATGAGGCATTTTTCAAGCGGCTGCGAAAACGCTGTGATGAACTCGGTGCCATCAATACGATGATGCTGTGCCGCAGCAAGAATGCGATCGATTCGCCCGAGCCAGAAGTCCGGAACAGGGCCATTGAGGGGTATCGACCCTGGTTAACCGCCACCAGGATCCTGGGGGGCCAGTTTGTCCGCGTCGATACGCGCCACGCTGGCGATGCCGACGAGCAGAAAAAGCATGCCGTCGCGGGACTACAGGCGCTTTGTACCGTTGCCCGGGAATACGAACTCACGATCCTGGTTGAGAACCACGGCAACCACTCCGGAAATGGAGCCTGGCTTGCCGATGTGATGTCGAAAGTCGGGTTGGAGAACTGTGGAACATTGCCGGATTTCCAGAATTTCAAGGAATACGATCCTTACCAGGGCGTGGCGGAGATGATGCCGTGGGCGAAGGTCCTGTGTGCAAAATCGAAGTCGTTTGACAAAGACGGCAACGAAGAGAACGTCGACTATCGGAAGATGCTCAAGATCGCCAAGGACGCCGGCTTCCAGGGATATGTCGGAATCGAGTTCGAAGGCCACGGCGTCAATCCGATCGACGGAATCATCGCGACCAGGAAATTGATCGAAAAAGTGGTCCAGGAACTGGCGCAGGGATCTGTGAAACCAGCAGTGAAAAACCGCGAAAAAAACAGGTAATCTGAACAGGAACGGACCGAGAAAACGGAGTATTCCAGGCTGCGTCTGGCGGGTCACCCGGTGAACCAGCCGTTGGACGTTGAATCGAAAAGTCCTGTTTTCCTGTTTCGTGTTCTGATTGCAGCCCGAGACCGCGACGTGTGATCAGGTTATCGCTGTGTTATCATCTAGGCCGTTCCAAAATCCATCGCAGGCATTTTCTTCCGATCACCCATGACCCTTGCAACCTTCATCTTTTTTACTGGCCTGGTCATTGTCTTAACCTGGTGGTTTACCCGGGGGACCAACCTTGATACGGATGAAGGATATTTTTTGGCGGGGAGAAGTCTGACCGGGATTTTTATCGCCGGTTCATTGTTGCTGACCAATCTTTCAACCGAGCAGTTGATCGGCCTCAATGCCGGCTCCTTTAACGACGGGCTGTCGGTCATGTGCTGGGAAGTCGTTGCCGGACTATCACTGGTTGTGCTCGGGCTGGTGTTCCTGCCGCGGTATTTGAAATCCGGAATCGCGACGATCCCGCAATTCCTGGAAGAACGATATGGTTCTTCGGTTCGGGCGATTACGGCAGCGATTTTTATTGTGGCCTACATGTTGATTCTGCTGCCATTCGTGTTGTTTCTCGGTGCCCGAGGTCTCAACGGGATGTTGGGCCTGGAAAGCCTGCTTGGTTTTCTGGATACCACGGGTGATGTGCCGATCGCGGATGCGGTCAGACAGGCAGCGGAAATCAAGACGATCTGGGTGGTCATCATTTTTATCGCGGCTTTGGGTGGCGGATATGCGATTTGGGGTGGCATGAAAGCGATCGCCGTCTCCGATACGTTTAACGGGGCAGGCTTGTTGATCGGCGGATTGATGATCACGGTTTTTTCGTTGGCCGTCGTTGCCGGTGACGAAGGTGGAATTTCGGGTGCGTTTGCAAAAATCAAAGCCGCGGATCCGGACGCGTTTCAATCGATGGGGGCGGCCAATGAAGGGACGCACTGGCCGACGCTGTTCACCGGGGTATTGCTTTTGAATTTTTTTTACTGGTGCACCAACCAACAGATCATTCAGCGGACCTTCGGCGCCAAGAACCTTGCCGAAGGCCAGAAAGGTGTGCTGCTGGCGGCGTTTTTCAAAATCCTCGCTCCACTGATTCTCGTGTTGCCCGGAATTGTCGCAGCCTACCTCGTCATCGGCGCACAGGACGCCCAGATGATGGCGGACGTTGGCAAAAATGAAGATGGAAACTGGATTGCCGATCGGGCCTATGGTGCCCTGGTCAGCAAAGTCCTGCCGGACTATCTGCTGGGATTTTTCGCAGCAGTGGTGGTCGGCTCGATTCTCTCGACGTTCAATTCGGTTCTCAACTCGGCCGCGACGCTGTTCTCGCTGGACGTTTACAAGCAATACCTTAACCCGGCGGCATCAACGAAAAACGTCGTTGTTTCGGGGCAGATCTGCAGTTTCGTCGTGGCGGTGTTTGCGGTCCTTGCCGCCCCGAATATCTTCTATGGTCGCGAGCAGATTTTTGGATTTTTTCAAACGCTGAACGGCGTTTATTTTATCCCTCTGTTGGCCATTATCATGGTGGGGATGTTCAACCGGACCGTGAATGGAAAATCGGCCCTGATCACGTTACTGGTCGGTCTGGTTCTGATGATTACCGGTACATTTTTTACCGGGGCCGTCGAAGCCACGGAGACGACGCCGAAAGTGACCGGTTGGCTGCTGGATATTTTTGGCTCCGGATTTCACTACATGGGGGCGATTTTTGTTTTCCTGATCGTGCTCCAGCTGTCGCTTGGCGCAGCAGGAATGAAACGTGACCAGCCCTACGTCCAACAGGATGCCAAACTGGTTGACTTGACGCCCTGGAAGCCTGCTCCTTACGTTGGTGCCGGGTTGGTCATGTTCGTGATTGGGGTTTACGTTTTCTTTGCGATTTGACACGTCACTGCGATGGCCAAAAAGAAACCACCTGCCGCCGATCCGTTGACCGTCTATCAGTTGCTCGTCGACGCGACGCCGGGCCTGGAAATCAAGGGCGCAAAATCACATTACACGTCTCTCAACGGCAACATGTTCAGTTTTCTTTCCACCGAAAACCGGTTGGCGCTGCGACTCTCGGCCGATGAACGTGCGGCATTTCTGGCAACGCATCCGGGAATGGAATGCTACCAGCACGGAGTCCTGATGAACGATTACGTCCTGATTCCCGACACGCTGCTGGTCAACAAACAGCAAATGACGGCCTGGTTCAGGAAATGCTATGCCAACGCGCAGCGGTTGATGCCCAGGCCCACCAAGCGTCCGGTTGCCAAATCGGCGAAGAAGGCCCGGAAAAAGAAATAGCGCATGGCAGTTCATTTGTCGTTCGTGATGGCCCGGACCTTATCATCCGTCATTGGCTAGCGTTTGGAAAACGTCATCGAAGCGGCGCTCCACCAGCCCGGTTGACTCAGGCCATGGTAGGGCGAATCGGAAGGCAGGGTTGCCGTCAGATGCCGGTGGGCCGATTCCAGGTTGTGATAGGGCAGTGACGGGAACAAATGATGCAGCGCGTGGAATTTGATTGCGAAGGGAAAAAACAGCCAGGTGAAAAAATCACGATTCGTGTAGTTGCATGAATCGAGGATATGGTCCGGCAGTGCCATCCGGTCTCCGGTGCTCTCGAAATGGTGGTCGGCGAGTTGTCGCATTTGATTGAATAACAGCGTGCTGGCTGCGAGCACATACAGCAACGGGATTCGTGTCCATGAGACATCCATGATGCCCATGAAGCCCAGGATGACGCCTGCCGGGATCATGACGGCACGGGCAAAGCAGAGTAACTCAATCATCGCAAACGTCTTTCGATCCAGTCGCGAGATGTTCCTTTCGTATTTCCAGTTCATCGTAAATGATGAAAGCCGGCGCAGCGTAAAGTCGCGCACTTTTGGATTAATAAACGTGAGCGGCGCGAGAAGGAATCGCAAAAACACAAATGCCGGGAACAGGCAAACGTGGATTGCATACAACAGGATGCTGAGCGCGCTTCCGGGCCGGAACACGTTGATAATATACTCCGGGTCCTTGGGAGTGCCGTACATTTTTCCCGAATGATGATCACGATGATGGGCCGTAAAAAACGTGGAAGGTGCCAAGGTCACGACACCGACGATGATATTCCAGGCGATCTTGAAGGCCCGTAATTCGTGGCTGGGCAAATGGGCGACTTCATGGATCAGGGAACCGCTCCGGTAGAGCCAGAATACCGCCAGCGGAAACGCAATGAATTGGGCCACCGAAAACATTGGCGCCATCAAATAGACCGTCGCAGCAGCATAGGCTAATGTTGCACTCACCATGAAATCGAACCAATATCGACCGGGACGAGCCTCGAAAAAATCGGTTTTCGAGTCCTTCAACGCGACGCGCGCATCGTGGATCCACGCGGGATTCTGGGTTGTCATTTTGCTCCGGTCAACGCTGAGCAGCGTAATCAAGAATTGACGAATTGAAATCGTGCAAACCAACCGTCAGGAGGCGGAACAGAAAAATGGTAGGCAGGAAACAGGACGCATGGTGGGCTATTGAATGCAACCATGCAATCCCAGCTAACCAGCTTATCGGCGACGACGACCGGTACCGCCTGATTAAACTCGCGATTTTGCAGTAGATCCAGTCGCAAATTATTTTGCTGGCAAGTCGACCCTGGCAGCAGAACCGTTGTTGTAACCTCCCGGTTGGGGGGCGTCGTGCGTATCGGTCCGCTGACATCCAAAGCGTTCAAAAAAAATGAGTGGCAATCAGCCGCTCAAGTTGCCGTCGTTGCCACGCTGCGTGGAAGACTACTTTCTCGCCAGCTTCCTGATTCGGGCCGGTGCGCCCCGCACGGCCGACTTCGTCAGCTCGGATCATGTGTTGGCCTGGCGACTGACGGTCGCTGGTGGAAGTCCAATCTTTCGCATCTTTCGGTTCATTCAAATAGACGCGATCGCGACAAATCTAACTGGGTGAGCGAAGATTGATGCTGAGCGAGATCGAGATTTCATCCAGTGCTTGAATCCAGTGTCGCGCGGCGACCGGAACGCAAGCTCCGTTCCCCGGGCTCATCTCAACAGTTCGTAGTCGTCGAACCGGGATGGTCCGCAATTGTTAATTCGCTGCCCTTCATGGTGAATTTTCCAGCGCCGCTTCGGGCAGGATACCGCGATCATTGACGTCTTGGATCGGCATCTGTTCCCAGGCTTCGGTGCGGGGGATCGAAAGCTGGTAAAACCTCTTTCTGACCATTGGGATGAGCCCGAAGAGTGTGCTTTGTCCGTCCCATTGCCGGGGGTTGGCAAACTGGATCGACGACGTGTGACATGTTTGGATCCCATGGGCTGCGTCCAGGGAGCCAAAATTCAGAGTCAAATCCATGCCCATGTCCATCCGCAAGGAATCAACCGAACGGCGGAACTCGGTCGTGCGTAAACGATTGCACTTTCGGTACAAATGTAAAAAAAAATGAACGTCGATCAGATTTGCGGCGATTTGGATTGAAGTCGAAGCAATGGCCTGGTTCCTACAAAAACTTGCGGAAAATTACCTGCGGATCCTGTCCACCTCACCCGGGAGTGAGATGCCATTCCAAGAACCTCTTTTTCGTATCGGGTGTGCGTTCCCGGGCAGCATCATTTTGCCGGCAGGCGGATCGGGCTAGAATCAAATGACTTGTTCGAATCCCAGCCAGTTACGTCGGTATGGCCAACATGGAATCCAAAACTGTATCCCGGCGCGACGCGATCAAAGTGGCTTCGACGATGCTGCTGCCGATTTGGACGGGACCAGGTCTCGTCCGGGCAACCGACCCCGTCCCGCCGATCCGGACCATTACCCGGGGTCCAAGGCATCACTGGTTTGGTTATTACGACAAATTGGAGTTTGATCCGACCGACCGATATGTTCTTTCCAACGAAGTCGCCTTTGAGCATCGGACTCCTGCCGCGACAGATGTCATTGGTGTCGGGATGGTCGATACGCACGACAATGACAGATGGATTCCACTGGGCGAAAGCCGGGCATGGGGTTGGCAGCAGGGTTGTATGCTGCAGTGGCGGCCGCAATCGAAGTCGGAAGTCGTGTGGAACGACAGGGAAGGGGACCGGCACGTTTGTCGCGTGCTGGATGTGACAACCAAAAAGGCCCGCACCTTACCCCGGCCCGTCTACGCGCTCAGTGGTGACGGACGCTGGGCGATTACAGCCGATTTTTCGCGGATTCAACGGATGCGGGCCGGCTATGGATATGTCGGTTTATCCGATCCGTGTGCTGACCAGCGGGCTCCCGAAGCGTCCGGCGTCTGGAGAATGGATCTGGAATCAGGTCAATCGGATCTGATTTTCTCGCTTGCCGATGCCGCCAGAATTGAACACAACGGCGAATCGCTGGCCGGGAATTGGAATTACTTTAACCATCTCCTGGTCAGTCCGGACAGCTCGCGGTTTATCGTGCTCCATCGTTGGCGAAACGACAACGGTGACCCCCGGGATCCTCAACCGAAAGGCAGATTTACGACGCGCATGTTCACCGTTGCCATGGACGGATCGAACCGGCATATTCTTGATCCATCCGGCAACACGTCTCATTTTATCTGGCGCGACCCAGAACACGTTTGTGCCTGGACTCAACCGGTTGGCCAACCGCCCGGGTTCTATCTGTTCACCGACCCATCGGACAAATTCGAACCGGTTGGCAGCGGTGTGATGACACAGAACGGGCACAACACCTACCTGCCCATGGCCGACAACCAGTGGATTCTCAATGACACGTATCCAAGCAGGGAAAAACGGGAGCAGGTTCCCTACCTGTTTCATGTTCCCTCGGGAAAGCGAGTTGAACTGGGCGCGTTTCACTCGCCGCCAGATTATTCCGGCGAATGGCGCTGCGATACCCATCCCCGTGCAAGCAACAATGGCAGGACAGTCGCGATCGACTCACCCCACGCCGGTGGCGGACGCCAAATCCACCTGATCGATATCAGCGGGATCGTCGGGTAGTCGAGGCTCTACCGGGAGTTTCAAATTCCAACCTGGAACCCTCCTCGGCCCGCACGACGACCGGCGAAAGTTCGGCTATCATGGGTCCTTCCTCCGGAGTCGTCACATTGAAAGAAAAACCAGGAAACCAGACCATGAGATATTGTTCAACTTGGGTTGCGACCGCGATCACGCTAGCGATGACCCTGCCGGCGTTTGCCCGGGACGACGCCCAACCGGTCCGAATGGGCTGTGGCATGATGACCTTTGATACCGTGCCTGGCTGGGGACTTCGACCGGACGGGAACTCTGCCCTCGGCTCGACGCACGGGGCGGTCGTAATCGACAAAGCGGGCAACATCTACACGAGTGCGAAGAAAGGCGTCGTTGTTTTTTCGCCGGACGGCAAAGTGATCCACGAGTACCTCGGAGACAAGTATTCCAATATTCATGATATGGAAATCCGCGAAGAAGGAGATGGCGAATTCATCTACGGAGCCCGCAACAATGACGCCGAGGGAATCAAGTTCAACATCAAGGGGGGTGAGATCGTCTTGAAGCTCCCTTACCCGGAAGAATCAGGTCTGGGACCGATCAAATTCAATCCCACCGCCATCACGGTCGCACCCAACGGTGACATTTTTTTGTCCAATGGATATGCGAGCAACCACATTTTCAAGTTCGACAAAAACGGCAAGTACCTGATGCACTTCGGTGAAAAAGGGAACGGACTGAAGCAATTCAATACTGCCCACGGGATGACCCTGGATACGCGTTACGAACCGCCGCGGCTTCTGATTTGTGATCGAAATCACGAACCGAAAGGTCGACTGCTGCATTATGATCTCGACGGAGAATACATTGAAGAAGTAGTGACAGGTTTGGGCATGCCGACCTCGGTGGCGATTCAGGGCGATTATGTTTCGGTTCCGGATTTGCATGGTCGGTTGGTCATCCTAGACAAGAGCAACACGATCATGGCTGTTCTCGGCCACAATCCGGATCCCAAGACGAGGGGGAGTTTCAATGTTCCCCAGGAGCAATGGATCGAGGGCATTTTCAACGGCACTCATGGATCCTATTGGGACAGGGATGGCAATCTCTATGTCCAGGACTGGAACGTATCGGGCCGGATCATGAAACTGGTGCGGGTCAAATAGGTTTGCAATGATCGCGCCGGGGATGCCAATTCATGCCGCACAGCGCCGCGCGACGCAATGGCAGGCCAGACCTGCGAAGCCAGAATGAGAGGATTTTCCGGCACGTTGGAACCTGAGTTGGCTTTCCCTGGTTGTTGTGCTTTGGCGTCAAAAAAAGATAACTTCCGCCATGGACCACCCATAAAAACAGCGGGTGGGGCGCAAAAAAATCATAATCCCCGTTTGCGATCGACGCCCCTCGTTGTTTTTGTCGATGAGGTTGTTTAGGGCCACTTGGATTCTGACATCAGCTCCAAAACGAACCGGTTCGCTGGCGACGGATTCCGTTGGTTCTGGAAGCGGATCGGTCGCTGTCCCTTTGCTGCAGCGACGTCCAGGCAGTGGCTTTGCGATGCGGCGGCAGCAACAACTGCCGCCAGTTTATTTTCAAACAGGACCTGCAAGAATTCGCGAATGCATTGCGAATCGATATTCGGGTCGCTCTCGATCCGACCTGCTGCTCGAAGTTCAATCCGGTGAAACGACGTTTCGATTCGCAAGTTGTTTTTTTTGATGCTCTACGCCAACACTTCTTTCACGACGTGTCCGTGGACATTCGTCAAGCGGCGTTCGAGGCCGTTGTGGTAGTACGTGAGCCGCTCGTGATCGAGCCCCATCAGGTGAAGCAACGTGGCGTTGAAGTCGTAAACGCTGGTTGTATCGACGGCGGCTTTGAACCCGAACTGGTCGCTTTCACCGTGGCTGAAACCAGGCTTCACGCCGGCACCGGTCAAGAAACAGGTAAACGCATCAGGATTGTGATCGCGGCCGGTTCCGTTGGCTTGCAGAAACGGCATCCGGCCAAATTCAGTTGCCCAAACAACCAGCGTGTGCTCAAGCAATCCACGTTGTTTGAGGTCGGCGATCAAGGCGGCGGTTGGTTGGTCCATGATTTCTGCCTGCAGGGCGTGGGTCTGAGCGATGTTGGCATGCGAATCCCAATTGGTGATTCCGTTCCCTCCAGCAGGGTCGCTGCCGTTGAACAGTTGAACGACGCGGACTCCCTGCTCGATCAATCGCCGCGCGAGAATGCAGTTTTTTGCATACTCTTGCTTTAGGTCGGATCCTGAATCAACACCATAGGATTGGAGTGTTGATTCGGTTTCTCCGCTGATGCCCATGACCTCCGGAACGGAGGTTTGCATTTTTCCGGCGAGTTCGTAGCTTGCGATTCGGCCGGCCAGATTCGCGTCGCCGGGGTACTGTTGAAGATGTTTTGCATTGAGTCTCTGCAGAAGTTCAACGGTTCGCTTGTCGGTTCGGCCCGAGTACGACTGGGGGCGATAGAGATTCGAAGGCGGACGTTTGGCGTTGAAGTCCGTTCCCTGAAACGCGGCTGGGAGAAACCCACAACCAAAATTGTTCTTGCCGCTACGCGCCATGCCTCTCGGGTCATTGATCGCCACAAATGCTGGAAGCTCCTGGTTTTCTGTGCCCAGTGCATAGGTCACCCAGGCTCCCAGCGAGGGGAAGCCTTCCATTGTGAACCCGGTGTTCATGAAGTTTTCGCCTTGAGGGTGGGCGCTTGTGTCGGTCGTCAGGGCATGGAAAAAGCAGAAATCATCGACCTGACGGGCAAGGTTTGGCAGTAAATCGGAAACCATTTTCCCTGTTTCGCCGCGCGGCTTGAATTCCCAAAACGGTTTGGCGATTGTGCCAGTTGGTCCTTCGAACGTGACCGCAGGAATACCAGGCGGCTTTTGGCCGTGCAACTTCGTCAATGCGGGCTTGTAATCGAACGTGTCGATGTGGCTGACCGCGCCGGGACAATAAATGACCAGCAGCTGTTTCGCGGCCGCCTCAAAGTGGGATTCACGCGGAGCATAAGGATTTTCTGCACTGAATGAGGGACGAATCGGCTGCTTGCCACTGACGGTCTTTACATCGTCATCCCCCAGCAGGCCTTCGGCGGCGAGCAGGCTGGTGAGCGCCAACCCGGCGGTTGAAAGTCCGGCCGTGTGAAGGAAATTGCGACGGTCAAGTAATCGTCGACCGCGGAGCGACAGGTGTTCTGGGTGGTTCATGGCTTATTGCAGAAATGCAAACTCGTTCGAATTGATCAATGCCCGGCAGACGATGTCGAGTCCTTCCTGTTGCGAAATTTCAGTGCATAATTCGATTTCGTCAATCGCCGGTTCGCGGTTCAGAAGCAACTGAAAACATCGTTTGAGCGCTAACGCCTCATCACCGCCGGTTTCCTTTCTGGCTCGCTGGGCGATCAGCTTCGATTGTTCCACCACGAATTCGCTGTTCATCAAGTTAAGTGCCTGAAGCGGCGTTGTTGAAACCGGCCGTCTGGCGCGAATTTGACCGCAGTCCGGAAAATCGAAGGCCGTAAAATTCTGGTCGTCGACTCTTCTCATTCGTTCCTGGTAAATCAATCGACGCCAGGTTTGAGGGCCATGGTTATCGACGACTTCCCATTGGGCGTAGCGTTTTTTTACGTTATGGATCCGATAACTCCGTCCACCGATCGTATTGTCGAGTGACCCCGACGCCTGCAGGATCGAATCACGAATGACTTCGGCTTCGACTCGTCTGGGTGCGTAACGCCAAAGCAGTCGGTCCCCGGCGTCGACCTGCAGGCAATCGACTCGTGGCAGGCTTTGTTGACGAAATGCATGGGACATGACCATCAGGCGGATCATGTGTTTAGTGGACCACGGGGACAATGGCCTGGCACTTTCGGTTCGGACTTCGTCTCCGTTACTGGTCAAGGGTCGCCCGTCGACGGTTGGCTCGATGAATTCGCTTGCCAGCCAATCGAGCAGCTCGGGATGCGTCGGCGACGTGCCCGCTTTACCAAAATCGCTGGTCGTCGAAACAATCCCGGTTCCAAAAACATGATGCCAAATCCGGTTGACCATCACGCGCGCCGTTAGAGGGTTTTCTTTCTGGATCAGCCAGTTGGCAAACGCGGCGCGACGTTTTTTGCCACTCGCATCCGGCGCCAGGCCAAGTTCGCCATTCAATTCGGCCAGTCCGGCTGGCAAGACCTCGTCACCCGGGTTTTCGGGACTCCCGCGCCGAAGCACATATGAGTTTGAGGGTCGAATAAAACGGCCGATAAAACTTGGCTTCAGACCTTCTTCGGAGAGCAACTCCAGCCGTTTCTGGATTTCGGCTAACGCGGCTGCCCGCTCCGGCTTCTGGTGGTTGTTTCGTTCGATGTTCCCCGTGTGGGCGACCTGCTGCCACTGGCCGTCTTCCGTTTTGACTTTGACGATCGTTTTGCCAAACCCCTTGGGGTTCAATCCGGTCAGGTAGTCCGTGACCAGGGAGTCTTCCCGGTTGGTACTGATTCGCATTCGGTCGAGCGACCTGGGAGAGTCGAAGGCGAATTCAACCCAGGGTCGCTCCCTGTTTCCTTTGCCCGATTTGCAGGTCCAGGCCATCGTCCCATATTCGCCATCGTTGAGTACGTGGAGTTCGTTAGCTTCCGCAAGGTTTTGGTTTTGCCTGACCGTCACGGGTTCAAGGTGGTCAACCAGATTCTGGTTTCCCTGTTTCCGGCCAAAAAACTCCAATTCATCGACGCGTATATTGGGCTGCAGAAATTCGACTCGCACGGCCGTCGTTTCAACGGGATTGAAATGGAGTTCGTCATATCCGAGTGAGACTTCGACCCATGGTCCAGTTTGGCGAAGCAGGCGGCGGCTTTTTGCGATTTCAGGCCAAAGTTCACTTGCGCCAATGCGCCGGGGATGATCTTCGGAGTATTCCGGAATACGACTGCCAAACTCAACGTCCTGGAATGCGGAGGTCATCGAGTAGTAGTCTTTGATCGAGATCGGATCGAATTTGTGGTTGTGGCAGCGAGCGCATCCGATCGTGACTCCCATCATCGATGCCCCGATGGTTTGCAAGACTTCGTCCAATCGGTCGGCACGGGCCTGTCGTTGTGCTGACGGTTCCCGGCCAACGGTTGCAGGCGGGACGTGAGGTCCTGCCACAAGGAAACCGGTTGCGTCGCCAGTTCCCAGGGTATCACCGGCCAATTGTTCCGCGATGAATCGATCGTAAGGTTTGTCATCGTTGAAAGAACGAATCACGTAATCGCGGTATATCCAGGCATTTTTACGGTACATGTTGCTTTCGGATCCGTTGGTCTCCGCCCAGCGAATCACATCGAGCCAATGTTGGGCCCAGCGCTCGCCAAAGTGGGGCGATTCCAGCAGGTCATCGACCAAACCAGCGTAAGCCTTCTCAGCATCCCGGGCATACGCTGTTTGAAAATCCGCTACCTGTTCGGTGGTTGGCGGCAATCCCGTGAGCACAATGGAAGCCCGCCGGATCAACGTGCGCGGATCGGCTTCCGGGGAAACGGAAATGCCCTCGTTATCAAGTTTGGACTGAAGGAAGATATCGACTTCATTTCGGGCCATAGAAGTGGACCTGCTGGTCGGGAGCCTGGGTCGGGCGATTGGTTGAAATGACCAGTGGTCCGACTTCTCGCGTTCGACTTTGGCCTGCATCTGACCAGGCCAAACCGCACCTTCCTTGACCCAACGCCGGAGTAATGCAATCTTTTCTTCGCTTAACTTGTCGTCCGGCGGCATCTCAAGATTGGAGTCCTCGTAAGAAACGGCAGTGATCAAAACGCTTTTGGCAATGTCACCAGGTACGACCGCCGGCTCGCCAAGGTCCCCCCCTTTCAAAAGTGAGACGCGATTGTCGACGCGGAATTCGGATTCCTGTTCGTCGGGACCATGGCAGTCAAAACAGTTTTCCTTCAAGATCGGCAGAATATCCCGATGGAAGTCGATCTCGTCAGCGTGCAGCAATGGAATCAGGAACAGGAATGCGCAGGCCACGCCCGTGATCAGGCGTAACGTCTTTGAATTCGTGTCGTTGGTGATCATGAAATCCTGGGGTTCGTTATCGGATTCGCCGGTTGCGAATTTTCTGGCGACAAGCGGGGCTGTTTCCGGTCACGAGCTAGGTTAGTTCTTTCTGGCGTCCCTTGATTTACCGGTTTACCGCAAGTGTCGACACAAGACTATTTTTTCCAGTCTATCTGAACTGAAAGTCGTTGACTCAGGTTACTTACAACATCTGGATGATCGGCCGCTACATTGACCGTTTCCATTGGGTCCGTTTCGTGATCGTACAGTTCCACAAACACTGGATCGGAATCTTTGGACCGGTGATCCAGCCATTGGACCAGCCGATATCGGTCTGTTCGCATCGAATAGCCCATCAAATGGTCTTCAAACAACTCACGATTCCACTTGCCTCCCTGTTGCCTGATGATGCGTCCCTCGACTTCTTTGATCAAGGGTCCGAAGAACGTCTCACGCATGGCAGGGGAAAGTGGATTGGCTGCCCATTCGCGGAGCGCCGGGTTGGGAAACTGGCTGAACGCGGCGTCCTTCCATGGCAGGTGCGGATCATCAAGCAGCGGCAGAAAACTTTTTCCTTCGAGGTGGTCCGGTAGGGAGATGTCTGCGAGTTCACAAAGCGTCGGATAAATGTCGACCAACTCAACCAGCGCGTCGGTGGATGCGCCTCGCGCTTTCATGTCGGGTGTCCAGATCATCATCGGAACCCGTGTGCCCATTTCATAATTTGTGGCTTTACCCCACACGCCCATGTCACCAAGGTGCCAACCGTGATCGCTCCAGAGAATAATGATCGTGTTGTTACGAACGCCTGTTTCCTCCAGCGCGTCAATCATGAGGCCCAATTGAGCATCGACGTAACTGACACTGGCCAGGTAAGCATGCTTGAGGGTGTTGGCAAGTTCGGGCTCGATCGGTCCGATTTTGGGAATTCCCGCGCGGGTGCGTAGTTCAAAGGAAGCATGAAGCCCCATCGCTGCGCCGTTTTCCGGAGCGCTGGTTTGCGTCGCCAACGGAATTTTCTCCGGTTCGTAAAGATCCCAGTACTTTTTCGGCGCGACCCAATTGAGGTGAGGAAGTTTGAACCCCAACGCAAGAAAGAATGGCTTGTCCTGTTTCACCATCTCCCTGAGCGTAGCGATTGCTTGCTGCGTATTGTAGCCATCCGCGTAGGTCACATCCGGAACGTCAGCGCATTCGTATGCCGGGCCGCTCCCAAGTCCTCGCTTGCCTGTCTCGCCATACCGGGCGATCATCTGCTTCAGGTTCTCGTTCCTCATCTCGATGTTTTCCCGGAGCGCATAGCCGACCGGTTTTTTAATCCTGATTTTGGCAGGGCTGCGGCTCCATGAGTGTGCTTCGTCGGTGTCACCTGGGTGAAAGATTTTTCCGCAGTACGCCGTCTCGTAACCATTGGCGATGAAATGCTGCGGCAGGGTAAGAATACTCGGTCTGAGTTCTCGCAGCGAAACGTAGTTGTGAAACAAACCCGTTGTTTCCGGACGGGCTCCCGTCAGCAAGCTTGCCCGTGATGGACGGCAGATGGCTTGCTGGCAATAAGCACGATTGAATAACAACCCCTGCGAAGCCAGTTTGTCCATGTTGGGCGTTTTCGCAATAGGCGAACCATAACAGCCCAGTTCCGGACGCAGGTCATCCACCGCGATGAACAGAACATTCGGTTGCTCCGCCAAACACACGTTGGTGAGACACGCGATCAAACTGAGGAAGCAGGTTATCAAACGTAATGGCATGGTGTGTTTCCAATCGGGAGCTGGATCTCGTCAACGAGGTTTTCGAGGTTGAAAAGTCGCCAGCGTTTGCCCTTGCAACCGGGTTTCCGCGTTAGATGGCGAGCCCCGAGATTGCGGAATCCAGAATAATAACACCTCGCAACGCCCATTTTCATTTTTGCGTGGACCGGACTTGCCAAAGAATCACTCCAGATGTTTCTGATGTCAAGTCTTGTTCGAGCTGAATCCCGGCACCGGTGAGTTTGGCGAACGGGGGTCAAAATCAAGTGCCGATGGAGAACAGGCTCAGACAATAGCGGCTTTGACACAATTAATGGGCGGCAGTGAATCGAACAGGCACTCCCATTCTTCCCCGCCGTCCCGCCCCATCCATAACTGCCCCGTCGTCGTGCCGAAATAGAGCGCCGGCGATTTCAGCTCGTCGATCGTCATCGCATCGCGCAACACGGTGAAGAAGCTGTCCTTTTTCGGCAAGCCGCGGGCAACTCGCTTCCACGAATTCCCACCGTTCTCACTGCGCCAAACCGCCGGCTTGGCGTCCGGGCAAGTCCGCGTCATCGGCTCCAGTGGAACAACATAGATCGTCTCGGGTTTCTGGGGATGGACGACAATTGGGAATCCGAAATCTGAGGGTAGACCGTCGGCAATGGAGGTCCAGGTGTGCCCATGGTCATCGCTGCGCAATACGCCAATTCCCGGACGATCCTCCCAGCCTCCGTGGTTTTGCATATACAACCGTCCTGGCATGTCAGCGTGCCGCGCGATTTTATGCACGCATTGACCAAATTCGGGATACGGATCAGGAACAAAGCCGGCACCAACGCCTTGGTTGGACGCGTTGAACGTTGCCCCGCCGTCCTCGCTGAGATAGTGTCCACCCGTCGAGATTCCCAGATGCATTCGATCTCCGTCACGGACAATGGTGTGCATGCAAAGTCCGCCATTGCCAGGATGCCACTGACGCGCATGGTCGTGGTTGCTGATTCCCGAAACCATTTCCCAGGAGTCGCCATTGTCGCCGCTGCGGAATAGTGCTGCCGGTTCGGAGCCACACCAAAGTTCTTTTTTGCCATTGCCGGATTCGAGTGACCAGATGTTGGCCAATGCTCGACCATCCCCCTCGGGAAACGCCGGAGCTGATCTGGTGGGCTTGAACTTGTTCCCCAGGTCTTTTGACACAAGGATCTTCATCCCAAAAAACGGATTGCAGCTGGACGCATACAGTCGCGGAGTTCCACGGTTGTCGATCAGCGCGGAATAGACAGCCACACCAGACCCGAACGGCCCACGAAGCGCGAATTTGCGCCGTGACTTTCCCGATTCGGCCACGAACAGGCCTTTCTTGGTTCCCACCGCAATCACAATTCGATCCGCCATCTCAACCTCCCGAAACAGCTGTCCAAATGGTAAGCACGTCGCCCGATTCTAACGGAGTTAGAAGTCCTGATTGGCCACGGACTGGAACAAATTCCGAATTCACAAACAGGTTGATGTGCCGTCGTACCGAACCCGTCTCATCACAAACGCAACCATATAATTCCGGGTGATTCTGTTTAAGCTCGAGCAAAGCGGATTCGACATTCGACGCAGACAAATCGATGCTGCCGATACCATTGCAGTAGTCCCGCAACAAATTCGGAATCCGCACCGCAATGCTCATTAATGGCTCCACTCGCAATCCGCTTGTTTGACTCGGTCCAATTCTGGCATTTCCTGTGTGGACAAGCAAGCTATTCCTGTGAGCCGACGGCGTCAGCCCCTGGTACTTACTTTCGATCCGGATCGGGCGACGGACATGAGCCGATATCTTCAGCTTTTTCTTTTCGATACCGCAACGATCAGCACAGAAAAGACCTGGTTTCAGTCATGACTTGTGGGGTGGTTCCTTGGTTTTGAGATACCGCTGCGTGATCGATTGGCGGTTCGAAGGAAAAAAACACGTGGCATTTCGTTCTGTGAAGTAGCGCACCTTCATGGAGTGGGTGGCCACATGCCCGCCAAATTAAGTACCTGTCCATGAGATTTTTTTTGAGTCATCGATCAGAAAGCCAAGCTTAAATATTATGAGAGGTTGGTGTCGCAGACTCGCTGGACGTCTGCACGTTTGGGTTGCGGGCAAGACCCCGGTAAATCCGGCGGGTTCGCGCCGTGGGTTGCCTACTGTCGTCCCGACGAGGACCAGGGATCGAAAGAAAGTGTCATTGGCGTTCGCTTCGGGAGCTGAAAAAAAAGCCAACCGATCGTTGTGGCCCGACGTTAACGACTGCGGCTCATGCTTTTCGCAAGACGACCCACCTGGTAATTTCGTGAGAATCATCCCTGAAGCGGATTTGACTCAAGTGGGCGATAAGCATCGCGTACGAGTTGCATCGTGTGGCGAACCGGGATCGAGCTGTGGTTTTTTTGCAGATGAAAGTTCAACTGCGTGATGCAGCCGATGTTTCCCGTTGCAACGACATCAGGTTGCAATGCGATGACGTTCATCGCCTTTTGAGTTCCCAACGACGATGCGATTTGCGGCTGGTCAATGTTGTAGGTCCCAGCCGAACCACAGCATGAATGGCTGTTCGCAATCTCAAGAACCTCCACTCCTGGAATCATCCGTAACAGTTTTCGAGGCTGCGATGTAATGCCCTGGGCGTTGGCCAAATGGCAGGCATCATGATATGCGACACGCAGTTTCCGCCCGGAATCCCTGATCGGTGTCAGGTTGCCAAGTTGATCGAGGAACACCGACACGTCGCAGGCGCGTTCGCTGAAGTCATGAGCCTGTTGCTCATGAGTCGTCCCCTTGAGAATCAGTTCGTATTCATGCAGCGCAGATCCGCAGCCGGCGGCGTTGGTCACAATCGCATCGATGTCGGTTGGAAACGCCTGCAGGATCTGTTCCGCGAAATGTCTGGCCAGTCGATGGTCGCCTCCATGCCAGCTTAGTGCACCGCAACAGGTTTGCGATTGTGGAACAACGACTTCAACTCCATTTTTGATAAGCACTTCGATCGTCGCAGTATTGATATCCGGGTCGAGTACCCTCTGGGCACAGCCGATCAGCAATGCGACCCTTGCGCGGCGCTGGCCCATTGCCGTATAGGTCTCAAGCCAGGTTTGTTTTGGTGGCAAGCGTTCGGGCAGCAGTTCAAACATCGGCTTGAACGCCGCCGGCATGATCGCCGCAATCGGCTTGAAAGATCGTCCCGTCAGGGCCGCCAGTCGAAACCGTTCAGGGTAGGGCAGTGTGTTTCGAACCAGCATTCGGCGGATTCTCTCGATGAAGGGCCGTTTGCGTTTTGATTCGGTCATCGATCGAAACGGGCTGATCAAGTCGCGATAGGGAACACCGGACGGGCAGGCCGGTTCGCAGGCCAGGCAGCCCAGGCAAGGGTCGATGTGCGGCAATACCTGCTGGGGTGTAAGTGTTCCTTCCAGGACTTCTCTCATCAACACGATTCGGCCACGCGGCGAATCGGTCTCCTGGCCCAGTTCCTGATACGTGGGACATGCGGCAAGACAGAACCCACAATGCACACATTTGCTGATCGCATCAGCCATTTTCGGACCGAGAGGGCCACACTGTTCGACAGGGATATTGTGTTGCATGGGATTTAAAAACCGCTGACTTCGAAAGTCTCAATGGTAATCAACGCCGAGGCGTCTTTCTGAACAGGCCAAAGGCGTCCGAACGAGCTGCTTCCATGGGCGTTTAATCGTCAGGCCAAAGACTGGGGAATTTGTTTGCGGGGTCCATTGCTTGCTTGATCGAACGATCAATCTCGTATCGTCGTCTTTGGCCCAGCCACATTGTCTCCACCGGTCCGCGAAACACCAAACCGGCGAGTGACAATTCTCCAAGCGTTTTTTCGACATCCAACAACGCTGGCACGGACTGGATCGCCAGCCAGGTCAGCGAACCCGCAACGCTGAGGTGCATTTCAACATTTGAGTTATCAGCAAACGCGTCCGCCAGTTCGAGAAATGACGTCGTTGTGGTCGGCACCTTGACGACGATTGCCCCGGGCCCTGTGAAGCTCAGCTCGCGAACCGATGTCCAGTAGCGATCGCTGGTTTCCAACGAGATGACATCGGCATTACCGCTGGAGCGGTCGAGGATTTCGCCGGCAATCAAGTCGTTGGATGGCTTCGGACCAGCGACCCGGTAGCAGATCGTCTTCTCGGCGACTCGATAATCGATCGCATCCAACTCCCACCGCGCACTCGCTGCGACCGACATTTGTTCGATTGCTTCATCATGCGAGCGGCAGCGGACTTGAATCGTGGTTCGAGCCGATGGAACCGGAAACACCTTAAACGTGAATTCAGTCATGACGCCTAACCGACCCAAAGATCCGACGATGAGCTTCGGGATGTCGAACCCGGCGGAGTTTTTTACGACTTTGGCACCGGCGCGAATTGTTTTTCCGTCGCCCGTAATCAGACAAACGGCCAACAGGAAATCGCGAACGCCACCGTAGCGAAATCTACCTGGCCCGGCGGCATTGGACGCGACCGTGCCGCCCAATGTCGCGCCGGCATCGACCAGCAGCGGGTCAAACGGCAGGTACTGGTTTTTCGCTTTCAAGATTTCAACGATTTCAGTAACGCGAGTTCCCGCGTGGGCCGTGAACGTGAATTCCGACGGTTCGTATTCGATGATGCCGGACAATTCGGTTAGCGACACGAGTGCCGGCCGATCGAAATTCCCAGCGGCGTCGTCAGGACACGGGCTGCAACCCGGTTTGGTGCGGTTTCCGACCGGCAATACGGATCGATGGCCGGCGATGATGTCCAGTAAATCGTCGGTTGTCGTCGGCCGGAGGACGTTGGGTTTTTCATTCACGAGAAATAACTCCCGCTTTTTCCAGCGGATGCAATCCATGCAGGGCCAAGGCGGGAGGTTCCCGTCCGGGGAACATCTTGCCCGGATTGGCGATCTGATGTGGATCAAACGCCGATCGCAGTCGTTTCATCAGATCCATCGTCGGTTGGTCAAACATCTCGGGCATGAACGTCCGTTTTTCGATGCCGACCCCGTGTTCTCCCGTAATGGATCCTCCCATCGCGATACACATTTTCAATATTTGTCCTGCCAGCTGTTCCGCTTTTTCCAGTGCCCCGGAGATCTTTCCATCAAACAAAATCAGCGGATGCAGATTTCCGTCACCGGCGTGAAACACATTGGCGACTCGAATACCCGTTTCGCGCGAAAGCTGTTCGATCCTGGCGAGCGCTTCGCCCAATCGGTTTCGCGGAACGACTCCGTCCTGAACAATGAAATCCGGGCTCAACCGGCCAACTGCAGAAAAAGCGCTCTTGCGACCTTTCCAGATTGAAAGTCGGTCCTGTGAATCGACGGCAACCCGAATGGCAAATGCACCGGTTTGAGCCAGCAAGTCGTCAAGTTGAAGTTTTTCCTGTTTGATTTTTTCCTGGGGACCCTCCAGTTCGACGATCAACACCGCCGCAGCCCCTTCAGGATACCCGCAGGCAACCGCTGCCTCGGCAGCCTCAATCGCCAGCGCGTCCATGATTTCCAGTGCACCGGGCAATAATCCCGAATCGATTACGGCGGCCACGGCATCACCGGCCGCCTGCAGCGAGCGATAGCCGACCAGCACCGTGTGGAATCGTTCCGGTTTGGGAAGCAACCGGACCGTGATTTCCAAGGCGACTCCGAAAAGTCCTTCGGAGCCGCAAAACAGGCCAGTGTAGTCCGGTCCTATTGTCTCGAGGCTCGGACCGCCAAACGTCACGACTTCCCCCGTCGCCAAAACTGCTTTCAATCCCAGAACATGGTTGGACGTCATTCCGTATTTCAGGCAATGGGCGCCACCGGAATTGAACGCGACATTGCCGCCGATGGTACACACCGATTGGCTGGACGGGTCGGGCGCGTAATAAAGTCCATGTGAGTCGGCGGCCCGGGAAACTTCCAGGTTGATGACTCCCGGTTGAACGACGGCGATTCGGTCCTGTGGATCCAGTGAAAGAATCTTGTTCATCCGGTTGAGTGCAATCACGATGCCTTCCGCGACCGGCAATGAGCCGCCGGACAAACTTGTCCCGCTGCCACGGGCCACAAACGGGACTTGATTGACGGCACACCAGCGGACGGCGGAGATGATATCATCGGTGGATTCAGGAACCACGATTGCAAGTGGTCTGGCCTGAAAAGCGGTGAGCGCGTCGGACTCAAATGCCGCCAGGTGTGCAGGCTCGCAGAAAAACTGTTTCGCCGGGAAAAGCGATTCCAGTTCATCCAGGGCGGATGAGGGTTTTGAACGGTCATTGGAGGTCGGCATTAGTTGAACTTCCGCCATGTCGTTGGGTAGGAACTTGAACTCTTCAATCTACGCACTCCAACCCGAATTCGCCCAGCATCCTGATCAAGCGAACATCATTCCCAGGGTGCCAGCGACGATAATGTAATACAGGAAAACCAGAAACGTGACGCGAATGATCTCTCCCTCGCGACCGATCAAGCCGACCACGGCACAAGCCGCCACGACATTGTGAACACAGATTACATTGCCAGCGGCGCCACCCACGGCCTGGAGCGCGACCACCCACAGCGGACTTGCTCCGATCTGCTCCGCGACGCCGAACTGGAATTGGGAAAACATCATGTTGCTGATTGTATTGCTGCCCGCCACGAAAGCGCCCAATCCTCCGATCAACGGCGAAAACGCGGGCCAGGCCGAACCGGCCAGGGAAGCCACGCCGGAGGCCAGTTCGTTTGGCATCGAGTCCAATCCGGCGGCACCACCGGTTGAATTGATAAAAACCTGAACCATTGGAACGGCAAACACGAGCGCGACCGATGCGGAGAATACCATTTTGGCACTTTTGGCGGTGGCCCGTCCCATTGCCGACCAGTTCATGCGATGCAAGACGGCAGCGAACAGGCAGGTGACGATGAAAACGCTGCCCGGCGAATAGAGGAACTCCACGGGCGAAATGGAAACGGTGGAGCCGAACACGTTTTCATTGCCAGGGATCGTGATGGATTTCAGCAGGTTGCCAATCCCAAGTACAGGCAACCGGGAGATCACCAGCAAGGTCGCGATCATCATGTACGGTAACCAGGCCTTCCACATCGGCAAATGGGTGGTCGGCTCTTCGAGTTTGATTTCAATCCTGCCGTTCCACGATTCATCCCGTTTCGATCCGGAATCGAAATCCCAAACTTCATTTTTGGGCAACAGGAACCTGTGTTTTGCTGCCGGAACGACGATTGCCAAACCGATCAGTGATCCAATCATCGATGGAAACTCAGGGCCCAGCAAAAAAGCGATCGCGACGTAGGGGATCGTCATCGCCAACGCCGCAAACAGGGCGAATTTCCAGATCCGCAAGCCGTCGCTGAACCGCTGGTCCCGGCCAAATAGTTTTGTCATTAGACAGACGACGAACAGCGGAATTAACGTTCCGGCGACCGCGTGCAGAATGGCAACCCTGGTTGCAATGACCGGCAACATTTCAGTCCACGATTCAAAACCGCTGGCAGTCGCATAGGAGATCACGTTTTCGTTTCCTTCGAGTCCCTTTCTGACGCCGACCAGGATTGGCGTACCGACCGCCCCAAAGGAAACCGGCGTGCTTTGAATAAGCATGCCCGAAATCACAGCGGATTTGGCTGGGAACCCCAATCCGACCAACAGCGGAACGCAGACCGCAGCAGGTGTTCCAAAACCAGCCGTGCCCTCGATAAACGAGCCGAACAGCCAGGCAACGATGATGACCTGAACGCGACGGTCGGCAGTGATCCGCGTAAAACCGCTGCGGATGACCGAAAGCCCTCCGCTTTCACTGAGCGTGTTGAGCAACAGGATCGCGCCAAAAATAATGTACAAGAGCGTAAACGTGACCGCCAATCCTTTGAGCGATGCGGCTTCAATCTGGGTTAGGTCGACTTGCCAGTAGAAATAGGCGACTGTGACGGCGGTGACATAGGCCAACGGCATGGCTTTGGCAGCCGACCAGCGAAGTCCAACCAAAAAAATTCCAACGACGAGGATGGGCGAAAGCGAAACGAGTGAGGAATGCAAATCTGGCATGGCAATATGATAGCACGACGTCCTCGGTTGCGCTGTGTGCAAAATCCGAGGCTCAGCCGATGGTCTCGCGACGGGCTCGTGATTGCCGCCTGCGATTCTCCCGGCTCCCGAGCT
The DNA here is from genome assembly GCA_024642205.1 of Planctomycetaceae bacterium. Taxonomy (GTDB): domain Bacteria; phylum Planctomycetota; class Planctomycetia; order Pirellulales; family Pirellulaceae; genus Mariniblastus. The sequence goes on along the minus strand of JAHEBQ010000032.1, from coordinate 14,486 downwards.
GCTTCGAAACAGACTATAAAAACAGTGTTCGGTTCATTGCTTACAGGAGTCTCGCGTGCCAGGTTTACTTCCCGATGTCGATCCAGACGGATTGTTGGAATACTCGGTGGTTTATTCAGATCGTTCACTCAACCACATGTCCCGGTTGTTTCAGGGGGTAATGAATGACATCTCGTCGACCTTGAAACAGGTTTATCATTCCCACGCGGTGGTGGTTGTTCCAGGGAGTGGCACGTTTGCGATGGAAGCCGTCGCTCGTCAGTACGGAACGGGCAGGAAATGTCTGGTTATCCGCAACGGCTGGTTCAGTTTTCGCTGGAGCCAGATTTTTGAAATGGGAAGCATTCCGTCTTCAGAAACAGTCTTGAAAGCCCGTCCAGAAAGAGACGAGAAAAATGCTCCTTTCCTGCCGGCACCGATCGAAGAGGTCGTCACCGCGATCGAGACGGAAAAACCGGCGGTCGTGTTTGCACCCCACGTCGAGACGTCGGCGGGAATGATTTTGCCAAACGATTACCTGGCAGCCGTTGCTGCGGCAACCCATCGCGTCGGTGGACTTTTTGTTTTGGATTGTATTGCGTCGGGGCCGCTGTGGGTCGATATGCAGGCACTTGGCGTCGACGTGTTGATCAGCGCGCCCCAAAAGGGATGGAGTGGGTCACCGTGTGCCGGACTGGTCATGCTCAGCGAGCGGGCGACCCAGCGACTGGAGGAAACGACCAGCACGAGCTTCTCCTGCGATCTGAAAAAGTGGCTGCAAATCATGCAGGCGTATGAAAACGGCGGACACGCTTATCATGCAACGCTGCCGACCGATGCGTTAACCCGGTTTCGCGACGTGATGAAGGAAATGGAGACGTTTGGATTTGATCAGGTTGGCAGTTGGCAACAGGATTTGGGCTGCCGAGTCCGTGCTGCCCTGGATGCAAACGGATTTTCAAGTGTCGCGGCTGAAGGGTTCAGGGCTTCGACCGTCGTTGTTTGCTATACCTCTGACCCTGACCTCAAGAACGGCAAGAAGTTCATGAATGCCGGCATTCAAGTTGCGGGCGGAGTTCCTCTGGCCTGCGATGAGCCAGCCGACTTTCAGACATTTCGAGTGGGGTTGTTCGGGATCGACAAGCTTCTGGATATCGATCGGACGCTAACGTCATTTGTTTCCGTATTGGGCAATCTCGCAACATGATGGTTCGCCCGGCTCCCGAGCCGCCAAGGTTTCCATCCAGCCCGTTAGTAAACGTGTTTGGGTTCACATCCGTCGGATTCCGAAAGGCCTTCGTACCGATCGATGGTCGCCAGCAGCTGCCTGGCTCGCTTGACAGCGGACGCCGGGCCGGAAAGAAGAATGGCCTCGGGAAAATGAACGGGGTCGATTCTGACTTCCGGACCGCGGGGGTTGTGTACGCCTAGTGAACGGGACATGAGAGATGCGACCGTATCGGCCAACTGGGATTCAAGTACTATTTTCTCCGTGACCGTTGGATCAGAATTGGAATTCAGTTTTTCCTTGAGTGACTCCAGAGTCCGGAGAACCACAGCAACGTCTTGCTTTGTCCCTACCAACAGGATTCGGTTGGTGCCCGGTTCAACGATGATCTTGACGATCTGTTTCAGTCCCGTTTGATCGGGCGTGGCTTGCGCGCGAGGTGATAAATCACCCTGCGACGGGAAAGTTGGAGTATCTAACACGGTTCGGGCAACGACGGGCTGACCGGCAAGGACGAATCCTGAAAGCAAAATCGCGACGACGGTCCTGCCCCAGGTCGATCGCCTCAATGCCCGGGAACAAATCGTCGGTCGAATTTCCATCGTCAAATCTCCAGCCGCATTGCCCCCTACGATGAACCCTGCGGATCGCGTTAGGTTTCGCTGGCACTCGATTAATCGTGTTGTTCCGGGCATCAAAGCATTCTCTTGTGCATGTTGTTTGCAGGCAATCTTCTGTCCAGGTTGCGTCGCAAGGCGACCAATGCGGTGCCAACAAAACGGCAATCCGTCGAATATTCTCGATATTCACCGGGAGACGGTTCTTATTGCTTTCTTTTGTTGCCAGCCGCATTTGCAGGTTCTGCATTGTGCGAGGGAAAGGACTTCGCAAGTTGCGACTTGAGCTCCGAATGTTCCGGATTGCCGGCGAGGTTGGTCCATTCATTGGGATCGGTACGATGGTCGTAGAGTTCTTCCGAGCCGTCGCGGTACCGGATGTACCGGTGAGTTTCCGTGCGGACGCTATGGTTGTCTTTGCCGTGAGTTGTCAACGCGACCTGTGGCCAGTTTGCCTGCGGGTCCTTGAGCAGTGGTGCCAGGCTCAGTCCTTCCAGGTCATTGCGGGTCGGCAATCCGCAAAGTTCGATCAGCGTCGGGTAAATTGAAAGCAACTCGGTCGGACGAGCACATGCTTCGCCAGCCTTCATGCCAGGCGCGACAATGATAAACGGAACCCGTGTCGCGCGCTCCCAAAGTGCCTGCTTCGCCCAACGCTGTTTTTCACCCAGAAAAAACCCGTGATCGGAGTAAAGCACCACGATCGTATTCCGGGCATACGGTGATTCGTCGAGAGCGTCGAGCAATCGTCCGACTTGCTCGTCGGTAAAACGGATGCAGGAGAGATACGACTGAACGGCCGGGCGCCAATGGTTGGTTTCCACAAACCAGTCGTGATCTGGCGCAGCTGCGGCGACGGCCACTTTCATGGCGATTTCCGGCAGGTCGTCGCGGTCATTATCTTTTACCAACGGCAGGGAGATGCCGTCGAGCGGAATTTGATCAAACACGCGCTGCGGAGAATAGAAAGGGACGTGCGGTCGATAGAAACCGATTGCCATGAAGAAAGGCTGTGCTGTTTCAGCCCCATTTCCGGTTGCAGAACCGGTTGCTGGCTTTCCGTGTGCCTGGATCTGCTCGATCGCCCAACTCGCACTAACATGATCTGAAAACAGTTTCTCGTCATAAGTTTGGGCGCCGAAATCCCAAAGTCCCTTGGCGCCGCCATCGGTTTCGGGAACCAGCCGTTCGTCGAGTTTGATTCGCTGTCCCGGCCGCGGCCCAACGACATCGAAATCGCCATCCGGCAATCCCGAGCCGTGGTAGATCTTGCCCGCGGTATAAGTCGAATAACCATTGGCAGCAAAGTGACGTGGAAGCGTGACACGATCTTTCAGTCCGGCCACCGTCCACGGTTTGGGAGCGTTCATGTAGACCCCGCTGGTCGACGGCCTCAAACCGTACATGATGCTGGTTCGAGAAGGATTACAGATCGGCGCCTGGCAGTGGGCATTTGTAAACAGCGTGCCCCTTTTGGCCAGCCGGTCGATATTCGGTGAACGCGCTTGAGGATGGCCGGCCAGACAACCCACCCAGTCATTGAGGTCGTCGACAGCGATCATGAGTACGTTGGGTCTGGCGGGCGGCAGTTGGGACGGGAGTTTTTTCAATCGAATATCCTTGAACTCGACGCTCATTCCCGGATCGTGAATCTGAAGTCCGATCGCGCCACGATCCAATCGCTCGACCTTCGCGTTGTCGGTAAACTCGGATGACAGTTTTCCGTTTATGAAAAACTGAAAATGATTTCCCATGGCAATGATACGGACGTTATTCCATTGGTTCCCTCGGATATCCTCGGCCCCCAATCCATCCTGGATTGCCGTTCTCTCCGGCCGACCGTCTTCGTCGATCACCAACCTCGTGCCGCGATTGCAGGCGTGTTCCTTGCGCCCGACAAAATGAAAATCCCAGGCTCCGAGAATTTGTGGACCGATTCCCACATGTCCGAGGTCCGCGTGATAACCGACAAAAGGTCGTTTTCCGGTCGTGTCCGGCTGGGCGCGAACTTCGATTCCCGAGTTGCCCTTGCCCGGCATCCGATAGGCCAGCTCGAGTTCGAAGTTTTCCAGCTGATCGTCGTGCCACGTCAGGTAGGCCAACCTTTTCGTGTTTCCATTTCCAACAATGGTCCCGTCACGAACGGTCCAGTCGGAACTGCAGTCGCTGGGAACAGCGTTCCATCCGGCTAGCGATTTGCCATCAAAGATCGAGACGAAACCGGCAACCGCGGTCGGGCGTTGCAGGGGGCCATCCGCAGCCCACACACGATTCCCGGTTACCAGGGACAACGCCAATACGGAAAAAAAAATGAAGTTCGCACGCATCATTGCACCCACGTTTGACGAACAAAATCAACCCCAACACCACATCGCGATGAAGTCAGAAAAGCCATTTCGCGATGGCTGGTGACTGGTGGACGGTGGAAAACCACGATTGTCGTTTCTGGTCGGAAAAAACGCAATGATCAGGCGCGGAATCGCAATTCCGGGCGGGTTCAAATTTCAGCGATTCGAATGGTCCGCAGAAACTTGCGACCTGGCGAGCAAGAAAACGACGCGGGCAAGGTACAGCATTTCGACTGATCCGGGGGCGGGCTTGAGAACGATTTCGTCCGTGGATCCCAGCCTCCTGAGTGTGAGGACCCACCAAACAGCGGCTTTTCGATTAGACTACAGGGACGGTTGAATCGTGCCCCCGGGGCGTTTCTTTTCGGACGCAGGTGCCGATGCCCAGTTGGCGCAACAATCAAGAGGCAATGACGATGACCCAGGATAATGTGAACCACGCGGTCGCGACGTGCGAGCGAGAGGATTTGCGGAAGCCGGAATTCGGCTTGGTTGTTCTGCGGGCTGCAGTCGGGCTATGGCTGAGTACGTTACTTATGCCAACCAATACGTTGGCCGACTGGCCGCAATTTCGCGGAGTGAATTCTTCCGGAATCGGGACAGGTGTTCCGCCATTAAGATTCGGCCCGGGAAAAAACGAACTTTGGAAAGTCGGCATGGCACCCGGGCACAGTTCGCCTTGCATCGTCGACGAGCGAATTTTCCTTACGACCTGTGACGCGGCAACCCAAAGTGTCGCCGTGCGATGCCTGGAAAGATCGAGCGGCAAGACGCTTTGGCAAAACGACATTCGAGTCGACGAATTCGAGGCAGGCCACCCCTCCTTCAATCCGGCGAGCAGCACGCCTGCCTGCGATGGGCGGCACGTTGTCGCCTATTTCGGTTCCTACGGGCTGATCTGTTTTGACATCACGGGCGAAAAACTGTGGGACGTCAAAATGCCGTTGGCGAAATCGTTTGGTGGCAACGCGACGTCACCCGTGATTGTCGGTGACCGTGTGGTCTTGTATCGCGGCAACTATGTTGATCACTTTCTGTTGGCGCTCGACAAACAGACCGGCAAAGAGCTGTGGAAAATTCCCCAGGACGAACCAATTAACGGTGAAATGGCGTGCACCGCTGTTCCCGTCGTGGCGGGCGACAAACTGATTGTCCACACGGCGCGGTCCATTCAAGCCATCGATTTGGCAAGTGGCGAACAGATCTGGTTTACCAAATGTGCAACGACGGCGACCAGCACCCCGGTCATCGCCGGCGACGAAGTGATTGTGGCCGCATGGAACAAGATGGGTGAGCCAGCGCTGAGGCCCACGTTCCCGACGTTTGAAAAATTGATTGCTGAAAACGACAAGAACAGCGATCAACGAATCGGCCCCGAGGAGTTTCCGGAGCTTTGGATTTTTCATCGTCCTGATGGCGCAGAAGCACCCATGAATGGTGGAAAAATCAGGTTCAAGGGAGCCGACAGGAATCGAGACGGGAAAATCACGGCCAGGGAATGGTCGCAGCAGGTTGCCGATATCGAGAAATTTCGCGCTGGACATGAGACTCACGGAATTCTCGCCATCCCTATCGGCAGCCAGGGTCAGGTCGACGTGGATTCGATCCGGACGCTGGAAACACAGGGGATTCCGGAGGTCCCTTCTCCGTTAAGCGATGGAGAGAGAATCTATTTTGTCAAAAATGGTGGCGTCCTGACGTGCCTGGATCTGAAGACAGGCAACATCGTTTACCGAACACGAACCGGCGGTCGCGGAACCCATTACGCGTCGCCCTTGATCGCCAACGGAAATATTTATTCGACTGCCGGCGATGGAACGATCAGCGTGCTGAAACTCGGAGATAATCCGGAGGTTGTCGCTACCAACGACATGCAGGACAACGTTTACGCGACGCCAGCAATCGTCGACGGTGTCATCTATGTGCGAACGCACTCGGCGATGTATGCTTTCGGGAAAGAGTGAACCACGGACAATTCGGATTGACCGGAATCGCAGGACAGGTTCGTTTGTGTCATGGTCATCCTGTCGGAACAAAACCTGAAACCACGAGGGAGAAATGAAAAAACGAAAATTACTTGTTGTTCTATTAATCGCGTTTTCATCGTCTTCCGCCCTTGCACAAACAGCGAATGGCATCTTCGACTCCAGCGAAGAATATGGCCAGTTCATGGGGGCGGCCAAACGCGCCTCGGTCGACAATCCGGAACTACAGGTACTCATCCCCCTGATTAACGACATCGCTCAAGGACGACCGATTGGTTCGACGGCGCAGCAATACGGGGTTGCCGGCAGCGAACTGGGATTGCTATCCGATCCCAGGATTCGTGCAGACATCGAAATGGTCGACGATCAATATCATCAATTGAGAGATCGGCAATCCGAAATTCAAAAACGCCTCGCCGGTCAACTCCGTGCCATTGACTTCAGCGATTCGGAGAATGTCGCGGGGGAAATTGCCAAAATCCGTGCTGACGCCGAAAAAGAAATGAACGATGTCCTGCTTCCCCATCAGGTCAAACGGCTTCGTCAAATCAGGATGCAGTCATTGCTTCGCCGGCGCAGTCTGGTCGACGTTCTGACCAGCAATCCGATCAAAGCGGATCTTGAAATCACCGACAGCCAGTCCGAGGAACTTAGGGAATACGAACAAGAAGTGCAGCGGGATTTGCGACGGGAGATTGCCAAGCTTCAGGAAAAGTCCCGAGATCGACTGCTGGCCCGGCTAAAACCATCTCAAAAAGCCCAGGCCAGGGAATTGATCGGAGACGCGTATGTTTTCACCGAACCAGCCGCAGGAAAGTCAACTGCCGAAAAAGCGCGACGTTTCAAAGGGAAGCCAGGCGGACAAGGAAAATAGTGGTCGCTCGCAGGGGCGGTAGGCGAGCGTCCGTTTGCCTGCCGGGTATGGGAATAAGGTGCCAGCCAAGACAAGGCAGGCTTGAGTCGCGTCGTAAATGAATTGCCCGTAGATGTGCTTGCGTGAACGCCCGAGCGAATTGAAATTACCAACCAGTATTTTTGTCCAAACCGAAAGCCAACATCATGTTAATTGGTCGGCCTGTCCAACGTCATTTGCCGCAATTGGTTGTTGCGATTGTTGCCACCATCATGTCTGCGGCGTCTGCGGCGTCTGCGGCGCCGGCAGGCGACGATCGTCCGAACATCATATACATCCTGGCGGATGATCTTGGTTACGGCGATCTTGGGTGTTACGGCCAGAAGTTGATCAAAACGCCCAATATCGACAGGATCGCAAAGGAAGGAATCAAATTTACGGATCACTATTCCGGGGCTCCCGTTTGCGCTCCAGCTCGTTGCGTACTGTTGACTGGACTTCATACGGGGCATTGTCCCATCCGCGGCAACCGAGCGCTGAAATTCGAAGGCAACGTGCCGATTCCCAAGTCCTACCTGACCATGGGCGAAATGTTGAAGCAGGCGGGCTATGCGACAGGCGCATTTGGCAAATGGGGACAGGGCTATCCTGGCTCCGAAGGTGATCCGATGAATCGAGGCTGGGATCATTTCTTTGGTTACAACTGCCAGCGCGAGGCACATAACTACTATCCACAGCACCTTTGGCGCAATCGTGAAAAAGTCATACTCAAGGGAAATGCCAACGGCGGCGAAAAGGAATACTCGCACGACTTGATAACCAACGAGGCCCTCGGCTTTATCGGCAAGAAAAGGGACAAGCCTTACTTCGCCTACGTGCCGTATACGATTCCGCATACGAAATTTCAGGTTCCGGATCTGGGCGAATACTCCGATACCGATTGGACTTCGGAACAAAAGACCCAGGCCGCGATGATCAGCAGGATGGATCGTGATGTCGGCCGGATCATGGCGTTGGTGAGGGAAAAGGGCGAGGAAGACCGTACGCTGATTGTTTTCACTTCCGACAATGGTCCTCACGGGGGAGGCGGTACGCTGTCGAAATTCCAGGCGGCCGGGCCACTTCGAGGAAAAAAGGGCGATACATACGAAGGAGGTATACGCGAGCCGTTTGTGGCTCGCTGGCCCGGCAGGATCAAACCTGGCACTGTCAGTCATCACGTTTCCGGATTTCAAGACATGTTGCCGACGTTTGCCGAGCTTGCCGGCACGGAGTCACCCAGGCACATCGACGGGATCAGTTTCGTACCGGAGCTGCTGGGCAAGTCCGATCAGAAAAAACACGACTACCTGTATTGGGAACTTGGATCAAAACAGGGATTGAGGATGGGCCGTTGGAAAGCCGTTCGGGTCGGCGACAAGAAAGAAATGGGGCCGGTTGAACTTTACAATCTCGAGGCAGACATCGGCGAAGCAAATGATCTCGCAACACAAGAACCGGAGCTTGCCGCAAAGATGTTGCAACTGCTCCTCGATGCGCGGCAGCCATCCGAATTGTTCCCAAACAAACTACTGGATCGTTGACGTGAAATCGCTGCCAACTCGTAGTTTGATCCTGTTCCTCGTGAAAATCCTGTCTCAGAAAAAACAGGGAGTGACAATCGGCTAATGATCGTCCGGGCAAATCGTGAGAATCTGATCGACGGTGACATTGTCGACGGTTTGAGTTCTGCCGCCTGGCCAAAGGATTTCCAGGTTGACTGGCATTGCCTGTTCTCCCAAACCGAAATGCAGGACGAGATCATTTTGATTTCCCTGACCTGTTCCCGCTTCGACCTGTCGCGTCCATTTCCGGTCCGGCATCAAGACTCGCACGATTGCACCTATCGCGGATCGGTTGATCGATTTGCCGTCAGATTCAAGACGCACTTCAAGCCAGTGCCGTTTGTTGCCCTGGTTTTGAAAAAGCTTGCCCGCGGTTACCAGATCAAGGTCGCCATCCCGATCAAAATCCGCCCAGGCAGCCTGGTAGGTCGGCGGGAGGTCGGCCAGTTGAGCTGCTGCCGTTGAGTCAGCGAATCGAAAGTCACCTTCATTGCGAAACAGGACCGGGTTGTTTTTTTTCCCAAACGACGCCGTTTCGTAAACCGTTGTCAAGAACAGATCGAGATTGCCATCGTTGTCAAAATCGCCGGCCGCAGGGCTGGCATAGGATTCCTGATAAAAGACGCCGCAAGTACCGCGGTCTTCGAACGCATGGGCTTTGTCGGGCCCGAGGTTTTTGAGAAAACGAGACTGAGGTTGATTCCCACGACTGTCACGGTGAGCAAAATTGCCAACCAACAGATCGATCAATCCATCGTTGTCAAAATCACCCCAGGCGGCACCGATTGAATGGCCACCGGCAAACCCGTCGGATGTTCCGACGGCGTTGGCACTGACCGCACCATTTTTGAAATCACCCGAACCATGGTTGATCCACAACAGGTTTGGTTGTAAACGGTAATTGGAGACATACACATCCAGGTCACCGTCGCGATCATAATCACTGGCGGTCACTCCCCGCGCTCGATACGCCGCGTTGGTCCAAGCCAGTTTGAACGACGCGCCTTGCTGGTTCAATAGCACGAGGTCCGGATACGTGATATCGCTCTCCCAGACTTCGTAACCGCCAACGTAGAGATCGACGTAGCCATCGCCGTTGAAATCCCCCCAACAGGCTCCGAGTGCAATACTCGGAGGCAGCTCGGGAAGCTCAAAGGCAACCAGTGCTGTCCCGCCTTGATTTCGATACAACTGAAACGTGGACCAGGAATAAAGGTCGACAAAACCATCATTGTCAAAGTCGGCGGCGATAACTTCGCCCAATCCCTCGGCGAGTTTGGTGAACGATTTGCCTCCTTCGTTTCGCCAAACCTTGCCGCCGCAACAAAGTTCCGGCCAACCGTCGTTGTTGAGGTCTGCCCAGCAGGCTGCTGACGAATCAAGTTGCAATCCCAGTTCCGCTGCACGGTCGATGAATACCTGACTGGCGGGTGACTGGATTGCACAGTGGCCAATCAGGCCAAATCGTAACCCGGCCAGCGACAAAAGCACCATCTTCCAGTAACACTTCATCGCACCAATTCGTCGCGCACCTGCCATGGCAACCACCAGTTATCAATCGAGTCGATCACGAGTAACACTGGGGCCAAGTAGACAATCGAAAGGACCGGAACGCAACACAAGTGTTTTTTTCGAAGTCTGACATTCGTCAAAAACGATTGAAACCCGACAGGAACTATGACAAAATGAACCTTCCTGCCACGCAGGAAGAGTCTGGTCCAGAAGATATCCGAACCAACCGGCAGTCTAACGAAGATAACAAGATAAAAAACCAACCATCGAAAGTCGATCATGAATGAAACGAGCCCAAACGCAGTGGACAAGCAATCGGACTCAGTGGCATCGGGCAGGACACCGTGGCATTTATGGGTTATCGGAGTGGTTGGACTCCTTTGGAATTCGATGGGAGTTCTGGATTTCGTGATGACCATGACAAAAAACGAGACTTACATGGGCGGGTTCACCCAGGAGCAGCTCGATTTTTTCTATGGGTTTCCAACCTGGGTGATTGCAAGCTGGGCGGTTGCCGTATTTGGGGCCTTGATTGGAATGTTGGCGTTGTTGTGTCGTTCCAAACTGGCGGTGCCCGTGTTCGTGATTGCGATGATCGCCATGGTCATTACCGCGATTCACAATTACGGGTTCGACAAGATGCTTGAAATAGGTGGAACGGGCGGAGTTGGTTTCACGGCGATCATTTTTGCAATTTCGCTTCTGCTGGTGATCTATTCGATGGCGATGCAGAAACGTGGCGTGTTGACATAGAAGACTCCATCGGCGATTTTCTCGCGGACCACAGGTGGTCCTCACCCACCACCACGAGGTCGCGAGGGGGTACGTGACGCGAATGGAGTCGACCGACGCGGCAAGCAGGTTTGGCCGTGAAATACGCAGGAAACAGTACCCGATTCGAGGATTGATCTCCGTCACCAGCCAGCGTGATGACCGGCCTCAAGACAGACCGAATGGGACTTGACCAGAATAGCATCGTCGTCGCTGGGGAGATCATGGATGGAAGCAGGTGGAACACGGCAGTTGGAGCAGGCAAACAAACGAACGACGACCTCCGGTCCGATCTATGGGAATTTACCAACCTCGCTCAGCGGGAAAACAGAAGCCGCTTTCCCACGGTTTAGCTGGTCAACTTGAGCGAGGCTGGCAATCGGCCGTTCCAACCAGCCAAGGGCGGCGGAGAAAATAGCTTTTGCATTTGACCGACATATGCAAGCCATGGTCACGGCTTGCGGATCGTTGTCGTTGGTCTGGAGGTCACCGTCGTGTAGGCGCGGAGAACCGGGGACGTCGACAGAATGTACCCCTTTCCTGCAGGTCGCTTGCTTACCCTTCGGGTTGTGTTATCAATCCCGGATTTCATCCACGGAATTCTTCATCGTCCAGACCGTTAGCTGCGCCAAGGACGCATGTCCGGGGCGGCGGAAAATGGTTGACGCGATTGCGGTGGCACCGAACATGATCAGATTGCCGACGATCGCTGCGTAATAAAGATCGAACGGTGGAAGCGGCAGTATTTGTTTTTCGCCCAGAATAATACAGATCGTATAACAGACGGTTGCGGCGACACCACACGCGGCCGCCCGGCCATCGCCCCACTTGGTGAAGAAGCCGAAGAAAAACAGGCCGAGAATTCCACCGCCGAAAACGGATCCGAGGATCGTGGACACATCCTGCATTGTCTTGGTTTCCGAATAGGCAAGCAGTATGGCCAGGCCAATCATCATCCCTGCCGCGATACCGGATACGATTCGAGCCACCTTCAGGTAGTGTTGATCAGCGCTGTCCGGCCGAATTTTTTCCCGGTACAAATCGGTTACAAATACCGCAGAGACGGCGTTCAAGGATGAATCAAGAGAGGACATGGCCGCCGCCACGGCCGCTGCGATGATGATTCCCGCAACTCCCGGCGGCAGATAATTCATGACGAAATACGGCAGGATGCCTTCGGGTTTGTCTTCGCCGGTCAACATGGCAATCGCGGGTCCGCTGGGATTTATCTGGAAGAACACGTATAGCGCCGTTCCAAGAAACATGAAGAATGCCCAGATCGGCAACCGGCACAACACGCTCCACCAGACAGCCTTGCGCGCCTCCGCGTCGCTGGCAGCCGAACAGTACCGCTGCACGACGGTTTGATCCGACGCAAATTCCTGCAACCACCACGTCAGGCCGAGCATCAACATCATCAGTCCTGTCTTTTCGGACAAAGCCCATCCCCAGCCGATTGGTACCAGTTCGGTGCCCTGAAGTTCTGAGAACGCGAGCTTCCCATCCGCGGTGGCAACTCGGATAATTTCCGATAGTCCGCCAGGAACCGCCGACACAACCGCGACAAAAACAGCCACTCCGCCGATCACGAGGACGATCGTCTGAATCACATCCGTCCAGACCACGGCGTCGAATCCACCGGCGATCGTATAGGCTGCCACGACGAGCCCGGCCAAAATGATGCACAACCAGATCGGCCAGCCGACCATCGTTTCCAGGAGCTTGCCAACCAGAAACAGTACGATCCCCAATCGCACAAACTGAGTCATCATGTAGGCGCAACTGCCATAAATCCGGATGCCGTTGCCGTACCTCAGGCCCAGGTACTGGTAGGCCGACGTCTTTTTTCCCGCGCGAAAGAACGGGATGAAAACGTAAATCGCAGCCATGGCAGCGAACGGCATGACGAAATTGGGCAACATTCGCAGCCAGGCCGTCCGGTAGGCGTCGGCAGGGTAGGCCAGAAACGAGACAGAACTGATTGAAGTGCCGACCATGCTCAGGCCGAGCACCCAGCCTTTGAATGCCCGTCCGCCGACAAAGTACTCCTCGGTGCCCTTGTTCTTTTTGGAAAAGTAATACCCGAGGTATCCCATCGCGGCGAAGTACAGCGTGATGACGATCCAGTCGAGGGGATGAAGTTTCATGCGATTGTGAGCTGTTCCTTACCGTATCACGGAAGGATCGATCAGCACGTGCTTGATGCTCTGCCGCCTCCACGTGTAGGTAATATGCACCGTGCCGTCAGCTGATTGGATGACCGCCGGATAAGAATAACCGGCCGGGTCGCCTTCGTTTTCGAGAGTCATAACGGGAGTCCATTTTTCTCCGTCGCTTGAAATCGCCACATTCAATATTTGCCTCCCGTTCAAACCGTCTTTTCTGACCGAATGGTTGTAAACCAGCAGCTGCCGTCCATCCTGCAGCGACACGGCGTCGATACCGGAATTGGGATTGGGAAGGTCTGTTGCCGCCAATGGGCTCCAGGTGGTTCCACCATCGTTGGACCAACTTTGTGCGATGACGTTCTCGCGGCTTCGGCAGAGTATCTGCAGGCGACCATCGGGACAGGTCAGAATGCTCGGCTGTATCGCATTGAACTTCGAAGCGTCGTTGATGGGGCCGATTACTTCCCAGGATTTTCCAAGGTCCCTGGTCCGTTCAAAGTGCACGCGCCAACCTCCATTCTCGGTGCTGGAGGGGCAAAGGACCGTTCCATCGGCGAGTTGAATCGGCTTGTTTTTGACGGGTCCAAGGAGATTTCGATTGGCATCCGGCAGTGATTCGCTTTTGCCAAGTCGACGTGGCTTGGACCAGCTCCTGCCACCGTCATTGGACGTGATCACCACGCCCCACCAAAGACCTGGGCTCTTTCCGACTTTGTAGAACAGCATCAGCGGCGCATCTCGAGGCTGGAATAAAACGGGGTTCCAGCACGCGAAGTCCTGTTCTTCCCCTTCCGAACCATTGACGACTTCCACTGGTTTTGTCCAATTCTGACCATCGTGCCGAGCGAGCCAGATGCCAACATCTGGATTGTTTTCGTGTTCACCACCAAACCATGCCGCGACCAGGCCCGACGGTGTTTCAACAATGGTCGACGCATGGCACTGCGGCGTTGGCCGGTCGTCCAACTCGTAGATCAACTTCCCCGATACGTAGCCATGCTCGCCGGGCTTGGCGATCGGCGGGAGGTCGGTCTGGGCAGCGAACGCGAACCCAAGTGTCACAGTGAGCAGTTTCAAACCGTTCATTTTTTGGTTCGTCCATTTTTCATGAAGTAGAATTGGCCATCTTCAGCACCGATCAGCAAATCGGGAATTCCATCGCGGTTCAAGTCGATCACGGTGGGGCTGGTCGTGTGGCCGGAAATCTTTTGGGAACTCAACAGACCCCCGTCATGGAAGCACCACTTGCCGTCCTTCCGGTCGACCTGTCGAAGCAGGGTCGCGTTTTCGCTGTTGGCCAGAATGTCCAAGGCACCATCTCCGTCCCAATCGACAATGCAGAATTTTCGCCTGCCGCTTTTTCCCGCCTGTCCCTTGTTCAACCGCAGTGGTCGACCCTGTTCGTCACACAAATCGCGTCG
>JAHEBQ010000145.1 GCA_024642205.1 Planctomycetaceae bacterium | reverse complement strand
CTCGGCCTAGCAGTCCGCCCTGTGTGGAAACCAATCCGGAATTGCCACAGTCTCCACCACAGTCTCCACCACAGTCTCCACCACAGTCTCCACCACAGTCTCCACCACACTCAGCACCACATTCGGATCCGCGGTCGAATAATCCGAGCCCCAAATTAGGTCGGGATCGGCCGCATTGACCGTTGCAGCCTGCCGAACCACATCCGCAGTCCTTTTTGCTGGAAACTACCGTTGAAGGGGCAATCACCGGAGCGGGAGCAGCAACTGCCGTCGTATCGCAAGAGCAATCTCCTGCGTCGCAACCGCAATCGGTTCCGGACCGTTTGGTTTTGCAGCCACCCAATCGAGAAAACAATCCTTTGCTGGAAATTGACAGCGAGACGTTTTCCATTCCACAAGGTGCACCTTCACCGAAGTTGACTCCAGCGCATTCTGGTTGGCCTTTCCAGGCACCCATCATCTGTTTGGGACTGCAGGTCGCACATTCATTGCATGCGGCGTCCTCGGTGCAGCCACATCCTTTTAAACGACTTTGATGGGAAAGGGTATTGCAAGGGCCACTGATGGTGAATGAACACCCGGTAAACGTCAGGGCCGCGGCACACATGGCGGAGGCTATAAGCAGGGATCGCATTGTTTCAAGTCCTTCTGAAAACTGGGTCCGTTCCTTGGGGGGAACTTTCAACAAAAGCACCAAGACGGGGCACTTGATACCTTCAGCAGGTTGATGAATCACCTATCACAACCTGGAAACGCCCGACCGACCTTCCAAGGTCAAAAATCGTTCGTTGTTTGATAATCGTCACTACAACGCGGAGAATTGAGCAATTCAGCAAACTTGGCGAGTCTGTTGTTTCTGTTTTTATTGGTACAACACATAATGGATAAAGTGCGCTGACCTTGCGGGCCGAGTTTTGATTCGCTAGCGAACACGAATCGTTCTTGGGCCCAATTGACTGGCTCCGTTCGCAAGACAATTGTGACCAGGTTGTTCTCCCAGACCTCAATTTGGAACCGTGGCGTAACCCCGCATGGCGGAACTTGACGAATCCGGGCCCTGCTGACGAGGGCGAATTCGAGCTGAACAAGATTGTCAACGGGAATGGGCGTCTTGTGGTTTTGGCTTCCAGCCGAAACAATTGTCGTTGCGCTGCGACCAAAACCCGGTACAAACAGAAGCCGAAATCAGATCATGGTGACTCCTGAACAACCCGAAACAACTCAGCGTCGCGCCCGTGTCTCGATCATGTCCATTATGGTGGTGACGGCAGTGTTCGCGGCGTCGGCGACGAGTCTCGCCCATCTGGTTCGGGCTGCTCAGGGGGACAAAGGTGAAATCGGCCAGTTTGTGGTCATCACGTCAATGCTCCCAATGCTGGTTTTGGTTGGTGCCAGTTGGTTTTTCAGGATATTTGAGCGAATTATCAAATAATTGCCTTGGTTCGATCGTTTTTGATGTAGAGAGAAAATCGACCTGTTCTGCGTTGTCATTCTGGATTGTTGGAAAAATTCCGAATTCAAGCGAACCTAAATCGGCGAACCACCTCTAGTGGGGCGTGGATCAGTAAAACCCACGCAGTATCGCTTGATGCGGTATCATTGAGATCTCGGTCGGTGACTAAAGTTGTCTTTTGACCGTTACTTCAGTATTATGGGAAGCCGATTGTTTTTGGCTTCAATCGAACTTTTTACGGTTCTCTTATTTGCGTGCCTGTCACGCGGGAGCATTGAAATGCGAAGCAATATCATCAACAGCTCGATCGCAAACGTTGTTACACGTTTCGTCAAAGCCACGTCGATGTTGCGCGCGGTCAATGTACCGCTACAGCAACGGCACCTCACCCTTTGTGCTGGGCCCCGATCTGGCTGGAATCCAGGAACGGATTTTCTGTTCAGGGATATGAGCCCGGTGACCGCCGGAATTAATGGCAGCTATCTGCCAGGTTTCGAACGCTCACTGGAATTACCCGGCATCGTTGTCAGCATCCGGCAGCTGTTTCAAAGACTTAGCTAATCGCCTTGCAGCGGCCCGTCCCGACAGGACGCAATCTTAGCTCAGTCAGGTGAAACCAGTTTCTGGAAGCAGAATCTCGGTCCCACTCGCGCAACTGTTTTCGCGCGTTTTTTGGATCTTGATTCAGACTCTGGCACTTACAGCATATGGCAAACCGGAGCTTCTCCGTTTGCTCTTTTAAAGAGAACCTTCATGAACGCGATCAACAAAAACTTGATAGAATTACGACAGACGGGCGACTTGGTAAGAGGTGCGCAGGCAGGTGATCGGGAGGCGTTCGGCAAATTGTTCGAGCGATTCCAGCCGACGGTCATGGCGATCGCAATGCGGCGACTGCGCGATCACGCCGACGCGCAGGAGTTGTGCCAGGACGTTTTTGTTCAGGCCTTATTGAAAATCGAGCAGTTACGAACCCCCGAAGCTTTTGTCGGATGGTTGCGGCAAATCACCGTTCGCATGGCGATCAACCGCGCGATTCGGCGAGCTCCAGCGATTTCGGTTGAGCCAGAAATGCTCGAGGCTACGGTGGTTGGTTCTGGCACTCCCCTGGACCGGGTCCTTGAAGTTGAACGCAAGAACCAGATTCGAGCGGGTCTGGACCGTCTTGGGAAACTCGACCGCGAGACGCTGGTGGCCTTTTACGTAGATGGACAATCGCTACTTGAAATGGCCGATGGTTTTGAAGCTCCGCTGGGAACGATCAAGCGACGGCTACACGTTGCTCGAAAGCGGCTTGCGCGGCAGATTGAATCACTTGAGATGGTTGGTTAATTCTGACAATTCTCCTGGGAGCCGACGCCGACCGATAATCGAACCGTTCACGCAACGCGTGTGGGCGGAAATTCGGTTTCCAATTATCTCGCTAGAGAGCTGATGGGGCATTGCTGGCCAGTTGCTCGTTTGATTTTTCGGACGCCTGTTTGATATGGGTTGGGATAACAATCGTAAGCCATGGTCCTTGAGAATGTTCCGCAGTGTGCTGACGGCTACCGTTGATTCTGCAATCGTATTCGACAAACTTTGCCACTTGCACCGTTTGGCTGCGACAGCCAGAATTGAATGGAGCGCTTGTCAGATAAACGCTGCATTTTACCCGGCAAGTGAGATGTCCGTCTAACTTGTTCCCACGTCTCGATCAGGCCAAGCGTTTATGCGAACCCATTCACGACATCGAAAATCACGACGAAATCACCTTGAATACGCCGGTCTCGAAGAACGTAACCTGCTTGCTGCGATTATTCGAGGAAGCGGCATCGATGATCAGGTCGATGTCAAATACGTTGACCCGAATACCGTTGATGTCTCCATTAATGAAACGCAGTTGGAAAACGTTGATATCTCGGACGGATTGCTGATCCAGCTGAATGAAGGTCAGGATAGCGTCATGCTTGACCACCGGATCACGCAGAATGTTGTTGTTCTCGACGCGGAAGAACTGACGATCGACGGTGGCGATAACCTGTGGTTCATCGGGTTCCTGCCGGCTCACCAGAACCCGGGTTCCTTTCAGTACGACGATGTGGCTGGACGCGTCAACGATAATATTCGATTCCGTGGCGCGACGACACTTCGCAGCGGTGACGGTGCGGATGAATTTACCATCAATACCGTACAATCGTTCAGCATGACCGACACGCTTGTGGCCAGTTCGTT
Source organism: Planctomycetaceae bacterium (assembly GCA_024642205.1). GTDB lineage: Bacteria > Planctomycetota > Planctomycetia > Pirellulales > Pirellulaceae > Mariniblastus. The sequence continues at coordinate 1,277 of JAHEBQ010000145.1, read as the reverse complement.
TCTGGACGTGTATGCCGGTGCCGGCGATGACCTGTTCCGTTTTAACCAGACCGGGAACACATTCGATTCCTATGGTGGCGCTAACTCCGTCAATGCATTTGGCGAAGGCGGAAACGATCGGTTTTGGGTGAAACGACTTAACGGAACCAGTCATATCGTCGGAGGTGACGGTGTTGATGTCATCGATTATTCCAAGTCCGAAGCCGGAGGCAGGGTTTCGGTCGGCGACTTTGTGGACGGTACTTGGGGGGCTGGAAATGAACTCATCATCGGCTCCAGCAAATTCGGAAATCAATTCGAAAGCCGCTCGACGGGTGCACAGAGCCCCACGCTCGACTGGATTATTCGCGGTGATCGAACGGTCGTCATGGACAAAGGCACGGGCGCGTTTATCGAACTGCGTAATTTCGATAGTTTCGGTGGAGATCCATATGGGGTCGACAATTTCTGGATCTTGAAGACGGCACGTAACCTGACGATCAACGACGGTGACTATGTACATGTCTCGTCGGAATTCAATTCGCTGAAAGGCAACTTGAGCACGATCAATCATGACGTCCTGTTTCGCCGAAGCGGCCCATTAACGAAATTGACGGCGTGGAACTCAAATTCGACGTTTCCGGTTGATCTGGATGGAGTTGTGAACACCCGCATCGTGATCAGCGATGCAATGGGCAGCGGAGTCGATGCCAGTTTTCTCGGTGAATTCAACACGATCTCCGGTCTGACCGGAGGATTAATCCGGTTTGTCGATGACGCGGCCAACCATCCGGATGCCGAGCCGTTTCAGCCGGAGATCGTGGTTCATGGCGCAATGAATGCGGACGATGATTTTGTGTTCTTGGAAACGGCATCTTCAATCAATATTTTTTCGCACGGTGGGGATGATACGTTCATCTTCGGATCTACCAACAAATCAACCGATGGGATCATGGATCGGATTGCCGGCCAGGTCAGTATTCATGCGGGAGATGGCGACGACCGAATTTCTTTGAACGACCAGGCGTTTGCCGAATTTGACGCCCAGTATGAGTTGAGTCCCAATTTGATCCGAGATGGAAACATCGATCGAATTAGTGATCCGCCGAGTCTGTTTCGGGCTGCCCGATTCGCGGACATCCGATTCGATTCAGACATGGAGGTTGTTCAGGTCCACGGCTCATCGACCAAACAAAACTCTTTTTGGGTGGTGCCTTCCTATGCCACTCATTTCGTGGTGGATGCGTCCGCTCAGACCAGCCACGAAGATTCTTTGAGTATTCGGGGATTGACGAATC
>JAHEBQ010000144.1 GCA_024642205.1 Planctomycetaceae bacterium | reverse complement strand
ATGGTGACAGAAAAGGTGGATTTCGATCTGCCTTTGTGGGTGGATTCCGAGAGAACCAAGAACGTACTTTTTACCCAGTTGTTAACACTGATTCACTGTCAACTTTTCTTGGGGAATTCCATCTGCTTTGACGGCTTCGCGTGCATCGTATTGTTTTGCGTTGTATGACAAGCTATTTCTCAACCCGAAAATCCTTACTAACGCTGATCCAGACACAAGGACCAATGCACCACTGATTATTAATGGCATGAACGATTCATCCGCATACAGAGCCCCTAAGTATCCAAAATACAATGCAACCGTGCCGAACAGAGTGAAGACAGTTCACGCAACAATGGTTTCGTTAGTCATTGTTGGCTTACGCAAGTTGGCAATACATCCAATCAGAAGACACAATAGAATGCAAGTTGTGAACCAGCCGAAGATCATCATCACGATTGCCATTTCTCGCGGGACAGGGAAAGTCGACTGGTCAGTAGCGACGTTCACGGTAAATACGAGCGAAAAAATTGCCAGGAAAACAGTCGCGCCAACCACGATCATTAGATGCACGATTGCAATGATACGTATTGCAAGAGGGAGTGTCAGACGCGCACTCGCGCCATCATCTTGCATGTGCGGATCAAGATTGCCGGCCGAATTAGCTTGAGCGATAGGCTGCGTGTTGTGATTAGAGTCGCCCATCGATATTAACGCATAACGACGGAGTTCACTGGGCCCCCATTAAGGGTAAAATTGCCAAGAATCCTTTTAGCCAAACGCAACGGCTTCTCGGCTCCGGTGCAACGATTGGTTATTTGCCGATCAGTGGCGTCGTCTTCTTCCAACTAGCGCTGCCAGTCCTATTCCTGTCATCATCAACAGCGACGATGGCTCGGGAATAGTCTGCACCGTGATCGAAGAAAGCTGTACGATCTCGTCGTTATCGGCGATTTCCGATGTTGAAACCATTATTGGATCGTTAGCAGCAACAAGCAGTTGTGTAGCAAAGTTGCGCGAGCCGAGTGAAAACGGAAAACTCTCATCAGTATTGCCTCCCGATGTCGCGAGAGAAAAAACGTCGCCATTTTCTACGCCTTGGACGAAACCGATGGTGTATGAAAGCAGTTCGACTGGCGCATCAAAGTCCATCTGAAATGTATAAAATCTCAGCGGGTCATTACCAATAAATGCTACTCCATCCGAGTCTGCAAAAAATCCGGTTGGATTTCCATTGTTGCGACGATCAAAAAACTGGAGTGTCACACCATCGGACGTTGTGGACAAGGTCATTGAACCATCAGCGAAATTCGTTAGGTCGAAGCTAATAATATCTGCGATGACAGTACTCGTCGCGAGAAAATTGGTGGAAAGACCAACGAATAAGAGGAAGGCAAAACGAACCTTGCTTGCCCGGCTGTTTCGTGAAATATTCTGACACATCGGCTTATCCTTTTCTTGCAGGTGAACTTGGCGAATAACGGCAATGTTCACCCAGTCGCGTGAGTGAACGTGACTGCAAATTGCGGCACCAACGCGACTTGGGTGCAACATATTGTTATCTGGCGATTTCTTGTGATTGCATTGAGCGACCCAAAAGTCCAGGAGGAAGGTCAACTATTTAAGTCGATTTGTCGTACGTTCGATCCGCAACCTCCCGATTCGATAGCCTGCATTGACCAGTCACGGTGTCAAACAGGATCAAACGTCGTTTTGATTCAATTCGTATTTCGTTTCCCTCAACGTCAGTATCCGCCGTTCCCCAATACGAGTCATCGTGATCGAAGTAATACCAACGCCATTTTTCATCACCATTGTCAAAATAGATAGACGTTTTAAAGAAGTCGCCGCTGTATTCGAATTTCTGAACCACTCGTAGCCGAGTACCATTGGGATGATCGACACTGGCGACGATCCGGGGTTCAAGTTTCGATTGCAAGTACAAACTGGCGCAAAAGATCGCGCCAACGATCAAGATTATAAAGAATACGTGCCGCAGAGTAAATTGCATCGCGCTTCGAATCCGAACGATTTTGAGCATTCATTCTAATCAAGATAGTCATCAAATATGATTGCTCTATCTTCATGATGGTACGAAGTGTCAAAAACGACCCACTCGCCATCCTCTAATTGTAGCCACGCATAATAAACATAGTTGTTTCTTCGCCATTTCAGCTCGCGCACCACGTCGCAATTTGCTGGCAATGTGTTTCTCAATCGCCTTCTTTGTTTAGTAAGTGCGTTTTGCGCCGGTACAAAATCCGAAACGTAAGTTTTCTTACCAATGGTCTGATTTGCCTGAGTTTGCGTTTTTCCACGCAAGGAAGCCAGCGAATCGGGCTGCGAAAAACAGCGATTAGCGAGCCCAATGCAAACGCCGAATAATGTGATTAGAATAAAAAGGGTCGGAAGCCGAAATTTCATTGGCGAACCATCTCACACATTGCACAGCCAGATAACGGCAACGATCACCGAGCCGGAACGAGTGATCTAAGCTTCAAAAGCACACGCAAGTCCGGCTTCGTGTGCATCGGATTGTTATCCCGCGATTACGGCGCTGCCAGTTATGCCGGACATGTCATTTGGATTCAAAATCAATGATAACATCAGTCACGATACCATCCTCGACGACAAGTGCAACATCGTTGACCCCATTTGCTGTCCCACGTCTACAACGAAGAAAATCAGCATTATCGATTCTGTGTTTTTTCTTGTACGTCGTTGAGAACATGCCATTTTCGACCATCTCGCACTCGAATCCCTCAAGCTCCATTCGTTCCTGCCACTCACCCACGCTTGATTCTCGCGTGAACAATTTGTGGGTTCTAACAATTGCCTCTGGACTTCGCTGTTTTTGCATTCCTGTGCAACCAGCAAAGATCACAAGCAAGAATATGTAGCATGTTGTGAAATGTTTCATGCTCAATCCTTTAAGCGGGATAACGACAAAGTTGACCGAGCCGACCAGTCAACGTGAATTACCAATTTTTTCCTGGACCCACGCATTCGCGTTATCGGCTTCGGTCCAACGTTTTGTTATCTGGCGTTCTTCTCGTCAGGCTTGCAATCAAGTTCTAGCATCCTATCTCGACTGTATTCTGGTTCGATTCCGACAGCAATTGCAATCTGGAAAAGTCGTCGGGCACGATTTAGGTCACCATTATCTGTGCATTTTAGTGCATTTTCGATTATGTAGGGGTCAGGCATTACCAATGTTCCACATTCAACGCAACGAAATGCTTCCGTTTTGTGTTTGGATTTCATAAGCAATTCCTTCGATTGACCATCCTGAAACCAAAGATGTTCGCGTGATGATCCATATAAAAGAAATCCGCCTAGGGTCCCACGTAGCGACGCGTAGCCATTTGACATTTTAGTGTTGCAGATTGGGCAGTTCATCAAACAATTTCCAACTCGATATTTTTGCACACTTCGCAATTTGGCTCGAAATAGTTGCAACAATTCGAGAGTTCTCTACCCAAGCCAGATAACGTTCAGGATCACCGAGTCGCCGGAGTGATCTCACCATCAATTCTCGCACCGTCGGCGACTTCGGTGCATCCGTTTGTTATGTCGCGATCCATTTTAGGTTTGGCAGTCAAGTGTACCGCTAACAACCATATTGTCGAAAAAATGAAGGACAGTTTTTGCAACCCACCCCAAACTTCAGTATAGGTGTTAGTGTAGTACAGCGAAACGCTCCCCAGTTTTATAACGATGCACGCGATTCCGGCGATTGCCAGCAAATAATGTTGCTTGCGGTAGAGCATGTACACGATGGTGACAATCGCAACGAGGAAGAAGGCCAAAGCGATGTTCACCATCAAGTTGTGCATGGGAGTTGCCGTGAGGAAGGCATAGACCATCGACCCAACGCCAGCGATTTGAATCGTGCTTCGTTGACGGCGCGTATCCGCAACCCGTGAAATAAGCTCGAAAAGCAAAGCCATACTTACACATAGAAGGAGAAGTGCGCCGATCGGAAGTGCGCGACCAGGGTTCGAGGTGCCGTCTGGCAGACTTTCCGCGCAGAGCAAAGAAACCGTCACTCGACTCCAATGCGCGTTGCCGGAGTATTGGTAAGTCGCAATTGCGAGCAGGGCAAATGCCAAGACGACACCGGCAATCGGGATAGTTCGGATGATTTTTTGCGACATGCTCTCCTGCAAACGACATAACGGCAATGATAACCGAGCGGCGACGATTATCTGTCCATTTCAAAAACCGTTGCTTCGCCGCTTCGGTTCATCATATTGTTATCTGGCGATTCCGGTTGACGGCATCCAATTCGTTAATGCTCCGCCACCAAACGCGACCAGATTCATAAACATCCCAATCGGTAAATTGAAACGGTTCCTGACCACGTATTTCAACGCGAATAAGTTCAGCAGTTGGAACACGTTTCCAAGGCGTTAGCCAATGGCTGTGTATCGTCCTGCATTTTATTTGATTTGTTGGCACGATCAAACCCGCGGCAAACATTCCTGCAACGAACAATCGTCCGATGTTTTCGTCCAGTACAACGCACGCGAATCGTTTTTCGTTGTGTGTGCCGTGATCGGAGACGTATGTTTGCCAGTTGGGTCGCCGTTCGGATTCCCACAGCGCCCCTCCAGCAGGAGTCAAGGTGAAGGAATCTGGAGATTCGACGCGATTTGCGATGAGTTTCCGTTCAAGTAGACGGTGTACGGCGTCATCTACCTCCTCGTTCGACATTGAATGTTCGTAAGCCACATTCATATGTATTGAGTAGACGTCAGCGTAAAGAAAGTGGCGCGGGACGTGTATCCACCAAAGGAAGTCAAAAATTAGGAGTTCATTGTCCGACAGTTCAGTGTTGCCGGTACGGAGTGGGAGTTCATTCATTCGGTCGCAAGCAATTTGGGACTTGCGATTTGGTTAAGTTAAGCCAGATAACGACCAAGATAACCGAGCGGACGATAGGTCGTTGTCTATCGAAAGTCGGAGCAATGTAAAATCTAAACCCTGAGTAAAACATTGTCGCGACCAGCCAAACGCAGATGCAAAC
>JAHEBQ010000143.1 GCA_024642205.1 Planctomycetaceae bacterium | reverse complement strand
GGCTCCGATGAGAAAACAGGCGAGCGGGAATTCGAGATTCTTGACGGCGACATCGTATTGATCGGCGTGTGGCTTGGACATTAGTTCTTTGTCGCTCCACCAGGTAAAGCCCGGCCAGGCTTTGAAGACAACAATCTCGCCTCGCTTGGCCGCCTCTGTCATCACTCGGATCGTGCCGACAATGTATTCCTTACTTTGACGTTTTTCCAGAACGTTGGCAGCACGGTCAAAGTCATCGACCATGGCTCCATCAACGTAGGGCAAGTAGCGCCAGCCTAGCGATTGTTCATTCGTTTCACCCGACTGCGGACCATGAAGCGGATTCAAAAGAATGATCGAGTTATCACCCATCTTCTGCTTGGCTTCGGCCAGCATTTTGAACATTCCCTGTTCCAATTCCTCGTTCTTGCGTTTACCCAATTTCTGTTCATAAATTGCGCCAGGGGTAAATGCCGTTCCGCCATCGACGAAGATTCCATCACAACCATATTCATGCACCGCCTTGGCAGCGACGTCGGTCCACCAGTCGCGAGTCGCTTGATTCGTGGTATCGAAAACACTGACTTTGGTCTTTGCATTTCTCTGCACTTCAATGCGTCCCTTCGCAGGAATCCCGGCGTTTGAGAGTTTGTTGTGCGGCTTGGCAAAATCGGCGGCCCAATAGAACAATACTTTCGCTTGTGGATTGTGTTTTTTGACTTCCCGTGTTGCCTCGCCAACGATTTTTTCAAAGGTGATTTCATCGTTGCTGCGGTATTCACGATCAAGGTTTCCACCCGTGAATGCGATGAAGTTGTAGTGGTCAGCCAGGAATTTGTAGTCTTCCGGCTTGAGTCCGCGGCCCAATCCGACATGGGCATATAACGGAACACGGTCCCAGGAGAATTCAGGGAGGGGAACTTGAGCCAGTGTTTCTCTCGCAGTCCCCATGCAAAACAAAAAGCAAATCAACAATGCATGAAACCTTGGATTGATTCGCGAAAGTATCTTTTGAAACATGGGCATAAAGGGGCAATCAATGAATTAATTTAACGGTGTTTAGATGGACTTGAATCTGTCCAATCTGACGTTGCGACAACAATACAAACCCACAGCCTAAGCTCGACGTCGGCGGCGAAAAAGGATGGATAGCATTCCTCCGGACAGCAGGGCGAACGAACCGGGCTCTGGTACTGCAACCGACCGAGACCAAAGCAACGCTTCGAACCGACCGTTTACTTCGTTTCGGCCATAACCCGAGACGAAGAGCGTATTGCCGTCTGTCCATATCCCATTTGCGCGCGAATAAGACCAAACCGTGGAGGGCAATGTCAATTGAAGGTCTTCCCAGGTTTCAGAACTGCCATTCCAAACACCTGCATGCGATGCGCCATTGATATTCGCATAGCCGGCCTGCCAGTCTCCTTCGATTGCTAGGCCAAACGACGATGTGGCTCCGACCGGATGCAGGTCCACCCATGATTCGGAAGTACCGTTCCATAAACTTGCGCGTTGCACACCATCTACAAAGGCATCGCCGACTTGCCAGCCATCACTGATATCCAGCGCGTTAGAATTCTGGCCTCCGGATGGAGTCAAGTCGACCCAGGATGCGGCAGTGCCGCTCCAGAGACTTGCACGAAACGTTCCATCAACGAAAACCCTCCCAACTTGTTGGCCATTGCTTGCTCCAGTGGCTTGGCCAAATTGCCCACCTGTTGGATTCAAGTCAACCCACGAGGCGGCAGTCCCACTCCAAACGCTGGGGCGATCGTTATCGGTAGAACCCGACCGAAATACGCCCACTTGCTGACCATCGCCTGCCCCCCAAACTAACGAATCGGTGGTGTCCGAACCGGGATGCAAGTTTACAGCAGACGCTGCAGAGCCACTCCAAACGGTCGCGCGGAACCGATTTCCAAATCGGAGATGCCCAGCTTGTTGAGAACCGTCGATTGCAAACGCCAACGATTGATCAGCCCCCGCCGTATTCAAACTGATCCATGATTGTGAAGTACCGCTCCACAGGACAGCTTGCGGGCCTGACCCAAAATATGCATAGCCCACTTGCTGACTTCCATTATTGCCTTGAGCGAACGAACTGTTCGACGTGCTCGGTTGAAGATTTGTTACGGTCCACTGCGCGTGAATTGGCGACGTTGCCAAACTCGAAATTGCGACCAGGCAAATGCAAAATGCTCGACACCAGATTAAACCGCTACCGGTTGAAAAGTTCATATTGTTACTCTTGTGCTAAAAGGATTTTCATTTCGGGCCAGGAATTTGAAAGCATTTCAGCGAACCCTCCGGAGCCAGTTCGACATCGAGTTCAAAACTGGACAAAAGTTCTCGGTAAATCGCTGGAAAACCAGCCCAAAATGGGTCGGTGTATTCAGGTCCTTAAAGGAGTTAACCCAGCTCGTTGCCAGAATCTGACAAGAAAATAGAAAAACAAGGATTTTTTTGTAAAGCCAGGCCGAAATTGCGTCGCCTGACAGGAGGAAAAGGACGACACCGATGCAATCGCTCGTACTTTAATTGCAAGCCAAATCAGCGATCAACCGCTCATACCGCTGGCGAAATGTCCTTAGTACGTGCCGTTGATCTCCGGCAATCAGATGCGGCTGGACTGCCAGACGAATACAAACTTCCGGAGCGTCGAGACAGACGGAATCGAATCGTTTCAATAGTTCGGATTCGAAGAGGCGATAAAGCTCGACGGCTTCATTGCGCCGCGTGCCGAAACTCAACTTGTCTGACAGAGAATCGCGATTGACCCAAGTGCAATAATCCCTTGCGATGTTTTTGATTGCGTAGACCCTGCAATCACCGTGTCGGTATCGAAATGCTGCCTCGAAATGGGCATCGCCAAAGTGGCTCGTGCGGCAGACAAGCCGATAGTCGACGGGTGCTATCCGAGGCTCAACCAGTTGTCCAGCCAGAATTCCGTAGTCCCAATCTAATGCAGTTTCATCTGAGCAACAAACTTTGTCGGCGGGCGCGACGCGGCCTCGATGCCAATACCGAAATGTGGCCGAGCCTCTAAAAGTTTTGACGACGAAAGGTTGATCCGGCAGGAGTCGATCCTTTGTCAACGTTCTGCGAATGATTCGATGTTTCCGTCGGTTGAGGGCAGCCCGCAGGCCTGATTTCACTGCGTACCTGAAAATCAATCGCTGCAACTCCGCAAACGAAAACATGCTGATTGATCTCGCGTCCGATAAATCTGTCTGATTGGTTTCATTCATCAAATTATTTTTCTGCAGATTCGGCGATCGCAGTTTCTCGATCTTCCACGTCACTGCTCTCCTGTCAAGAAAAAAAAGCATTTTGAGCCCGGTTGATCCGACTCGATGGATTTCTACAGATTCAGTTATCGCTGAGCGAAAGTTTCTCCAATCTCATTCGTCATTCTCATCGCCAAACCAAAAGAAAGGCTGCGCTTTGAGATCAGCATCATTGAAATTCTGAGGACGACCTGTCGGATAATTCCCGACACCGATGACACGGCCCTTGACGGTCGCTTGGTCCTTTGGCTTCTCTTTCGGATATTCGATGATCAGAACTGGGGCAGTCTCGGCGGGGTGCTTTTTGGCAAACTCTGCGTAGGCATCCACCTGTTCCGGAGTGAGTGGAGCCTCGAGTTCAATGACGGCCAGGAAATCTCCAACGCCCTTTTCAAAGTTCGCCATCGGATAATTCATTCCAACTCGCGTCGCACCTCCTTTGAATTCGCCTACGTTTTCAATACCTTCCCAAGTGACGCCATCGGTCGACGGCGAGCCCACGAGCAACTTCCTTCCTTTGAGTATTTCGAGAGCGGCGGTTTTCATCGCTGCGGACGGTTCAATGTAAACTGTTGCAGAGTTTTTAAATGCCGCGAGTGTCAGCGTCTTGGTGAGCGATTTTTCAACTGCTTCAAATTCTACCGAGTATTTGTTGTAGGACTTTCCGTCAGGACCGCCCTTTTCTTGTCCAAGCAGCTTGCTCGAAACCGTCTTAATCGAATCCGCCGGTAGTTTGTGCGAGCCCACCGGCTCTGGAACATCAGGAAACAAACCGTCGGAGTGTTGATTGTTGACCCATTGGGACAGCTCGTCCGCTGTCACATTTTCCGCAAACTGATAGACCACTCCGCTAGCACGGAAGTCGGTGCACTTGTTGTCGATCTGGACCACGAACACAACGCTTCGATCAGCCAATGTGTAGAAGATTTTGGTGTTGGAGAAACCAAGCTGCGTCTGGTTCGCCTCGAATTTCTGAACACCCTTGCCGTTCACGTCAACGATCACCGTGTCCTCTTGCGACGGGCTGGCCAATGCGATCGCCGCGAAAGCGATTAGTAGACTGAGGTTCCAAGCCATTGTTTCACCTTCAAAAAAGAATGTGTTGAATGCTGCGAAGACGATTTAATAACACGCAAGTCTTAATGCTGATTACCGACGGACCCTGGCTCAACCAGACGCGATTCAATTGCGTCCTATGATTTCAGGGCTTCCTACAATTCCTTCTGCTTCAGTTCGTTCGTGAGCTTCTCGGTCGTTTAATCGAGCCCAATTTAGCGATCGCAGCGTTTCCGCGGGTCAACGTAGGCTACTATCAGGCCGAGATCAGGTTTGGCAACCTGAAGCTGACTCATTTGCATACTCAAAAAAATTAACCCAACGCCAGATGAGTTCTGACACAAAAACCCCAAAAATTTCACCCTTTTTTTAATCAGTCGAAAATTCAGGTCGTTAATTCTGCCAACCCTGTTGGTGAATTCCGGATTTTTGATCGGCTGCAACTGGCAACTTGACCGATATCTCTCGCTATTTTACTGGTTTTCAATCAAATTCGAAAATTAAAGCTGCTCACATGCAAGGATTGCCAACCTTGCTGTGTCAATCTTGTGTCAGTCTGCCGCCGGAATGCCTTCCGCAAAAACGTGGGGGGGTGCCAGACGGCATGTTTGATGTCCTTTGGCTAGTCAAACAACAATTTCGAGGCTCAGGTTCGCGCTTGGGAGCTGGCATTTTCACGCATCGGGGATCCTTTT
>JAHEBQ010000031.1 GCA_024642205.1 Planctomycetaceae bacterium | reverse complement strand
TTTTTTTTTTCAAGCAGAAGACGGCATACGAGATTTCCCAAAGCGACGAACTGTCGTTGGCTCGTATTCGGGAGGACCGTTCCACCAGCGATTTTTCTGTCTCGACCATGATTTTGTTCATCATCAATACGGCTTCGACAGGATACTCACCGATCGCAGTTTCACCCGAGAGCATGCATGCGTCAGCGCCGTCCAGGATCGCGTTGGCCACGTCGGTGACTTCAGCGCGAGTGGGCTGTTTTGATGTGTGCATGCTTTCCAGCATCTGCGTCGCAACGATCACAGGTTTTCGGTGCTGCAGGCAGGTTTTGATGATTCGTTTTTGCGCGGCAGGAGTTTTTTCAATTTCGATCTCGACACCGAGATCGCCTCGGGCCACCATCACGCCGTCAGTGGCAATGACAATCGCATCGAGGGACTCGAGGGCTTCCCGTTTTTCGATTTTCGCAATCACCATCGCGCTGCTTTTGTGATTGGCCAACCAGGCTTGCAGCTCCTTGATTTCCGCTGCGTTTCGGACGAAACTCAAACTCACGAACTCAACGCCCTGCTCCGCTGCCCATTTCGCGTTGTCGCGGTCGACATCCCCCAGGGCCGGGACGCTCAAATGGGTTCCGGGGAGATTGACGCCTTGCCGCGACCGGATTTTTCCACCGTCGACCACTTCGCAAAACAACTGATCGTGTTCTTTGGAAGTCACAATTAGCCGTGCCAGTCCATCGGCCAGAACGATCGCGTCACCCACTGCGACTTCGTCGATCAACGGTTCGTAAATGCACGTCAGTTCATCGTCGGCACCTGATTCGGTGCCGCGGACGAAACGGACCGGATCGCCGGTATGGAGAACCAGCGGATCTTGCGTCAGTTGTCCCAGGCGAATTTTGGGTCCGGCGAGGTCGACCAGAATTCCGGCCGGCAAACCCGTTTGCTTAGATGCCGCCCGGATGTTGGCAACGGCCTGCGTGTGGGCTTCTCGCGATCCGTGAGCCATGTTGATCCGGAAAACGTCGACACCGGCTTCCTGCAGGCGGGCCAGCATTTCGACGCTATTGCAAGCCGGACCGACCGTCGCGACGGTTTTCGTCCTGGAGTCCGTCAATGGTTTACTGGTCAATGTCGCCGGTCCTGGGCAGTTTTCGTTTCATCGCAATCAGAATCAATCTTGCAACTCCGTGATTGTATGGCAGATTTTCGGCTCTGGAAATTGGACACAACAACCTGTCAGAATCCCACGATTTACTTGGATAAACTCGAATTATCTCAAGAATAGGCGTTTTGGTTTGAAAGTTAATTTTTAGTGAAATGTAAACGGATGTAGTTGTGACCGAGAAATTCGTGGCTTAAGATCATTTCGCCGCATTAACAAGACTCACTACATATGATCTACACTTGGAATTGAAATGAAGAATTTTCACCTGTTCTTTTTTGCGATAATCTCAGGATTGATTTTGTCGTCGAATGTAAACGCTGACTTGATCAGTGAATTCCAGCCAAATCCAGTTGGAACAGATCCAACGAATGTGAACATTGAGCTTGCTGGAACTGCCAGCGCTGCATTTGATCTTTGGTTGCTTTCGATAGAAAGCGATATCGATTCCGCTTTTGGGACCATTGATCGAGTGTCGAATGTTGTTGGCAATTACGACGCCAATGGACTGACAAACCTCATGATTCCAGATCTCGAAAATCCTTCGTTCACTTTGCTTCTCGTGGAAGGGTTCTCCGGGTCTGTCGGGGATTCGATTGATGGAAATAGCGATGGAATCGTCGATAACACGCCCTGGACGTCGGTGATGGATGCAATCGGTATTCCAGACACGGATGGTGAGGTTCTTTATGGCGTACAACTTGGTGGCCAAGATTTTGCATACACCGGCGACGAACCCAAGCTTGTGTTTCGCGACGGAACAACGGGCGCTTGGTATGCGGCAAACGATCCCGATAATGGGTCTATCTTTGACATTTCTGCAACCGATGTTTTGCTAACTGGTAGCTTCGACATTGACCCTTTCAATCCGACGTTCGGATCGGTAAATCCTTCATACACTTTATCGGTTCCCGAGCCAGGAGGCTTGATTCTGCTGGGCTTGGTCGGATTGGTTGGATTGGCTCGGCGTCGCAAGTAACCAAATTTGAAGCGAACAAGAAAAAGCACTAAGGCGGCCATCAATTGATGGCCGCTTTTATTGTGGGCCTTCCAGTTTGGAAATTTTGTCAACGATAAAGACGTGGGTTGAATCGCTTGTCCCGAAACAGCTTCCGTCGACGGCCAAGCGATCCCAATTCAAATTTTTCCTGGTGAGGTTCGCGAGAATGCCATGCAATCGCTCTTGAAATCAGCGAACGGTTTCAATTAGCGATTTATGGAGAATTCGGATTCTTAGGGGGCATCCCGGCATTGGTGGACTCGTGAAACTTGTGAATAAACTAAGGTTTTTTTGAAAAATCCTGGTTCGAGGTTCGATCGCAGTTAAAATCACAACCCTGTTTGTGTAGAATGCCCCCAGTCAAAATGTTCCCCAGTTTCTCGCTTCAAAGAGTTTGCAACATGAAAAACTATCTATCTTTACTGCTGTTGTTGATTGCCATTTGCCTCACCACGTCAGCCGATGCTCAAACCATCGCGTTCGAGGATTTTGACAGCGATTTGAATTTGACGAGCTATTCAAATAATATTTCGGGCGGTGTCTTTTCTAATGCTGGCGACGGATTCGGCGAGTTCCAACGATTGGTTTCAAGTTCGATTCCGTTCAATCTGTCCGATGACTCAGTTCAAGGGGGCGCTGCCGGGTCGAGTCCGTTTGCCGCGGACTCCCAGGGTCCAATCGGGATGGCAAAAACTGATATCTGGTTCGGGATCACCGATACGTGGAATGACGATACGATGAACGCTGAAACCACGGGCACTTGGAGTTTCGACATCTCGTCCGCGACGGGGCCGCTGGTCGTTCAGGCGGACATGGTAGCAATGCACGACTTCGCAGGCTCGACCGTCAACTCAAACGTTGATTTTTATTACCAAATTGACGGTGGAGGTTACATGAACCTCTTCACTTCGACGATTTCCATTGGCGAGACGCAACAATATACGATGGACGACGGGGACATGTTTACCTATGACGATCCGTTAAACATGACTACGACTTTCGGAACAATATTCCGGTTGACTGACAACTTTCAGACGCTTACCTCTTCGATCGCCGGCATTGGTAGTCAGTTGGACATTCAGGTCCGTACCAATATGGATGGGACCGAGTCGTTTGCTTTTGACAACCTCCGAATCGTACAGGTTCCCGAACCTGGAAGTGCATCGTTAATCGCAATGATGTTTGCCGGCGCGATGATGGTTCGACGGCGACGCTAGTGCTGCGTTCATCGTTTCAACGATTGCCTTTCCCGTTCAATTTTTGCTGAATACCGGTACCCGAGCGGCGGGATTGACTTTAAATGGTTGTCTCAAACGGCAAGCATTCGCTTGCCGTTTTTTCATGCGCTGGTAACAATTCATCATGCAGATAATCGTGGATGGCTATAATCTGATTTTTCAATGCGGACTGGAGGAGCGGTCGCGTAATCCGACCACGCTTCAAAGGGCCAGGACTCGATTGATTGACAGTCTCTCTTCTCTCGCTTCGGATGAAGTGAAAGCAGGCATTACGATCGTCTTTGACGCCATTCGATTGCCGCTGGAGGAAACGGAGACCGTGTCGCAAAAAGGCGGAATGACGGTCATGTTTGCCGTTGATCACGAAGATGCTGATTCGCTGATTGAAGAGCTGATTCTCAAGAACTCGAGTCCCAAGCAGTTGACCGTTGTTTCCAGCGACCATCGACTTCACAAAGCGGCTTTGCGACGTAAGGCGACGCCGATTGACAGTGATGTCTGGTTTGACCGTTTGGAACAACTGGGAAATCAATATTTTGACACACCCGACACGACAGACGGCAAGCCCGAAAAGCCCGATCTTGAAGTCCTCAAACAAGTCGATTGGGCCAACGAGTTCCGCTTGACCGAAAAGCCGATTTCGACCGCCTCTGAGTCCGATTGCAACGATCGAGGTACGACTTTCAATCCGTTTCCCAAAGGATACGGCGATGATCTGGGGGAAAAACTCGCGGATGACGAACCAGAACCATAGGGTCACTCGATGGGAGGATTCCACGTCGTTTGTGATTGGCCTGTCCGGATTGTCGGTCGTGAATGATCCCAGTTGCGGAGGTTGAATTCGCCTGCCGCGAATTGGTACGCTGCGAGGCGAGCAAATCAACGATTCGGTTTTCCGGAATTCACGGTCGTGTGGGGCGCATTCGCGAGACTCGAAGCAGAATTATCGCCAGGAAACGCATGTGTCGCTACTTGTCCGATTCCTGCTTCAACTTTTTCAATTCTCCGCGTAGCCTGGCGATCTCTACACGCAGCAACTCGAGTTCCGATTGAAATTTCCCACCAGAATCCGACAATGCGTTGCGATTGGTTTTTGAGGCAGGCTTGCGGTTGGCTTTACCGTCGCGACCGTCACGTTGAAATCGCGGAGTCGCATCCTGGCTGGAAGTGCCTCGTTGTTTCGAGCTACCGACCAGGCTTTTCCCGTCGGCTCGTTTTGGTAATCGGGATTCCAGTTGTTTCGATTTTTGATTGAATTCCTGGATTTTGTCCGTTCGGGATCCAGGCATTGAAAGTGGTGAAGGCAGTTTTCGTTGGCGTTCTTTTTTCCGGTTGAACTTCTTTTTAATTGGGTCCGTGTTTTGAATAGTCACTCGCGGTGTTTGATCGGGCGCTCGATCTTCGTGATCGGCGGTCTCCCTTCGATCACGTTCGATCGCTTTCTGATGCTCGCTGTTTTCATCCAGTATTTCGGAGAGTTCACGGAGCGGCGCTTCCAATGCGCTTTTTGCAAGTTCCCCCAGTTCTTCCAGGCTCTCCAGGGGAGCTTCTCCCAACTGCCCGAGGCCTTCCTCAAGAGCCTGGTCAACCAATTGACCCACCGGCATCTTGCCGAGTGTTTCCAGGTTTTGCCGTGCGAAGATGAGCCATTGTTTGGATGTCAGTTCGCCTGATTCCAGCTCCGTGGTCCAACCGTCAAGGTCTTGCCGAAAACCTTCGGCCCACAATGCCCAAACGCTTTCCTGTTCAGCAGCCAATCGCTCCATTTTCTGGCCAAAGCGTTCGCCCCACGATTCCCATTGCCGAGCGTATTTGTCCGACCAGGCATCGAGCTCCTCGGAATGTTCTTCGGCCCAGCGGTCAAGGTGCCGGCCGATTCTTTCCGCAGATTGTTCAAGCTGCCGAAGCCAAGCTTCAAGCTCGTGTGTACTCTGTTTGCCGGCAAGCTCGAGTGCTTCTTCCACGCTCCGCGTCGCATCGCCCGGCAAACGCTCCTGGGAATACGCCTGCGATCCCGCGGCGATTTGCAGCAGAGTGACAAAAGCAACGAGAAAAGTGATTTGTTTCACGATTGGACTCCGAGTTTGACTGGCGATTGTTCGTTGTTCGCCGCCGCCAATCGGATCTTATCGTGAATTCCGAGATTTTTGGAAAAGAAACATCGGCTACGCATCGTCGCGCGAGTGACACCGCAGCATCATGCCTTGACGGCAATCGCCTTGTCGGAGATATCCTTTCGGCACCAGGCACCATCCCAGCGAATGCACTTTACGGCTTTGTAGGCCTGCAATTTCGCCGTCGATACCGAATCGCCGATTGCTGTGACGCCGAGCACTCGTCCGCCATTGGTGACGACCTGGCCATTGGCCATTAGCTTCGTTCCGGCGTGAAAAACCTTTACGTCCGGAATCATGGCGGCCTCGTCCAAACCACGAATCAGTTTGTCCGTCTGGTAATCGCCCGGATAACCTTCCGATGCCATCACGACACAGACACTTGGCCGCTCGTCCCACTCCAGCGGTCCGATTTCGGAAAGCCGTCGGTCAACCGTGGCTTCGATCAGATCAATGAAATCTGTCTTCAAACGCATCAGCAGCGGCTGGCATTCCGGATCCCCGAATCTTACATTGTATTCGAGTACTTTCGGTCCTTGCGGAGTCATCATCATGCCCGCGTAGAGAATGCCCCGAAACGGATTGCGCTTTCGTTTCATGACATGCACCGTTGGTACGAGCACGCTGGATTCAACCCAGCGCAACGTCTTTTCGTCAATTGATGGGGTTGGGCAGTAGGCGCCCATCCCGCCGGTGTTGGGGCCGGTGTCGCCATCATAGGCTCGCTTGTGATCTTCTGCGGGCGGCAAAGTCAAAATCGTTT
The DNA here is from genome assembly GCA_024642205.1 of Planctomycetaceae bacterium. GTDB lineage: Bacteria > Planctomycetota > Planctomycetia > Pirellulales > Pirellulaceae > Mariniblastus. The sequence goes on along the minus strand of JAHEBQ010000031.1, from coordinate 64,110 downwards.
GACCATCGGTAATCGCAAGGATACTGGCTTCCACACCCTGAAGTCGATCTTCGATAATCATCCTGTCGCCGGCGTTTCCAAACTGCCGTTGCCGGGAGATAATATCGATTGCCTCAAGTGCTTCATCGCGCGTGCTGCAAACGATCGCACCCTTGCCTGCTGCCAGACCATCGGCTTTGACAACCAGGGGAACATCATCGGGCGATTCACTGAATCGCTCATTGATAAAACGTTCCGCGGATTCCGCATCCTTGAATTCATGAAAATCCGCTGTTGGTACGTCGGCTGCCCGGAGTACGTTTTTGCAAAAAACTTTACTCCCCTCGAGTTGTGAAGCCGCCCGTGATGGACCAAAGACTCTCAGGTCTTCAGAGTCAAATGCATCGACGATCCCGTTGCATAACGGGATTTCCGGACCGACGACGGTGATGCCGACTTCGTTTTGTTTGGCAAATTTGACCAGCGCTGGAATATCGTTGGCGGCAATCTCGACGTTTTCCGCATCTTCTGCCGTGCCGGCATTGCCGGGGGCTACGAAAACGCGGTCAACACGACGACTTTGAGCGATTTTCCAGGCGATGGCATGCTCACGACCACCTCCACCTACCACGAGAACTTTCATATCTGGCCGAATTTCTTGAAATGGGAGTCTTCAAACACTCGCTGCAAACCAGAGATTTTACGGGTTTGGGTAGTGAATGACAGGGGCATGGGTAAGCCGGAAAATTGGATCCCTGCAATCATTTTCATCACTTGGTACAATAGTCGCCGGCGTTAAACCATCTGGTGAGTAAATCGTATCTCAAACATCTGAACTCGGAAGTAATAATGAAGCGAGCTTTTTTCTGCACGATGATCATGGCTGTCCTCGCGGCGACAACATCCTTCGCAACAGCTCAGGATGGGTGGGGGAGTTTAAGCGGACAGATTATTGTCTCCGGCGACGTACCTGAGAACCTGCCGGAAGATGTCAAAGATAATCCAGATAAAGCGGTCTGTTTGGTGGACGGCAAAGTGCCATTGGACGACGGAATTGTCGTTAATGACAAACTGCAACTGCGTGACGTATTTGTCATGATGTATACCGGGCGTGGAGCCAAAACCCCAGAGAAATATCATCCGTCGTTTGACAAGCAGAAAGAAGTCAAAGTGACACTCGATAATCTGAAATGTCGTTTTGTTCCCAAATCCACCTTTGCTCGGCCTGGGCAGACCTTGATTCTCAAGAACAGTGACAACATTGGGCACAACTGCCGAATCGCAACCATGGAGCATGAGCACAACGTCAATATCGTCAAGAACTCCCAGGCAGAGGTGACGCTTGGTGAGGGAAGTGACAAAATCCCTGGCGAAGTCAAATGTGACATCCACCAGTGGATGGATGCTGTTATCCTGATTCGAGACAACCCGTACGTCGCGATTACCGATGCCGAAGGTAAATTCAAAATCGAGAACATTCCCGCAGGCGATTGGCAATTTCAGTTCTGGCACAAAAAGGGTGGCTATCTCGGTACGATTGAAATCAAGGGATACAAGCCTGATCGCAGAGGCACGATTGAAACAACAATCAAAGACGGTGAAAACCTGGATCTCGGCACGTTGTCACTTCCCGGCGAGGCACTGGATAAGTAGTTTACCGCCGCGGCAATCTTTGCATGGCCTTGGCCCGTCCCGATGGCAAATGGCTGATTTTTGATTGCCGATGCCGATGGCGATGGACAGTTGCGAAACCGACTTTGCGGTGTGGGAGGTTGAGCTTCCGCCGGCAATTGCCGAAACAGGATTGATCCGACGGGACGATTCAACGGGAACGTCGCATTTCCCGGGATGCCGGGGCCTGACTTTGCAATGCAATGTTGAGTTGAATGGCCTTCCGGCAAGATCAATGATGACGATTTCTGAATGACTGAATCAAAATGAGAATCCAATCCGAAAACGCTACGCGACTGAGTTGGTTGTTGATGGCGGTGCTGGTTTTGCTGGTCACTTCGCCGGGCTGTTATCAACGAAAAGTGGCTCCGGAATTGTGTTTTGATCAATCTCAAGTCGACGTGCTGGACGGCGAGATCCAGAAATTTGATTGGGAATAGCCGTCAAACTCGACCATTATCGACATGAATTGACAGACTGGACGGGAACCGTGGGAAACCGGCCTTTTCGGTGGCGTTTTTCGTTGATTCTGCGACAATTTGTCCGCTCGACAAGAGCCCTGATTCCGCGAGAATAAACCTCAAACTGCCGGTGTAATCCCTTCCTGGACCAATCCTAATCTGGTTGGCAATTCTTTGTCTCGACTGTTTTTTCAATCCGTTTGCCTGTTCAGCTGCTTGTTGACTTCCGTGGGGTGTGAAAAAGCCCCGCCAGTGAGTTTTCGACTCAACGCTGTCGAGTGGGTTAAACAGGAAAAGACACACCTCTCCGAGGGCCAGCATTTCGACGAACGTTACAAAATGGAAATTGGAACGATTTTGACGACGTTGTTCGGCACACCCGATGAACCGAAGTTTCCATTCCTGCTGGGCGAGGATGATCCCGCTCACGAGATCATTTCGCTCGAGAATTTGAAGATGGCCGCTGGACCGGCGCGAACCGATAAACGGGAAAAACCGTCGGGTCTATATCGTGAGCATTGTGTCCATTGCCACGGGATTTCCGGCGATGGAGCCGGCGTCACCGCTTCGCTACTTAACCCCTACCCGCGCGATTTTCGGCTGGGCAAGTTCAAGTTCAAATCGACTCCATTGCGTCAGCCTCCCCCGGATCATGATCTGCAAAAGACGCTAGAGAATGGTATTCCTGGCACCGGAATGCCGTCGTTCCGCACGCTTCCGCCGGAGGAAATTCAGGCACTGGTCCAATACGTCAAGTATTTGTCAATTCGCGGTCAATACGAGCGGTTCCTGCTGGGAGAGTTGGCAGTGCTTGACGGCGATCCGTTGATCGACTTGAGTTTGATCACGCCATCAAGCGACGGCGAGGCGCCCACGGATGAGGATCGCGAAGCATTTGAGGAGCAATTGGATATCGTTATTGGAGAAGGGCTGCTGGATAATGTTATTGATCGGTGGCTCGATCCGGAAGGAAAAGTTACCAGGATATCTCCCGCTCCTGCCGAGTTCGAGCCGACTCATCCGGATCATGCCACGATCATCAATCGCGGACGGGATTTATTTTTTGCCAAAGGCAATTGCCTTCAATGCCACGGCGATACAGGTGTTGGCGATGGACAGTTAAGTAATTTTGATGACTGGACCAACGACTGGAAGAATTCCTCCAATGTAGATCCGAATGATCCAGCGACCTATCAAGAGTTCACGGATGCCGGCGCCCTGCCACCTCGACCGGTGCGACCCCGAAACTTGAATTTGGCAGGCTACCGTGGCGGTGATCACCCGAGTGATCTTTTTCTGCGCTTGACCAATGGAATCGAAGGCACGCCAATGCCGGCATCGACGGCGTTAAGCTCCGATGAAATCTGGGCCCTGATCGCGTATGTGACCTCGTTGCCTTATGTCAATGAAGGAACGAAACCTGTCGATAAACCCGTCAACGATAAACAGGTGCTACGCTAATCATGGGCCGGTTCTGGAGTATCCTGTTTTTTCTTGTGCCGATACTGGCGATCGCGACCCTCGTGATGGCGAATTTCGGAATTGCGCCACTCGAAACCGCCCGGTTGCCCAGGTCATTCAGTATGGCGGGCGACACAATCGACCAGTTGTTCAACGGAATCCATCTGCTTTCGGCGCTAATCTTGTCGGGTACGGTTCTATCCCTCGGATGGGCATTATGGAAGTTCGACCATCGACGGAACGACAATCCGAAAGCCCGGTATTTCACGCACAATACGAGGCTGGAGATCGTGTGGACGATCATCCCCGCGTTCATTCTCGTTTTTCTGGCTTTCTTCCAGATGAAGTCATGGTCCGAAAACAAGATGGATCGGCCAACGTTAACGGTCAATGGTCAATCCGTTCCCGTTCCGCCGATCGTGATGGTCAAAGCCAAGCGGTTTGGATGGGAGTTCCACTACGCCGGCGACGACGGAATTGTTGACACGCAGGATGATATTTACATCGAAAACCAACTGGTTTTGCCTGTTGGAGAAGACATCGTTTTGCAGTTGGAAAGCAGAGATGTAATTCACAGTTTTTACGTTCCCGAGTTGAGACTCAAACAGGACATTGTGCCGGGAATGACGCAGTTCGCCTGGTTTCATTCGCGCGAGGCGGGTGACATTGAAATCATGTGTACCGAGCTTTGCGGCTGGGGACACTACATCATGAAAGCGGACCTGAAATTGGTGGATCGATCCACATATGATCTGTGGTTGGCGGAACAAAAATCACCATACACGCCTGAATTCAAATCCAACCCGGAGGTTGCGGCGGCTGAAAACGCACGGTACACCGAATCCGATGCCAGGCTGGAAAGAAGCGCGCAGGCGGGCAACGATTTGGCTGAAAACAGTATTGAATGAGAGTTGACTGGACTCGTAAATGGCTGAAGCAACCGTTGACAATTTGAGTAAACACCCTCGAACGGGAAATCCGGTTTCCCGGTTCGTGTTTACCTATGTGTTTGCTACGGACCATAAAATTATCGGATTGCAGTTTCTGTTTTCGTCGATGATCTGGTTCTTTGTCGGCGGCTTTCTGGCACTCGCCGTTCGCTGGCAGCTCGCTTGGCCCTGGTCGGACATGCCGATTTTTGGACACCTGCTGTTTGCAGACACCGGCGGACAGATGTCCCCCAATTTCTATACGATGCTTTTTACGATGCATGCATCGATCATGATCTTTTTCGTGATCATTCCGATACTCGCCGGTGGGTTTGGGAATTACCTGATTCCGCTCATGATCGGCGCCGAAGACATGGCGTTTCCACGGGTCAACATGATGAGCTACTGGTTCATGTGGCCTGCGTTCGGATTCATCATCCTCAGCTTCTTTCTGCCGGAATACGGTCCAGCGGCCGGCTGGACTTCTTATCCGCCCTTGAGTGTTCTCAATGGTGGCGCGCAGACATTGTGGTTGATGGCGATGGTCTGTGTTGGTATCTCGTCGATGCTGGGTGCGATTAATTACCTCACGACGATCATTCAGATGCGTGCTCCGGGTATGACGATGTTTCGATTGCCGATGACGATCTGGGGGATGTTTATCACCGCAATCATGCAGGCATTCGCGTTACCCGTATTGACGGCGGCGTTGTTGATGCAGCTCTCGGATCGCATATTGTTTACCGGTTTCTTTTTGCCGGAAAACGTCTCGATCAATAATGGAGTGGCAGCCAGCGGTGGTGGGCAAGCCTTGTTGTGGCAGCACTTGTTCTGGTTTTATTCGCACCCCGCGGTTTATATCATGATCCTGCCGGCGATGGGCATGGTTTCAGATATCGTCTCCTGTTTTTCGCGAAAGCCGTTATTCGGTTATCGGCCGATGGTTTATTCAATCACGGCAATCGCCGGGCTGGGTTTTATCGTCTGGGGGCATCACATGTTTATCTCCGGGATGAACCATACTCTGGCGATGAGTTTCATGGTCTCGACGATGCTCATCGCGCTGCCCAGTGGGGTCAAGGTTTTCAATTGGATCGGGACATTGTGGGGCGGTAAATTGCATTTGACGACGCCGATGCTGTTTTGTATCGGATTTGTTTCAATGTTTGTTATCGGCGGACTTTCGGGAATCGTGATGTCGGCGCCGCCAGTTGATATCGTGGTTCATGATACATATTACATCGTCGCTCATCTGCACTATGTATTGTTCGCCAGTAGTGTACTGGGTGTGTTTGGTGCGCTTTATTTCTGGTTTCCCAAGATGTTTGGGCGGATGATGAACGAGCCACTTGGAAAGATCCATTTTCTGTTGACGTTCATTTTTCTCAACGGCACGTTTTTCCCGATGCACTTTTTGAGTCGCATGCCGAGGCGTGTTGCCGACCCCTATATTTACGATGGTCTGAAGGATCTGCTTCCTCTGAATCAATTCATGACAATCTGTGCGTTCGCCATGGGTGCTGCTCAGATCATTTTCCTGTTGAATTTTTTTGGAAGCCTGTGGTTCGGCCCCAAAGCCGGTCGCAATCCGTGGAATTCGAATACGCTTGAGTGGACCGTTCCGAGTCCGCCACCCCATGGAAACTTTGAAGTCCAACCAATCGTCAGACGCGGGCCGTATGAATACAGCCATCCAGACGTTGAAGAGGACTTCTGTCCGCAAACGAAAAATGACGTGTGAGTTCCGAGTACTGACAACCCAGAACTGACAACCCAGAACTGAGAACCAAATCTTGACCCCTCACTCCAATCACCGGAATACGCCTTCCAACTGCTGGTCGGATCGTCTTGCGCGATTACCGGCCATGGTCGGATGGAAGCCGGTTACCGTGAAATCGCGCTCGGTGAACGGTTTGTTGGGACTTGATTTTTCCCAGCGGTCGGTCGCCGGCGAAAAAACTTGTTCGCAATCGAGTTTCAACCCTGCTCAGGTCGTCACGATCCCGTTAACATTGGCTGGTTGGACCGTTCACCTGCTGTGCGGCTGTCGCGTATTTTGCCGGCCAATTAGTTGTCGTTTCGCAAGCGAATTGGTCCCGGATGTGAGCAATCTCGCTCCGCAACGCCCTTAATCAACCCCTTTCATCAAGTTAATTTGTATGTCTGCATTGTCCACAAGCCCGGAAATCTCAACTGCCAAATCAACAACGCGCGTGCAGGCCTATATTGCCCTGACGAAGCTACGCATCTCCGTGATGGTACTGTTCACGTTTGCCGTCGCTGCCGTTTTGTCGGCGAGTGCTGCTGGCGTCGGCATCAGTATCGGACTGTTGACTGGTGCATTGGTTGGCATGTTGATGATCGCATCGAGTGGAAATGCGATGAACATGTACCTGGAGCGCTATTCTGATTTCCTGATGCCCCGGACCGCTTCGCGACCCTTGCCGGCCCAGCGATTGTCATCGACGGAGGTAGCAAGGTTTGCGGCGATTACTTTTGGCGTCGGTGTCGCGTTCCTGTTTGCTGCTGTCAATTGGCAGACCGCGGTTTGTGGAATGGCGAACTGGATCCTGTACGTGTTTGTTTATACACCGCTCAAGAGCCGGACGCACTGGAACACGGAAATAGGTGCCGTTGCCGGTGCGATGCCAATCGTCATGGGTTCGCTTGCCGCGACCGGTTCGGTCGGTTTGGTCTGTTGGGCCTTTTTCGGCGTTCTTTTCCTTTGGCAATTTCCTCACTTCATGGCAATTGCCTGGATGTACCGTGATCAGTATCGCAAAGGCGGATTGAAGATGTTGACGGTCACTGAGCCGACTGGTGCAGCGGCCGGTCGAAAAGCGGTCGTGACGGGAGGGTTGTTGATTGTCGTCAGTTTGCTTCCCTTGGTGGTTCTGCGAACGCCGATCCATATGGGAGTGTTTGCCGTGATTGCTGTTTTGCTGGGGGTGTTTTACCTCAATGCCGCGATTGCTTTCTATGGTTCGCGAACGGATCAGCTCGCCCGGCGCCTGCTTCGTGTCTCTCTGTTGTACTTGCCGGCCTACATGTTGCTTTTGATCGTGTCTTGTTTGACATGACAGTTCAGCGATTTGCGAGCTCCGTCTTATTGATCTGATGAATCCATGAACCAACCGGTCAGCCAATCGAATGATGCTCAGTCCGCCCGCGAGGGTGCGGTTCATGGTGTGCACGGTCATTTTCAGCTGAAGTATCAGCCTGCCGTCCCGGTTCCCAAGGGCAAGCTCGCCGTCTGGCTTTTCTTGTCAACGGAAATCATGTTTTTTACCGCTTTGATCGGTACTTACATTGTGCTTCGGTTTGGTGCACCACAAGGTTCGTGGCCAACGCCCCAGCAGGTTGGAGTGATCGAATGGCTGGGCGCTTTGAATACGTTTGTGCTGATCTGCTCGAGTGTCACAATCGTGTTTGCTATGGAATTTGCGAAACAGGGTCTTGCCAGCAAGGCCAAATGGTTCCTGTTCGGGACGTTTGCATTGGGTGGCATGTTTCTCGGAATCAAAGCCTACGAGTACAACTCGAAATTTGAACACGGCGTCTACCCGCAGGGTCCGCGGAGCCTGCTTTACGATCGAGCCGATCTGGATTACCTGGCCGGGTTGAAAGCGAGCGTGGATGCCCAGATCCTGGCACTGGAGAAAGGCAGGACGGCCACCGCCAGTGAAACAGGCAAGATCGCAGCTGGCGAACAGAGTCCTGCCAGGGACAGCCACAGTGACAACGCCTTGGAGCGATTGACTCTGATCCGATCCGGTTTGATTCAATGGACGCAGAAAAAAGTCGGCCAATCTGGAAATCCGATGATGGTGGAGCTGGCTCTCAAAAGTCTCGCTTACCAAATCGCTACGATGGACAAGGACGAGCGAATTGAGACCTACCTTGCCAATGAAATGGTTGAAGTCAAGAGTGAACTGGCCGAATTGCAGGCGGAACAACAAAGGGTCGACCAGCGAGTCGCCGGCCTTCAAGGCGAGATTGAGCAGCGAACCAGCAGCAAAACAGATTCGTCCGCCGAGGATGCGGACGCGTCAGATCAGGCAGGGTTAGAGGCAAAAATCAAATCGGCCGCGGATGCCGCGGCTGAATCCAGCCGCTTGAACGATTTGATCGTGCCGTTGCAGGCCAGGGTTGATGCGATGGATGAATTTACCTTGGTGGAAGACGGCATTAACGAACATTTTCACTTGCGTCTTCCAATGGTAATTCCCAGCGGAAACACCTGGGCCAATACCTATTTTCTATTGACGGGGTTTCACGCAATTCACGTGTTCGGTGGCCTTGTCGCGTTTATGATATTGATGACGCTTCGACTTGACGCTGCCTGCGCCGGGTTGTTGGAGAACGTCGGGCTGTACTGGCATTTCGTGGATATCGTCTGGATCTTTTTGTTTCCGTTGCTTTACCTGTTCTAGTTCATGACTGACGAATATCAAAACGAACCATTGCTGCATGCTAAAACCAATGCCGGGGTTTTTATCGTGGTTTTCCTGATGCTGTTCGCGTTCACGACACTGTCATTCTGGATTGCCAACTCGCATTTGATGGATAACCGCATTGTCGGCTGGGCCGCGATGCTGGCAGTTTCGGTAGCCAAGGCACTGTTGGTCGTTCTGTTTTTCATGCATCTTTGGTGGGAGCGGTCGTGGAAGTACCTGTTGACGATCCCGGCGCTAATCATGGGTGCCCTCCTGGTGTTGCTGCTGGTCCCGGATGTCGGTTTCCGAACGGAAACGTATTCGAAGGAACGGCGATCGCACGCGCCGATTGCCGAATCGAATGTGATGGACGACGGAATTCCGTCCAGTCAGTAGTCGGGCCAAGTAGAATTCGATTCTGGTTCAAATCATGCGTTACAAAATCCCAATTCTGCTGTGGACACTGGTCGCACTCGCCGCCGGATTGGTGTTTTATTTGAAGGCGACCAGCCAGCCGACCGAAATCGGCGCGGCTGGGAAGGCAACGACAGGACAGGATCCCGCCCAGGCCAGAAAGATTCAAGTCGACAGTGACGGACGCGCTTTCGCCGATGTGCCGTGGAAGCACCTGCCGGACGTTGATCGGTTCAAACTGATTGATCAAAACGGCGATTTGTTTGATTCGGCGAATCTTACCGGACACGCCTACGTGGTCAGTTTTTTCTTTGCCAGTTGTCCGACGTTTTGCCGTGATCTGAACAAGGAAATCGACCGGGTCAATTCGGCGCTCAGGGGAACGGACATCAGATTCCTGACGCTTACCGTCGACCCGGCACACGACACGCCGGAGGTTTTGCATCAATACGCCGAGGGGTTCGCCGCGAAGCCCGAACGATGGGCGTTCTTGACGGGGCAGAAATATCAACTCGTTGAGATCGGTGAGTCCATGTTCGATGTTCCTGTCGATCCGAACACGCACTCAGACAACATCCTGCTGGTCGATAAATGGGGACGATACCGGGATCGATTCAAATGGGATCAACCGTACGACATGAAACGATTTGTCGAAGTTGCCAAACAGGTGGCCGCTGAAACGGAGCCGCCGCTTAATGAAATCATCAAAACACGGAACGTGTTGGCCGGGTTCGAGCAGCCGGATCTGAACAACGTCCGCTGGATTCGCGATTTCCACCTGACCGAACGGAGTGGGAAGAAGTTCTTCTCCCGGGATCTGGTGGGCGAAGTCTGGATTGCCAACTTCTTTTTCAGTACCTGCCCGGGGATTTGCAAGTCCCAGAACGAATACCTTCGTGATTGGCAAAAACGACTTGGCGATCAAAGTCCACGGCTTGTCAGCATCACGACGGATCCGTCAACCGACACCCCGGAACATTTGCGCGAGTTTGCGACTGGCCTCGGTGCAGACCCGGAAAAGTGGCTGTTCCTGACCGGTGATCGTCTGTTGATCAAACGAATTGGCAGTGAGTTTTTTAAGGCGGATTCCGGCGAAGAACATCATTCGTCGCTGCTGTACGTCGTTGACCGCTGGGGTGATGTGCGGGGCAGGTTCGACTGGCAGCAAGCCGGTGAGGAAATTGAAATGATGCGGTTGATTGGGCACCTGGAAAAGGAGACGCGGCCTCCGCGGCCGATTGATTCACCGGAAACTGAAAGCGACAGCGGGGAACCAGAATGACCCGACAACAGTATCTCCTCCGGGAACCCAATCCAGTCCTCGGAAAAAAGCTGACGATTGCAACTTGCGTCCTGACATTGGCCGTATGGGGCCTGGTCGGCGCGATGCGCAGGCCCGAAAAAATTCCATTGCCCGACGGTGTCAGTTTGAGTTTTCTTCCATTGGTTCATGCCTGTCTCAATTCACTGGTCGCATTGTTTCTGGTGCTTGCACTCGTGATGATCAAGCGAGGTAATGTCAAGCTTCACAGGTATTCGATATCTGCGGCGATGGTCTGTTCGGCGCTTTTTCTGTTGTGTTACGTCGCCTACCACTTCACGACCGGCGAAACGAAATATGGCGGTGAGGGAGTGTTGAAGGCCGTGTACCTCGTCCTGTTGATCAGCCATATTTCGCTGGCCGCGGTCAGTTTGCCATTTATTCTGCTCACTTGGGTCTATGGATTTACCAATCAGTTTCAAAAACACCGGGAAATGGCCAAGTGGGTATTCCCGGTCTGGTTGTATGTTGCGTTGTCAGGCCCGATTTGCTATTTCATGCTGCGGCCTTATTATGGACATTGAAGTGTCGCATGAAAACTAAAAATCCGGGTCGGCCGATGTCAACAATTCGCAGCATTCGAACTTTCGCGACCAGTGTGTTTTTTTTGCAGCTTGCCATCCTGCAAATGTTCATCCCGAACCTGTTACTCGCGTGTCCGACCTGCAAAAACGGACTTCACGACAACGGAACGGCTGCCGCTTATGCGATTAGTATTCTCTTTATGATGGGAATGCCGTTTGTCATTCTTTCGTGTTGGGTTACGACCATCATTCGGCTTCGGGCTCGAATGGACGACGTTGCCATGACGGATTTGGATTGCTAATCCAACGTCAACCAGTTCGTTGAACACGACGTTTTCCCCACGCTGATCCTTGGACGAAAGAAAATCATGTACTACGTTTGCATTACTGTGCGGACTCATCATTCCCATCCGGAGCACGCCAGGATCGATCAGGCCTATGTGGGATGCTGGATGGATCGCGAAACCGAAGAAGAAGCGGTGGAGGAGGCCAAAACGATGATCCTGGAAGAGCCTTGGGTAATCGAGGAAATCGAGAGCGTCAGCGAAGTAACTGCAGCAGACTATACCGATGATCCGGAAAGCCTGGCGTATTATGAACAGGCGCTGGAAGACAAAAATGTTTTGGTTTTCAATGTCTGTCCGCGGTTTACCACGTATTTTGTCCAGTTGGACATCGTTCAGGATAAACTGAATGAAACGACTGGCAAGCCCACCGGAGACCGACTTAACGCGGATGCAACGGTTTGGGTTTCCAATGAGACGGTGGTGAGCGAAGAACCGTCCCCCGAAGATATCGATATGATGGCTGCTGATTTCTGGTCCGATGATCGCGTTGCCAAGGCGTTGGAAATTGCGATTGCCGTTGTCGAAAACGAAGGATGGGTCGTTAACGAAACCGTCAAGCATTGGCCATTTTCGTACCGGCATCTCGATAAACAACCCGATCTGGCTGAGTACGTGGATGGTGCTGAGGAAGATGGCGTGAGCTTGGTGATTTGGGATAAAGATGGCGAGTTGGGAGGCGAAGAATTCGACGACGAGGAATTCGACGACGATCCTGATGACGAGGAACCTGATGACGAGGAACCTGATGACGAGGAACCGTAGTTCCCTGAATCGGGCGAATCTGTTTTCCGATTGCACGCAATCCATGTTGGGGCACGAGAACTACCAACCGAACAACTTGTTTCTCAATGGCGGCGGGAGGTTCATCGAAAACGCGTCGAGTTTCGTTTCGGCAATCAGTATTCGGGATGTCGACGAGTTGGGGTGACCTGGATCGCGATTTTCGACTGGTTCTGAAGCATAATCCGGATTTCTTGCCAACGCGGCGAGCCTTAACCGGGCCCCGTCGATTCTGACTTCACCGATTCCCGATGGAACGATCGCGTTCTTCTTCGTTCGATTCATGTGTTGCCCGACCGGGGCAGTTGGGTGAGATCGCGGTCACTTCAAACCACAACTTTTGCCGCAGATTGAGATCGCGTTTGCGACTGATTCTTGCCTGCATAGGCAGTTCGACAAACTTGATGCAGTTTTTGTAGATCAATCCAGCCAGCGCGGCTTTGGATTGTTCGTTCAGGTCGTTTAGCTTCTTGCGCCCCATTCCGCCGGCGAGAACGACTTTTCGGCTCTTTTCGTCAAAGATGCCGAACTGTTCCATGATGTCGCGGGCAACCTGTTGCTTGATCGAAGTGACAGTTTTAGCCCGGTTTTTTTCGTTGAGAGGGGCACGCAAGACGACCGGACGATTGTCTTGCCCAGGCGATTGAAGCATGATCGTTGTTTTGGCCGACATTTCCAGCGCTTGCGTCGTCACGTTGAGCGTAAAGTCGGTACGAATTCCAAATGACCCATGGTAGCTAAATAACCTATCGGCGATTTCGCTGTACAAACTGGTATGACTGAGGTCGGTCTGAGGTAGATTTCCGAGTTGATCACATAACACTTGCTGATCTATTGAAATGATCATACGATTTGTTTGGTCGATGTCTCGACCGGCAGGCAGCCATAATTTGGACCCGGTTGCGGAAGATTGATCCCAGGACAGGTCGCTAATTTGCCACGCAAACAACTGGGACACTTCCGGCCGACAAAGATATTCGGGCATGTGAGACGTCATCGTCGCCACTGACGATCCAGTTCACGGCCAACAGGAAGGCAGGCTCTTTCATGGAGATACGATCGACATTACTGTTTCCTGTCACTGTATGTGTTCTGCGGCAGCCAACCGCTGGTGGCTTACCTTTGTCCCAGCGAGATCGACGGTGCCAAGCACGCCAAAGCGATCGTAACGCTATTGGTGGAGTATCTGCGTGAGTTTTGGCCTGCCGTGAAGATCACGATTCGTGGTGACGGTGGATTTTGCCGGTGGAAGTTAGTGCAATGGTGCGAAAAACACGACGTTTGCTACGTTTTGAGAGCGAGTCGCAACCACGTCCCGGAGCGTCATGCAGATGCGTTGATGAAGCAAGCGGAGGTCGAGTTTGAAAAAACCGGTGAGAAAGTTCGCTTGTTCGACGAAACCAATTATTCGGCCAAGACTTGGGATAAAGAGCGACGCGTGATCATCAAGTCGAAGCGCGTCGTGCAAGGCCTCAATACCCGTTTCGTGGTCACGAATTTTTCCAACCCACCTCAGGAACTTTACGACGAAATTTATGCGATGCGCGGAGACATGGAGAATCGCATCAGGGAGCAACAATTGATGTTGTTCGCCGATCGAACCCGTTGCCAAGACTTTCTGGTCAACCAGTTTCGGTTGTTGCGATCCACCTTGGGGTACCTGTTGCTCGATACGCTGCTAAGCGATTATCTGAAAGTCGCGGAACTTGAGAAGGCTCAATGCGATACGATCCGTCTCAAGCTCTTCAAGGTCGCAGATCGAGTTCGTATCACGGTCCGGCGAGTCTGGTTCCACTTGGCGACCAGTTATCCGCACCAAGCGTTGTTCCGAACGCCTTCTTCCAGGCTTCTCCCGGGCACCGGTTGACCCCCAAACAATCTGAGCGGCGAATGACCCAGTTTGGGGTCAGGAGGCGATGTGACCCGATTTCAACCAGAAAGCGAAATAGCCATAAATCGCACAGAAAAGCTCTGCAGGCCGACTCCAAGTTCACACCGATGTAATATCCGGGCTAGAAAAATCGCAATGCAAACAGCGAAGAAGTTCCTGCTCAATGCAGATCAGTGCTCATTTGTATTCGTGGTCTGGATCGCTTGTTTGAACGACCGGCGCGTCGGCCGTTTCCGGCGGCAAGTCGAATAAGACGGGTTCCCACGACTGATCAATGGGCGCCAATGCGATCAACCAGCCAGCCGCGTGCGAGTGCTTTGCCTGTCGAACCTGTGATTCGATCTGGGCTTCCGTGACATTCCAGCCCTGGAGGACCGCGATCAATCGATCGGTCGCAACCCCCTGCCCTTCTCTCAACCTCGGCATTTCAGAAAAAGAATTTAGCGTATAAGAAACCCATCCGGCCGGCTTGCCATAGCGTTCCAAATCACGTTCGAAAAGCTGGTAAAAACAGGCGACACCGATCTGCTCGGCTTCATGCGACAGGAAATCAAGCTGCTTCGTGAAATCTTTCCAGCATTTGCCTTCGAAACAGGAAACGCCGCAACAGACAGTATCCTTGTCACCAGCTTCGCACTCACCGACAAAGATCGGAATGACTTCCGCGGTACCGGTAATGGCGCGGACTTGTTTGACGAAATCCGCTGCGGCCTGTTGACCCAGTGGCGTTGCCGTTTTGATCGGGCCGTAGTCAGCCGTCCAGCGACACAACGGATGCCCGCATCCACAGGCTGAGGGAGCACCCTGCAAATCATTCAACCAGACACGTTGAGGAGCGGGTTTGTCGGCCAGCAAATTCTTGATTCGATCGAGATGAGCGGCAAAGGACTCCTGATACAAAATTGGCACCCAGGGGAAATTCTTGATGACCTGGCGGTTGGTCGGAACGGGAACTTCCGGAAACCGCTGTTGCCATTCGGGATGTCCTTGCAGGCTGGCCATCCATTCCGGATGCCCGATTGCCAGTTCAGGGCAACGACCGACTTCGATGAAATAGTCCAACTCCAATCCAGCTGTCTGTATCGACGCCGCGGCCCGTCGTTCAACCTCACGGTTGTCAACTGTTGTCAGATTCAAAACGACCGTGACATGAGATTGCCGCCATTGAGCTATATTGCTTTCGGTGACTTGGTCAGCATTCACAATGAACCCGGTCAACGGTTGCCCGGTTGAACCCGGCAAATGACTTTCTCCTGCAGGAGAAACCACTTGTCGATTTTGATCCTGACAGGCTGCACACAATAACAGAACCAAAAAGCTCATTGAGGCGCAAAGTCTCCGAAGGCTTTTCGTCCTGTCCCTGGCGATACGGATCGTGGCCCGGATTTTATTTCGCATTGCCAGATTCCGGGTCGTGCGTATCAAGCTTTGTGTGTGGATATTCGTGGCTCCATGCATACCACCGGCAGGCAATCGACGGAGCCCATTCCAGTTCGCTGCCGCGCAACTTCCCATCCACAGCACGTCCCGCCAGCGTCCACCTGGTTCCCGTTTCGCGATCCTTGAACGGAGCGGTCTCGGGTGAAATTCCATCCGCATAAAAGGTCAGTGGTTGTCCGTTGACTTCGGCCACAAACGCGACTGCCGTTTTCGTTGGACCATACCAAAAGACTGCGACCGATTTTCCATCAATCGATGTCATGCGACAATTCCGGTCACCAAGGTTTTCCAGCGATAACGCAGTTTGCTCCTGTTTTCCTTCAAGGCCAATCACCATCGAAAATCTGTCAAGTCGTTGATCGACGTCACCGATGGACGACAACGCGTCCGGTGAAATATTGACTGGAAGATCTGCCACCGGATATTTCTTTCCATCAAACAAATCGTAAGCAGTTGATTCAGGGTGAAGCATGAGCCAGTGTTTCCAGGTGGTCAACATGCTGGGAACACGATCCAGCTTGGCGCCAGCTTGCGGCCCCTCCATGGCGCGTCCCGTGAGCGCTGACCACAGTGTCCCGTCCCTTCCCACGACGACCATTACTCCGCCGGCCCAGCCGTAAAAGCGATAGCCGTAGTCCTTTTTGAAGGATGCAACGTAGCCACCGTCGGCGTCATAGAAAAACAAACCGTACGTATCATTGACGACCCGCGGTGCGGAAATGAAATGCCTCAGTGGCATTGCCCCTCCGTTATGCTGACCTCTGATCCAGGCCAGCACCACATCATCGTCCCGGACAATCTGTTTCAAATTCTGATTGACGCAATACGAGCAAGGAGGTTCTGTCAACGGTTCGAACAGGCCCGGTTTGGCGAGGATCCAGTTTTTCGATTTTTCAACAACCTGAGCCCATCCGTCATTCGCCCAGCAGGATGCTTGAATTGCGAACACTAACGCGACGAAGACAATCTTTCTCATGATGCAGAGATTCCCGGTTCGGGCTGTAGTGAAAATTGAAGTACTCATTGGGCTTGTCTCTTGTATCGAGGCGCTTGAGTCTAATCCACGATCGGTCGTTCCGTCAAACTGACGCGGATCCTTTCGACCCAATCGGTGCCTGTTGGTACAAGTTGATCGAGTTTGGAAACTGAAATCGCGCCTCCGGGCCGAGGCCGAGTGGGGATGCCGCGCAAGAGAGGATATTTGAATTGAGCAATTGTCTTGCGGTGGGCAAACAGAGAATCCCGCCCGTCGGTCGCTACTATCGGGTGAGCCAACGGACCAGATGCGCATCGACCGCTTCAAATCGAGACGTATAAAAATGATCAGCGTCGGCGATTTCTTCGATCGTGAGTGGGTTCCAGCCAGCCCGCAATCCATCCAGTTCGGTCCGAAGGCCTTCGAATGCGGGATTGTCGTCGAGCTCTTTTTGACCAAACAACATGAGCGTCGGAACATCGACCCTGTCAATGAAGTGCATCCAATTGAACGTCTCAGTGGGACCGTATTTGTTGATGTAACCTTGCGGTGTCATCCAGGTTGGAAACGGAAACGCGACCTGAATTGGGTTGTCTCCTTGCTGTTGTTCGATCAATCTCCCGCATCGCTGGATCGTTTCTCGGAACAACTGGCCACGCGGAGTTTCCATCAGTTTTGCGTAACTTAAACGGGTTGCCGACAACGCGATCATGGAGCGAACCTTGGGATGAGGGCCATGGGCTTGCGCGTACAGGGCTTTGATCGCCCCTAGCGAATGACCGAGAATCAGCACGTCGCGATGGCCACGGTGAACCATGAATTCGGCCCAGGCCGAAACGTCCATCGTTGCGTCACCAACGTTTTCAAACGCTGCGCCGACTGATTTGGCTCGACCACTCCAGGTTGAGGTGTTGATCATGTCGTGGCCCCGGGTGTTTGCCACGACCACACTGATGCCCAGCCCGCTGAGCGTATGCGCGAAATGCAGCAACATTCGCGACGAATAAAAGTTTCCTCCCAATCCGTGAAGCAACACGGCACCATCAACGGATCCAGCTTCTGGCGACGTCGCGAGACGCGCTTCGGAACGGCGGTAGAAACCATGCAAAACGACATGGTCCGAAGTTGTCGTCTGTACGAGTTCGCCGGTCATGAGCGTTCAGATCGGATCAAGACAATTTACCGGTGGTCCACCGGATTTGCACTCAACTGTGAAAGCAGTTGCAGCACGCCGTTGAGGTGTGCCAAACGCGGACCGTAACGATCAACGAACTCGTTCAGCACAAACTCGCTATCGATCATTTCTTCATGACTGTTGTTTACGTCGAGGGTTAGCGATTGAAGAAACTCCGTTTGGACCTGGGACAGTGCTTCGGCGGCCGCCCGGCAACGTCGCGCCAACAACGGGTTCGCTTCTTTCCATTGTGTCAACTCACTGGATCGTTGGCGTTGTCCTGCATGCATTTGCTCGATCATCTCTTCCATCAATTCGTTCTGCCGGTCCTGGCCGGCAACCAATTGATGAAGTAACGCAGTCATCTCGCTTTGCGACGACCCCGTCTGAGCAATCACTGGCTCGCTAGCACTTTGGGCCACATCAATACGAAAAAGGGGCGAGATGTCATGTGAATCGTGTGGCATGCTAGGAACACTCCGAACTTATTTTTATGAGAACTCCCACAGTATAAACCGGGGTTAGCCGAGTGTCGAGCATTTGCATGACTATTCATCATTTTGCAAAAATCGTTTGAGCGAAAAAGCAGGCCGACCGTCAAGGTTTCTCAATTTCATGTTAAACGAATTGATTTGTGCCGCTAATACCGTTTGAAACGAACCCGTTGTCGCCTTGACGCGAACCTCAAGTAAAAAACGCCGGGTTCCGATCTGACAATTGACGTGTTTGCCAAGGACGGTAGCACGGGATTCTGGCTAAAAAAAAGCCGGTTTTTTGGTTGTTGACAAACCTGATTTTTTTAAGTGGGGACGACTATCGTCTCACCCATCGGTGGGAACGGATGGCTCCCAGTTTTTCGTGTAAGGACCCAGCTTTTGACCCAACCAATTCCAAATCCGCACGACACATTTGGTTTTTTGACTGTCGTCGAATTACCAACGCTGGGGCATTGTGGCGGACTATTGGTCGTTTCACAAATTGGTCGGCCGATTGAGTTTCACTGTACGGCACCCGTTGGATCCAATCGCGCCCAGGAGATCATGTACGGAAAAACGTATCGCGGGTTCCTGTTCTCCGACCAAATCGGCATCGCGTTGGTCGACAAGACCAGGCATCACCCGACTTTCTTTGTCACGGATCGACCGGAGATGTTGCCCATCACCGAGTTGATCGACACGCCACTAATTCTGGCGGAAACGAGTGACACACAGGAGCCTTTCGATGGACGCGGGCTTTCGAGATTTGACATAGACGGCCAGACGGTTTACTTCGCCAACGCACAAGCGAGTCAAGTCGACGCAATCCGCCGCGGCACAGAGTCATTCGTGCGAAAATTGCCATTGGAAGAACCGTTTGAACGGATTCGACAAGCCATCGAAGAAGCTCATTCCGTCTTTCGGGCGGCCTGACCGGGTGTTCAAGTTATTCAATGCAGGGGTTTTGATGGATCACGACTTCAACCACTCCGGCGCTGTCGGACCCAATGGCAACTTCGAACTCCAACCGGGTCCGCGAGAGGGAGATCCGGGGCCCGATCCAGCCCGCAGCCTGTCTGGCTCGATCGATTGGAACCAGGCGTTGATCCCCCGACAACCGGAGTTCGGGGAGCCGTGGAGTCCAGCGGCGCCTGCGAACCCACCGGTGGTTTCGGCACGGTTTCGAGGTCGAAGGGTCAAGACCAGTAGCTATTTTTTCGGGCATGACGGCGCTGTCGGTAAGGAGAAAAATGGATCGACCTCCCCTGGCAGTTTTTTTGATCCCTACGCGAAGTTCGATGCTGATCCGCAAACGCCGAATCGAGGCGGTGGGACATTGGACGCCGCTCCGGAAAAAGTGCAGCAAAAATCCCGCACACGCATCAAGCCGCCCAGCGACGTCATCAAACTTGAAGACCGGCTGTTTTACCTGCTGCAACCGCCATTGGAAACGCTTCTTGGCGGCAAGACACTCGAATTTCCGTTTGAACCTTTTCACTTTCAATACGCCGGAATCGCGTTCCTGTTTCCGCGTCACAGCGCCATTCTCGCCGACGAAATGGGACTTGGTAAAACCATGCAGGCGATCGCAACGGTGCGTATGTTGCTTCGCGCTGGCTATATCAACAATGTTCTGCTGATCTGTCCCAAACCACTGATTACCAACTGGCAGCGGGAGTTCAAATTATGGGCTCCCGAGGTTACGGTCGCTGCGGTCAAAGGAAACCAGCACCAGCGTGCCTGGCATTGGAAAACTCCAACGGCGATGGTCAAGCTTGCCAACTACGAACTGTTAACACGTGATGAAGCGATGGTGATTGACCCGACGAACCAGTTTGACCTGGTGATTCTCGATGAAGCACAGCGAGTCAAGAACAAGTCAAATGCGACCAGTCAGGTGGTTCAAAAAATCAACCGAAAACGAAGTTGGGCGTTGACGGGTACGCCGATCGAAAACGGGGTCGAGGACCTCGTTGGAATCTGCGAGTTCGCTGCCAAGGGCGCGGTTTCGACCGGGATGACGGCCAAAGAAGTCCGCGTACGTGTCAAGGACTTGATTTTGCGTCGAACCAAAGATCTTGTAATGAAGGATATGCCCCCACGCCTGATGCGAGACGCCGAACTGGATCTCTCTCCCGAACAGCAAATCAGCTACGACGGTGCCGAAAATGATGGTGTGCTGAGGCTGAACGACATGGGGGACGAACTGACGATCAAGCATGTATTTGAATTGGTGCTTCGGCTAAAACAGATTTGCAATTTTGATCCTTCGACCGGCAACAGCAGCAAGATCGAACGGCTGAAGGCAGACATGGAAGAGGTCGCTGCCAGCGGACAAAAGGCGATCGTGTTCAGCCAGTGGGTCGACACGTTAAAAGTGGTCGGGCAACAACTTACCGAACACCTTCCACTCGAATATCATGGACGGATTCCAGCGAAGCAACGGGACCCGATCCTGAAGGAATTCAAGGAAAACCCGAAGCGCAACGTCTTGCTGATGAGCTACGGAGCCGGTGCGGTGGGGTTGAATCTCCAGTTTTGCCGGTACGTGTTTCTGTTTGATCGCTGGTGGAATCCGGCGATCGAAGATCAAGCGATCAATCGAGCTCATCGAATCGGAGCCGCGGGCAGCGTCACGATTACACGGATGATCATGGCTGGCACGATTGAACAACGAATCCACGAAATCCTCGAAAACAAGCGGGAGTTGTTCCGCGAAATTTTATCCGAGGGCGATGAGCCGAGTCGCCGGGGGCTTTCCAAGGATGAGATTTTCGGCCTGTTTAACCTGACGACACCCACGGGTAAAATCATTCCCGAGTCCGACAGTGAGACAGATAACAGGAAGGCAGCCTGAACGGTGGGGCGGTTCCCATTCGCCCGATCGGAACACCGATATTTTGATTTGATCGGCGAACAGGAGCATGAAGGACGGTTCCCCCGAAACGGCCAGAAGCTCGAAACCCCGGACTGCCGGTGACCGCTCTGGAAATCCCCAAACCGAAAACCGATACGATGTCGAAATCCTCTTCCAAGAAACCCAAATCGAACTGGTATCCGCCCTGGGCGCCCAGGTTCTGGAATGGGATGCGGACGCGGGATTTCTATCGGCTGATGCGTGAAAACCGTTTTCAGGTTCATCCCACGCGTTACCCGATGATGGTCATGGTAAGCGGATGTACAGTCATTAATTCCCTGTTCTCTGGCGTCCAGCATTTGACCCAGGGTTCGCGAATCCAGTCGGCGACCTTGAAACGTCCCCCGGTGTTTATCATCGGACATTGGCGATCAGGAACCACGTTGATGCATGAGCTAATGGCCATGGATCAGCGATTGGCATTTCCCACGAATTTTGATGCGTTTATCCCCAGTCATTTTCTTACCTCGCGGTTCCTGTTTTATCCGATTCTGAAGATGTTGATGCCCAGGCGTCGACCGATGGACAACATGTCCCTGGGGATAGGCTCGCCCCAGGAAGACGATTTTGCGCTTTGTGCCTATGGAACGCCGACTCCCTATCGCAGAATTGCGTTCCCCAACCGGCCGAATCGAGAGCACCTGAACCTGAACCTGGACATTGCGGGCGAGAACGTCCAACAAGAGATTCAAGAGGCGATGGAGTATTTTCTCAAGGCGCTGACGGTAAGATACGATTCGCAACTAGTTCTGAAATCTCCACCACATACCGGTCGGTTGCATCATTTGGCAGAGTGGTTTCCGGGGGCGAAATTTGTACACATGTCGCGTCATCCCTACAAACTGGTTCCTTCAACAATGCGACTTTGGAAGTTGCTCGACCAAATCCAGGGCTTTCAAATTCCGAAATACGATGACACCTGGATGAAGAACTACATTTTCGAGTGCAAGGATCTGATGTATGCCTCGTACTTTGGACATCGGGCGGAGTTGCCAGAAAACCAGTTGGTTGAAGTCAAGTTCGAAGATCTGGTCGCTGATCCCGTATCTGAAATGCACCGCGTTTATGAACAACTGGAAATGGCTGAATTCAATCAACTCAAACCCTCGATCGAGCAATATTTTTACAGCAAAAAGGATCATCAAACCAATCCTTTTTCCATTGATTCAACATTGCAAACGGAGATTGATAACAACTGGCATCAGTACATGGAAGTCTTCGGCTATGGGCAATCGGAGTAGCAGTTAGCTCCCTGGCAGGGACAGATTGGAGGTGACTTTCCCGCCGAACCGCGGGCGACCGAGGCATCCGGTATTCACCCCTCAAGTCTCAAGCGGGAAGTAGAAAAAGCTACCGAGTACTCGTTTCGATCCACGCGATGCCGGACATGGGTTTCTGCCATTCCCGCGACTCAAATCAGTTTCGTTCGAGTCTGCCTGGTCAGGTTGATACGATCGTTTTCGGTGAGTATCCTCCGGGAATGGTTCTTTCTTGAATGTGGTCAAATCGCCGTTGCAATCAGGCAGCCCGGTTCATCCGACGACGGCGAGCGTGAATCTGTGGATCACCGTTTTGCATTCTCAGTTCATCACGCAGTTGCTGGTCGGTCATTCGAATTCTGCGTTGGTGACTGATGTACTTCAGCCAGTAATCGGCGGCCGAAGTCACCAACATGGCAAGGGTGACATGAAATGTAACGGTGAGCGTCAGCGAAGTCAATTTTGCGATCATCGCATCAACGGGGAAATTCGCGAGGGCAAAAAAATCATTCCGGTGACACCAGGCACTGGTACCCAACGCGACGGCAGCGATCAGTGTTTTTGGGATACCGACGATCACGAACGCGAGACTGCTGAGTGAAAAAACATGTTGCCGCCAGTCTCCCGATGCAAGTCGGGCGGGATCCGGGGCGACGCGACCGGCGAGGAACATTGGCCCTGTCTGAAGCCAATGGGATGCCACACCGACCAGAAATAGCAGCAACATCAACGGAAGCAACACGGTCATCGATCCCGTGATCGCGTCTTGGATCTGCACCGTGAATTCTCCCGACTCGACGGAAAGCCTGGACCCGGCACTCGACCAGGTCTCTGTTGTCCACGCACGTATCCAGTTTCCCACTTGTCCCAGGAAAAGGTACGCTGCGGTAATCGCTCCCAACGTCTGCACGGCGGCGGCCAACTCGAGGCTTTTGGCCACGTCGCCATCTCGGCGGGCTTGTTGCTGCCTTGCGGGCGTGGCAGCATGAATTCGGTCCTCAGCTGAGTCACTCATGGATAGCCACCGCTGTCGCGGATTCCCGTAGCGAGTTGGTGATCAGTGAAATGAATTGATCCAGGTCGTCAACAAACAACCAGACACTGCCACCGACGGTAAAAAAGACGGCTAACAACATCACGATCAAATTGGAACTGAGTCCCATCCCGAGCAAATTCATTTGCGGATAGGTTCGACTGATCAATCCAACGACCAACGTCGAGATCATCAAAGCAGCGACTGCCGGGGCGACACCGCGGAGCGTCAGAATGAAGCTCTGTTGCAGCAGTTCAGTCACCAGGCTGAGGGCACTAGCGGTTTGCAGGTTTGTCCCCAGGGGCAAGTGAATGAATGTGTCGAGCATCGCCGAGAGGAGCAGTTCGGGGCCGCCAACCAAGGCAAATGCTGCCAGTGACAGGACACCAAACAACTGACTGACCGGTGAAGCGGTTTCGCCCGATTGAGGATCAAGCGTATTGGAGATCTGGATTCCTGCCATTTGACTGATGACGGTTCCTGCGACCTGAGCCGCGGAAAACATGATCATCACACCGAGCCCGAGCAGTGAACCGACAATGATCTCCGAAAAAATTGCGGTGGCAATCTGACCGGGATCCGATGCGTCCACCAAAGTACCGTCGATCAATGGAAAAGCAGCCATCGTCAGAATAAGAGCGATTCCGATCCGCAATTTCAGTGGGACGGACCGGCTTCCGAACACGGGTGCCGTCAGGACGATCGCCGCAATACGCGCCAGTGTGATGATAAAACAAACTGTCGAGTCCATGATTATCCGCCCATTTCGGATTTGGGCGCTTTTGAAATTCGGTAATGGGGCAGGACGAAGGGAGAATTTACCGGAGCTGACGGGGGAATCTCAAACACATCAGGCAGAGAGTCATTCGGCAACCGGAAAAGACCCGTTGCGGTGTCGTCGGTTGCTTTCCCGCTGACCGGATTTGCGGAGGGGTTGGTCGTTTTTCTGGCTGGCGGATTGAATGAGGCGGATTTCACCTCGGGAGAATTCAGCTGGGTGTTCGATTCAGGAAACAAACTTCGATGCGATGTGCCCGCCCACTGCGTCATTGGTTTTTCAAAGGAGTGTTTGGCAAATTCCAGCATCTGGTCCGTTAACCATGGGAGGCAGAGTCCAATCAACACGATCAGCAGCAGTAGTTTTGGCACGAAAGAGACGGTTTGGTCCTGGACCTGTGTCATGGCTTGAAACACGCCGACGACGAGTGCGATCAACAGGCTGGCGACGAGAATCGGGCCACCAACCATCATGCAGGTTCTGAGCGCTTCTCGGCTGAAATCAATGGCGTCTTGCGGATTCATGGTCGGGTCCGGGTTCGGTTAAGTCGGGCGCGGTCGGGACAACTGCGTCAATCCTGGAGGTGACGCTCGAGGCGCACCGTTGAAACAAGTATCAGGTAAACGGTGCGAAACTTTGGAGCAACATTCCCACGACCAGATTCCAGCCATCGACCAGCACAAACAAAATCAGCTTCAGTGGAAAACTGACCATCGTGGGCGGCAACATCAGCATCCCGGTCGAAACCGTGACCGACGACACAACCAGGTCGAGCACTAGGAAGGGCAGGAAGATCTGAAATCCGAGCAAAAACGCGACCTTGAGTTCGCTGACCATGAACGCGGGCAAAAGCACGTTGATCGGAACGTCCCCGGCGCTGGATGGTGGATTCATCGAATGATCGGGAAGATACTTGTAAAACAATGCAACCGATTCGCCATTGCCGGCGGCTTCGATTTGGTTGGCCATGAATGTCTTGACGGGTATGATTCCACGCGCCCAGGCTTCGTCCCAGCTGATTCCGTTTTCAGACTGAGTGTAGGGGTCAATCGCTTCGGTCTTAACCTGGTTCCAAACGGGTGTCATGATCAGCAGAGTGACAAACAGCGAAAGCGCTGTCAGGACCTGGGTCGGCGGAAGCTGTTGGGCTCCGAATGCCTGTTTCAGCAACGTCAATACGACGATGACGCGAACGTAGCAGGTCGTCATCAGGATGATCGCCGGTGCAAGGCTCAACGTCGCCAACAGGAGTGCGACCTTGATCGACGACGTGAGTCCCTCAGGTGACGTCAGTTGCTCGGTTTGTGATGAAAACATCAACGACAGCGGGGATGCAACTTCTGGATTGGCTGTTCTCGCGGCT
The DNA here is from genome assembly GCA_024642205.1 of Planctomycetaceae bacterium. GTDB lineage: Bacteria > Planctomycetota > Planctomycetia > Pirellulales > Pirellulaceae > Mariniblastus. Next base: position 38,480 of record JAHEBQ010000031.1, on the reverse strand, counting down.
GCCGGAATCGACTGGGAGGCTTGCGGCGCTTCATACGTTGCCAATCCAATCTGATTACGAATGTCGGCCGACGGGTTGTCAGGGACTTCGGTGCGCGTTGCGATCGAACCGGGGCGGTTGGCAACCAGTTCGGCAACAAACGTGGTTTTTACTTGCGACTCCGATTCAGGAGTGTGTGACCACCCTGCGGGATCGGGTTGTTGGGCAAGGCAAGTCGTGACCAGGAGCCAAACGCTGGTCCAAGCGACGAGCGCCGGCCATGGGGTTCGGGTTAGAGAATTTTCGAGTTGAATCACGTTTTCTGCAACTTATTTCGGAGCGATGGAAAGGGGCATTGGATCGAGTTAACACTAGGCTTCGAAAATTGCCGAGTTCTGTTGCGTGGCCTGATCAAGCGCTCGCAAAATTCTGGCGAGGTTGCTATGGGTTGTGGGACCTTGGGAAGGCGCGGATTGGGGGGTTGGGTCGGGTCTCGCGGAGGGAGTGGAGCGAGTGTTTGCAAGCCGTGCGGCCGCCTGCTGAATCGCGGCGACGCTTCGACTTCCGGATTTTCGTTTGCCAGGGCAAAGCGATGCGAGGTATTCAACTTCGATCGGATCGGTGATCTCGCCGATTGGCTGGGTCCCTTCCGGACTGTTCATCAACAACAGCAATTTGCTGCCGAGTCGGACGAGCTGGAGGTTACGTTTGGGTCCAAAAGGGACCTCCCCCATGACTTCAATGACTTCTGGGGGCAATCCTGCGTTTCCGCCCGGGTTGATCTTCCTCATCACCCACACGAATGCAAAATAGACACCCAATACCAGTGTCAGGCTCCCCAGCATCCGGCTGGTATCTGCGGTACCCAACAACGATTTGGCCTTTTCCATCCAGCCACCGTCTTGTTGGAAGTTCGCGGCCAATCCCGAGATCTTCCGGCTGGTTGCGGTTTTCAAATTGGAAAGCATCGTTGCCGTCGTGTCGACGGTCGATTCCAGGGAACGGTCTCCCGGGGTCTGATTCGGTTCGGGAACTTCAAGATGTGCCATTCGAACGCCTGGATCAAACGCGACCGCAGTTTTGGGAAAGCTGAGGCCGGCCGGAAGGCTGGGTGGGGGTTGCTGGCCGGATGCGACGTAAACTCCCGACTGTGGGGAACTGGGAGGAGCCCACTGCCCATCGTTGAGCCCGTTGACTTGGGACGGGCCAAAGTTGCCTTGTGCGAACGAGTTATTGGGAGTGACAGTCAGGACAAACAACAGCCATAAACTGGTAGACAACAGAGTTGTGCTTGGACGCCGGAACAAACCTGAATCAGCTCGATCCGGATAATTTCTTTTTTGATTCATCTCAAGCGCCTTCCCTGACGATACTGATGATGAGCCGCTATCGACACGCCCGATCCCTGGGTCGTTGTCATCTGTCACGCTTGCCGCCGATGTCTTTTTTCGGAGGCCAGCCTTCAATCGGACTTTTCGCGGAATTCTGCGCCTCTCGCAAGTCCAATCATCGCTAGCGTCGACAACCGTCTGTCAGGCGACTGAACCGGTGTCCGACACTCAAGCAGTTGCGTTCGAATTCGAGTGTTCTCGCGCTCCTGGAATTGAAGAACGATGTTCGTGATTGTGCTTCGGGCAAGTGCGAGTGAGCGGGTTGAATACGATGCTGAGCTCGGCAGGGAAGCCGACATTTCCTGTGATCCCCTGACGTCGTTTTTTCAGGGCCCGGGCTGGACGTGCAGTCTCACGTTCAATGTCGTGCATCCTACCGTGGCACTTGACGTGCCGGCGATTCAAAAGAGTAAAGAGTACGCCATCAAGGTTCGCCCACTTGGAGTCGAGCAGGTCCTCCCGATTGCTTCGGCACGGCGACGGTTAATCAGGCTGCATCTCGAATCCAGGCTTCGATGACTCTGGCTGCAGCGTCGGGATCCTTTTCGATCAACTTCGAGAGCCGGATTTCCGGGTATGCCGTTGAGGCCTGTTCGTCACCGGTTGAAGAATTGATCGAGAGGATGTCCTTGCTTTCGTCGATCCCCGCGAGGTTGACGTGTTGATCGAAGGATTCGGGCTTGCGTGTGACTATGGAAAGCAGCATCAGTCCGATAATCAGGACTGCGGCGGACGGCCAATTCTGAATCGCGTAATCCTGAACCTGGGAAAACCATTGCGTTGATTCCGGCAATGGAATGCGGATCAGGTTCACCGAGATCGGAGTTGACTCGCTTTGATTTTTCGATGGAGGCAGAATTGGCTGGACCTTTTGAATGATTTCAGACCGCAGTTGTTCAAATTTGGCGTCTGCGTCACTCGCCATTCTCGCCTGAAGATCGCCGGGACCGGTGGCCAGAGATGACGACACCGGCGGAGGTCCAAACAAATCGTAGAGCAGTTTTTGAGGAACATCGATGGAGACCGAGACTTGCTTCACGAGCCGTTCCGGTGATGGATCATCGGCAGTGTGAGATGTCAATTCAATGGTTGCCCGGGTATTCAACGATGGTCCGGATTCAATCCCTGGTTCGATCGAGGCGAAACTGTTGGCACCTGCGGTCGGCAGAGGTGCGAGGCGATTCGGTTGAATGCGGGCCGGAACCGAGTCGGGAATGGAGGCGACATGATTGTCTTCGGGGGCCGGTTTCACATCAACATGCACCGAGATCTTGATTCCGGCGTAATCACGGAGGACCTCGCGAATCTGACTCTCGTAAAGTCGTTGATGTTCAATTGCAATTCGTTGGAAGTGGACCTGTTGAATGGTCGACGGGTCTAGGTCGTCATGATGAACTCGACCGGCGCTCAGGTCGATAACAACGATATTGTCTGAGCCGAGTCCGGCAACAGCTCCGCCAATCATTCGCTTGACCGTGTCGACGTGCTGATCCGAGAGCAAGACATGGGTCGGAGTCCGTATGGAAACCACCGCGGACTGTTCGGCCTGTTCAAATGCAGAATGCGATTCGGATTTGTCCATCTCAAACCAGGCTTGGTCGACGAACGGTAGTCGCAGGACCATGTCGCGGACCTGCTGTTTTTTTTCGGCGCGATCGATTGCGAGTTGTTGACGGTGTGTCAGGAAAGGGTTGATGCTGGCTTGAGCGGATTGACTGGATTGTCGAAGTTCTTCCGGAATCGCATTCTTTTCGGCAATCGCCTGGAGGTATTCCGAATGTTGCGCTGTTGGGACCACCAAGTGATTGTCGACCAGTTGGTATTCCTTCAAACCGGATTGACTGAGTGCAAGCTGAATTCGTTGCAGGTCGTTGTTGCACAAATTCGAGTTCGTAAGTAACTCGCACATTGGAGTATCACGTTTCAGGTTGTTGACCTGTAAAACGGCCAGGACGGCCAGGACCAGGACCCCAATCGAAAATGCTCGAACTCGCCGGTTGGCGGTGACTTCGATAATACGATTTGCAATTGCTATTTTTGAATCCATCTGATTCTCCAGGTGCCCTTCGGCGTTTGCTTGGTGCGAACCGGCCAATCAGTCAGACAATCTTCCGGCGATCGGAGCCATCTTGTCCCAAGGGGTAATTGGGGTTGTTCGAACTTGACTGGACTCGTTGGCGTGGGATTACCAGCACATGAGCGGTTCCACCTTGGGGGCAACTCCAGGTTTGGATCTGTCCGCCGTGCGCGATCGCAGCCCGGTGCGCGTTTCGCAGTTGTTCTGTTTCGGGGAACGGGATCACGACCGGAAGGTTGTTGTCGGATTCCTCATGCCTTCGTTCGATCGAGTTGAAGGCCATGCCGAGAGAGTCGGCGACTTCCAGCTCCCATTGATATCTTCCGTCAATTAACGTGATCGAAATTTCTCCGCCGTGAGGCATGGCTTCCATCGCGTTTTCAACCAGGTTCGCAGCAGCCGCGTGCAGCAGTGCCGGATGAATGCAGGCCTCGAACGTGTCAAAATCGGTCTCCAGAATAATCTGTTGTTCCTTCATCTTCGGTCGATATTTGTCCACCAGGCTGTTGATAAACTGCTTGACGTTGTGTGATTGGGACGAGCCAAAGAAGGAAGCCAGTTGGGGACGGTTCAGCTGCATTGACGTTCAATCGATAAGTGTTTGTTGATCACGCGCCAGAAGCGATCGGACGCTTGAGACGCTTTTTTCCAGAGCGAGCTTTTAGCGGAAGCTGGATGAAAGTGTCAAGGCAATTTTTGCCTGAGTCGTTACCGAATACCTGCCGGGGTGACATGTTTCGACCATGCCGGGTAGCGCAATCCAGTGTGTTCAACGGCCGTTTTGAATTCCAAAAGAGGCCGGAATGTACCAGAGACAGCTTCGGGCTGACGTCGTCTCAGGCAAAAAAAACCTGAGCCAGTCCGGGAAATGCCGGCGTCATGACAACAGCATTCTACTATGCGATGGTGGAATCGATGGTTTCCATGATCCACTTGTTCATGTCCGAAAGTGTTTTCGGATTCAAACAGCATTCCGTCGGATATTGACGTAGCGTCACTGAAAATCCGGCAATATGCAGCAATCGGAGTTGACGGCAAAGCTGGTCTTGAGCGAAGGATTCGCTGTGTCGACTATGTGCCCAAAAGACCGGGAGTTGACGGCATTCCGACCATTGACCGAGCGGTTTTTGATTGTCTGGAATGGGGCCATTGATCGATATTACGCCAGAGAAAATCTCGGGCCGCTCCAACGCAACCCGAAACGCCATGGTGCCGCCTGAACCGGCGCCTCCAATGAAAATTCGCTGGGACGAAATGTTGAACCGCATTGAGGTGGAATCGATGGCATCCAGAATCGAATCATGGGCCAGGTCGATCGTGTCGGATTCTTGTTCCCAAAAATAGCCCGCTTCAAAATTCCCAACTGGGGACCGGGGTGCCACCGCGACGAAGTTACGCATGCTAACCTGCGGAATGACGCGGTGGATCTCCGACGATTGTGCACCGTCCGAATGCAACCAGACAATCAGGGGATACGCGTAATTCTTTTCATAATGCATCGGAACAAACAAAGAGAATTCGTCCGAACGATTTGTGAGTTTGTCGAATTGAGCCAGAGAAAGTGCTGTCGGGGAGCCACTTTTTTCAGGACTCTCGCTTGCCATTGCCAAGGGGCTGATCTTGATTCTATTCATTCGCCTGTCGCGATTCCTGGACTGACGGGGCTGTCACATGTGCTCAAGAAACAAGTTTTTAGATCAGTTGTCATTCAATGTCAACGGCACAAATAATCCAGGAAGATTGAGACGTGAAGCCACGTTGGATTGTCGTCCACGATTATCCTGCAACAATGCGTCGATGGAAAATGGAACGCAACAAGGAGAAACGCAAACCACCGGATTTGCCGCTAGCAGGTGACTCATCGCAGCATTCCGGCGGCTATTTCCGAGAACGTCAATGAAGTTGCGATGCCCGTCGCCGGGCATTGACCTGCGAAACCATCGAAACGAAGGAATCGGACGTTTGAGGCCATTGCCACGGTAAAATTTCGATTACAGGAGGTCTTTGACTTCATCGCGCTCTTCCTTCAGCTCCGCCATCGTCGCATCCATTTTCTCGCGGCTGAAATCATCGATATCCAACCCCTGTACGATCTCGTATCGTCCATCTTTGCAGGTGCATGGGAACGAATAGATTAGCCCCTCTTCAATGTCGTAACTTCCGTCGCTCGGGATCGCCATGCTGACCCAATCTCCCTCGACCGTTCCCATTTCCCAGGTGCGGATATGGGCAATTGCGGCGTTGGCAGCCGACGCGGCACTCGACGCCCCTCGCGCATCAATAATCGCTGCCCCACGTTTCTGCACCGTTGGAATAAACGTCTCTTTGTACCAGCCATCGTCCACCATTTCTCGTGCCGACTTGCCGTCGATCGTGGCGTGGCTGATGTCCGGATATTGAGTCGATGAGTGGTTTCCCCAAATCGTCAATTTTTTGACTTTGCTGGAATGAGATCCCGTTTTCGTGGCCAACTGGCTGAGCGCCCGATTGTGATCCAGTCGCGTCATTGCGGTGATGTTGCCATGCCTGATACTCGGGGCGTTGGCCATGGTGATTAATGCGTTGGTATTGGCCGGATTTCCCACAACAAGGACTTTGATGTCTTTCTTGGCATGTTCATTGATGGCTTTACCTTGGACCGAGAAAATCGCCGAGTTCGCGGTCAGTAAATCCTTGCGTTCCATGCCTTTCCCCCGAGGCATGGCGCCAACCAAAAGTGCATAGTCAGCGTCCGCAAATCCGACATTGGGGTCATCTGTCGCCACGATGCCTTGCAACAACGGAAACGCACAATCATCCAGTTCCATGACAACACCACTCAACGCGTTCATGGCCGGGGGAATTTCAAGCAATTGAAGAATGACAGGCTGATCCGGACCGAGCATGTCTCCGGCAGCGATTCGAAAAAGCAATCCGTAACTGATCTGACCCGCTGCTCCAGTGACGGTAACTCGAACCGGACTTTTCATCTGTTTTTCCTCAATATTGGTGTGCAAATGGTATGGTGAACATTCCAACGGAACGAAATTAATGATTGATGGCTGTTAATGCAGAAGGATTTGTATGATCGGGCAGGGTCATTCACGGATCGGAGGCACACGGAAGTGAACGACCGTTTCCAGAAATCCTATGGTTTGCAATTCTGGCACGTCATTCGAATGCCGAGAAATCTCCCGATTATGTCATTTTACACAATTTCTTGCCCGCGAATATCTCGCAGTCAGCGGGGAACTTCAAGTGGTCCAAATTCAAACCGGCATAAACTTGAACGCTCCATCTGGACAAACTCCGGTCAATCCTCCAGTCCCGACAGATCGATTTGATCTGGAAGCGTACCAAGGATTTTTTCAACCGGTGTTTGTCTTTGTCGATCCGCGATTCTGTATCCACCGATCAGAATTATTATTCCAGCCAGGGTGGCAATCGCAAAAACCAGCAGAGCCAGGTTCAAACTGCTGGTGTCGGATCCGATCAATTGGGGGCATTTCGCAATGATCAATGGGCTGACCTGACCGGTGCCCGCGGCTTGGTCTGTTTTGTCAGACTCGTATCTCCAAAAACGGAAAAAGTAGCCGTCAACGACGAATTGTTTTCTTTCCAGGTCAGTCGGGCTCATGCCTGCCGGCAATTCAGTACAGCAAATCGTGACGGGAAAACGACGATAGTCCATTTTTGTACCGTCCTTGTTTTTCACGACGATTTTCGCCCCGTCGAGGTCCGGGAACAACATGAGTTGGTAGTATTTGCTTATTCCCAATCGACGTTTGATGTCCTCGTGCGGCACGGCGACTACCGAACAGGTTCGAACCGTGCCGGTGACTCGCGCGGCTTCTCCGAAGTTCGTGTTGGAATTCTGCATGAGCTCTTCGAACCCAAGCAAGGAACCGGAATCAGAAACATCGACAGTTGGACCCGGTTCGACGTCGTTCCGGTTCATCCGGTTAACTGCTGCCAGGATTTGAAAGAACGCTTCGGCATCTCGGTTTCCCAGGGGACGAGCGTTGTTTTCCTGAACGAAGTCCAGCAATCCAATGTCGGCGCCATATCGCGACAGACTCAGGTGCGCGACAGAGACATCTTCCGATTCCCGGGATGGAAACCACGCAATTCGGTCCGTGATGAACACAGGCATTTCGTTGTTGTCTCCAGTGTGGGTTCCGGAAACACGAGCATAAAGAAAACCTGATATTCGAATCGGTTCGTCGATCGCACTGCCAATTGGGAGTTCCCGCGGAATGGTGCGGGCAAGAACGAGAAATGAATGGCCTCGAGCGATCTCCTTTGTGAGGCCGATATCGGGTTCCGATTCGCATTCGCAAACAAATACGCCCTTGATCTCTTCATCGAGACTGTAATTTTGAAAAGGATATTTTTCGATCTTTTTGAGTCGCGCAGATCGTTCAAATAACCACAGCCGGTAGTCTTCGGTTTTGGTGCAGATATCTTTCCAGGTCAATTCACGCGAGAAATTGCCGTACTGCCGACGGCTCCCGGGCGACGTGTTCTTGATTCGATAGAGCAGTTGTTTCAGCGTTGGCGAATTGAGATCCAGGGGCTGGTCGTCGGGGATTTCGAACGCTTCACTGATCGAATAACCGGAAAGTTCCATGGGAGTCTGGTTGTGATCCTGAGTGGCGTCGAGGCTCACCGGATCCGCAATCACCATGAGCCAGCTTGCCAACATCACAAATCCGGATACCCGTCGCCTCAATTTACTGATCATGGGTCTCCGATTCATAAAGCGACATGACTTTCTCGCGTTCCGTTTGAACTCGCGGGTCATTTACCAGGTTGTTGAGGGCCTGATCAATTCGCTGTTGTGATGTTGCGCCTGGAACATACTGGCGAGTTCGGGAAGTTCGAAACGCCAGCCAGGCCAAACCGGACGCAAGCAAAGGGATCAAGATAAAGGCAAACGTCAGTGTCGAGCGGGACGGCTGCCAGCGATTGACGGACGTGAACTGGGACTTGACAACTCGCTCGAGTCCCGGAGCGATGATCACCGGACATTCGTCGACCGATGAATCGGCTGCAACATAGTTTCGGATCTTGAACGAGTAACCGCTCACGCGAACGTGCTCGTTGACGTCCGAAAACGACTCGGTGACCGAGGGAAATCCATCCGGCAGTGTCATGGAGTACACACAATACGGCCCCAGTTTGGTCTCTCGGGGGCGGATCCAAAGCACGTAATAACAGGGAATTCCCAGTTCGCTTTCGGGCCCCAGCGTTTTCCGGCTGGCCGACCGGACCCAGCCTTCAACGACCACCGGCTGGCCACGATAGAATTGCGGTTGACCCATCAGCTCGATGCGGGTGACGGGACGTCCGGTTGGCATTTCATCATTCTTGACCTTTTCCCAGATCCTGATCCAAGCGGCCGAATCGCCTGTCCATCCGAGCGATGTCCTGTCCTGGACTCGTTCGTACAGCAATGGGTCAAGGACCTGTTGGAGACGCACCACGGCTTGTCGCTGCGCGATCGTGAAATCGACACCTCGTGATGCAGCATCGATCGCGGGTGCGATTTTTTTGTCCCAGATCGCCTGCGATTCGTACATCTCGTCGGCCAACCGGTTTTTTTCCGGCGTTCCATCGGCCGCGAGCGCCAGTTGATCAAACAAAGTCTGATGAAACTGTTCGCGGTGACTTCGTAGCAGGCGGACAAGCTGCCGGGCTGCCGGCTGTTGATCTTCAGGAAGAACCACACCAAGCCGCATGTATTTGAGCAGCCGAACCAGGGTGGTTTGTTGGTCCGGTTTGAGTCGACGAAACAACGAGTTCCAAAATTCGACTGCTGCGACGGGGTAGTCGGCTTGAACGTCCGCCCGTGCAAAGCTGACAACTGGCTCCGCGGGGTTGGTCGCCCTGGCGGATCCAAACTGGTTCGCAGAAATTGTAATCGGGCGTGAACTCTGAACCGGCGGATCGGGTTCCGGCGTCGCGGACAAACTCGATTGATTCCCCGACGAATTCGCAAGTGTCCGATCGGATTCTGTTGGGATTGAGGTCGCCAGAGGGCGTGCGTCATCCAGTTCCATCTCAATTGCTTTGGGTGTTTCGAAGCCCATCCACTCCCATCGTTCCGGTTTTCCAGCCTCTTTCATGAGCACGATCACCATGACCAACATGGCAAACAGCATCAACAACTTGGTGCGGATCGCGCGAGACGTTCGATCTGGGGGCGGGACAATCGAAACGGGGCGCAAGGGAGTGTCTTCGTCTTGAGACGGATCTTCGAATCTCATTCATTTGCCTCAATGTTATCCTGTCACAATCATATCATTGGGTCGCAAAGGGCGATGATCAAGCATTCTCTGCTGCACCGCATGCGCTGGCCTTATGTTGATCGAACTGATTATCCGTGCATTCGCATTCAAGATTGTACGCTCGCCAGTGTAACCATTGAATGAGGCAGGCCGGAGTTGAAACAGGGTGATTAAATCAGGTTGCGAGGATTTCCGAAAACCCGCGAGTGAAATTGGAGATTTATTCGGTCGGGTTCGAGATTTTTATTACAATGAGATTTCCACCCACTTCCCTGAAGCAGCCTTGCTCTCGATTGGAACCACCGGCTCGGTGGTTGTTTGAGGGGGATTTTTTTTTCAGCGATTGCCGTAAGGGCGTTCGTAGTTAAAAATGGTTTCTCCTGACCAAATCGCTGATCGACATTTGGTGTCGTTTTCGATTCGTCGCGAATTGCTGACACGAGAAACTATCTTTGAGGACTTGGGGCTGTGAAGAGACTTGCATTACTCATTGCAATCATGGCAGGCTTTTTACAGACTTCGCTCAATGCTGACGAACCGGCTCAAGCATTTCTGGAAGCTCTGCGAAACAACGGCTATTACGATGTTGCAATTGATTACCTGGCGAGTCTTGAGAACAGTGAACTGATATCTGCTGAATTCAAGTCGTCATTGCCGTTTGAACTTGCTCAAACCATGATCGGCAGTACGGTCAATATGCGCGACTTGTCAAAAGTCGAGGAACGACTGGATCAAGCCCAGGTGTTGCTGTCCGAATATGCAGCAGGTAATCAAGCTCTTGAAGTTTCGGCCCGGACACTGCACTACCAGGGCAACCTGCTGTATCGGCGATCCAATATTTATGTGAAACAGTCGGAGTCCGACCGTTTGACTGCCAGCGAAAAAGACGAGTTATTCGTCAAAGCCAGAACGAATCTGGAAGGAGCGCTGGAAAGTTACCAGAAAGCCAAAGATCAGATCAGACGATTGATCGATCCCAACAGTCCCGACGCGATCAAGATTGATCCCGAGGACCCTTCCACGACTCGCAACCGCAATCAGTTTCAGGCGACGTATACCCAGGTCCGTGCCAGCATACCGAAAGTTACCGAGCAGTTGGCAGATACTTTTCAAGAGGGCAGCAGCAAACGCCAGGAACTGCTGACAAGTGCTCGTGACGAGTACAAGAGAGTTTGGGATGCATACCCCAAGTACCTGGCTGGATTGAATTCCTGCGTTTATTCTGCCCGTTGCAGTCACAAATTGGGCGAGCATCGGGTTGCACTCAACCTGTTGGACGAGATATTCGCATTGGGAGATAACAGCGTCTTGAAGCCCGTCAAGCTGGAAGCTTTTGTGTTGGCGACCGAATGCTGGGAACGGATCGAGCCCTACCCTTTCAATGAAGTCGTCGCACGTTTGGAGCCGGCGGTTACGGCGCTAAATAAAGTCGAGGTCCGCCAACCGGATTGGTTGCGAGTTCAGATGGAGTTTGCAATCGCTCAATACGCCAAAGCTGCCGAGATCAAATCCCAGGGCGGACCCAAATCCAACAGCGATTCGAAACAGATGGAGCGGGCTGCGGCCAAGGTCCTGCGCAATGTCGCACGAGTTCCCAACCCCTACCGGGACCGGGCAAGCCAGTTGCTTTCGGAATGGGACGTCGGGATCGCCGAAGTTGCCGATCCGGACGCAAAGCCACCGGCTTCGTTTGAAGAAGCGCGTCAAAAAGGGAAGGACATTGTTGGAGTACTGGAAACGACATTGAGTGACGCCCGGGCACTCAAAATTCAGCTCAAGACCGTTGATGCCACAGAAAAATCCGCTTGGGAGCAACAGTACAACGAATTGTCGAATCAGGTCGCGGAACAGAGTCAGTCAGCATTAGAAATGTTTGATCTTGCTTTGAGCCTGGCGGACGACTCAACGGTTCGTGCGGATATCAATAACATCAGGTATTTCCAATGTTACTGTTATTTCGCGACGGAACACTACATCGAGGCCGCGCTGATTGGTGAATTTCTGTTGTCGAAATATCCCAACGTAGATGGGACTCGACAAGCCATGACGCTGATGATTCAAAGTTATTCGATCATGTTGGATCAAGCGAAAGATGACGACAAGGCCTTTGAGCGCAACCGATTGACGAAAGCTTGCGACTCCGTGTTGTTGCGATGGCCAGGTTCGAACGAAGCTGCTGCCGCCGCCAGCACCATGACCCGTTTGGCGCTCAATCAACGAGATTTTGATTTGGCCAAACGCTACTTCGAACAGATTCCATCGGATGCCCCGTATCGTAATTCGATAGGAATTCGTCTGGGTCAACGGATCTGGTTTGACTACAAGGCGAAATCGGCGTCGGAAAATCCCGACGCGGCAGCCATGGCGACGCTGCTCGAAGATGCGACAAAATACATGGACGAAGGAATCAAAGGCGTTTCCGTCGATCAGCTCGACTACGATACTGCGCTGGCTGCCTTGTTGCTTGTGGATGCCCGGATTCAAGCAGATCAGGTTGAACTGGCGATTGCCCAGCTTGAGACCGCCCCGATTGCACCGCTTGATTTGCTGAAGCAGCAGCATCCGGCGATTACCAATTCGCCCATGGCGGAAATCTATCGGCGGGAGACGTATAAAACGGCAATCAAATCGTATTTGGCCGCGATGGAAGGCAGTTCGGATCAGCAGAAGTGGGTCGACAAGGCTGCTGGGATCATCAACACCATGCGAGACGAATTGAAGTCCAGTAACGACCCCAGGGATCGCGACCGGGTTGCAGCGATTTACCAGTTAATTGCCAAAGAGCTGAAAGAAAATTTCCAGACGCTCACCGATCCGGCCAAAAAGAAGAAATTTGGTTTGTCGCTGTCCAATTTTCTCGGTTCAATCGAAAAGGAATCCACCGATTCCAAAACGGTTCTCTGGGCCGGGTCGACTTTGTTGGGCGTGGCCGAGTCACTTGCCCAATCCGGACTCGATTCAGAGGCTCTTGAAATGTATGCACAAGCAGTGAACGCACTCACACGGGCGGAAGGAATGGGTTTCAAGGGCGATCCCCAGGAGAGCGCGATGTTGGTCGAACTCAAGCGTCAACGAGCGCTTGCCCAGCGAGGCAGCGGACAGTACGAACAAGCCATCTCCCAGTTTGTTGAAATCCTGAAGTCCAGTCCCAATGCGCTATCGATTCAGATTGATGCGGCGGAAACGTTACAGTTGTGGGGTCGCGTCAACGGAGGTCCCAAGCGATACATTGAAGCAGTCAAGGGTGGCGAGCCTTACCAGGATCCGAAATCCAGGCGATCCATCAAGCTAATCTGGGGCTGGGAGAAGATTGCCCTGGCAACCCGCAGCAATGTCGCTTACCGGGACACCTTTTACCAGGCGCTTTACCATGTTGTCGAGTGTCGCCTGGAATACGGCATCATGACGAAAAATGCCGGTGCAATCAAAGCAGCTGGCAATGAAATAGTGAAAGAAAGGAAGCGTGACCCGACCTTTCATGGAAGCGAAAAATGGAAACAGAAATTCGAAGCGATCGAAGCCCGGATCAACCAGACGTCCCTGTAGCGACCCCAGGCAATCCTTGTCGTCGCAATCGCCAGGACGCCGGCTCCAGCGATTTACAATGAACAGTTTTGAGAGTGATTTAGATGATACTGATGCACAAGACAACAGTTGACTGCTTTCGTGCCGATGCGCTGATCATTGGATGTTTCATGGTCGCCGTTCTTTGGGGGCCTGGGCGAGCCAGTTCTCAGGACGCGATTTATCAATTGAAGTCCAACGGTCGTGCGGTCAAGGTGAGTGGAAAGCTCACCGATGTCACTCCCGAAGGTGCGAAGATCGATGGAAAACAGATCCCGGCTGCGGAAATCAAACGATTGTTTTTTGCCAAAGAACCGAATGAGCTGAACCGGGCTCGTGAGCAGATGGACACAGGTCAATTCTCGGATGCAATCGAAGAACTGGCAAAAATCGATGCCGGCCGGGTTTCGCAACCGATCAAGTCGGAAATTGACTTCATTCGTGCTTTTTCGAATTCTCAAATGTCGCTCAATGGAGGGAGTGTCGTACCGCAGGTTGCCGGTAAACTGGTCGGTGAATTTATTTCCGAACACGGAGACAGTCTGCAACTTTATCCGGCAATCGAACAATATGGGAAACTGCTTTTCGCCATCGGTCGACCGGAACTTGCCGCCGTTGAGTTTCAAAAACTCGCCCAGTGTTCCTGGCCGGAGTATCAATTGAAGGGGCAGTTTCAACTTGGAAAAATGCTCTTGGAAACTGACAAGTTGACAGACGCGGAATCGGCCTTTGATTCGATATTGGCGGTCAATTCCAACGACGATCTCACGCAGACTTACAAGCAACTGGCCATTTGCGAAAAAGCCCGTCTGGCGGGCATGCAGGGAAACGTTGCCGAAGGTCTTCAGGCGATTAACGAACTGATCGCCAGGGAAAATTCGGACAACAAAATTTTGTTTGCCCATCTTTATAACGCGCTTGGAGCACTTTACGAAAAATCAGGACAGCTCAAAGAGGCTCGGACGGCCTACCTCCATACCGAGCTGCTGTTTGCCACCGAGTCAGAACCTCACGCCGAAGCGCTGTTTCGGCTGGCCAATATCTGGCTCCAGCTCGACGAGACGGACCGGGCCAGCCTGGCTCGGGATACACTCAAAACCCGGTACCGGAATTCGTACTGGGCTGGAAAGCTGTAAACACGTTCTTGGCGGGTATCAAGGGTTGGGCGGGTGACTACAATTAATCTCCCGTCAAAATGGGAATTACGAATATGAATCGACAGGCCTTTTGGAGATAGCACGCTATGCAGTTAATTATTCGATCGAACATCAGCGGTGTTGTCTTTCAGTGGGCACCCCGGGCTCTCGTGTTTTCGATCGCATTTGCCATGTTCGCGATTTCCTCACCGATTCTTGATTCCGGCACCATGGTTTTTGCCCAGGAGGTCAACGATGCCGTCGCTTCCAATCCCGCCGAAGAGTCGCTGCTGGGATGGTTGGTGAAATCGCTGGGTTGGTTTTACATCCTCGTCTTTCTCTCTCTTTCGTTCATTCTCGTTGCCCTGTTCATCATGAACGTGCTATCAGCCCGACGCGAATATGTCTGCCCCCAACATCTGGTCGATGGATTCGAGGCTCATCTGGATGAAAAGCAGTACCAGGAAGCCTACGAGCTGGCAAAAACAGATGAGTCGTTCCTGGGAAACGTGCTTTCAGCCGGTCTGGCAAAACTCTCCAGCAGCTACCAGCACGCGGTGATGGCAATGCAGGAGGTTGGTGCGGAAGAAAATATGAAACTCGACCACCGGCTAAGCTACCTCGCATTGATCGGCACCATCAGCCCGATGATCGGGCTGTTCGGAACCGTCCATGGGATGATCAATGCGTTTTACGAGATTGCCAATGGTGGTGGAACGCCGGACCCAAACAAACTCGCCGAAGGTATTTCAACGGCGTTGTTGACAACATTGATTGGTCTGGCCATCGCCATTCCAGCGATCGCGGCGTACAACATCCTTCGAAACCGTGTGCAGCGTTTGGTTCTGGAGGTAGGGATCACCAGTGAAAACTTGATGGGAAGATTCGAGAAAGTCGGCAAGAAAAAAGACTGACTCGATTTCAAGCCCGTCAGCCGTAACGGTGGTACCATGAGATTAAGAAACACGAAAAGCTGTCAGATTCTCGAAGGCGATTTGACGCCGATGATCGATATGACGTTTCAGTTGATCGCATTTTTCATGTTGTTGATCAATTTTTCCGAAGTCGATCGCGCCGAGGAGATCACCCTTCCCAGCAGCGTCTTGGCCGTTCCACCGGAGGTTCGTCCTGACTATCAGGTTATCTTGAACCTCGAACCGGCGGGCGAAGTCATTTTTGAAGGTCAGCGAACCCAGATCGAACGGATGGATCCCATCCTCATTCGTCAAGTCAACTCGGCCAAACGGGAAGGCGTGGACAATCCTGCCGATATCGCTGTCATCATTCGCTCGCACGAAGACACACCTACGGGGCTTGTGCAGGAGTTGATTGCGAAATGCCAGGAAGCCGAGCTGCAGAGTTTCAGCTTGCGTGTCAAAGAAAAAATCAACTAGCAGGAAGTATCTCATGCGGATGGAAGTCTCCGATCCAGAAGAAATCAAACTCAACATGACTGCGATGATTGATATCGTGTTCCAGTTGTTGGTCTTCTTTATCATGACATTCAAGATCGTCGCGATGGAAGGCGATTTCAATATCAAAATGCCGCTGGCTTCCGAAAGTGCGGATTCACTGGACGTCGAGCTTCCCGATCTGATCACCGTGCGGTTGTTGGCGGGTGAAAACGGCAACATTGCAAGTATCGTGGTCGATGACAATGAGACGCTGAACGAAATCACGATGTACCAGGAATTGACACGGATCGTGGAGGAACGGCTGGCCGGTGAAGGCGATCCCGAAAAAGCCTCGGAAACCGAAGTTGAATTTGAAATCGCTTACAACCTCAAGTACTCGTACACCGTCAAGGCCATTGAAGCGGTCTCCGGTCGCATTCAACAGGACGGCAGCGTCAAGAAACTGATCCAGAAAGTCAAGTTCAAGGACGCCAAGAAGGGTAGCTGATCAGGCGCTGCGGGAACCCTGTCAGCGTTCCCCGGTAAGTTGTGGCAATTGTGCCGTTTAATCCTTCCGGTTCTCCGCAGAATCGACTTTTTCCGTCTTCATTGCCGGTCTCCATGCCGGCAAGCCGAATAAACACGTAGGCAGCGGTTTCCCACGCGTTTGTTTGGCCGGTTCCCATGAAGAAGCTCAAAAAAGGACAACTTCGGCAACTCAAGCCAGGTCCACGGGGCGGTGACGGAACCACGCTTCGTTGGCGCGAAGCCTATACCGTTTATCTGCGGACCGAATGCCGTCTCGCCGAGAATACGGTCCTGGCCTACAGCCGTGACATGCGGCGCTTTACCGAGTGGTTGGGCCAACGGAGTATTACCCGTCTGACCATTGCCGAGCTGTCGGACTTCGTCGGTTTCCTGGCATCACAAAACCTTGCACCAACGTCTATTGCCCGGCATGTTGTCGCCGTCAAAATGTTCTTTCGGTACCTTCAACTCGAAGGCGTGCTGGTCGACAACAAAGTCGAATTGCTGGGCAGCCAGAAACTCTGGCAACGTGTGCCATCGGTAATGTCGCCCCGGGAAGTTGAGCGATTTCTTCATGGGCCCAAGCGGATTGAAGTCTATTATTACCGGGACCGCGCGCTGCTGGAAATGCT
Source organism: Planctomycetaceae bacterium (assembly GCA_024642205.1). Taxonomy (GTDB): domain Bacteria; phylum Planctomycetota; class Planctomycetia; order Pirellulales; family Pirellulaceae; genus Mariniblastus. The sequence continues at coordinate 21,510 of JAHEBQ010000031.1, read as the reverse complement.
GTACGCAACCGGATGCCGTGCTTCCGAGGTGTCCAACTTGTGTTTGAGGGACCTCCACCTGAAGGAACGGTTCTGCAAATGCCACGGTAAGGGAGGCAAACAGCGGATGGTTCCGCTCGGCGATGGGGCGATCGAAACCGTCTCGGCCTATCTTGAGAAACAGCGACCACGACTCGAGTCGGTCCGGTCGAATGAAACCGATTGGCTGTTCCTTTCACGCAGCGGTCGCCGCTTGCGGCGGGAAGCCATCTGGGAGCTTGTCAAGAAGTACGCCCTGATCACTGACGTGTCGGTTTCCATCAGTCCCCACACGCTCCGTCACAGTTTTGCCACCCATTTACTGGCCGGCGGTGCGGACCTGCGACAGGTTCAGGAGATGCTGGGACATGCCAGTATTGCCACAACTCAAATCTACACCCATGTCGATCAAACGCGCCTGAAAAAAGTTCACAACCAGTTTCATCCCCGCGCCTAACCGTCGTCGCATAGCTGGTCAGCTCTCGTCGCCACGACGACCCGCGGCAGACCACTGTAATCCTTGTCAACGCTGACACTGGCAAACGCCGGGTTGGACTGAACCAGTCTGAGGCATTTTTCCATCACAATCGGGCTGGTTTCAAAAATCAGTCTTCCGCCAGGCAGTAAATAACGAGGCGCTTGCTGAATCAGTTGCTCAATAATTTCGGTACCGTGGTCACCGGAAAAAAGTGCAATCGCTGGCTCGTGAGATTTGACTTGATCATCAACGGTCTCGATCTCGAGTCGACCAATGTAGGGCGGATTACTGACAATCATATGCACCGGCTGACTTCCGTGGGGAAGTGCATTGAGCAAATCGCCTTGAAACAACTTGACTTTATCTTCCACTGCGTGCGATGCCACGTTGGCTCGGGCGACTGCCAGCGCCCCCTCGGAAACATCGGTTGCCGCGATCTTGCAATGTTCAATTTGCGTCGCCAACGTCACCGCGATGCAACCGCTTCCGGTTCCAACGTCAATAATCCGGATGGGACGGGCGTCAAGCGACTTGGCGAATTCGACCGCGGCGACCACAACATGTTCGGTTTCGGGTCGTGGGATCAGAACGTTCGCGTCGACTGCAAATCGAAGCGAATAGAACTCTCGGTGGCCGACGATGTAGGCGACCGGCTCCCCTGCCCCACGCCGTTTAACCCAGGCTCGAAATGTGGCCAGTCGGTCCGGATCAGGCAATTCATCGAATCGCGTATAAAGATCAATTCGTTGGCAATTGAGGGCTTCGGCGAGAAGAACTTCGGCTTCCAGCCGTGCGTTGCCAATCGTCGATTTGGCGAAGTATTCCGATGTCCAGTCCAGCAGCCGTTGAATCGTCCATTGCTGTTCAGTGGTCTCTGACATGCTAATTTTGCCGGGCGGTTGGGTCGCCGTCTGATTTCGGAAACGAGTTGGGAAACTCCGGATTGCTCAACGTTACGCAACAATCAGGTTGCATCATTCCAACGACATGGACGAACGCAAGGTTTGTCGATCGTGATCAATCAAGGCGTCGGTCAGGAATTGAAGCGATCCCGCAATGATCTGATCGAGCTTATACAAAGTCAAATTGATTCGATGGTCACTGACGCGGTTTTCTGGAAAATTATAAGTGCGAATTCGCTGACTGCGGTCGCCTGAACCAACCAGACTTTTTCGCTGGTCCGCACGTTGCTGGTTCTCTTGTCGTTGAAAGTGGTCGTAAAGCTTCGATTTGAGAATCCGCATTCCCTTGGCGAGGTTCTTGTGCTGGGACCGTTCCTCAAAACATTTCACCACAACGCCGGTCGCGTGATGCGTGATTCGGATCGCTGAGGCCGTCTTGTTTACGTGTTGGCCGCCGGGGCCACTGCTGGCTGCGTAGCGCTCGACATCGTAATCTTCGGGCTTGAGGTCGATTTCCACATCTTCGGGTTCAGGCAACACGGCGACGGTCGCCGCCGATGTATGGACACGGCCCTTGGTTTCCGTATCCGGGACACGCTGGACGCGGTGGCCGCCGCTTTCGTACTGCAGCTCGCGATAGCAGCCTTCACCTTCGATCGAGATCGTGACCTCTTTGAATCCGCCCAGTTCTGTGGGGCTGGAATCTAGCGTGGTGAATTTCCAGCCCTTGATTTCGCAATGTTTCATGTACATTTCGTACAGGTTTCTCGCAAACAGGGCCGCTTCATCGCCGCCGGTCCCGGCGCGAATTTCCATCACGCATCGCGAACGGTTCGCGTCTTCCCCCCCAATCGTCATTTCCAGTAACTCGTCCCAAAGTTCCTCGCGTTTTTCCAGCAGTTGTTGCAATTCGTCTTCCGCCATTTCACGCTCGTCGGAGTCACTGGAGTCGGCCATTTCGCGAACGCCTTCAATCTCGTTGAGAATTTCGGTGAAGCGACGATACTTGGTCGCAAGCTTGGCCAACGAACCGTGCTCGCGCGCGACGGCAGCCATCCTGGACGAATTCGACTGAACTTCAGGATCGCTAAGTTGTTGCTCAAGTTCTTCAAATCGCTTGAGTTTTTCATCGAGCATTTCGCGCATCGTGTTTGCCTTTTGTGGGCGGGAAGAAATGACCAAGACACGGTCGGAGACATCCAGGTTCGCCGAACGGGTTCGATCGGCGCGTTGCAGGCAGTAAACAACCCCAGCTAAGAATCAAACAAGGATTCCGCCGAATCGGTATATCGCAAGATTGGAAATGGCGAGGTCAATCTGGTCATTTTCGTGGTGTAACAAGGAATCGGTTCCCGACAAACTATATCAATCTGGAAAAAAGGAGGCAAGCCGAGGGGGTGTCGAACGCATCGTTTCCTCGGTGGGGTGTTATTCCTCGCCACTCAACTACCGTCCTTGGATCGCAGCAGGAACATGTGGCTGCATATCGAGGCGCCCCATTTCGTCAACGATGGACGTCCCGGAACGGAAAGGCCCCGACCCGGCAATTTCCGCTCATTCGGAATGATTGAGCCGGGGTCGAACGGACCGTAGACCTTGGTACGAATCTTCCGCAAGGCACTGTCGGTTTCATTCGTCTCGGATTTTTTCGGCGAAAATCGAATCTACAATCAACTGCAGCGCATGGTACATCACGATTGGAATGATGTTCATTCCCAGATTCACGGCTGTCGACAGACCAATCATCAGCGTCTTTTGACTGCCCGAAAAACCGACAGCGATTTGCTCGTCTCGCGTCCTCCCCAATCGATTCGCGGCGAAGATTCCGAACCAAAATACAGTTACATGTACCCCCAACAATATCACGGCGGCGATCAGTAGATTGAACAGGCTCAGTGAAGCGTCCGACCGGGCATCCAAACGCAGCCCCATTTTCACTGCGCCCAGAAATACCATTGCCAGGATTCCGATCAGTGCCATCAGACTTAATGACGGCTTTCGGTAGGTCGCCCAATTGGCTGAGCGTCGATGCAAACGAAACAGTTGAGCCGTGCCGATTGGCAACACGACAAACAACAGAAGTTTGTAAACTGTTCCCACCAGTTTGCTTGACTCGACCTCGTTCCCCGTTTGCACGAAAATCCAGAACGGCATGACCAGAAAACAACTGGCGTTCGTAATGATCGTCGCCATGATGGCAACGCTGTCATCGCCGCCAGCCCGTCGGGTCATGACGGCCGCGGAGGCCAGCGTCGTGGGAGTAGCGGCCGCGACGACCATTCCGGGAGCCAATTCCGCCCCTGCCAGGAAAGCCAGTGGCCAAATCAGCAAGGGAATCAGAACCAGGTTCAAGACACATGCCAACAACGGAGCCAGAGGGCGTGCCAGGGTGCGCTTGAGTCTGCCGAATTCCAGCGGCCACGCCATCAGGAACATGGTGACCGTGACAATGAACCACTTGAGCCATTCGATATTGGACAGAAATTCAAAACGAAGCGCAAACCAGAAACCGGTGGCCATTAACATGAGTAGCGAAAACAAAAACCATTGTTGGCGAACCAGCTTCATGCGAGAATCGTTGTTGGAGTGATTGCTGAAAGCCACTATTCGAACCGTTGTTAACCCCGCTGCCAACCTCACGAGATTCGTCTAGAATCGAAACATCGAATTTGCCAATTGTCGAATTGATTTTTATCCACGCTCCCTAACTGCAATCAGAATTCATGCTTCGATACTGGACCGCCGGCGAATCCCATGGAAAATGCCTGCTGGCGCTGATCGATGGATTTCCTGCCGGACTTGAAATTGACACCGACAAAATCGATCGGTTACTTGTTTTGCGACAAGGGGGCTACGGACGCGGCCAGCGCCAGCGATTGGAGCAAGATCGCGTTGATGTGCTGACGGGTGTCTGGAAGAATGTGACGCTTGGCAGTCCGATCACATTGCAAGTTCCCAACAATGATTTCAAACTCGAAAGATTGAAAGAGCTTCCCCGCCCTCGACCGGGTCATGGCGACTTGAGTGGGTCGATCAAATACCTGAGTTCAATGCGCGGAATCCTGGAACGCGCCAGCGCCCGGGAAACTTGCGTCCGTGTCGCGGCGGGCGCACTCTGCCAGCAGCTTTTGGAGACCTTTGGTATTCGAACGCTGGGATACGTCGTTCAACTCGGTAGCCAGAAAATCCCTCCCATCGATGGTACGTTTGAGCAACGGTTGGGATGGCGAAATGAAAGCATTATCTACTCGCTCGATCCGTCGCAAGATCAGGTGGCCAAGCAACTGATCGACGAAACCCAAAAAGCCGGCGATACACTCGGTGGCATTATCGAAGTCGTTGTCGAGGGTCTCCCGTTCGGACTCGGTACGCATGCCCAATGGGATCGAAAACTTGATGGTAAACTCGCTCAAGCCGTGATGGCCGTGCAAGCGATCAAAGGTGTTGAAATCGGGATGGGTTTTGAAGCCGCAACCCTTCCCGGCAGCCGGGTCCACGATGCAATCCGCTTTGAAAGCCAACAACGGAACTCGACCAGCCTCGGCTATGCAAGGCCGACGAACAACGCGGGGGGATTGGAAGCCGGTATGACCAACGGTCAGCCGTTGGTAATCCGGGCCGCCAAAAAACCGATCAGCACATTGCAGAAGCCGCTTGAGTCGATCGACATCGATACGAAACAGCCCAGCACGGCCAGCTACGAGCGGAGCGATGTCTGTGCTTTGTCCGCTGCCAGTATCATCATTGAATGTGTCGTGGCGTTTGAGATTGCCGCTGCCCTGATTGACAAATTCAGTGGTGATAGCATGCAGGAAATGCACGCGAGATGGGATCTTTTTCAGAAAATGGCCAGTGAAAAGTAAAAAAGGGCGGTTCAGGCCCCGTTTTTCAAGGTGTTTTGTGCCGAAAGGGCGTTCGCCCGGGCCAAAACTACCAGCAAAATGTTCGATACTCGCGACGCTAGCCCAAGGCGAATTCCAACGGCTCCGGTTTTGAAATGCCTTCCTAATCGTTATTGGCGTTTTGAGCCAAACCCTTCAAAATCTGGTTCGTAGGACAAAGTCAATGTGCGTGGCATTTCGCTCCGCGAAATTGCGAACATTCGCGGAGCGAATGGCCACACACAAGCATGGCGACACACAAGCCATGACCAAGGCCACCAAGAAATCATGTCACTAGCTGACAAGGAAGTCAGAGCGATGAGCGACAATCAACGGCGGGCAATTTGCCGAATCCTTTTCCTGACGTTGTGCGTCTTGCCGACGTCTGCGATCGGTTATTGGATTTGTCATCCACAAACCGCCCATGGATGGGAGCGCGCAATCCAGGCCCAGCTTGGCATCACGACCAGCATTGATTCCGTTGAAACTCCTGGCCCCTACGTGACGGTGTTGCGAGGTTTGAAGTTCCTTGACCTTGATGGCGAGACGTTGTTCAAGACCGTTACCACGAAAATCGAGTATGGCCGAGAATTCAATCAAATCGTCTTCCCCGACAAGGTACACGGCTTGACCAACGAAGGCCTGTCCTTCCTCGTCAGATGCATTGATCAAAATGTGATTCGCAAGCAGTCGACTGAAAAGCACTGGATACTCGTTTTTGAAAAAAACGCGACGATCCATCAGGCGTTCGCCGCTGAAGTTCTCGCAACAGCCAAGGCAGTGGAGGCAGATTCCGCCATCATGTCACTTCCGTTGAATGCCAGTTTGACGGTTTCCCAGCTTCGCATCGACATCGGCCCAACCGGGCGACGCGATGGCACCCTGGCCGAAGTCAATTTCAAGATTGTGGATCCCGAGGGAAACACCGTTTCGGAAAAGTTTGTCAATTGCCAGATATCCAAGACGATTCAGTCCGGCCATTTCTTGTTGTTGAATACGAATGAATCCGCACTTCCCTGCTGGTTGGCTACCCACTCGGGCCTCGACCTGCCGTCCACGATCGGTCGTAATGCAACGTTTGACGGCGCGTTGCGATTCGAGCCCGCATCGACGACCGCGAACATCGAGGTTGCAGGAGTGTTTGCCAACGTTGCTCTCGTTACCGCGGTCTCCGTCGTCAGCCAGAACACCGCCTTGATTCAGTTGAATCAGTGCAAATTTGAAAATGGGGAGCTGAAGAACTGGGATGCGCTTCTGTACCTGGATTCCGAGTCGTCGCCCAAGCCGATCGACGAAAAATATCTGTTCACGTTCAGCCGAAAACTGGATATTGCGGGGGCGCTGACCAAAACCTGGTTGGATCCGACGCCTCGATCCGCGAATCGGGGGTCAGGCTATCACTAGAATTGTGGGTGACGTCGGATTACCCCTGCAGTCGCTTAGACGGTTCATCGCGGGAATAGCTCATCCAGAATTTCATCGGGATAACGACGAGCGCTGCGACACAAACATGCGCCACGCCGACCATCAGGATCTTTTTGACAGTATCGTCTTCGGTCGCGGCATAGGCGTGAAGGCCGACCCCCATCGCGTTGACGCCTTTCCAGGACCAAAGGACAACCACATTGCCAAGCACAGCCAGTGCGGCCAGCCCGCGGTCGCGAACCATACCGCCCCAGCGAGCGTGCAGCACGACGGCATTCCAAAGCACAATCATCAGGGCGCCATTTTCTTTTGGATCCCATCCCCAAAAACGGCCCCAGGAATCGTCCCCCCACAAGCCGCCCAGCACCGTCCCAAAGAAACTGCAGAGCAGCCCAAAACAGACCGTACCGTAAATCACGTTGGTAAACATGCGGCGTTTCTCTTTGGTCGCAAACGCCGGAGTGAGCAACAGGCCGATGATGTAAGCCAACCCCAGAAGTCCGGCAACAAAAGTCGCTGCGTATCCGATTGAAATGCAAACCACGTGGGTCGACAGCCAGAACTGGGTATCCAGGACCGCCACCATGACCGTAAACGTGTCTCCATCGACAATTGTCATCGTCCAGGCCCACATCAACGCCAGGAAGGCCCCAATCGCAGCCAGCAGATTGCCGACTCCCAACTTTGTGATCCTCTCAACAATCAACATCAGCACCACGAGGACCGCCGAGACGAAGAGGACCGAAGAATATAAATTGGTCACGGGAGGGCGACCCGAGATGATCACGCGCGACACGATTCCGAAAATCTGAAAAGCCAGGCCGAGAACCAGGAGTCCCGTTGCCGCCCGGTTCCACGATTGGCGCCAGCCAATCCAGCCAAGTATGGCGGCCAGAAATGCAACCAGGTAAAAAACGGACGCCAGGTAGAAGGGGGACAGACGGTTATAGATTCTCTCGACCGCAAGCCTGGTGGAGTTCAGGCCTTGGGGTGGTGCTTTATGGACTTTTGCCAAGTAGGTCTCCAGTGTCGAATTAAACGCTTCGGCGTCTCCCGAAACGTATGCCGGTTTGAGCTTGAACAGCAATTCCGCCAATTCGTTGGAGCCTTGATTGATCGGGCCTTTGGAGCCGTTGATTGCGGCGAGCTGCTCTTCCATCATCGATTCGAATCGGGGCATCTGCTGGGCGATCATGGCATCGACCAATGGACCCTCGGAGACGACCAGTTCCGTTTTGATTTTTTCAGGAAATTGATCCCAGTTCTGTTCCATTAACCGGGCCAGGACGCGCGGATCTTTTTCGCCATGCTGCTGCTCCATGACTTGCAAAAATTCAGGATCCGACAGGAAACGCTGAATGATACGTGCGCGAATCGTGTCCTCACGCAGGGGCGGAATGATCTCTTGTTCCACGATCGCGTGGCCAAGCGACGCGGTCGTCGTGCATTCATATGTCGTTGCCAATTCGTTCAGCCAGACCTGGTTCTTGATCCTTGTAAAAGAAACCCAGGGCTGTTCGGGACTATCGGTTGGGACCACCAGGGGAATCAAGGGCGACGAAATCTGATTGCTGGCTTCATCGAGTTTTCGAATCAGATCCTGCCCGGGACGCTCTGGTCCACCAAATGCAAGCTTCAGCCCGTACAGCCGCTGAAGTTGCCCGGCAACGTGATTGAGCCGCTTCTGGAACACGGTCCACGTGTCAGGGTCGGCTTTTTCCGGGTTGGGAATGAGCTCCCTCAGGGTCGGTTCGGCATCCAGGATTTCCGCCAACGTGTAACGGAAGTTCGAACGCGGCTTTTCAAATGCAGGTGGAAGCTCCAGGGCGCCGAGGATATTCATGTCTTCGATGCGGAAAATCCGGTAATCTTCGAAACCATCGGCCTCAAACATGGTGTCCGCCAGCCAGTGAATGGCCGTCTGTTTTTCGTCGTTACCGTCAAAAACCGTTTCCCGTTTGCCGAGTTGCCGCGCCGTGTTTCTGGCGAAAGAGTCAAGTGGCTGGACACGACCGTTAATCGTGACCGGAATCTGGCCAAGCAAGTCCAGCCGCATGCCTGCGACATTCCGGGATTGGGAATCTCTGAGGATCTCCCCTGTAATCCAGACGGCCATGACCGCGACGACCGCCACCGTCGGTGCCCAGTGATTCCATTGGCTCACAGTCGAACCAGCGGTCAATGTGGTTTCCGGGACTGACTTGTTGGCTTTTGCATCGCCAGGCAGAACGTGCCTGAAATTCTTTGGGTCCGAGGCCTTTCCAGGCGATTTCTGCAATTGTTTTTTTTCTTTCTCGCGGTTCTTTTCCAAAAATCCAAGCAACGAGCCACCGAATTGGGCAATCAAACCGACCACGGTAAACATGCAGCAAACGTAGGGGATCATCCAGCCTTTGTTGCGAACGATTTGAATGACGGACAATTCCCGACCGTCCGCAAGCTTGTTCATTCCCGATTGATAAAACGTTTCGTCGGAGTATCGCAGTGGATTGTTCATCCAAATAACCTGCTCACTTTTGATTCCATTGTCGAAATCATTCAATTCCACCTTCGACCCATAGTAACGTGGTGTCTCAGTTCCGATGTAGTTCTCGCGCTGTGCGTCTTTGAGCGTCAGCGAATAGGATTTATATGCCGTTTTGAACCGGAGCGCGATGCGATATGACTTGCCGTCTATTGTAACTTCATCCGAATTATGTTCTTCGATGTTTTGCGTGATCAGGTGGGTACCCAGTACGCTTCCGTCGGTCTTGCTTTTGAGCTCGACGTATGCCGAAGCGATATCCACTGTTTGTTCGGAGTCGGTACCGGCCGTCGTCGGAATCTCGAATGCTTCCAGCTGTTGTCCAATTCCGGTACTGGCCAGCTTGTCAGCGCCGACATCGTCAATTCGCCTCAGATTGGAATTCGGAAGGTAACGGACACATTTCACATCGAACGGGAGTTGCGGGTCGGAGACGGTTTCTCCGGACTGAAGTTTGGTGCCGGGGATCGATACAATTTGGTCAAAATCCGGATCTGAAGTGTCGATGATCGCCATTTCAGTGGCCCGCACATCAACGGCCTGGCTGACGGTTTGCCCTTCGAAGATCGTCATTCGTTGCTCATCATTGGTCGTGGTGACATAAATCTCGTTGAGCATCAAACCGGCGACCCCCAGGTGGAGCAGCACGATCCCGGCTTTCCGGCGAAACAACAACAGGCAGGCGAAATAGGCAACCAGTGCCGCCATCGTCGCTTGCATGAGCTGCCACAGAATCCGCATGGCCGAATCGCCGATGAAGGCGTTTTCCTTCAGTAACAGGGTCAGGCCCAAACCGAGGAAACCGAGGACGGCCGCCAATCCCAGCAACAGTCGTTCGACTTTACGATCTCGATCCAGAACCAGCCAACCGTATACCGATCCGATCGCCAACCCCAACAGGCCGACCCGCAGGAGCATCCACATCTGCTTCCACGACAGTGGGGGTTCCGCCTGGAATCCGCTGGGGTTCTGGCCGTTGAAGATGACGGCCCAGGTCAGAAACGCGGCGAAGACTCCGGCGATCAAACCGAAGATCAATTTCCTGCCATTGGCTTGTAAACGAAACCGCAAAATATGGGCGGCAGAGAGATTGATCAGCATGAGCACAAGCACGGTCATGCCGCTGGGCATGTAAAAGCTGCCGGGGATGTTCTGTTTATCGGGAAACCAACGAGGTACGAAAAAAGTCTGAAACGGCACTTCGACCATCAGGCTTTGAAAGTGCTTCATCTTGACCTGGAACACGTCGGCACGGGTTTGATCGAGGGTCGCAATAAACGTGACGACGATACTCAGAACCAGGAGCACGACCGTCAGCTTGAGTGAGGCCAAGGGCGTGACGATCGCGCGCGCGAAATCGGCAACTCCCAAGCCGGGATTTACTGTGGTCCGTGACTTACCAACCGTTTTCGTTGACATAGCTCATTTCGCTTTTGAAATTGTGATTGCCGTGTTTGCCGGTGTCAGTTGAATCGGAGAGAGTCGAGAAATTTCTGGTAAGTCTCCCGATTTGCTTCAACCTGTCTTTTTTCGCCGGACAACTTGAGGAACCAAGCGGATCCATCGCGTTTGACCATGCCTGCTATCGTGCCGGTCGGGGAATCGGATTCGAGGCTGACCAGGTCAACCGATTTTCCCTTGATACCATCGATCGTTATTTCGGAAACTCGATCGGCCAGCTGTTCGGCCGACAGATTTTCCATTCCGACCTGATTTGCCCAGCGCGCAACATTGGGTTCCCATTCGTTGGCGTCCGCAGGCATTTCGATGATCGTGATTTGAACTTCAGCAGATTCAATTTTCTTGACCAGTCGGACATGTACGATCGACGAAGTACTACCCTCCGACCAACCCTCCGGTACTTCATAAGCCAGTTTTTTCGATTGGGCTCCTGGTTCCGTGCCGGCAAAAGGAGCCAACGGTTCGCGGGTTGCAAACGGCGCTCCTCCCCCTGCGAAAGGTGGTTTCATTTCGCCGGATCCGGTTCCCTCAGCATCGAACACAAGATACTTTCCAGCTTCAGATTCGAGGTTCTTGATCTGACCTTCCAACTCTGCGATTGTCGAGGGGTTCAACCCGATTTGCCCGCGCCATCGGTTAACGTTCAACAACAGGTCTTGATCCGGGCCAAGTTTGGAGATGGCGAGTTCCAATGGAGGTTCCGAGCTATCAATAATCAGAGTTGCAAAACGCATTGGCTTTGGGCCGGCGTTCGTCCAGTCGTCTGGCATGTTCCATGTGGGCTTGCCGTCTTCGAATTTGACCGATTGGAAAAATGCTCTCCATTGATCTTCCGTTTTCGCCACTTGTTCGGGAGCACCTGATATTTTGAAAAACCAGGTATCATCCGGATTTTGAAAAACCGCAACGACCATCCTCGTGGCTTGAGCCGTTGTGGTTGACGACCGGGCCGATTCCATTGGCGGTTCTGGTAGGCGCAGTTTCTCCAATCCCGATCGTTCCTTTGGTACTGTATGGCGGACGATCTTTGGTTCCGGCGAGCATCCGGCAGCCAACCCGAATAGGCCAAGGAGTATTATCGCGGATATGGAGCGTTTGTTCAATTTCTACCCTTGGTGTATTGGTGTTCAGTTCCGAAACGTGGACGTGATTATTGGCGCCGTCCATCGGTCTCGAATGACCTTCCTCTGCGGCTGTTCAAGCAACCACTATTCGGATGTTTAAGATCGGCGGATCATTGATCCAAAACCGCAATGATTCGAACTATCTATTATATGAACCGATCGACGCGAGTCCTATATCACCAAGTGATTTGATGGAACAGGCAAGATGCCGTCAGGACAGAAAATCAGCAATCACGCCGACTCCATTCCTGACCACAACTCATTGATGACAAACACCGATGGTTGGATGGAACTGGTGTTCAGACAATTTGTCGCAGGTTGCTTTTTTTGAATCTCAAATGAAATGTATCGCGGCCAATCGGTTAACGGGTTGCTTCTGACTAATTCCCGGACGCCCAGATGGTTTCTAAGTTAATCCCCCCGACAGTTCAGCGAGTCTGCCAACCGAATGGCCGTTAACCAGCAATTTCTTTCAAATTTTCCGAAGAAAGGTGAGTCAGCAACGCCTTTTTCGAGTGGGCAGCGGCCTCCAATCGTACGGGGTCCAAAGTTCAGAGTTCGATGAATTTACGCGTTAAAACCTGAACCGACAGGATCATCCGGGCATTGATTCGCCGGCCCCCCCGTATTTTTGCTTCGCTGATTCCGAGAGCGAACAAGATGGTGACCAAGTTCACAACTTCGTTGAACCAATTGTCAGGATTGGTAAAGTGTTTGTTGGGGCTTCCATAAAGTCCAGCAAGACATGTCAAGAACAAGCGGATTGAGTCACGTGACTTGCGGCCTTATCGCAACCAGGCAAGCCACATCGGCTCAATCACAGTTCTTGTGCAGGCAGGATTTTTCCAGCGCAAATTCCAAATCCAATTCTCCTGTGGGAGTCAGATTCGCAAAACCCTTTGATGATCACCTCATCACCATCGGCCAGGAACTTTCGCTCTTCCCCGGTCGGCAACTCGATCGGTGTCCGTTGGGTGCCCGGAACAGCATTGGCTTGATCGCCGTCCCAGGTCAATTCCAGCAAACATCCTCGCGAATCTCTTGCCAGTCCACTTACCGTGCCACTGCCAAGCATGTCTCCGGTTCGCATGTTGCAACCGTTGCTGCAGTGATGAGTCAACATCTGGGCCAACGTCCAATACAGACTGGTGAAACTGCCACGAGTCAGCATTTGCGGATCCATCCCCTGCTGCTGCATCGCTGCGGTCTGCAGGAAAACTTCCAATTGGAGATCAACGCCTCCCGAATTCGAATTGGATTCACTGGTCAGGTAATCAAGCGGTTGCGGGTCTCCATCGGGTCGGGTGAACTCAGCACATCGAAACGGGGCCAGGGCTTCCATGGTGACAATCCAGGGTGAGATCGTGGTGGCAAACGATTTGGCCAGGAACGGTCCCAGCGGCTGATATTCCCATTTTTGAATGTCGCGAGCCGACCAATCGTTGAGCAACGTAAGACCGAAGAGATGCTCTTCAGCCTCGTTGATCGGAATCGTGCTTCCCAGGTCATTGCCGCGACCCACAAAACAGCCGACTTCAAGCTCATAATCGAGCAATTGGCAGGCGGCACGGCTGGGGTTTCCGCCTTCTTCGGTTGGCGACAACTGTCCGACCGGTCGATGAATGGGTGTGCCGCTCACGACGATGCTCGAAGCACGCCCGTGGTAGCCGATCGGGATGTGTTTGTAATTGGGCAACAAGGGATTGTCAGGACGAAACATGCTGCCAACATTGGTCGCATGATAAATCGAAGCATAGAAATCGGAGTAGTCACCGATCAGGCAGGGAAGCTGAAACTTGACGTCGGTTTGTGAAACCAGCGCGGGCTCGATGTTGTCCTTTTTTGCCGAAGCGTTTTCGGTCAGCAGGCTCTGGATCAGGCGCCGAAATTGGCTTTGATCTCCGGTCGAAAGTCCCATCAAGGCGTTGAGCGTCGGTTGGCTGGCAACTTGTACGAAAGGGTCGCTGAGAAGCCCGCTGCCGGCGCAAGTCCGTAAGTCGAGAATTTGGTCGCCAATACCTACTCCGATCGATGGCGGTCCTGACGGTTGTTGAAAAACGCAATAGGGGAGATTTTGAATCGGGAATTCGGCTCCCGGCGCATTGGCGCTTTGAACCCACGACTTCAATGTCGGATCGTGTGTTGTATTTACGGTGTACATCAAACGGCACTTTCTGGATTTTGGTTGGTAATCGCGGATCTAGGACATCGATGATCCATCGGAAAAAACCGATGCGTGCGAAACGTTGGGGAGTTGTTGCAGCTCGCTTGATGGTTCAAGGAACGAACAGGATCCGAAAGAAATGATGCCTCGTTTACGAATCTCGGCGACTCGTTCGGCGGATACTTCGAGGTTGTCCCATCTCAGTCTGTGGTCGTCCAAACCAAACTTTAAAGGGTCTTCGCAGGAGAGAATTTCGACGAGCTTGTCCACGGAAACACGATGTTCAAAAGCGATCATGGTGGCAATAAAGACGTTCAGGAATCCAAACAGTTTTGACTCGGGAGCATCGTCTTCGTAGGTCAATCGGTACCGGGAGCGAATCGGATGATGCAGTCCAGCGGTTGCTTTGAAGCCCACCTCATGCTTCGCACAAGCGGCAATAAATCTGGCTACGTCGGTGGGAGGCGGGATCAGGTCGGCGGTGATGCCGCCTGTCCGGATCTTCGCAAAAATTCGGTTGCTGGCCGGGAACTGAGAAATGAATTCAATCATCGGTTCGGGATTGGACAAGTCCGGAATTTCCAGGAAAGAACTTACTCCATCTGCCCGCCGTTCGATCGTCGCCTTGATGAGGTTGATGGTCGGGGCGGGTACCTCCATCGCGTCGACAATCGTCCGCTGGTCGTTCTGATGCCGTTCATTGAACGACAAAATCGTGTCAACAGCTGTCGAGAATTTTCTGCAATCCAGCGTCCCGGATTCCTCCTCGATCGGAGGTGCCAGTGCGCTGATTCGCCAAGGATCTGTCCGGTTTCCCCGGGGCAGCAATTCCTCGGCGGCCGCTTCATATTCGCCCAGTCTGGACGCCGGAACGATCAATCGACCGAGCATCGAGCGCTCGCCGGACTGGAGGTAGTTCGAATAGTTGGCGATGACTTCGTTGAGTGGTAGCCCAGCGGGTGGAAACAGCCCTGCATAGTCCACCGCGGCGCGCATCAATTGAAACATTAACGTCATCGTGAATCGTTGGTTGTTGCTGGAGCCAATCTTCTCGGGAGACCCATCCTACCTTTGTCGATTCCGTGCGACAACAACGCCGGTGTGTGGCCGCGGCAACAAGAAACCCTGATCGACGGACCCGGGTCATGTCAGGTTGATTTGCGTTGAACCCGGAGATCCAGCCCACGATGTGGACCGAACTGGAGTCTAGTTCATGCCAACCATGCGAAGGAAGAAATTGAGTACGCTGCTGCGGATTGCTATGTCTTCCGGCATCCACATATTCTGAGCGAGGCTGTAAGCGACCATCCCGCCCATCACAAGCAAGACCGCAACCAGTCCCAAACTGATGACCTGGTAAGCGGTGTAGGGAGCTTCAGGCAACGCGGCCGGCCCCATCGCAGCGCCAGCCGGCATCAGGATTCCACCGGCGTCTGCGTATCCCATTCCGTCATCAAAGCCGGAATCGTCCAGCATGATCGCAGGCTGGGCCGAGAAGTCATCGCTCTCTCCCAGAATAGTCGCCGCAGAGTCGTCGGCGTAAATTTCTGAGTCTTCCAAAGCGATGACCTGCGATCCACTGGAATCATCATCTTCCAGGGAAGCTTCCAAGGGAGTCAGATTGAAATCGTCTTCCTGCATCAATGTCGCAGCGTCCGCATCGGCGACATCTTCCAGCACGATCAAATCGTCGTCTTCCGGAAGTTCCAAAGCGTCAATGTCCGATCCACCGAGTTCCAGCGGTTCATCGCCAAACGCAATCCCGCTTTCATTCGGACTCAGATTGATTCCGCTCTTGTTGGCTTCGAGCATGATTTCCGAACTTGAGTCGCTGTCGTCGAGCACCAGATCGCTGTCTTCAAAGTCGCTGCTTAGTTCGGCACTATCTTCAAATGAGGCACTGTCTGCAAGCGAAAGCTCGTCGCTGAAAAGGTCGTCTTCGGACAGAAGCAAGTCATCCTGGCCGCCTGCGGCCAGCATTTTACCGGTGTCCGAGGGACTGCCCGATTTTTCGGGTTCGTCATCAAGCAGATTGGCAGAGTCGCCGCCGGCGAGTTTCTTGCTGCTTTCAGACGCAAGGCTGAGGCTACTACTTCCAAACGAGAGCTCATCATCGCCATCAATTACATTTTCCTCTGACGCGAGAATGTCCCCGCTGTCTTCCAGTTTCAGCGCACTACTGTCGTCGCCCTGCTTCGTTGACGTTCCCTGTTTTAATCGTCCGCTCTCGACCAGGTCTACTTCTTCTCCGTCTTCATCAATAGTAATTGAATCGTCATCCGAATTGATACTGAGACCATCTTTGGCTGGAGACTGGAGTTCAACGGATGAGTCCTCCACGTAGTCGGATGAATCAAGATCTTCGATCAAACCGCCCGAAGAAGATCCTTCGTCGGGGTCCAGATCAATGCCCGATTCCGAGGAAAGATCAAACCCAAAGCTCTCGCTCAGATCGTCAGCAACCTTGGCGGCGTCCGAAATGTTAAGTTTGATATCCAATTCGCCGGCAACTCGTTCAAGTTCCGTCATCTTGAACTTCCAGTTGGAACCATCACGATAGCCAAAGATCTCGTTGTTGGACCGTAATTCGGTAAGCTGTTCGACCGTCATTCCAAGAATGCTTGCGGCTTCGTCCATCGGAATCAGTTTTGACATGGGTTACAGCTCCATCGTTTGGCGTGGCCAAACCGGGTTTGGGTCTATCTCAAAGTTGCGTCGAACGTGGCAGGCAACAACAAACTGTGTACTCGATCCTAGTATAACTTGGGCAAATGCAGGTCGGTCCAATCACCTGTTCCGAAACTCAAGAATTCCCAAGAATTCTGGGCATTCAACGAGCGTTACGACTCCCATCGCCATCCTAATTCTAAAAGCGGGGTTTCGCCATTCAAGTCCCGGATTTTGCGTGCTCTTGATTTTTCGGCATCTCAGGTGGGGAAGGTTGAGAAATGCGCTCCCGCCGCTCCAGTCGGTAAAGATTGTTCCAGATAATCCACATTGGGGGGTGCATGAAGGGGCCAGTCCGCATAATCCGACTCGAAACATAAAATCCCGGTACTGACCGAAGCCGCGATTCCGATTCAGCGAAACACAGTGGTCACTCGGAATTTGCCGGTCCTGCTAACTACTCGCACTACGGTAGCTCATCAACGCTCGCCGGAATACCCAGCGACTGGCCCAGAGGCTCCAGACCGAACCGAGAACGGCATAACCAGCCAGTCCCCACTCCCATGCTTTCCACGGTGTGCCGAGCGGCTGCGCCAGTATCCGAGCAGGGATATTTGACACAACGAGGATTGGAATCAGAAACGTGAATGTGCCCCACAACGCCATTCCGATTCCATTGCGTTGATAAATCTCCATCGGATAACGGTAAAAATTCGTGATGTAGAACCAGAAGTCATACAGATTCTGATTTCTGCCAAACCAAATACTTGTGGACGCCAGACAAATCATCACGCTGTACATCACCATTGCACCGCAGATCACATAGAACACAAATACCGGAACGCTGAACACGGAAAAGTACAATTCCTTCTCCTGCATCAATTTTTGCATCGAGTGAATAATCAACAAGATTCCCAGAATGCCGTTTGGTACCTGAGACCAGTTGATTCGAGGGAAGGAGATCAAGAACTGGGTATCGATGGGTTTCAAGAGGGCGAAATCCAGTCCTCCCGTCCGGATCAACTCACTGAATTCCTCGGCATTGGCCATGAAGACGGTCTGAATCAAACTGTTAATTACCCAGATCGTGCCCAGGAAAATAAAAAACTCGTTTTCATGCCATCCGGTTCCTCGACCGATCTCGCCCGTATGGACATAGATGATTTTGAACAACCCCCAGTTCATTCCCGCCCAAGCCATGGAAGACAGGCATTGCAGGATAAAGTTGGTCCGAAACGACATGTCCCGGACCAGCGAATTTCTTGCGAACGTGAGGAATACTTTTAGGTAGGAAGGATGCACGGGAAAACTGGAATTGAAAATCGATATGAAAATTGAAACGTTTCAGGTGACAGGTCGTAATGGAGTTTGGCGAAAATGGGAACGTTCAAATTCTGTTGTTTGACACCAAACGCCGATCCGCCGTTTCAACGAGGAACGGTCCACCGAGTACCGATCGCCATTTGAATTCAGCCTTCCGGTCGTCTCCGGTTCATCCCCCAAATCCGCTATACCGCTTGATTCCCTTCCACCATAGAACGCGTGACAATACGACAAAAAACAAGACCCAGGCGACTTCCGAAATCAACCCGCGATACATTTCAGCTCCCTCGATTTTTCCGAGGAACACGGCGGCCGGAAAATAAGCCAGGAACTGAAACGGAAGAAACTCGACCCACGCGCGAATGTTCACTGGTTCCGACGGCAGCAATTCCAACGGAAACATATGTCCGGAGAGCAGAAAGTTCATCAACATGTAAATAAAAGTCAGGGAAGTGACTTCCAGAAACCAGAATCCAATCAGTCCGATACACGTTTCCAGAAAAAATCCCAGCAAAAACGATAATGCAAGCGAAAGGAAAAATACAATCAGCACATCCGCTGCCGGCCAACCATTGACGAAGAAGCCGCGACAAAGGAAAAACACCAAGGCAAACGGAAGCGTCGCGACCAGGTAGTAAACCAGTTTGTGCGCAATACGCTGCATCAACAGACAGCCTTGCATGTCTACCGGTTGGATCAGGAATTTCTTGACTTCACCGTTGCGTATCTGGTTTGCGATCCCGCCAGTCAAACCTGGCATGCTGGAAAATGCGCGGCTGATAATAACCAGCAGGTAGTAGGCGACCATGTCACCGTACTTGAATCCGGCGATGTCACCATCTGGACCGGTTGTGGAGTCCGCGGAACCGGGAGACGATATTACGTCGTAAATCGCCCACCACAAGAAAATCTGCGTAAGTGTCGGCAAGAAACGCATCAGCGTTCCCAGCATGAAATCCGCGCGGTATACCAAACGCTCGTTGATCGAGATTTTGAAAAAGGTCCACCAGGTTATTGCGGATTCGAGCATGGAGTCTTGTCAGGTGCTGGTTGGTTAAATGTGGGTTGTGGACCGCGTGCGAGTAACGTCGGTGGGGTTGATGTTCGTGCTGAAATCGACAGTTGGTTTAACCTCCGATGGCCTGAATTGATTCAGGAACCCGTCGCAGCCTGGCTGGCCTCCTGCCGTCCTTTTTCCTCGGCCTGGGAAAACACATTGGAGATTACCTCCTCCAGCGGCGGATCTTCGACCACAATGTCGTCAACCGAATGGGCTGCTAAAATCCGGCTCAACACTTTGCCGACTTCGTCCCGGGGCACGCGGAACTTGATTTTTGGGGCCTCGACTTCCATCACGTTAGGTAATCCGGACAACGAATCCAGTCCCCCGTCATCATGCAAATGGAGTGTCACAATTTTGTCGCCGCTAAACTGATCAACAATGTCTTCGAGCGAACCATCGTGGTAGATCGAACCATTGGCAATTATCACAACCCGTTTGCAAAGTGCTTCGATATCTTTCATGTAATGACTGGTCAGCAATATCGTGTTCTTGCGTTCCCGTTGATATTCCTTCAGGAATTCCTGAATCTTGTGCTGGGCAACAACGTCGAGTCCAATTGTCGGTTCGTCGAGGAACAACACATCGGGTTTGTGCAGCAGTGCCGCGATCAACTCCATCTTCATCCGCTCACCCAGGGATAACTCGCGTACCGGCCGGCCGAGCAACCGAGTAACATCGAGCATGTCCGAAAGCTCGTCCCTGGTTCGCTCGAACTCTTCCCTGGGAACCCGGTAGATGTGCTGGTTCAGCCGAAACGACTCCATTGCCGGAAGGTCCCACCAGAGTTGATTTTTTTGACCCATCACCAGCGCGAATTTACGCCGGTATTCGTTTTCTCTTTCCCAGGGAACATATCCCATTACTGTGACGGTTCCGTGATCCGGGTTGATGACGCCCGAAAGCAATTTGAGCGTCGTGGTTTTCCCGGCTCCGTTGGGACCCAGGAATGCGACGAATTCCCCCTGTTCGACGGTCAAGTCAATATTGCGGACCGCATGGACTTCCCGATATTCGCGGTGAAACAGTCCTTTTACCGACGCCAGAACGCCCTCCTGTTTTTGATAAACTCGGTACGTTTTGGACAGGTTTTTGATCTCGATGGTTGGCATTTCCGGATTATAAAAGGGTCACGCGTTCACCAACAGGCGACTGAAGCATTGAGGTCAGCTTGGGAAAAACCGGGATTGGATAGGTTTTCGTTCCACCCGAAGGACATCAAAACCAACCTTCACGGATTGAGGTTTTCCTTTGCTTGCCAGCGGGTTACCATTTCGAGCAAGCTCATTCTGTCCCAGGCGTCTTCCATCGTGAATCCTGTCACACTTCGAATCGGAATCGGTCACGACACGCACCGGCTCAAACCGGGCGGACCACTGAGGATGGGAGGTATCGAGATTCAACATGCCTATTCACTTGATGGCCACAGCGATGCGGACGTGTTGCTTCACGCGATCACCGATGCGCTGCTCGGAGCCGCAGCCCTGGGTGACATCGGTGAGCTGTTTCCTGATACGTTGGAAGAAAACAAGGGACGCGATTCCGCGGACATGCTGAAACGTGCGGCCGTTCGAATATCCGAAAACGGCTATCGGATTATCAACCTCGACTGCATCGTGTTTGCCCAACAACCGAAACTGTCACCACACAAACGGAGGATCGCTGTGCGGATTGCTGAAATCCTCGAAATTGAACCCGACCAGGTCGGGGTCAAAGCCAAAACGGGTGAAGGCGTTGGGTCGATCGGGCGGCACGAAGCGATGATGGCCCAATGCGTCGCGCTCCTGTATCGTCCAGAACGACAATCATGACCCAAACCAACCAAGCCAAAACCCGCGAAGCAAGAGTCCTTGGGATTGACCCGGGGCTGAACATCACGGGCTACGGCGTCATTTCCGTGCAAGATTCAGAAATTTCTGTTGTGGAGGCAGGCGTCATTCGCAGTCATCGGTCCGACAATTTGGGCCAACGTCTCGCCAGCATTCACGATGGTATCGCCGATGTGATCCAATCACTTCTGCCCGACTGTGTCGGCCTGGAGGAACTTTATAGCCACTACGAACGACCTCAGACGGCGATCGTCATGGGCCATGCGCGAGGCGTGATTTGTCTGGCCGTCGGTCAAAGCAAACTGCCGCTTCACAGCTACGCCTCGACCCAGGTCAAGAAAGTCATGACCGGAAACGGACGGGCACCCAAAAACCAGGTTCAACTGGCCGTTGCCCGCCATTTGAAGCTGCCAGAAATCCCTGAACCTCCCGACGTTGCCGATGCCCTTGCGATCGCTCTCTGTCATTACTACTTGTCACTTCGGCCTGCCTTGTTCACATAACACCTGAGTACAATCACTTGATCACGAAAATGACCGGCGTCCTCCTGGCGTTAAGCGAGACGTCTGCAACGATCGCCGCTGATCCGTTCGAATACGACGTTTACATACCCGATTTTACGCGGCGCCATTTGCAAATGAAAATTGGCGAAGA
>JAHEBQ010000089.1:13864-20203 GCA_024642205.1 Planctomycetaceae bacterium | reverse complement strand
CTCCCGTTGGAGTCTTGCTGGCTGTACTCGGATACGCCCTGGGAACCTACGGAGCAATGGTGAGCGCCTGGATGATGCAAGCCGGTACACCGGGTTCCTGATTGGTTTGCATTGGCAAATCATGTTGCCGGGTGAATTTGGAACAAAAACTTGCCGGAAAACACGGACTCGCAAGGTAAAATTCAACTACAGATAGTGTTTAAAAATAAGCGAGATGCTGTAGACCACGACACATCCAACAAGCAGGGTCCCGCCGATCAGGAGAGATCGGGCCGTGTTCAGTTTTTTGATCGCAACGACTTGCGCGGTCACGACAACAAACGTGACGATGATAAGCTTGTAAGCGATCGCTCCGTTGAAACCGTGACGCTGCATAAAGTAGGCGGCAATCGGATTGGCTTCGATTGCACCCAGGGTCAGTAAGAGATACGTCAGGAAAATATCCAGGCAATTGACAAGAATGAAAGTCGTGGTTTCCGTCTGTAACGGCAGTTGTCCTACGATCAAGTTCTTCCAATTGTGAATCGGGGCGTCAGTTTCGCCGTTTTCCCCTGAACCGGGACTTTGGGGCCGGTTTGAGTGGCTGGTCTTCCCGGATGTCGCGCATCGCCGGGTGGCCACATGACTGCGGGTTGGGCTGTTCGTTTCCGGTTCCGTCGACGACTCCCGATTGAGATCTGATTGTGCGGCTACTTGCTCCGCGGTATTCGGGTTTGCGCCAAGTGCTTTTTTTCGTTCCATTGCATGATTTTAATGCTTTTTCCGGGCCAATCAACCAAACCCACCGGACATCGCGAGCGAAACGGGTGGGGGAATCCAGTTTGGCCGCCGACCGTTGCGACCGGATCGAAAAATAAACCGGGGCTTTCCGATCCACGGACCCCGGCCATTCGCATCGTTGATTTACCGCGAAGCGTGTTCAATTCCAGTCGATCGCAGGTTGCTTTGCTTTCATCGAAAACAACACGGAGCGACCAGGAATGGTTTGACCAGGACATTTCGCGTCGTTAAAGTTGTGGTGGGCAAGGTGGAGGTTCATAACTTGTATCAGCTCGGGGTGAGCAATGAAAAACAGACACAGGGGATTTACACTGGTTGAGTTGCTGGTTGTGATTGCCATTATCGGCATTCTGATCGGGATGCTTTTGCCAGCTGTGCAAACGGTTCGCGAGTCGGCACGTCGAACTCAATGTGCGAATAACATTCGTCAGATTGGACTGGCGCTTCTGAATTTCGAGTCGGGGAACCAGCACTTTCCTCCGGGTTGGCGCAGCGATTCAGGATGGGGCTGGATGAGTCACACGTTGCCGTTTATCGATCAAGGAAACTTGTTCAAGGAGTTCGACTTCAAGGTCAGCATGCTTGACCCGTCATACTCGCTGGCAATTCAGACGAAGGTCGGAGGACAGTTCTGTCCAAGTTCGACCAATGATGCCGATTCCCATACGTTAACGCTGGAACCGACGGGGACGCCGGTCGAGATTGCTCGAACACATTACGTCGGTTGCATTGGGTCCTCGGTGAGGGTTCAGAACATGGATGACGGACAGACTTGCCCTTCGTTGACGCTGCTTGAATCACAAGGCTTCATCGACGGAATGTTCTACAAAGACAGCCAGACGTCGATTCGCGATATCCGGGACGGCGCGAGCAATACGATTCTGGTTGGCGAAAGAAGTGGCGATATATTTGATTCTCAATGGCCGGGCGTATTTGAGGGCTCAACCCACGCGGGGTGGCGAATTGTTGGCTGGACAGGCGAGCCGCCTAACAACCCTCAGCGAACTGAACCGTTGATTATTGTCAACGATGATGGATCAGAAGAAGAACTGGAAATTCATTTTCACGGTTTCGCTCAATTTAACAGCATGCACCTGGGCGACGTTACCAATTTTTGTTTTGTCGACGGGTCGGTTCGACCGATCAGAGATGATATCAGTCCATTCGTTTTCAAAGCAATGGGTACGATTCATGGTGGGGACGACGCGACCGAATAGCGGTAATGTTTAACCAGAAACAAGGAAAACAGGCAAGCGTCGCTGGCAATCGCCGGCGACGCTTTTTGTTCGGAGACCAGGGAAGTTCATGCTGGTCAAACAGCCAAGTTGGAACAGTACCGACCACGTCAAGAAGCGGGACTGCCGGGATGGACCGCGGACCCAAAGTCCGGGTCCGTTTCCCGAGGTATCCCGATTAGGGTTTGACCGACTCTTTCATTTCGATTTCGAATCCTTGGCGGTACGGCCGCGCGAGAAAAGCGTTCGCCTGATCATCGCCAACAATCTGTTGGTTGGCGTTATCCCATTTCAGCTCACGACCGAATCGCGCCGAAATACCGGCGAGGTGACAGATATTGAGCATCTCCATATGGGAATGAACATCTGAAATTGGCTCGACTTGTTCGCGGTGGCAGTGCAGGAAATTGGCCCAGTGGGCTTTGCGCTCATTTTGTTCCATGGGCAGGCCTTTGTACGCCTTCTGAATCGCGCCTTCCGGGAGAGGTTCATCCACAAGTGCTTCGACGGGAGCGCCTTCCAGTTTTCCACGGCTGACAAAAATCCGACCCTTGTCACCTTCGATCAAAACTCCATTGCGACCCTGGCTGGCTATGATGACTTCGATGTCGCCCGGATACGTAACGGTAAATTCAAAACTGGTTGCGGTATTGTAACGGTCCTTTTGAACCGGGTAACCGTCTTTGAATTCAACAGGATGCTCTGCCGATCCACGAATCGAAATTGGTCCCGTTAGAACGCCATTGGACTTCAGCGCCCAGTTCGCAATGTCGACGTGATGGGCACCCCAGTCGGTCAATTTGCCGCCGGAGTACTCATACCACCAGCGGAATTCATAGTGGCAGTTCGTGTTGCCACGTTTCTTTTTATCGTTGTCTTTAAACCGAACGCGGTAATCCACTTTCGGTGCCGGTCCCAGCCAGCGGTTCCAATCCAGTTCCGCAGGCACTTCAGCGACGGGAATCGCCTCGCATTTTGGGGCGCCTCCAATCGAGCATGTAATTTTTTTGATTTTTCCGACTCGACCGTCAGCGACCATCGCGATCGCCTTGGTGAACAGATTGAAGGTGCTTCGCTGCTGTGTTCCGACCTGGACAATTCGTCCCGTTTCTTTTTGGACTTTCCGGATTAATTTGCCTTCGTCAATCGTCAGCGTCAATGGTTTCTCGCAATAAATGTCCTTGCCGGCATACATGGCTTCGATCAATGGCTTGGTATGCCAGTGATCCGGCGTCGCGATATGAACGACCTTGATGTCATCGCGCTCAAGAATTTTCCGATAGTCTTTGTAAACGTCGGCTTTGCCGCCACTGCGCGCCTGGTTGGTGGAGTCAAGTCGCGACTGATCCACGTCGGCGATGGCAACGACGTCGACCCAGTCTTTGGCGGCATTCATGTTGCCGTTTCCCATCCCTCCGGCACCGATCATGGCGATCGGGATCCGGTCATTTTTTGCGCGGGTTTCACCGGCCAAGGTCCTTGGTTGGCAAAAGAAATAAGGCATCGAGGCGGCGGTGCCGGCCACAACGGTTTTCTTGAGAAAGTCACGACGATTGTCAGGTGTCTGAGTCATTAGATGGTTCCCGGTTTTTGGATGTTTGTTCGTCAGAGTCCACTCAACGTCGATTGGCGTAACGACAGCCAACGGAAATTGTCCTGACAATCGGACGTATTCTAGTTTCATCGATGCGACCCTTGCAAGAAAGGATAGATTCCCGTTCGGTCGGCTTCCGGTAATAGGCTCATAAACCAATGCGATTCCGTTCAGAAACGATGTGTGAGGCGTTTTCCTGTTTGAAGAACCGGTTTCCGCAGGGTACGATAGTTCGAGATCCGACTTGCGTGCAATTTCCATGATCAACCGATTATTCAATTTTATTCTGGCAATCGCCATCGTCAGCTGCCCCGCGAGGTGTCAGTTGGGATGGGCAAACTGCGATTGTGGTTCATCGGAACTCACGCAGAATCTGGAAGCCAAATGTTGTTGCCACAACGAGCCTCCGTGCTTGCCAGCCGAGTTGCCGAAACAACCGGACAGGACCTGTAAGTGCATTTGTTCGGGCGCGACGATGCCGGACCAAATCGATCTCGATTTTGAATTTCAATGTCAGCCATTGTATTTTTCCCCTCAGCCCAGTCCCGTTCGGCCCTCACGTCCATTGCTGGGTCAGTTTCATCCACCCGACAATGAGCCTTGTACGTCGATTGACAGCTCCGTCAACATCGGTCGATTGATCCGGTGTTTGCAAAGCTCTTTGGTCATTTAGTCGTCGGCTACGTGGGATTTCTGTTCTGGATTCTCACGAACGATTTGTATTCTGCCGTGCCTTGCTGCGCGATTCGATATCCAAGCGATTGACTGGCTGCATAAAATGTTTTTCAAACTGCTCCCCTGGGAGTACGGAATTCGAAATCTTTTCCGACGGCCGATGCGCACCTGGTTGACGTTCGTGGGTCTGACAACGGTGATTACTCTGGTTCTTGTCGTTGTTGGTTTTATACGGGGGTTGGAGAATTCCCTGGCCGTCAGTGGTGACCCGCAAACGGCCATCGTGTTTTCATTGGGAATGGGAGAGAACCTTGAGTATTCATCGATTCCCATGCGAACAAATGATTTGATCCCGGCCAGTATCGGGGGCATTCAATCCAGATACGGAGTCAAATACGTTTCGCCGGAACTCTATCTCGGGACGCAAGTCGGCATTATCCGTTCCGGGGGAAATACCCCCCGCGAGGCTCTGGGACTGGTTCGGGGTGTGACTCCAACGGCTCTTTTGGTTCGACGCCAACTACAGATTGAAGCTGGACGTTGGCCGGAAACAGGCGAAGTTATCATCGGCAGGCTGGCAGCCACGAAACTTGGTGCCAGCGAGGACGAAGTGGCGATTGGCCGATCGATTAGGCTGGAAAACCGGGACTGGAAAATCGTTGGCGAATTCTCCTGCGGTGGCGCGGCGTTCGAGTCCGAGGTGTGGTGCCGGCTGGATGAACTTCAACAAGCCATGAAACGTCAGGACCTCAGCATTGTGGCACTGGCATTGCAGCCCAATTCGGACTTTGCCGACCTGGATTTGTTTTGCAAGCAGCGATTGGATCTGGAACTGCAAATGATGCGAGAGACAGACTACTACGCGACGCTACAGCGAGATTATGAACCGATTCGCTGGTTGGCCTGGTTGGTTGTGCTGCTGGTGGCCGGGGCAGGTGTGTTTGCCGGATTGAACACGATGTACGGATCGGTCGTGGGGCGGGTAGCGGAATTGTCGATGTTGCAGACCATCGGGTTTGTGAGACGAGCCATTGCGGTTAGCCTGATCCAGGAAGCCGTAATCCTGGCGCTGGCGGCCAGTCTATGTGCTGCGCTGTTTGCGGTATTGTTGATCAATGGCGCGGCCGTCCGATTCACGATGGGAGCGTTTCAGCTGCAAATCGACAGCGTGTCGGTTTTGATTGGATGTGGCGTCGGTTTGTTGCTTGGATTTCTCGGGGCAATCCCGCCGGCAATCCGGGCCTTGAAAATGCCTGTCGTGGATGGGCTGAAATCAGTTTAAGGAAAAAATGATGATGACTGTGAAAAATTCGATACGAGCATTGATTGGGATGGTTTTGCTTGGGCTTGTGATCGGCTGTGAGGAACAGTCGGCAAGCCTCGACACGTCAGCTGTTTATGACGGAACCAAATTCCTGTTGTCGACGGAACCTGGCGGCGGACAGGACGTAATTGCAGTTCGCGAAACAGCCCAGGACGCTGACCAGGTTGTTGTCGTGGGCCGAATTGGCGGTGGTTTGAACCCCTGGGTGGATGGGCGTGCCGCGTTCCAGATTGTTGACCCGTCAATTCTGGCTTGCAGTGATGCCAAAGCGGATGGTGAACCGTGCAGCTGCCAAACACCGTGGGATTACTGCTGTGAAACCGACAAACTTCCTGACGCCATGGCGTTGGTTCAGTTCGTCGAAGCCGATGGTTCGGTTGTCAAACACGATGCCAGGCAGATCTTCAAGCTTGCGGAACTTCAAACCGTTGTCGTCCAGGGCAAAGCCAAACGCGACGACGCAGGCAATCTGACAATCATGGCCGACGGAATGTTTGTGAGAAAATAGATGCCAAGCATGTTGGAAGGGGTTTCCGTTATTCGCGGGGATTCCTTCCGCGTGTTAGAACGACAGCAGGGATCCATTCATGTCCGATGTAGATTTGTCACAACTTGCAGTCGACCGAACTAATTCGGGGAGCTCGCTGCGCCACCGTTCCAACTGGCTCTCGCGTTACGTTTTGCCGGGGATGTTGATTATGGGGTTCCTCGCTCTCGTTACCTGGGCGTCG
>JAHEBQ010000089.1:0-13854 GCA_024642205.1 Planctomycetaceae bacterium | reverse complement strand
TGATTTGCTTTTGCCTCCCAAGCCAGTGCAGGTCATCCCGGTTTTGGCAACACAGGCCTCGGTGCGAACCGAGGGGTCATCGCTGTTTAATGCGGCAGGCTGGATCGAGCCGCGCCCCACTGCGATTCGCGTGGCGGCCTTGGCGCCGGGCGTTGTGGAAGCGCTGCTGGTGGTAGAAGACCAACTGGTAAAAAAGGGCCAGCCTGTTGCGGAGTTGATCAAAGCCGACGCAATGCTCGCGCATGAGCGTTCGATTGCCGACCGGCAGTTGGCTGAAGCGGAATTGGAACGAAATCAGGCGGCATTTGCAGCGGCCAAAACGCGTTTCGAGCAGCCCGTTCATCTGGAGGCGATGTTGGCCGAAGCCGACGCAAACCTGGCAAAAATAAACACCATGCTTTCCAACCTGCCATTCGAAACCCGCCGGGCCGCTTCCCAGATGGAATATGCCCAGAGAGATTATGAGCGAACGCTGGCCGCTGGAGATTCGTTGTCAGATCGTGAAATCGACCAGGCGAAAACGGAACACGAAACCGCTGAAGCAATGTTGCAGGAACTCCGTGACCGTGAAAAGTCGCTCCGGGGAGAGGCGAAAGCAATTGGTCATCGCCGCGAGGCACTCAATATTCAACTTCAGCTTCTCGTCGACGAGACGAAAGCGAAAGATGAAGCCCTGGCAATGGTCAAAGCCGCCGAAGCGCGGGTCAAACAAATGAGGGTTGCCGAGGCGGAGGCCCAATTGCAGTTGTCCCGTATGACGATTCGGGCTCCTGTCGATGGCCGTGTATTTCAACTCGTGGGCTTACCCGGAGCCCGGGTGGGCGAAGGGGTCATGACCTCGATGGCCAACCATGACGGAAGCAGCATAATCACGATGTACCGGCCAGAGAGTTTGCAGATTCGGGTCGATGTTCGGTTTGAGGACATTCCCAAAGTCAGCCTCGGCCAGCCGGTTCGGATCTCCAATCCGGCTTTGGAGGAACCGGTTGTCGGCAGCGTCCTGTTTGTTAGTTCAGAAGCCGACATCCAGAAAAACACTCTTCAAGTCAAAGTGGCGATGGAAGCGCCGCCAGGTTGTTTCAAGCCGGAAATGCTCGTCGACGTAACGTTTCTTGCTCCCAAACAGACTCGGCAATTCGCAGAATCCAAGCAGGAGTTGCGTATTTTCGTACCCCAAGAGTACGTGCACTCGTTTGGCGGCAGCCCGTCGGTCTGGGTCGCGGATCAATCTCGGGGCCTTGCTCGTCGTGTGGCGATTGAAACCGGCACGGTGGCAAATGGAGGTTTGATCGAGGTCGTCAGAGGATTGGATGTTGCGAGCCGATTAATCACGGCCGGCGCGGAAGGCCTGAAGGATCGCGACCGAATTCGAATTGCAGGAGAAGATGGGTTCAATTGAGCACCTGGTCTAGCACTCGTTTGGGCGATTCAAGTCGCCGGGTCCGATCACCTGATGCCAGTTGCAAGCGACGTGCCCGGGACACGGAGTCTTGATTGCCAAATCCCGACTTCCGAGCACTTGTTACCAGGTACTGAATGTTTCTGCTCGATTACCAGATCCAGTCATTGCCAACGAAACACTGAATAAAAGAGGATCCCATGCCGTTAGTTGAAATCAGAAATGTTACCAAGCACTATCACAAAGGCGGACAGACGATCAAGCCGCTGGATGGCGTTTCGTTGGATATTGAGCGGGGCGAGTTTGTTTCGCTGATGGGTTCCAGCGGTACCGGGAAATCAACACTGCTGAATGTCATTGCGAGTATCGATCGGCCCGATGCCGGGTCGGTAAAAATTGACGGTGTCGAAATCACTTCGATGTCACGAACACGGTTGGCGAACTGGCGCGCAGCCAATATCGGGTACATCTTCCAGACCCACAACTTGATCCCGGTTCTGACGGCTTATGAAAACGTGGAAATGCCACTGCTCCTGCTGCCGTTGAACCGAAGCCAAAGGCGGAAGCGAATCGAGGTCGCGCTGGCAGCGGTTGACTTGTTGGACCGTGCCGACCACTACCCACGTCAGATGTCGGGGGGACAGGAGCAACGCGCTGGAATTGCCCGGGCGATTGTTGCCCACCCGAAAGTGGTCGTTGCGGATGAACCGACGGGCGATCTCGACCCGGAGACGTCGGCCCAGATTCTCAATTTGCTGAAGCGACTTAACCAGGAACTCAATACGACTTTGCTGATGGTTACTCACGACACAGAGGCGGCCCTGATTGCGGATCGACAATTCAAACTAGTCGCCGGCCAACTGGTCGAGCAGGGGGTCGTGCCGGCATGATTCGGTTGATCCCCTATATATTGAAGACGTTGTGGCGCCATCGCTCGCGCACGATACTTACCGTCAGCGGTTCGGCGGTCGCATTGTTCGTCTATTGTTTTGTGGGAAGCGTCCAGCAGGGCATGAATGATCTACAATTGAGGCAGGCGGAGAAGCGGTCGCTAGTGACATTTCAAGCCAACAAGTTCTGTCCCGCGACCAGCCATTTACCGCAGGACTACGAAACTGAAATTCTGAAGCTGGACGGTGTCCGGGAGGTGATTCCGATCCAGGTTTTCACCAACAACTGTCGCGCCAGCCTCGATGTCGTGGTGTTTTACGGTGTGCCTCCGGAAAAGTTGCACACTTCGCGTCCGGACTTCCAGATGCTTGCGAAGGAATGGGAGGAATTTGAATCGAACCAGGATTCGGCCGTCATGGGTCGTGCCGTCGCAAATCGTCGTGACGTCAACGTAGGTGACAAGTTTTCGATCGGTGATCTGAGCGTGGTGATCGCCGGAATATTTGACGCGGACGACCCGGCAGAAGAAAATTACATCTACTCGCACCTGGAATTTCTGCAGCGAAGCAAAGGAATGAACCTGGTCGGGACGGTTACTCAACTGGAAATCCTGTTAGACGAAACCGCTGACTCGGATCGGATTTGTCGAACCATTGATGATCGATTCAGATCCGGTCCCGTGGAAACAGATACGCGACCGAAGGGCGTTTTTCAGGCCAAGAGTCTGGGCGATCTGACGCAGCTGATCGGGATGGCTCATTACCTGGGACTGGCCTGTGTCGGTTTGGTTCTGGCGTTGGTTGCCACGACGACGGTGATGTCGGTGCAGGACCGAATCAAGGAACATGCCGTTTTGCAGACATTAGGCTATTCCCGGCCGAGAGTTTTTCAGCTCGTGATGGCCGAAAGCGTGACGCTTTCGTTGATGGGCGGTGCGATTGGTGTACTGTCTGCCATGTTTGTCCTAGAATTCAGTAGCCTTTCGGTTGGCGCGGAGGCCGTCACGATTGCGTTCACGCCATCGTTCAGCCTTGCGACAATGGGCCTGGCCGTTGCACTGGTGACCGGGATACTGGCAGGAATCTTTCCGGCACTTCAGGCGGCCCGGACTGAGATCGTGACCGGATTGCGGCAGGCCTTGTAATGGTTGGATGTGGACGTTGCCTGGTCGGGCAAAGGGAACAATTTCTGGTTCACCAGGATGAATTGAGATCCGACGAGCGGCAATTGCTACCCGACCTTTATTGTGTTTGCGAAGTAGTGCAGAATACGAGTCGGCGTTAGACGGTTTCAGTCGCGGGAAAACTAATGGATGGAGTTTTTGTGATCGGGCAATCATGGTTGCAAAGCGGATGGCTGTTGGCGGAAACTGGCGCAGAACAGTCAAACGCATCCCACAACTGGCTCATGCTGCTGCTGGCGGCAACACTCGTAATCCTCAACGGTTTTTTTGTGGCGGCCGAGTTTTCGCTGGTGAAAGTTCGGATGAGCCAGGTCGACTACATGATCGGCGAAGGGAAATTGTTTGCCAAATCGGCCAAATGGCTGGTCAGCCGCATGGACCACTCGCTTTCTGCCTGCCAACTCGGGATCACGATCGCCTCCCTGGCATTAGGATATGTGGGCGAACCTGCATTTGCTTTCTTGATTACTCCCGTTTTTGAATGGTTCGGGATCGAATCGAAAAATGTTCTTCATGTCATTGCGTTCATCATTTCGTTTTCTCTGATCACGTCGCTGCACCTGGTAATTGGCGAACAGGCACCCAAGATTTTTGCCATTCGCCGACCGGAACAGATCGTTCGCTGGTGTGCACCACTGATGATGTTCTTTTTCTACCTGCTTTACCCATTTATGTACATTTTGAATTGGGCCACTGAGATCATCCTTGGGTTATTGGGATTGGGCGGCGGAGCGGGGCATGGAAGCGTTCATACCGAAGAGGAGATCAGAGCACTTCTGCGAGAGTCGCATTTTCACGAACATTTGACGGATTCGGAACATGACTTGCTGAATCGTGTGTTCGAATTCGACGATTTGATTTGTCGAACAGTTATGGTTCCGCGAGCGGAGGTTGACATCCTTGACATCAACCAGCCTTTTCCCGATCTGATGGCGATCGTCAAAGAAACAAGGCATACTCGTTATCCACTTTGCGACTCGTCACTGGATTCACTGCTGGGTGTCGTTCATGTAAAGGATCTCCTGGGATTCGACGGAACCGAACTGGATTTTGACTTGCGGTCGCTGATGCGCCCGCCGGAAAAGGTCCCCGAAAGCATGCCGATCAGCAACGTGTTAAAAAGAATTCAGGAAACGAATCAACTGCTGACGTTTGTCGTGGACGAGTATGGGCTGATTATTGGTGTGTGCACGTTGGAAAACGTGTTGGAGAAAATTATTGGCCCAGTTGATGATGAATTTGATGTAAAACAGGAACCGGGTATCCAGGCCATTGCCCGAGGTGAATACATTATTCTCGGAAATACACCGATTTATGATGTAGAAAAAGTGTTGGACCTGAACCTTGATGACCTGGATGTCGATACCGTCGCTGGCGTATTGATGGCTCGTTCAGGCAAGATACCGGAAACCGGAGACAGAGTCGAATTTGACGGTGCGGTAGCTGTTGTGTTGGAAGTCAAAAACGACCATGCTGAGCGAATTCGATTTTCATTGACCAATGTCACGAAAGAAATCCTGGCCGACCAGCCTGAGGCGCCTGATTCGCCTGAGTCATCGAATTAACGACGAGTGGAACGATCAGAATCTTTATTGCAACGCCAGCCAAACGAGGTTCCAACACGGGAAATCGTATCACTGCCCAACGGTGGTCCTCAATCCTGGAATCGCTCGGCCATCGAGTCACCGTCGATGAAGCCTTTACGAGTGGCAAGTACGATCTGTTGATCGCACTTCACGCGAGGAAAAGTGCAAAATCAATTTCCGAGTTTCGATCGAAAATTGTCCATGGCCGCGTCATCGTGGCTTTGACGGGAACTGACTTGCATCACGATCTTGGTCGCAGCGATTTAGTAGACCAGTCACTTCTACAGGCCGATCGAATTGTCCTGCTTGAGCCGCTTGGCAAAGCAAAACTTGATAGATCATTGCAGGCAAAGTCATTTGTTATATTTCAGTCGTCGACGCCAGTTGCTAACCCTCCGACAAAACTGACGCGGTTTTTTGAGGTTTCGGTCCTGGGTCACTTGCGCAAAGTGAAGGATCCGTTTCGCACAGCATTGGCCGTCCGACGGTTGCCGGCAAGTTCGCGGGTTCGAGTGGTTCATTTTGGCCGGGCCCTGACTCCGCAGATGGAAAGCGCTGCAAAACGGGAAATGGTTCGAAACTCCCGGTACCGCTGGCTGGGGCCGGTCTCACATGGCGAGGCCCAGCGTCGACTGGCGCGCAGTCGTTTGACAGTTCTCAGTTCGGAGGCCGAAGGGGGGCCCGCGGTTTTGTCCGAGGCCATCGTCAATCAGGTCCCAATCCTGGCGACTCGAATTGACACGACCTTGGGAATGTTGGGGACAAGCCATCCCGGTTTTTTTGAATTCGCCGATACCGAAACACTGGCTCAATTGATCCTTCGGGCGGAAACGGATTCCATGTATTACCGCAGCCTGCGTGCTGCCGGTAACCAGCTGAGAACACGATTTTCGCGAGGTCGCGAAGTCATGGCCTGGAGGTCGTTGTTGAAAGAGCTTTAGAGCTTTACCATCATGACCTGTGAACCCACAAGGTTAATCAACCCGGATCAACCCGGATCAACCCGGAACGTCAACTACGGCCGCGGGGCGCCAAGCTCAGGATGAAAACCTCCGGAAAAGGCCCCCCCTCATTATTAGATGCGGATTCCAGCACCCTGTTTCACGGGTCGGATCCGTTGTGAACCACGGCACGTGGCCGGTTGGCGGCCAGGACAGAGAATTGGCGGTCCGCTTCCATTGTTTGACTCCCTGCCATTCGTGAACGAGGGGAGCAGCAACTGAAGCTACGTTTCTTTGCCATCTTCGCCGAAGGGAGAGACTTGACCCTGGATTTCTGCCAATGCGTTGGCAGCGGCACGTTGTTCGGCTTCTTTCTTGTTTTTTCCCCATGCGGGAGCGAACGACTTTTTGTCGATTTGGGCCGCAACCTGAAACCATTTGTCATGGTCGGGACCGCGATCGTTAAGCATTTTATAATTTGGCGGCAAACCAAACCGTTTTTGGGCGTACTGTTGTAGTTCCGATTTGTAATTGATGTCCAGTCCGCCAGCGACAGCGGCACTAACCTGTTGCTCAATGAACGGCGTCAGAAATGATTTCACCGATTCCAGGCCACCGTCAAGATAAATGGCCGCGACGACCGACTCAAACGCATTGGCCAGAAGCGACTTGGGCACTTTTCCCAACGTACCGACTCCCTTGCCCACAACCAACCAGTCATCGATCTTCAATGATCGACCGATTTCAGCGCAGGACTGTCGACTGACTACGTTGGACTTGATTTTGGTCAAATCCCCTTCCAGCCAATCAGGGAAGTTTTTGAACAGGTACTCGCAAACGGTGAAACCCAGGATGGAATCGCCGAGAAACTCCAGACGCTCATAAGAATTCAGTCTGGTGTCTGCGACCGAGGCATGGGTGATCGCTTCGAACAGGAAAAGCTTGTTTTTGAAAACGTAGCCAAGATTCTGTTCACACAACGAAATGGAATCAAGTTCCTCTGGCGTGAGCGGAGTCGAAAGATCTGCTTTATCAGGCATTTGAATTTTCAACGATTCACAGTGCAGGTTCGATGAGAGCGGGCCTGGACAGGCAGCTGAATCTCGACTGAGCCACCTTCGGCATCATCTTACATGGCTCCAGCTTTGTCAATTTCCGTTTTCACCACGATTCGGTGATACAAATTGTTAAGATTTGGACCTCGTCGTTATTACAATTCGCAACCCGCGAGAAGAAAGGTTTTCTACCGTTCGAGAATCTTCTTGTTTGATTTCATATTGTCGGCAATCAGGAACGCCAGTTCCATCGCCTGATCGTAATTCAATCGAGGGTCCACCTGGCTCTTGTACGCTATCTCCAGATCTGGTTCGGTTAACTTGCCAGCGCCACCGATACACTCGGTCACATTGTCGCCCGTCAATTCCAGGTGGACTCCGCCGAGGATCGATCCCATTTTCCGGTGAATATTGAATGAAAGTTCCAGTTCGCTCGCAATCTTGTCAAAACTACGCGTCTTGATGCCCGAATTGGTCGAAAATGTATTTCCGTGCATTGGATCCGAACAGTAAAGCACCTTGAGCTCGGAATTCTGCATCGCTTCCACAATTGGCGGCAGACACCTGGCCACGTCATCGGCCCCGAACCGGTGAATTAGTGTAATTCTTCCAGGTTGATTTTCCGGATTGAGCACTTCGACCAGTTCCACCAGTTCATCGGGTTCGAATTTCGGCCCAACCTTGATGCCGATCGGATTGGAAATGCCTTTGAAGTACTCCACGTGAGCACCGTTGATGTCTCGGGTCCGGTAGCCAATCCATGGCAAATGGGTGCTCATGTTGTACCAGCCTTCACGCCGAGGAACGCGACGCGTTTGAGCCTGTTCGTAACTGAGATGAAGCGCCTCGTGTGAAGTAAAAAAATCGATCGTTTTGCTTTGTGAAATCGACGTCCCGAGCACGGCTTCCATAAAGTTCAACGAGGTCGTGATGGACTCGATCATTTCATGGTAGCGACGAGCACGTGGCGAGTCGCTGGCGAATTCCAGGTCCCAGTTTTCGGGATGATGCATGTCCGCAAATCCACCCCCGCTCAAACCGCGAATGAAGTTCAATGTCAACGCTGCCCGTTCATATCCTCGTAACAGCAATTCGGGATCAGCAACCCGATCGGATTCCGTGAAACCGGAACGGTTAATGATGTCACCGCGATACACCGGGAGGGTGATGCCATCTCGAGTTTCTGTTTCATTGGAGCGAGGTTTGGCATATTGCCCCGCGATCCGACCGACACGAATGACCTTATTCATCGAGCCAAAAATCAGAACAAAACTCATTTGCATCATGACTTTGAGGTTGCGAACGATCGAGTCGGTTTCGCAATCTTCCAGGCTTTCCGAACAGTCGCCGCCCTGCAGAAGAAACGCACGCCCTTCGGATGCCTCACCCAGTTGATGTTTCAAGTTTTCGATTTCCCAACTGGTGACCAGCGGGGGCAATTTTGCCAGCCGATGAAGTGTTTCTTCAAGGTGCACCAGATCTGGATAGATCGGCTGTTGCGTGACAATTTTCTTGCGCCAGGAACTCGGGGACCAGGAATTTGACATGGAAGGTCAGTTGGGGACAATAGGTTGTTGAATAGTAGTTAACTGGGAGCCACCGGAACGGATCGACCGGTGTGCCTGATAGGTGGAGTCAGTGGTTCCGGGGATCGTGTCAGGCCATCGGTCTGGTGAAGCACTGCGACGACATGCCTTCCAGTGACTCGGGATGATATGTCCATCACTCATTCCATTAATAATATCGACAGAATCCATTCCTTTCAGCGTTAGAATTCGCATTGTCGGTGGATTTTGCCACGAAACCAAAAATTGAAGAAACCATCGAGTGAAATTGGCTGGTCAGGTAGTTCTGCCAGATCGGTGCGGGGACTACAATAGCAGGAGTCCTTCGTGTGATTTTCCGACGATACAACTCGATAAAGGTCCCTGAAAATGGATTGGCATTTCTTAAACTTGAATCAGCGGACTCGGTATGTCGGTATTTTGTGTTTATGGATTGTGACCATCTTTGTCGCAGGTCCTTGTTGGGGATTTCAGGAGGACGAGTCCAGGGTGCAGGCGGACCCTGCCGAAAGCCAGTCGACAGACAGTGCACAGCCCGGCGAAGCGACGGATGGGCAAGAGCCCGACAAGTCGTCTGTAGAAAACGACCTTGAGACCTCCTTGAAAGAAATTCTTGAGGGACATTCGCTTCATGGAAATGCCTTCAACGAAGGGCCCCGTCAACGAGCTTACCTGATGGGAGGGACCGGCAACGTCCGGTTCCTGGTAACCACAGAATCAAAAGAGGCTCAGGCATTCATCGAACAGGGTGTCGGGCAGCTTCATGGATTCTGGTATCTGGAAGCCGAGCGTTCTTTTCGCCAGGCCGCCGCACTCGACGAGAAATGCGCGATGGCTTATTGGGGAGCCGCCATGGCCGCGTACGAAAAACGTGATCGAGCACAGGGCTTTATCAAGAAAGCGGTCGAGTTGATAGGGAGTGTCACGGATCGTGAGAAGATGTATATCGAGGCGCTGGATCGTTACTTTTCCGATAACGAAAAGGACAAAACCAAACGAGCTCTGAATTACCTCAAAGACCTGGAATCAATCGTCATCAAGTACCCGGAGGACATCGAAGCCAAGGCGTTTGTTGCCCACCGCGTTTGGCATAATGCGCGCGAAGGGACACCCGTCAGCAGCTACGTAGCCCTAAATTCCTTGATCGAAGACATTCTCGCTGAGGAGCCATTGCACCCGGCTCATCATTACATGATTCACCTCTGGGATAATCGTCATCCCGAGAACGCAATTCAGGCTTCAGCCCGCTGCGGCGTTGCGGCGCCCAGCATCGCCCACATGTGGCACATGCCTGGTCATATCTATTCGCGTCTGAAGCGATACGAAGACGCCGTCTACCAACAAGAAGCTTCCGCTCGCGTGGACCATGCGCATATGATGCGCGATCGTGTAATGCCCGATGAAATTCATAATTTCGCTCATAACAACGAGTGGCTCATTCGCAACCTGATTTTCATCGGCCGGGCCCACGATTCGGTCAGCCTGGCAACCAACATGATTGAGTTGCCGCGCCATCCGAAATACAACACGCTCAGCAAGAATGGCGGAAGTGCAAGTTATGGGCGGCGTCGATTGCTTCAGGTTCTGCGCGAATTCCAGATGTACGAGGACGCCGTTAGCATTTGTCTTTCTCAGTCTTTGAATGAAAAGGAAAATGCTGACGAATACCTGAAAACCCTACGGTTGCTGGGTTGTTCTGCCGCCATGATTGGTCGGAAAGATTTACTAGAGGACGCAAAACAACAAATCGATCGTTTGCTCGTTGACAGCAAAGACAAACAGACGGAAACAGAACAGCGCATCGCACGTTTGACGGCTGCCTTGGATGAGGGCGCGGATCGGCCCCCGCGACCCCATGCCGAACAGGTTGATCCGAAGAAAGCGAAACTGCATTTGAAGCAAGCGAAAGATGAGTTACCAAAGCTAAAACAACGGCTGGCCCAAATTGAGAAAGTGCAGCTGGCAATCGAAGGTTACGAACGGGTCGCAGCCAACGATTTCAAGGTTGGGTTCGACAAACTCGAAAAAGCCACGGGGGAGGACGTCAGTTGGTTGGGTGAAATCCAGTTCCTCGGCGGCGATACCGAAAAAGGGCTCGAGAAAATTGCTGATCAGGTCAAACGGCGACCCCAGGAAGTCATTCCACTTGCCCGATTGGCCTACCTGCAACATCAAAACGGTGACTTCGACCTCGCCAAAACAACGTTTGAGAAACTCAGGGACACGTCAGGGTCGATGGATTTGGATCTTGAACTGTTTGCTCGGCTGGAACCGCTGGCCAAAGAATGTGGACTGGGGCCCCAATGGCAAAAAAAGCATTCTCCCGCCGTTGATTTGGGATTCCGCCCGCCACTGGATTCCCTCGGGCCTTTCCGCTGGTCCCCCTCCCCTGCTCCGGAATGGTCGTTGACGGACTCTGAAAACCAGACCGCCAGCTCTCGCGACTACGTCGGTCAACCTCATATCGTGATCTTTTACCTGGGGCATGGTTGCTTGCATTGCGCTGAACAGCTTCAGGCGTTCAAGCCGAGAGTTGGAGATTTCGAAGCCGCCGGAATCAAGATGGTTGCAATCAGTACCGACGACCATGATGGTTTGCTGAAGTCAATCAAGGACGCAGGCGATGACATGCCGATTCGCCTGGCGTCCGACAAATCAAACGATGTTTTCAAATCGTTTCGCGCCTTTGATGATTTTGAAAACCAACCGCTGCACGGAACCTTCCTGGTCGATGGGAAGGGAAACATTCGTTGGCAAGATATCAGCTACGAACCGTTTATGGACCATCAGTTTCTGCTGGACGAAGCCAAACGGCTGCTGGCCGACGAGTTGGGCAAGGTAGTGCAGCCTGGCCAAACTTATACCAGGGAAAAAGTCTCCACGAAGTAGTGGTTGATTGATCCACAATTGGATGAATCGGCAGGTCGATTCTCCCTATGTGAGTATTGGTTTTTTGAATCATGCAATCGGGTGACGGTCACGAACAGGAACTATTACCTGAATCGAAAAAATCGCAGCGGCCAGAAAGCCAATTGTGATGATGACTTGAGTTACCATGTGTATTTTCCCGGTTGAGTTTGTTCGGCATGCAATCGTTTGCCTGTTACTCGTTTCGCGGGATCTTTGACACATGAGGTCAAATCCGGGGAATAATCTCCTGGTGCCTTGGTTTTTCGGTTGAAGAGCACTCCCTGATCCGAAAAATTGGTTGATTTGGCTCAACACTCACACGTTGAGTCAATCTTGGGCAGTCGTTTTGTGTTTCTGGACCGATGCAGCCATCGTGCTGACAATCCAATTAGCCCAGGCAGGCTCACACCAATTCCAAAACGCGAGGCGTGTGTCAAGTCTGATTTCAAACGATGCCTCTATCCGGCTGGTATCCAGGCTTCGTTGGCAGGGAATTTTTCCTGATTTGTGATCCGGATCCGACATTGCGACAACATCGAGTCAAGCCGGCGTCTCGATCCTTCACCCTGGACCAAAGCCGCGTCCCACGGACCATGCGGGTCGAATCGTGCACAGGAAAAAGGGATTTTCTGAATAGGTTGAAAGATGATTCGAATTCCAACCTCTGGTTCCAGGCCCAGGCATCGTGCGCGGAATCTCACCACGCGTCGCGTTTGGCTTTTTCGGACTCAGTCCTGGGCCTCGTCGTTTTTCGCCCGCAATCGTGTTTCCATTTCGGGGTCCCATTTGTCTGGAATGTCCACGAGCGTCAATTCGTAGACCAGAATCGCGTTCTCTGGAATGTCCCGATTGATTTTCCGTTCAATATAGGTCAAATTTGGCGGCACAATGATCGTACGTTCACCACCTAACTGCATTCCAATCAGCCCATATTCCACTCCAACACAACAATCACGTGCGCCAACTCGAATCACGTATGGTTCATCCTGCTTGGAAGCGAATACAACGTCTCCTTGGGTTCTCGTGCAACGGCAATGACAGACCGCAACATCACCGGGCACGACTTTTCGACCGATTCCGGGCTTCAAATCGGTTATCTTGAGGCTGCGAGGAGTTTTCATATGACACAACAATCAAGAAAGTCCTGGTCGACCGGCAATTAACAAACGGCATGGGGCGCTGTTGCCTGGCAAGTCTGATCTCACCGATTCATCCAATGATTGATCCAGCTGATTTCCAACTACCGGCTGGCTCGAGCATTCATATACAAAAAACCGCAAGCTGGGACGTTCACAGTTGCCAGAGGCCATGATGAATGCCCCCCTGGATATAGATCGCGAATTTGCCGTGACCGGGGATCTCCATCGGTGGGTGTATGATCTCACCATCTGCTTTCGCCACGGTGGCCGCCGCCGCTTCGATATCATCGACGAGCACATAGGGTCGAACGACCGTCTCCTCGGAGTCGCTCATCGGGGCACGAATTCCGATTTTTCCGCCCTCCGGCAGTCCGGCCGTGCGGGCGTTTCCAAGTCCCGCCTCGGGTTCGCTGAAACGCACGCCGTGCAACGCTTCATAGGCTGCACAGACGGCGTCAACGTTGCGGGTGACAATTTCGAGATACTGAATCTGCATTTCATTTTCTCTTTCGGTTTTCAGTGACTTGAACGGTTTCGGCCCCGTCGCATCCTGTCGGAATGTTGGTGCCTACGCAGTAACCAACAATCTTGACGCTGACGATAAAACTGTCAAGCAACCTGAAAGAAAACTCCTTTGTCGCGGTCCCCAGCCGGTTGTCATCGATGCTACGCCCAGACACCCAGTCAATCAGCGGTATCAATTCTTCATCTTGATCGGGAGTTCAAGATGAGATGGAAGGACGGAGGTTCGCCAGATCGTATGAGTCGCGGCCTGGAAATCCGAATCTTTTGCTTCGAAAATATTTGCTACGTACTTTTGCGGATTTCTATCGATGATGGGAAACCAGGTGCTTTGGACTTGGACCATGACTCGGTGACCGGGCTGGAAGCAGTGGTTGACACCGTGAAGATCAATCGTGTAGTGCTCTGGTTCGTTTGGCACTACCGGCTCCGGTTTCTCAAAATTGTTTCGAAATCGACCACGAAGGACTTCGTTGGCGACCATCAACTGGTAGCCACTCATTTTGATCTCAGCTTCATATTGATCGGGATAAACGTCAATCAGTTTGACGACCCAATCGGAGTCAGTGCCTGTGGTCGAAGCGAACAATTGCGCCAGGACATTTCCGGACACCACCATTTCTTCCGTCAACACGTCGCTTTCCCAGGCCAGAACATCGGGAC
>JAHEBQ010000004.1:175729-187330 GCA_024642205.1 Planctomycetaceae bacterium | reverse complement strand
AGCGACAAACCAACTCCGTTCCACAAACCAACTCCGTTCCACAAACCAACTCCGTTCCACAAACCAACTCCGTTCCACACCCAACCCAATTGCAGAATCACGTAGGTCACCGGCCTGCAGGATACCGGAAAAAAACGGGGGCCACGGGGTCAGATTGAGGTCACCAACCAGAGAATTGGAGGTCGATGCATCCAATCTCGCCGCGATCTCGTGCAATTGCTCATTTCGAGCAGTTCAATTCTACGCGTCAATCGGAGGAATCGGTTGCGTGTCATTGATTCAATAGGGCCGACGCAATGCCGAATGGGCGTTCTCTACCGGTAATCCTGCAACCATCGTTTCAAATTGAACGTCGGTCGAGGGCTGACATGCAATCAAGCCGACCGCCGTGAACAACCATCCCAGCAGAGCCAGCCCGTGAACGCCACGTGCCGGATTCAACGGGTGTTGACCAATTGCCAGATCATCCTGTGGTGCTGTGGATTTCAGCGGCGAAATCAGCTAGACCCGCGACCGATTGACATCGGAATAGGCGAAGTAAAGCGAATCAGCCTCGTCGAACAGGTGGACCAGAAGCGCCGCTCGCGCCCACATTCCGTTTCTGGCTTGACGAAAATACATCGCTCTGGGATCTGAGTCAATTTCCGTCGGAATCTCGCCAACCACGCAGTCACGTGGAAAAGGATGCATGATCGGTGTGTACTGTTTGAGTTTCCCGACGCGTTCAACGGACAGTCGAAAAGGCTCAAGATCAATCTCCGAAATCTCCCGCTCGGTGTCGCTCGAGTTGTGTTCACGTTGAATCCGGGTCATGTACAGGCAATCAATCTGACCGAGCAAACTGGATCCACCCAATTCGGCGTCAAGACTATTGAACTCATGGACTTCGGCCCCGGAAGCTTTCAAGCGTTGCCGCAGCTCGTCGTCCATGACCAGTACTTCATGTTGCGGCGAGACAAAGACCAGTTTGACTCCCTCGTACTGGGAAAGCACCGTCGCCAACGAACGGACCGTTCGGCCTCGTCCAATGTCGCCGCAAAACGCATAAGTCTTGTGACTGGGCCCCGGGGTCAGTCCTGGATACGTTTGGCGAAGTGCATTTAACCTCGATGGCCGGGAATCCGAGTTTTCATCAAAATCAAACGTGCGAATAATGGTATACATGTCCAACAGGGCCTGGGTCGGATGTTCGTCACTTCCCGCCCCGGCGTTAATGATGGGCACCGAACGCCGCTCCTGCCGCTCAAGATCGTTCATCAGGTAGGCGCAGCACTCAGCGAAATCTGCGATCTGGGAACGCATGATGATCACGTCAA
The DNA here is from genome assembly GCA_024642205.1 of Planctomycetaceae bacterium. Taxonomy (GTDB): domain Bacteria; phylum Planctomycetota; class Planctomycetia; order Pirellulales; family Pirellulaceae; genus Mariniblastus. The sequence goes on along the minus strand of JAHEBQ010000004.1, from coordinate 186,014 downwards.
AGTAACTGCTGAACATGCGAATTGAATCCATTTTCGATTCGCGTTTGACTTCGGAGGATGTCTTGGGGTCACGGACTTCGTTGCAGGCGATGCCCAGGATCTGGCAAGCAGCCATGAAAGAGAGAAAGGTCCGAGTCGACGGCTGGGTAAAGTAGAGCATCGCACGCTTGTGCGCCAGCAATCCCCGCAGTCGCCTGTTGCCATCGGGGTGACGGTTCATGCGTCGGATCAATTCGGCGGAACGACAAAGTTTGTCCAGCAGGGGAGGCGTCAATTGGGACGCGGCGATAATGTGTTTCAATCGACCGTGACGTTGAAATTCCAGGTTCTTTTCGCTGGAAGGACGACAAAGCAGCGATTCAAACTCAGAAAATTCCTGCATGGCATTTCATCAAAAAGGCACCGGGCATTTTGCGTCAAATGGTATCCGTTTTTCGCAAAAGATGAAGCCCGGGAAAGAAAGAAACGCTTCACCTGCGGGTTGAAGCGTGGACCGGCGCCCGCGGACTGGAACCCCCGTTCGGTTGTTCCTCCGGGGAGTTTCCACAAAAAAACGCGGCATGTTCGAGACAGGCCGCGTTGGTGTGCTGTGCACTATCAACTGGAATCCGGTCAGATCGTTAACGTTCTGCATACTGCTTTTGCTGCAAACCGGCCTGGGCCGACGTTTGCGATCTTAGCGCGGCGTTTCGCTGTTCTATCGTCCGCCGTGCGGTTTGAATTCCGACCCGCAGACCCGCGTCACTGTCTGGTTCTTCGCCGATTCCGGTTTTTGCCGTTTCGTGAACCAGAATATCTGCTTTGACACCAACTTGGTTGATTGGCTGTCCCGTCGGCGAATAGAATTTTGCCGTTGTCAATCGAACGCCGCCGCCGGAAACATTCAACGGAAAAATCCCCTGGACGCTTCCTTTGCCGTAGCTTTGATGTCCGACGATCGTCCCTCGATGATGGTCGCGAATGGCAGCGGCAAAGATCTCACTGGCACTGGCCGAGTTTTCATCTACAAGAACCACAAGTGGAACGCGCCAGGTACTGGCCATGTTCGCCCTGTGCGTAAAGTCTTCCATCGGGTTACGACCACGGGTGGAAACGATAATCCCGCTGCCGACGAAACGATCTGCAACTTCGACCGATGCCGAAAGCAAACCGCCGGGGTTACCCCGAACATCGACGATCAAAGCCCGCATGCCATCGCGATGGAGTTTCCACAATGCTGCGTCGAAATCGCGGGCTGTCGTTTTTTGAAAATTCGTCAACCGGATATAGCCAACGCCGGACGTTTTGTCGACGATGCCAACCTGGTCAACGCTTGGGATTTCCACGCGTCGCCGCTCGAGTTGAACCGTTTGCGGGCCTTGCCCGCGGTCAACGGAAATCGCGACAAAGGTGCCTTCCGGGCCTCGCATCATGTCGGCAGCGCGTTCGCTCCCGATCGCTTCGACCTCTCTGTTGTCCACCGCAATGATCTTGTCGCCTTTGACAATTCCGCCCTGACCGGCAGAACCACCGGGGATAACACTGACGATTTCAAGATGATCTTGATGCGTGCGAAGTTCAACGCCGAGACCGACGAAGTTCCCTTCGATTTGAGACATGGTTTCGCTGTATTGATTGCTCGACATGAAAGCCGAGTAAGGATCCAGCGCCGAAATGGCTCCACACACAAATTCGTACATGGTCGCCTGTGGGCTAAGCCCGATCGTGGATTGAAGGTGTTTCGCCGTATCACTGGCGACTACGTAGGCATCGTGGCGATTATTGACAGTCGTGGCCGCCAATCGCTTTCGGGTTTCGAGAATCGTCGAACGAACTTGATTCTCCGTAACATTGGCAAGATTGATGCGTCGAAAATCTGGCGACATCAACGCAACCTCAAGACTGGTCAAACCGTAACTTGCCAATTCCGCCCAGTCGGGCTGATCAACGTAGTAAGATTGGACCTTGAGCAGGACTTCCGCATAAACATTCATCGACGTGTTGGCGTCGGTGGTGTTAATTGTCTTGATAAAGCTGGTGTCGGAATATCTGCGATCGAGATCGAAGTGGATCCGGGCCACTGCACGCTTGGTCCGCAAGGGCTCGTCATTCGGGTTGTCTTTGAGTGCCTGCTGATACAACGTCAAGGCTTCACCCCACTGGCCCTGGCTCTCATACAATGAACCCTGGTGGAGGATCGAATCCGGATTTGCCATTGGGGATTCGAGTTCAGCGGCAGCCTGGTTGTTTAGCGTGGGTGCCTGTGCACCCACTGGCTGAATGCAAGTCGCATAAAATCCGACCGCCAGCACCAAGGCGAGAAACAGGGCGAAGCGACTGAGCTGAGGGGTCCGGCTCATCTTACAATTAATTTCCATATTGAGTTGCCATCCTTCGAAGGTGACCTCCAAGAGCCTGCTTGCTACTTGATTTGGGAGCGAAGCAATACAGGTTAAAAGGTCAGATCAGGAACCGGCCCATTCGAGCGCCCATCGGTGGCGCAAAAATCACATAACAAAGGCCGGTGAAAAATAGATCACGTTTTTACCGCGGTCAAAAAAATTGAAACAACTTTTGTCCGCGTGATCCGCACAACCCATGAAGACAAAGATAAGCGGTACGATGACAACGGTCCGTCAAAGTAGGCCACTTGTTTTTCTGTGCGGTTCGTCCCTGGCGACATCAATACGCATTTCGCAAAAAGGTGGTTCGCGAAAAAACACAACGCCTACAATCGTCAGGGTTTAACAGGATTTTTGGCTGGAAAAGCTAATCTGTCCGCCAGGAACAACGCCATGGAAATAAATCCAACCGGCATCGAACGCTTGGAGCACTCAACCGATCGGCGCATAAAAAAACGCCCCGTTGAAAGGGGCGTTACCGGGTTGGCTCTGTGAAATCCAGAACAGCCGGATTGGTATTTGGGGTTTGGTTCGAAGTCGGTTTCCGAATCAACTATACGATGGTTGGCATCGCAATGGGTGTTGAGATAATCACGTTGGGTGCCGGGATTGTGCCGGCAGTCGGAGGCGATGCCTTACGACGTCGCCGTTTTGTTTTTGCTTGACTCCATTCCTTGGTCAACGATTCGAATACCTCGGGTGATTCGTAGCGGACGATCGTTTTTCCTTCTGCCAGTGGCCCCACCAGACCGCGAAACAATGGCATTCCTCGAAGCGAAAGATCGGTACTGCAATCGTCAATTCCGATTTGGTCATGAAGCTCCGCGATTTGGACGAAATCCTCAAATTCCTTGGATCGGAGAGAACCATCCGACGCCCGGGTGACAACACGAATCATTTTTTGTGACGGCATAGGAATCTACCCCTTGAGAGTGCGACTGTAATTAAACCATTGGCTGGTTTCCAGCGCCCCACTCGTCCCATAACGGGGGATTCGACTCCTTCGACTCACTGTGTTTGTCAAGTATCGGACGCGGCAACTTGCAATTCGAGAAGTTTTGCCAGCCGTTGAATTTCGCCAACAACTTTCAAAATCGTCACAGCCGACAAACTCAGAACGAGGTGAAAAAGTCGAAATTGGGATTCGCAATATGACGAATCGACCGGTTGTAGTGAGGCTCGCCCAGGCAAATCCGGGGTCGGAATCCGGATCTCCAGTCATGTCGAACGACTTTGGCAGCCCAAACCGCCGAACGATAACATTCCGATTTCCCCATGCACTTACTCCACCCCAACAGTCGCCACCGATTCCTTTTCTCCGACCCGCTTCAACTGAACCGTCTTTCGGGTCACTCGTTCCTCGGGAGTGCCAAATCCCCGGTAGATCGTCAGGTGAACCTTGTTGCGCATCTCCGTACGGTTTCGATTGCTCGCAAAATACTTGACCTTGATTTCATACTTGCCGTTGGGAGCCTGAGGATTGAAATACATTTCCGGACCGAATCCGGTCGTGATATCCGAGGTAATCTGGCCTCCCGAGCGGGTATTTCGGTTCTCGTAACTGCATTCTTCGCCGGAGGGTTCGAAGACGTGCAAATCAACGTCGGTTTCGTTGGTATTCCACATCATTGTGATCAGCAAATCGGCCGACTCGAACTGGAGCTGTTTTTTCAACGTCTCCAATCGGGCCTTGGCAAATTCTCTGACAGATGATTCGAGTTTGCCGTCAACAATCTGGTGAAGCAAAGACATGTATTCCGCCGAGACGATTTTTTGAAAGTCCTCTCCCATCCGGTCGAAAGAACCTCCGAGCGCGACTTCGTAGTACACGATCGCCATGTCAGGTTGGCCCAACTGAGTCAGGCACTGGCCCAGGGCAGGGTAGATACTACTTTCAAATGGACGGGCTTTCGCGACACCGCGCAATAGATGATAGGCCTGCGCCGGTCGCCCCATTTCAAGCGCCGTAAACGCCACGTCGCGAGCAATCACAAAGTCGCCAGGATTCCGCTCAACCAGAGAGCTGAAAACCTTGATCGCATCGTCGACCGAAGTCCGCCCCCGACGATTCGCTTCTGCCTCGATAATATCGTAATCAAGCTGTTCTTCTTCAATCGCTGCGAGATAATCCTGGGAAAGCTCTTCGCGTGGCATCCATCGGCAATCCAGAGGCTGGGAAATGGCAGTGATTTGAATGTCGTCCATCGCCAGTTTCAGCGCCGTGGGCATCTTGAAGTTCATTCCCGGCAGCGTTTCCAGGCGGGACAGCCAGGCCATCAACTGGGCCTTGGGGTCCGAAAGCTCGCTTGCCGATTTCCGCAGTGTGCTGACGACAAGTTCGTTTGCCGTTTTGGTTTTGATCACAAACAGGTCTTCCTGCGGTTTGATATCGAATCGCTGGTAATCCGCTTCCGATTCAAGCATCAACAACGAACAGGTTTCGCCGGTAACGCGAAAGTGCCGAGCGTAAGAGGCCGCGACATCGAACACTTCCGCGCCCAGGCTTTCCAATTGCCCGACTGAAACCTGGCCGTACATTCGGGAGGCAAGCTCCGATTCCATCTGGAACGGCGCTACGGCAGTCGTTTTTGTCTGTCCTGACTGGTTAAACTCCAGCTTCAGTTCTCCTTGGACATTTCCACGCCCGACAATCGTGATCGCCTGGCCGGGGTAAACCCACTGGACACGACCCGCGGACAGGAAGTCGCTGGCCCCCGCGGCAGTAATCGACTCAAGCTTCCACGGGCGTTTGCGGTGGGCGGTTGCAGCGACCTTGATTTCGGCTTCGGTCGCCACGCTGAAAACGGCACCGCCAGACCCGCCCGCGAGGAACCGCAGTTCGGAAATCGCCGTTCCTGTCAGGCCCGTTTGATAGGCAAACAGGCTACCGAATTGCTCGTCCTGGAGTTTTCGACGGATCAAACGGAGGTTTGTTTCACCCCAATTGACCGCGCCGTCACTCAACAAAAACAGATCTGGTCCGGCGACCGGTTTCCCGGCCACGTCGTCCGCAGATTCGTGAACCCAATCGGATTTCGAGACCGTTTCAATCGCGCCATACAAATCGGTGGCACCTTCGAGGGTCAGCGTATTGCATTTCTCCAGCAATTGCCGCGTGTTCTCCGGCGTGTTGTCGATCCATTTCTCCTGCCAGAAATGCACATCGACGTTAAAAAAAACGACGTTGAATTGTTGGAGGGAACCCCGATTGGCGATCAGTGTTGATTCCAGGAGCTTCAACCAAATGTTGAATTTGTCCGGGTTACTGCTTAGCGACGTGTCGACCATGAAGATCGCACGTGGATTGCCAGCGACTTCTACCATGGGAAGATCCGGTGTGACTTGAACGCCCCAGAAACCTTCCGCCGAGGAAAGCAATGTTTCCGGCAAGTTGCTGGCCGCCAGGCGGATCGTCTGATTTTGCGGACCTTCAAATCGGTACCGTCGCTGAGTCTTTCCGCCGACCCAATTTTCGACGGGATCCGCATTCGGTTCGATGGTGTACTCTACTCCTGTTATCGGCTGAACATTGATGTCGACCTGGCACTGTCCCGTTTGCTCGGGAAGATCAAGTTCGTAAACCGATTGGGTATCGTTGCGTGTCAGATTCACATCGTAGCCGATCACGATTCGGTGGAGTTTGTGAGCGGCCAGTGGAAACACGCGGGCATTAAAGACACCGGCGCCCGACCATTCGACGAGCGCTGGGTCGACTTTCTGTCGTACGGTTTCCCGAAACGCATGGGCTGCCTTCTCTCGCGGCACCATCCGAGATTCCTTGACGTTTTTCCAGGCGTCCTGACGGGCGACGCGGATTTTCCGGGCACTCAGCGAGACGAACTCCGTCCCCTGGTCGAGAAACTCCTCCGCCGCGAGTTCGCCATTGGGATGCAAGTCGTAAGCACTTTCGCCGAACGCGAAATAAAACAGCGACGCATCATCGGGAAGACGCAGCTTGAAGTTCCCTTCCAACGCCTGCGGTCGATCGTTGTAGTAAAAGTAATCCAGCAGCACACGAGCCCGGAAGCCGTCGACCTGAACATTGACCTGCATCCCGGTCAGATCCAGCTCATCCTTGTCGCCGATCATCAGTCGAGTCGTATTGGGGATCGCTTTTACACGTTTCCAGGTCTGCAACTTTCGGAGCTTGGCATTTCGTTGCTGGAGCGCTTCGCGGACCTTTTCCAATACAAGCGTCATGTCGTAGTCAGATTTCTTGCCATCGCCCTCGCTTAACTGGTCAAGCAGTCGGATGGCCAGCAACACATCCTTGTCCGCTTCGACGGCTTTTGCCTCAAGGGACTCCTTCAGCTCACGAGTTTTATCAATTAGCTCGTCGATCCCGATCTCACGTGCGTCACCAGGGTTGATTTGCTTCGCCAGGATTTCAACCAGACGACTCGCTGATTCAGGTTCGATGTCGACGACAATCTGCGGGAGCTCAACGGTGTAATTTTGAATCACGTTTTCGAAATACGGAACTTCGACGGTGTAGTTTTCCGTTTTGGCTGTGCCATCACCCAGTTCGACCTCGCGAGTTCGTATTTCAGGCCGCGTCCGTTGCACCGGTACCGTTCGGGTTTCTTGACGCGATTGCATTCGCGTCTCGAATCGCAGCCCAAATTTCTCCAGCTCAACCAGTTCCTCCCGTTCTGTTGCCGGCTGCAAGTCTCCATCTGCCGCGGAACCGCCATTCGCAACAAGCGGCACCATTAATGCTCCGGCTTTCGAGTCAGGCAGGGGTTGCGCCGACTCCGTTTCGACCACTGCGATTTCTTTTGAACGTTCGCCGTTAACTGTCGCAAGTGGAGCAGTTGGATTCAGGGTTTGTCCATCAATTGCCAGGTCGACGCCCAATTTTTCCACTCGCTGTTCTGCCAACGACCGCAGACCCAAGGACTGTGATTTGGCATCTTCCAGCAAGTCAACAACGGAATTGAACGGATCCACAGGTTTGCCTGGTTCCATGAATCCGCTTTCTCGACCGTTTGGAGAAGATTTTCCAAGCTGCGAATCCGGGCTTCTGGCAACTCCTCCACCCAGTCGACCTTCGTATTCGGGGTTACTTTTCTCCCCGGCGCGGTTGCTCCCGGACCGATCAGGACCGCCACCCATTCGACCCGGGATTTCATCATCCGAGCTGTAACTTCCTGGGAACTCAACTCCGTCCGGCTTTCCGCCGATGCCACCACCGAAGCCACCGCCGCCAGCCAGTTGCTGCATCTTCCTCATTTGGGTAGATCGCTCTTCAACGGAAATTTCGCCACCCAAGTCACTAATTTGACGTCCGCTGGCTCCCGGATCCCGTCCCACGATCGTGCCGGAACCATTGGCGACATCGCCGTTGGAGTTGGGGTGATTGGTGGAATCAAAATCCAGCCTGTGCAAATGTTCGATCCCCCCTCGCAGTTCAACGCCTCCCACGACGCCATCTTCCAGAAAACGGTTTCGTTCGAGTGTTAGTTCCATATCGCCGGACGGCTTGGAGTCATCTGCTGGCGCGGAAGCTACTTCCGGGTTAGCCATTGCCCACCATTGCTCTTCTTCCCGGAGAGCACTAATTTCTTTCATCCGTTCAACTCGGTTCTCCGCTACTTTGCGCGGCGCCATTTCACCGTTCTGACTCGCGATCGCAGGCGCCAAGTCATATTTTTCATCGTCGCTCTCCAGATTGATTGCGTTGGCGGTTTTCTTTGCCGAACTACGTTTCTCAGCCTGATCCCTGAGCGATTCCAGTTGTTTGCCATTTCGTTTTCCGAATGCGTCAACCCGTGTGGCAACTTCTGTACTGACAGGGGCCTCTTGCAAGTAAATCACGCTGCTCACCAAAAGCCCAAGCAGGCTGGCCGCCAAGACAATCGGTAACCATGGTCGACTACGGGTCGTCGGTTTCAATTCGCGGGCAGATTCAAGCATTTGCAAATGCGCAATTTCTGCCTTCTGCTCTTCGTGCAGACGAAGTGGCTCCTCGGACTGGTACGCCGCATCCAGTAACATTGCCGTCTGCCGGATTTCTTCTACGGCATTTTGAAGTTCCACAGAATCGGCAATTGCGTCATGTAACTCAGTCATTTCTGCCGAATTCAATTCGCCAAGCACATAATCGGTGAGACGAGGATCATTTCTATCAATCATGGGTAAACCTTGCAGTGTGATCGCATTGAATAAAAATCGCGCGATCGTGATTCGGATGAATCGGCCTTTACGCTCGGAAGTGTGTTTGATTATTGGGCAATTCTGATGTTCCTGGCTTGATCATTCTATGTCGTCCGTTCTAGCTGTTGCTGACCAGGCGCTGCCGGAGTTTGGCGATCGCGGTATGCAGAATGAATCCGACGTTGGTGCTGGTCAGCCCGGTGACTTTCGCAATTTCCTTGTAGCTCAGCCCCGCGTTGAATTTCAGCCGCAGGACTTCCTGTTGTCGTTCCGGCAATTGTGATATCTGGGCCAACAACCCTTGCGCGGCTTCAGATTTTTCCAGGTCAGCGCCCGGATGCATCAATGCCGCGTCTGACTTTTCTGCCAACTGATCGGCTAACTGGTTCTCCGGGGCCAACTTCATGCGTCGCTCCTTACGGCAAACATCAATCGCTCGGTTTCGACAAACGGTAAACAGCCACTGTGCCACCCGAAGGCGCAGTTCGTCATTGTTCTGGCGACAAAGTTGAAGAAAGGTATCCTGAACCACGTCACGAGCCGTTTCCAGGTCATGAACAAAGTGCTGGGCATAGCGCAACAACGAACCTTCATGCTGCTCGATAGCGCATTGAATCCAACTCTCAGTCGCCCAGTCCCCGCCCGTGGGCGTCGACTTGAGCGGCCCGCCCGAACTCTCGAGTTCAGCCGGTCCGATTTCGTCGTTCATGAATTGTTCCGTGGATTTTTCTTCGCCCGAGACGGTACGAAGCGGGTTCGCGGTTCATGAGAATAGACGAACCGCCGAAAACAACATTAGAACGAATACCCGGAATTTCGAGAAATGTCCATTTTTGTCGGTCAAAAAACGACCTGTTTGGCTGCCCTACGTCGATCGCAGGGCTGACCGCACTGACGTCCATCCGGCGTTTCGACCGCGGTTTATTTCGGCCGGCAGTTGCCGAAGCGGGAAAACAACGGGTTACCAACAGCCGTCCTGTTCTCTACGGCAAAGATCTTGACAACTCGGACCTTGGAGTGATTCCCCACAACAACGGCAATGCGACGATCGAAGCCATACTCATGACCAACATCGCGGTGGGGTAACCGTAACTGCTGATGATTCTTCCCGAGGTGAACGTCGACCAGGATTCGCAGGCATTGGTTGCTCCCATAAACGCGCTGAATTGGGTCGCTGCGATTGCCGGGCGTGAAATGTCCATCAACATCGCGTAGGAAGAAGCGGTAAAGATGCCAATCCCAAAGGCGGTGATTGCGAGGCAACCCAACAACACCCAGCGGCTGGTACCTGCAGAAACATAGTCTGCAAGGGCAAGTCCGGTGATCGAGATCGCCATGAACAATAAAGAAGCCGCCGTGCATCGCCGGGCTCCCAATCGATCCGTCAATCGGCCTCCCAGTAACGCACCAACAATCATGGCCCCGATCATGGGTCCCAGTGAAAACCAGCCGATCGCCCCCGATTCGATACCTCGATCGATCAAAAAGGGACCATAGATCACTTCCAGCGACTTGAAGGCAGCGCCTCCCAAAACGGCAAACGCCAATCCAAACCAGGTACTTCGGTCGGTCAAAGCGTCCTTGACCGCGTGCCCGAGAGATCGCAACCGTTGGGCGTGCTCCCAACCCTCCGCGGCCAGGCTGGGTGGGCGAGACAGGATGACCAGGAACAGGGAAAATGACGTTAAAAAGATCAACAAGCCAACGACCGTTGACTCTCCGAGGTAGCTGGCCAGGACCAATGCGCC